>DAIDHK010000001.1 GCA_027459725.1 Candidatus Levyibacteriota bacterium
TCCTCACGGAAATCTAAGCAATTTCTATCGTGATTCAGTAGGAAGCGTTTTGTCAAATTTAGAATGCAATGGCCCTGAGGTTTTACTATTATTTCCCGCTTAATCACTTAAAGGTTGAATAATTGATAAACTATCAAAACATAACATGAACATATTTATATCTGTTATTTTTATCTCTAATACTTTTTCTAATCAGAACAACCATTAAAAAACTATCAAGTAGTACTTCGCTTTTAAACCGCCAAACCTATTTTACTAAAAATCTTTTCTGTATATTTTGAATGGGCCATATGGATCAAACAATTCATAACCCAACTTAGTTGCTATTCTGGAAGACCATCCTGTTAACCGGGAAGGTTTATCAACACCATTTGGTATGGCCATATCTATAATCTCTGAATACACATGACGACCGGTAAATCTATCTTTATGTCTCTTCAGTACATCTTGTATAATTTGATCACGCTCCAGATTCAAAGCAGTAGCTATACCTCTTCCTTCAAACTCCGGTCTCGTAACAGCTAAACTCATAATCGGACATACTTTGGTCCGCTGCAAATCAAAGGTTAATTTAAGTAGTGAAATCTGTTCGGGTGTCAGGACATATTGAGACCTACCAGGCAAATATGCTACAGCATCAGATTGTGGTCTGGCCAGATAAAGCTTGGCCATCAGTACCTCCTGCCCGGTGAGTGTATATTTTAAATCGAATATACTATTAATATGTACCACTGTCTCCTGACCGATAAGACCTGTCTTAGCGGTTGATTTAATTATACTTTCAAAACCTTCATGTATGTTCACATATGGGGATAAAAGATATTCATTTTTCATCCACAAAGTATAGAGCAGCATTTTTAAATTTTCAATCAGATTCATGAAATCTATTAAAGCTAAATGATATAGAAACTTGTATAAAATTTTGAGAGATTTATTTCAAAGAGGTTTGAAGATTACAGGTTTGTAAGTCCGGTCGAATTCCGTCTGACAAATAATATAAGACTCACCAGCCTGGGTTTGTGTATTAGAATCATATATTTCGGCAATTTTCGCAACTCACTCCAGACAACTAGCATGGTAATTGTACTATCAAAAGGTTATTTATATCATTTCTCTTCTCCTCACTGTAGGATATCTATGGATAATAATCCGCATACTTGCATATTTTAGAACACTGTACATATAATAAACATATGTTTAAAAACCTTTCCCGTATTTCTCTCTTCTCCTTTATATTTACAATTTTTTCTCTTCTGTGCGTATCTCCAAGCTTTGCTTTCTCAGGGAGTGGCGCTGGTACATCAGCAAGTCCATATATCATAACCACCTGTGAGCAACTTCAGGAAATAAGTAATGCGTTATACTCATATTACCAACTTGGGAATGATATAGACTGTAATGTAGCGCCATACAATACAGGATCAGGCTTTACTCCTATTATAAATAGTGGTTATGGTTTTGCCGGCAATTTTAATGGAGAAAATCACACCATATCAAATCTTTTCATCAATGATCCCGGTGTTGCAAATGTAGGACTTTTTGGAGAATCATCTGGGTCTATACAAAATGTCAAGTTATCAGATGTCAATATAACAGGTGGGGGTAACACCGGTGGCTTGGTTGGATACAATACTGGATCAAGTGGAACAATTGCCGATGTTGCGGTTGTAGGTGGTAGTATAACCGATACAGGAAGTGGTGATAGTGTCGGTGGTATTGTGGGAGACATATACTATACACTAAGTCTAAGTAACTCCTATACCACAGTAACGGTAACTGGTGGTTCTAGTTTTGTGGGAGGATTGATAGGATATGGGGAGGCTACTATCAACAATTCCTATACTTCGGGTAATGTTATCGCCACAAGCGGCGGATATGCCGGAGGGTTGTCAGGAGCCCCGATAAATATGAATAGTAACTTAGTTATCACTAACTCTTTTGCTACCGGGACAATAACAGGTGGTACAGACGGCGGCTTAGTAGGAGAGTGTTCACCTTACATTAGCATGACCATCACTAACTCATACAGTGTTGACTCTACACTTTGCGGCTACACTAACGGAACAGTTACCATAAATGGGGGCTCCGCGGGTGGAATAGCGCTTTCAAGCTTTTACAAAACATCACCCCTTTACGCAGTCTACACAGGCTCTCCTTCCTGGGATTTTACCAATACCTGGAAATTTAATGACACATCCTCCCTGCCTGTTTTTACCTGGCTGGCTACCTCTACACCTACATCCGCACCAGCTGCTTCAGGAGGAGGATCGAATAATCAATCTTCCTCGGCTCCACCTTCTTGTACAAATCAGCCACCAACCAATTCTCCTAATCTTTTTGAAATAAAAAATATGGGTACATCCGTGACTCTCTACTTTGTTCCGGTCTCCGGACAGAATAATAAATATGTTGTAAGCTATGGATTTAATACTAATGCAAATAGCTTTACCACAACATTTGATTATTCAAATACATCAGGAGTAATCCCATATACAGTCAATTACCTTTTCCCAGGTACTTGGTATTTTAAAATAAGAGGACAGAATGGCTGCATGCCGGGAAATTGGTCGCAAGTCCTTCCTGTCAGGGTTGGAGGATTTCTTTCTTTAGAACATACAACAATATCAAATAACGTATTGGGTGCAGCAACATCAAGCACAAGTAAATGTCAGAACTATACAGTAAAACCTGGTGATACGCTCTGGAGTATCTCGGGAGATATACTTGATAATAACTACCTCTATAACAGTATCATGCAACAAAACAGACTTAAATCCTCACTTATTACTCCTGGAGAAACTATAAAGGTAGGATGCTAATATCTGCTAGAAATAAGTGCATAAATAGTTAATTTAATACACCGCAGAAGGTAGTTAGCTTGAAGTATATATCTGAAGAATAGTTACCATTTACACAAATCTTCAGCATCTGCGTACTTTTGTATGATGTTTATCCATACCATATTCCAAGTGCTCCCACAAAGTCAGACTGAGTTGCTGGTTTCTATATTTTTCATATTTTAAACCTCAACCCATTCCAGATTTATCCAGCTCCCCTATTGCTTTAGTAACAGAAGGTCCAGGAATACCTGCTTGACATATGCAATTAAATTGCATATACTAAATGCGACTCTATTGCATATATGATTACCCAAATTAAATTACATGATTGCAAGTCAGAACTTCGCGAAGCGGATTTAAGAGCAACCCCAACTCGTCTGGGTGTACTGCAAATTCTTGAGACAGCTACTACTCCGCTTGATGTTACCACAATTTTGTCTGAGTTGAGAAAAAAAGGAATAGATCCGGACAAAGCCACCATCTTTCGTATGATGCACTCATTTTTGCAGAAAGGACTAGTGCGGGAAATTAATCTATCAGAGAGTAAAAACCGTTATGAATACAGAGGCAAAGGCTTCCATCATCATTTAATCTGTCAGGTATGTGGGGTTATTGAGGATATGGATGATTGCAATATAGATATTTGGGAGAAGGAACTTAGAAAAAAGAAGGGTTTTATTGTCAAAAGACACAGCTTGGAATTCTTCGGGCTGTGTAAAAACTGTCAAAATTAATATGAGTAAAAGATTTTTCACTATAACTCTTATTGCAGCTCTGATTATTTTCTCGGGAGGGATAATATTTTTTAGCGGACAGACTAACACACTTAATACGACCAGTACAAAAATCCGCATTGTCGCAGCGGAAAATTTTTATGGAAATATTGCCTCTCAACTGGGTGGAGCTAATGTTGAGGTAGTAAGTCTACTCTCAGATCCTAATGCTGACCCGCATGAATATGAATCTAGCGTTTCAGATGCTAAAGCAGTGGCAAATGCCAATATAGTTATTGAAAATGGTGATAATTATGACACCTGGATGGATAAATTACTCTCCTCCTCACCTAATAACTCCCGCATCGTTATAATTGGGGCAAATGTCGCTACAAACAAACTGGTAGATAATCCGCATATTTGGTATAGCGTTGATAATATCAAAGCAGTTGCCCAGTCCATAGACAATGCTTTAAAACATGTTGATCCCTCCAAGGCACAAACTTTTGCAAGTAATCTGACTGCTTTTGATAATTCCCTCTCCCCGATTACGCAAAAAATGGCTGAGATAAAAGCCAAATATAATCAGACTCCGATAGGATTGACTGAGACTATTTTTCTTTATCAAACAGGCCCCATGGGTCTTAAAGTGTTAACACCGCTGGCTTTTGAACGCGCCATTGCCGAGGGCAATGATCCTTCAGCTAATGATGTCGCGACATCAAACAATCAGATCTTAAAACATGAAATAAAAGTATTAATATATAATGAACAAACCATAACCCCTATTACTACAAACCTACAAAATGAAGCTAGAGCGAACAATATTCCGGTTGTTGGAGTGACTGAAACCATGACAGCAGATAGTTCTTATCAATCCTGGATGTTAAATCAGTTAAATAATTTACAAAACGCCCTGAAAAGCACAAAATAGATCATACTGACATGCCAGAGGAATCAATCATCAGTTTAAAAAATATCAACCTTACACTTTCAAATAGGGTTATCTTAAAAGATGTGAGCCTTAGCATAAATGAAGGTGAGTTTATCGCAATCTTAGGACCAAACGGGGCGGGAAAAAGCACCTTGCTAAAACTTTTGCTTGGATTGTATAAACCCAGTTCTGGAATGATCAGCATTTTTGGCTCGTCACCAAAAAGAGGCAATAAATTTATTGGTTATGCACCTCAACACCGTACTCTGGAGGCAGATATGGCACTTCGTGCGCGCGACGTGGTAGGTTTTGGCCTTGATGGTACCCATTGGGGAATCGGTTTTCCCAGTAAACATAAAACCAAACTAATTGAAAAGGCCTTGGATGAGGTTGACATGCTAAGATATGCCAACAGTCCGGTTGGTAAACTTTCTGGTGGAGAACAACAAAGACTGCTAATCGCTCAAGCACTGCTTACCAACCCTAAGATACTCCTTCTGGATGAACCATTAGCCAGTTTAGACATTACACATGCCAATACTATTATCAATCTGGTTAAATCAATTGCAAAAAAAAGAAATATAACCGTGCTTTTGGTTACCCATGACGTCAATCCACTACTCGCAGTTATTGACAGAGTCGTATATATTGCCAATACCCACAGTGCTATTGGTAAACCCTCTGAAATTATTACCAGCGAGGTTCTCTCCAAACTATACGCCTCGCCCATCGAGGTCATCCAAACAAAAGGCAGAATGTTTGTAATTGGGGAAGAGTTATAGAAATAATATGTATGTAATTTCACTCCTACAGTATCCCTTCATGCAAAACGCACTTATAGCAGCTACCTTTGTTGCGCTGATTGCCCCACTCGTGGGATATTTTTTACTCCTTAGACGTTTAACTTTTGCCGGTCATGCTCTTTCGCATATCGGATTTGCGGGAGCTGCCGGTGCAGTTCTGCTTGGTGTTGATCCGGTTTTTGGACTACTGGTCTTTACTATAATCTCAGGAATAGGCATAGGAATTATAGGCAGACGATTTCATGAACGCGACATCACGATTGGTATTATCTTAACTCTGGCTCTTTCATTGGGTGTATTATTTCTCTTTCTTTACCAGGGATACGCTGAGGAGGCTTACAGCATCTTATTTGGAACCATACTCGGGGTAAGTAAAACCGATGTCATAATGACCATTATTTTTAGTATTCTAACCTTTCTTTGTATGATAGGCATTTACCGTCCATTGTTATTTAGCTCTTTTGACCCCCAGGTTGCCGAGGCATCAGGCGTACCAACTCAGTTTTTGTCCATATTATTTCTTATCCTTTTGGCAGTTACTGTCTCAATCGCGGTACAAATTGTAGGTATATTGTTAATATTCACTCTTCTGGTAGGTCCTGTCGCCACCGCAATGCGGCTGACTAAAAAACCAGTTTCGACTATTGGACTGGCGATTATCTTCGCCCTGTTATTTTCCTGGATGGGAATACTCTTAGCAGCAAGCACAAATCTACCTGTAACATTTTATATAACAAGTTTATCATTTCTAGCCTATATGGCAGTACGTTTTCTGCCTGTTTGAACAAATATTATGATACATTTACTGCAATATCAATTTATACAATACGCCTTTTTGTCAGGAACGCTCACGGCGATAATCTGCGCGATTGTGGGATATTTTGTGGTCATACGCTCGCAGGCATTTGCGGCCGAGTCCTTTACAGAGATTGGATTTGCCGGAGCAACTGGTGCTCCCTTGCTTGGATTAAGTTCGCTGGTGGGAACTTTTATCGCCTCTATCTTAGCCGCGATTGGTATAGCAACTATTGGTAAGCGCATACAGGGACGCGATGTGGAGGTAGGAATGGTGCTATCATTTGCCATGGGCCTTGGAGTATTGTTCTTAAAATTATATACCACCAATGCAAGTGAAACAGTTAGCATTCTATTCGGCTCAATCCTTAGCGTCACCACATCTGATGTAATTATTAATTTTGTTACCTCTTTATTCACACTTTTTGTGCTTATTTTTATATTTCGTCCCTTGTTATTCTCATCCATTGATCCCCAAGTAGCCCTGGCCAGAGGTATTCCTGTACGGGCTTTATCAGTAATTTTTATGATTCTGGTTAGTATAACTATTGCTGAGGCGATATTAGTCGTTGGCGTTTTGTTGGCTTTTTCTCTGCTTATAGCGCCAGCTGCAACTGCTTTGCATCTAAGCCGTCGTCCCCTGTTAACGATTCTTATAGCTATCTGCTTTGGCGTATTATCCACCTGGGCAGGTTTACTGTTGGCTTTTTATCTGCATGGCCCGGTAAGCTTTTTTATTGCCGGATTATCATCAGTTGGCTATCTGCTTATAACCCAAATAATGCATCGTGTAGAACCTGGTATTTTTGTCCCTTTTTACCGCCCGGTAACAGAAAAAAAATCCTAAATATTTTTTAATCGGGTCAATTGCTGAGAAATGAAAGTAACGATCACCAAGAACTGAAAAATACGTCGTATCAACTTAGGCCAATGATCACAGACTCCTTCCTGTAGTCCTCCGGCTGACTTGACTCGAGCTATCATATGAGGGCGACTTTTTACTCTCTTTCTGTGCACTACATAGCTCTGGATATTTGTTCATAATCTTCTGGATGGTATTGTGCCTAGTAATAATCCCTTGGCCTTTTAACTCTGCCTGAATTTCATAATTTGACTTCTCCTTATCCTTCTCCCGTATTGCATAAACGAAGTTTTTTATGTCATTGGAGGTGTCTTCTGCCTCACCTTCTTTGGTCACCGTTGGCTTGTATTATCTTCCAATGTCTGTAATCGTCAATCGTCTCTGCCAAGGGATAAAATGTATCTGGAGATACACCAAAGTATAGGCAGGTTAGTGAGGCATTCTTGTCATGAGAAAAACAGTAATTAAACCATGATAACCGTTTCATCCCGTCCCAGAATAAATTACTTTTGACTCGAGTTTTATCTTGGGAAATAACTTGAATACTCACATGTACGAGCCTGACTCTTGTAAAACTTATGAACTGTAATGGATGTATTGTGACCTAGGCAACTATGGACAATGACAACTTACTCATATCGGAGTGCGTCAATGGGATTCATTTTAGCCGCTCTTTGCGCAGGATAAATACCAAAAAGTAAACCTATGAGTATAGAAACAATAACCGCGGCTATTATAGACCCAAGCGGCAATGTAAAAGGCACCTTAAGAATGCTTGATAATAACAATCCCACTCCCATACCCAATATAGTACCGATTAATCCACCAGATACGGTTAAAACAACAGCTTCGATTAGAAACTGCACCAGAATATTATTTCTGGTAGCACCAATAGCCTTGAGAAGACCTATTTCTCTGGTTCGCTCAGTCACTGTTACCAGCATAATATTCATAATGCCAATTCCCCCCACTAGCAGTGATATAGCAGCAATGCCTGCGAGCACACCGCTTAGAATACCTGTAATAGTCCCTACCGTTGCCAAAAGATCCTTGGAAGTATAAATTGCATACTTTTTAATAACATTGGGATCAGTAATATTATGCCGATCAATAATTAATTGTTTAACCTCAAGTGCTGTCACATCCACCATATTACTGTTAGTAACCGCCGCCTCAATATCAGTCAGCGTCTGGGTACCCGCCACGGTATTCATAGCCGTAGTTACCGGGATATAGATAGAATTATCAGGATCACCCGCAATTGAGCTGCCTTTGGCCTGGAGTACACCTACAATATAAAATGAGCTATTGCCAATCTGGATCAGTTTACCCACCGGATTTGAATCAGCTCCGAATAAATCAGTTACAACCTGTGAGCCAAGAACTGCGACACTGCTGTATGAAGTCACATCGTCATCAGTAAAAAAGTTTCCGTACTGTGGAGTAAGAGAAAGCATATCAGCATATGAAGGAGTAACACCATTGACACTGACACTTGTACTTTGTCCATTGGCAGACACAGTTTTTGTAGATACAACTTGTTGTGCCACTAAATTAATCTGTGGCACCTGCTGGGCAATAGCTGTTGCATCATTACGGGTTAAAGGAATATCCGGAGTTGAAACAATATATAATAAATTAGTACCCAAAGCAGAAATCTTGGAAGTAATAGCAGCAGTTGCCCCCTGGCTGATAATGAGAACAAGTGTAACGGCAAAAATTCCGATAATAATTCCCAGCATGGTCAGAAAGGTACGCAGGATATTAGCCCGCAATGATCTAACAGCCGTAGCAAAAACTTCCGAATAATTCATTTTTTAACTCCTTTGGTTTTATGCGTATTCTTTTCATCCGAAACAATTATTCCGTCACGAATCAGGATTATCCGGTCAGCATACGATGCAATATCCGGTTCATGAGTGATAACTACAATTGTGTGTCCCTGAGTATGCAGGGTTTGAAAAAACGACATAATTTCATGGGAGGTTTTACTGTCCAGATTTCCGGTTGGCTCATCAGCCAGAAGTAGTGAGGGATTCATAACCAGAGCCCTGGCAATTGCTACACGCTGAATCTGACCGCCTGAAATCTGATTGGACAAATTATCCGCCTTTTCCTCCAGATGAACTAAACGAAGCATTTCCATTGCCCGTTCCCGTCTTTTTTCCGGTGGATAAAGCGTACTAAAAGACATCGGTCTCTCCACATTTTTAATCACACTGGTTCTTGATAACAAATTAAATGACTGGAAGACAAACCCTATTTCTTCATTGCGTATATGCGCCAGCTGATCATCGGTATAATTGGAAATATCCTTGTCATTAAGCAGATACTTTCCACTGGTTGGCGTATCAAGAGCTCCCATGATATGCATAGTGGTTGATTTGCCACTACCCGATGGACCCATAATTGCCACAAATTCCTCACGCTCAATTTTCACTGTCAAATCATGCAGTGCCTCATATTCGTTGTCACCTGTTTTATATACTTTGCGTATATGCTGGAAATCTATAAGAGGTTTATTGAGCTTATTCATAAAGCATCTTTTAACCGCCGCTATTTGGACCGCCTGATTGGTTGTTGGTTAATTGTGTATTACCCAGTATTACTTTTGCTCCGTTACTTACACCCTTTAATACTTCACTGCGCGAAAATCCGCGCAAACCAATTAACACGGGCACAAATTTTACTTTGCCGTTTTTACCAACAATTTGAACCGCTTTACCGTTCTGATAAGGAATAATCGCTGCATTGGCAACTGTCAGGACATTATCTTTATGTGCGGTATAAATTGTCAGATTTGCCGACATACCAGGCTTAACCAAATTATCGGCATTGGTAATTTTTAAGAAGACGTTATAAGTTACAACTCCGTTTGTTTGGGTACCGTAACTGTCAATCTGTATGATATTGGCACTATACGTTTTATTAGGAATTCCACTGAATGTTACATCAGCTTTTTGTCCAAGTGCGACTTTATTAATATCCACCTCACTTACAGTTGTTTGAATAGATGATCCATGGTTAGTACCAATAATCATAACTGGTGTAATTACAGTCGTAGTCGCACTAGCCTGGGAACTCGAGGTTTCCGCCTGAACTTTAGCACCGGTTAGACCAATGATATTGGCCACAATTCCGTTAGTAGAGGCCGTGATAGTAGCGTTTTGGGTTGCCTGATATGCCAGATAATAACTATTTAACGCAGCCTGATCTTTGGCAATGACTGATTGTTGATTTTTGTAATTAGCCTGGGCGGCCAGCCAGTTGTCCTGGGCAGTAGTAAATTCGGGCAAAACACGGTTAGTATAATTTGGTGAACCATCACTTTTCTGATAGGTAGAATTAGTCGCTAAATCAGTAAAGGTTTTCCAATCCGAGAACATAGTTGATTGCAGGGAATACAGCGTAGCATTGTCAGCATTAAGCGTGCTTTGAGCAGATAGATAATTAGCATAAGCTGCTGCCTGTTCCTGAGCTGTAGCTGTACTTCTGACAGTAAATAACTTTTCACCCACGGTTACACTGTCACCATTTTTAACAAACAATTGATCCAGTACTCCGTTCGCCGGCGAATAAACATCTGTCTGATTTGAAGAAGTCACTGTACCGTTTTCCGTTACGAGCTGATCAATATTACCTAAAGAGACAGTATCAAAGGTGTACTGCTGTGTGGGAGAGGGAGAAAATATATTTTTTATAATTAGAAGTAAAATCAAAAAAACTACGATCACCAGAACTTTTTTCTTCCAAGAGGTATGTAAAAACCAGCGCCAGAATCTTAGTGGAGACTTAAGTATTACCTTCATCAGACTTAGCTTAGCATTTTACAGCTTCAAAATCCAGTCAACTGACATTTCTTGAAAAGGTATTACTAGTTATTATATTTAATATTTCAAGAAAATTAGGTCTTAATATGATATTATGAAAAAATTATAATGCATCATTTTACTTACAATAAAAACCAACGAAGAAAAATTCTTAATCCTGATTTAATTTTGCAGCAAGCAGGACTGAAAAAAGGTATGATAATGGTCGATCTGGGGTGCAATGATGGTTATTTCTCAATTCCCGCTGCATCAATTGTCAAAGAGACAGGAAAAATATTAGGCATAGACATCGACGAAATAGCAGTTAAAAGGTTAAAAGATACAGCAAGTGAAAATAATTTACTTAACATTTATACTTTTATCAGTAGTGCTGAAGATTTTTTACCTGGAGAAAACTTTGTCGACCTGATACTATTATCAACTGTTCTGCATGACTTTAGCGACCCTTTAAAAGTTTTGCGTAATGCTAACAAAATGCTCAAGACTACAGGTAAACTAGTAAATATTGACTGGATAAAGCAGCATTCAGACTTTGGTCCACCCTTTGAAAAACGTTTCAGTTCTGATAAGGCACGGAATTTACTTGAACAAACAGGTTTTTCAATTACTCTAACTGATGAAATAAATGACTTATTTTATAGACAAACTACTATCAAAAAAATAACTTAGCAAGCTTATTTATTTTTACAAAATTAAAATCTCTTCGAGCTGTTTCTCAGAATATAAACAAAATACCTGATACGATTAAAGTAGGCAAACTTGGTGGTTAATTACAAGAAGAATAGGTGATCTAAAAAATGAATCCGTATATGCCGTAAAATTAACAAATAAAATAAAAACAGGTTGCTAAAGGGCGATAAAAGCTTGCTAGAATAAATAATTGTTATAAAAAGTTGGATATTCACATGGCATAGTTTACAAGAATGCTGTCCATTGCCACACAGTTCAATTTATCAAACTAGCCAGTCTTTTGTATTTTCTGAGAAAAATACATTTAATTACTTAGCGGCGGATTTTGCGTAAATGAAGAAGGTGTTTTGAGGGTCAGCACCAATACAACCATCTGTAATCGAGGCATTATTTATAGCAAATCCTTTTTTTGTATACCAGTCGTTAGCAGCAGGAATTGCCTGATCTACTGGTAATGTTGGAGTATATTCATAAAATTCCTGCGTAAAACCACTAAAGTAGGCTTGCTGGAATTGTGGATTAGCTGTATCTTCCAAGAAATGCTGGCTCCAAGGAAAATTCTTATTACCGGCGGCTTCTGTTAATATTTTTTTCACATATACACAGAGATGCTGGTTTTCATTTAAAGGCGAAAGTCCATCTGCAGTTCTTTTTTGATTAATTAGGGTAAATATTTGTTGCGAGAATTGATCAGCTTGAACTTGAGTATACTGAGCTGTAGATGTTTGTGTCAGATGACCACCCTTAACACCAGCAACAACCGCTAATAATGTTAATCCAACTACGGCAATAACTCCGATTATTAAAAAACCAAAGACTAGAAAAATAGCCAGAACTGTATGGGGCTTTTTGTCAGTAGGAACAACAACTGTTCCCGCCATTTTGTCATGCCAACCTTGCTTTTTACTGTCCCATGCTACCCACAAGAATCCTAAACAGAAAACAATTGCAGACACTAGATATCCAATATAACGAATAACTGCAGAACCAATATCCATTGGTTGTCCGCTCTCCTTAACAACTCTAATTGCGAGTAATTTATTGCCGAGAGTTTGACCATTTTGGTTAACCCAGAAGAAAATAAAATAAGCCACCCCAATTAAAAAACTCAATCCGAAATTAGTTGTGGGAACATTTTGTGTAGCGGATGTCGTAAAATGAAAACCGCCAGGAGCATTCACTGCCATTCCTATTATTCCAAGAATCAAACCATCTACGCTATAGGCTAAGAATCTTCTCCAAAATCCGATATATTGTTGAGGTAATGTAGGGGGTGTATTTTGAACATCCTGAGTCTGCTGAGTTGATTGTGTATTTTGAACATCCTGAGTCTGCTGAGTTGATTGTGTATTTTGAATAGTTTGCATTTATTTTATTAAGTAATTGGTTTGCCAACCAGTATCATAGAAATAAAATTAATCAAAAATACAAAAACCCAAAAACCAACTGCTGTAATAAAACACCAAAGCATAACTTTTTTATATGTTCTTCTACTATTCTGATCTTTGGTATTTGCTCTAACAATGGCAAAGATAATACCAAGAATGATCCCGATAAATAGCCAGGGAATCGCGATAAAGGATAATATGATAAGTATTACATTTAATATAACCATCTATTCGATTAACTCATGTATTGATACTTTTGTCAAGTTAGGCAGCAAAATATGTCTTTTCAACTAGAGATACCTCCTTCTATTCTTAAAATTGGTGATAAGTAAAGGTACACATACAACCAGCAGAAACAACAGTAATATCTTCTGTTCAATTTTTACTTTAGGCAGACGTATTAAAATTAATGTAGTTTAATTATCTTTAAATTGCCAAATAAAGTAAGGCTATTTCAATGATAAATAAACTAAAACACTCTTTTTTTGGCAATAAATCAAATTTATCAGATAACTTACGACATACGGGTAACAGAATGAGTTTCCCCTAAACGATAATCTAAATTATCTGCTTATGAATATAAATTGTCATCTGGAATTTTTTACCTGGTCGATTGCCTTGTTTACCGCTTCTTTTGCACTTTCTGCACTGATAATTTTTATTCTTTTTCTCTCGTCCAAAAAAGTATTGGCCAATTTTTCACTCCAGCCCCCACTTCTGCCCAAAGCAATTATCGGAATATTAGCCTGGTAGGCAATGGCAATTTCCGTTAAAGTTCCTGAACCTCCGTTGATAGTGATGATAACGTCACAACTGTTGACCAGAACAAACTCTCTGCCTCCTCCACGCTCTGAGCCGGTTGCAATAATTATATCAATATTTTTTTCATGCACATCCAAACCTTTTCCATATGTCACACCCACTACTTGTCCCTTTGCTTTTTTTGCTCCCCGACAGGCAGCCTGAGAGACTGAGTCGACGTCTTTTTCAGCTCCCACCAACAGAATGGCCTTCTTCTTAGCTATCCACCATCCCACTTCCTCTCCCAACTCCAATAGTTTCTGTGAGTGAATAATATCCGTACATGATCCCATTACACCGATTTGCAATTTTCGCTGCTTCATAATTATTATCTTTCTCTTTTTGGCCAAAAAGTTTCAGCCGGAAAATCCCGTCTAGTTTCTGCTGATGCCTCTTTATCCCTAGTAATCTGCTGTAACTCATGAATAGTATCACATATTTCTGTCCTATTTCTTCTTAACATTTCACTACTTAAACGGCGTGAAAATGAGGGCATTAACCAGTTTGGTATATTTCTGTCGAAAAATGAATTTTTGTTTAAACCATTTTGCGCGATTACTCTTCCTTCTGATTGTAAGACCTTCATACCTTGCGTATCTATGGAATGAGGAAACAAACCCTCCCGTCTTTCCAGAAGAACATCTTTAATTTCTCTTTCAATACTTTTTTTACTGCCCTCGTCACAAATTGCTAATCGTTCCCGAAGATCTTGTAAGTGTATTATGGTATCAAACATTTCCCGTCTCCCAAGTGCAGGATGATCAAAAAAATCCAACAGATGAAAACCGTCATCCTGAGGAGTTTGAACCGCACTTCCCGCAACTACTTCTGCTCCTGCCTCTTCAAGAAGCCTTGCTCCACCCGGTTTATCTATCCCAAATGTACCTACATTAGCGGTGATAAAGCCAAAGGTGCTATCCTGCATACTTGCTCCAAGCAGGCCGGCTGCATCTATCATGGTTCGTCCTGACCAGCCGACATCATCTATAAACAGAGGTCTTGATAAATCCACCCTGTCTCTCATCTCCCTAATTTGTGCAGAACCCAATGACACAAAATGTCCTATTCCATCCAACCTTGGCGAAGAAACTACTCTAATACGGCTCAAATGTAAATCATCGCTTACTAAAGTACCAGGAAGCATTCTCTCCAAATGCGATCGCATCTGACCTGAGAGGTCAATAACCGAGCTGAAGGTTCTTCTTCTCAACTCATTTTCCAGTACTTTTAAATGAGAAAGAAGATCTACAATCACATGTTCAAACTCCGGATGACCGGCACTAGCTACTAAACGCATTGTAAGTACATCCAGTCTCCCCCAATCTTTTGGGTCTGTTCGCAACTTTGCGCTATCCTGAAACCATAATATTCTTTGTCTGTTCATATTTTTTATAAAAAAAACCTCGCCCCTATCTATCCTTTTTAATCAGATAGACAAGGGCGAGGCTTCTCGCGGTACCACCTTGTTTTGCTATCACGGCCATAAAAAAATCCCCATCGCGGGGATCTTAAAATTATAGCTAAATAGCCTCATTTCAAATGCTCCGTTTCCGACACATTCTTTCTGCTATAACGGGCTTACCCGTAAACCTTAATTGCAATCTGCTTTAGGGTTTCGACTCCAGAGGGTAATTCGAGATTATTAAGTTCGGGGAGTCTTTCATCAACCGCTCCCTTTCTGTTGTCACCTTAACTCTCTACTAGTTCTCTATCAAAGTCTTTCTTGAATTGTAAGAATACTATAGCACCTATGCTCCTACTAGTCAACTATGAAACTTCCTGAAGCAGTGAATAGTAATGTAGATATACGTTACCCGCAGCCAACACTCCGCCACCCATTGCACCAGATGATTCATATGGCGCTATCAGCTGACGCGTCCCCGGGGTCTGGTCCCATAAATAATTGAGTTGCCATCGAACAAGCTTATCTCCTCTTAAATCAGCATGAAGTTCACTGCGGGCAGAGTCCCAGACATTCGGATCAAGATTAATATACATGAAATGTCCCTGGGGAAAAAGATTGGAGTGTCCATTAAAGTCACTTCTTCGGGGAGACTTACTAAGGTGAGCTGAAACCGCATTACTGGTAAAAATTTCCATACCCTTAATCCCATCAAGCATACGAAGAGTATTTGTCGTATACTTACCATTGTTGCGGATAACAGCACCATATAAGCTTCTTTTAGCTTTGTTCACATACCTTCTGGTAGCTAGAGCTATTATGTGAGAATATGAGTCATCCAATCCTAAAGATACCACCTGATTTCTAGCAGTATCCAGATCCTCTTTTGGATATCTTTGATGTTTAAAGTATAACTTTATATGATTGTAAAAATCTTCTTCTGTTTTCTCAATCCCAGCATTATGATCGAATCCTGCATCGCTATCTCCCAGTCTCTGTCTGATTGTCGCTGTCAAATCAAATCGCTCTACCGGTGTAAGCTGATACCAATTATCAAATCCCGCCTCCATATCTGCTAAATTAACTTGCAATAACTTTTCCATGCACAAGATTTTACCTTACTTAAGAAATAACTTCAATCATCATACCGGATTCTTTTATCTAAAAAGAAGATTTGAATAGTAATTAGGATCGGCGGGCTGTTCATTACGACTAACTTAGTTTAGGCTATATTGAGTAGTACTTATCAACAATGTCTATTTATGGGCAGTAGCAATCAGTTTGGATAATATCAAACTAAATTGCTTTTTTTCCTGTGAATTCAGAGTTTCAAAATATGCCGGTTTCATTGCATCAATTCTTTTGTCTATTTTATTACACAAATTCTCACCCCTTTTAGTTAGTTTGATCATTTTCTCCCGCCGGTCATCGGGATTTTCCTCACGGGTAATAAATTTATGATTAAACAATCTATCGACTATGCCGGTTATATTTGAGGCATCACAATTTATTCTTGCAGACAGTGAATTCATAGGAATTGAATTATTATTAGCTAGTAAACACAGTGTATATAACTGCATAACAGACAATTCAAATTCACCGGCAATATCCATCAAATCATGTTTTGTTAAGAGTGACACCTGAAATAGCTGCAGATATAAATTATTTTTTATTCCCGACATAACAGTATCATTATATCTCTAATAAATAGTTATTTCAATAGTTGACATCCTTAACAATCTAATTATACTATGATCTATGTTATGAACAAAAACTGGTTAATTTTTTTGCTGGTTACCATTGCGCAGTTTATGGTAGTTCTTGATTCTTCAATAACAAATGTCGCGCTACCGGCAATAAAACAATCATTAAACTTCAACTCCGATACACTGCAATGGGTAGTAACTGCCTATTCTCTAACATTTGGAGGATTTTTATTACTTGGTGGAAGAACAGCTGATCTGTTCGGCCGAAAAAGGACTTTACTTTTTGGTATGAGTACCTTTACAGTTGTCTCATTTACTATCGGTATTAGTCAATCTGCATTTCTACTTATATTACTGCGTGGTTTACAGGGTCTGGCAGCCGCCTTTATGTCACCTTCTGCTTTATCAATTGTTTTAACCATTTTCCCTCCAGGAAATGAACGAAATAAAGCCTTATCTCTCTGGACAACAGTCGCCACAGGTGGAGCAGCCCTCGGATTACTACTTGGCGGATTCTTAACTGAGTTTATCAACTGGAGATGGAACTTTTTTATCAATGTTCCAGTTGGAATTATCATCAGTCTGGCCATAGCCCGCATTCTGCCGGCACATGAACAAGAAGAAAAATCGCATAAACAATTGGATTTGCTTGGAGCAGGACTTATAACCAGCGGTATTATGATTCTAGTCTTTGCCATCAGTGAAGCCAGTGTTTGGGGTTGGACAAGTATTCCGACATTTGCTCTCCTAATACTGGCTATTATCCTGCATGTTCTGTTTATCTACCGGGAAAAAACATTTCGCCACCCGCTTATGTCGTTGGATATTTTTACTTCCAGAAATGTGGTGGGAGCTAATGTTATGATGGCGTTTTTAGCCGGAACTATGTTTGGCAATTTTTATATAACCTCACTCTATTTACAAACGATTCTGCATTATTCTTCATTCATAACCGGCTTAAGTTTTTTACCCTTCCCTATCATTTTAGGATTAACATCCTCTCAGACACCCAAGCTTGTAGCCAAATTCGGCTTTAAACCTTTTTTATCTATCGGTCCACTTATAGTTGCTATGGGTCTTTTCTCATTAACTATGATGCCGGTAAATGGGAACTACTGGAGTGTGTTACCATCCTTTTTACTTATCCCTTTTGGTATGGGTCTGACTTTTATGCCTGTATTTCTGGCAGCCACAAGTGGAGTTCCCACTCACAAAGCAGGTCTGGCCTCAGGCTTGATTAATACCTCCCAGCAGATGGGAGGAGCGGTGGGGCTTGCTATACTGTCAAGTATTGCAGTAGCTGCTACGAATACTATCTCTGGATTATCTAATTCCCCATCTGGAGTAGTTGCTGGTTATCATATGGCATTTTTAACGACTTTACTTTTTCTGGCAATAACTATTCTGGTCTCACTACTTGTAATAAGATCAAATAAAAATTTTACACAGAATTTAAAAGTGGACAGACCAATTCTGGCCGAATAACTTTAAGATCCTGTTAAACCCCGGACAAACGATACCGCTATCTTTCCTAGTTTTTCAACATTATATCCTCCTTCCTGTATGACTAGAGTTGGTAGATCTATTTTTCTAATTTCCTCTCCAATCATACTGAAGCATGGAATTGTTAATTTGAAACCACCAATAGGATCATACTCATATGTATCAAAACCCGCTGAGACAACTAAATATTTAGGATTAAAATTATCAATTTCTGCTAATGCTTTTCTGAGGATTTTTAAATATTGCCTATCAGTCGTTCCAAGGGATAAAGGGAAATTAATATTGTACCCACGTCCGTCTCCTGACCCCTTCTCTTTTGCGAAACCACTGTTATACGGAAACCTATCATGCGGATTTGCATGCAGTGAAATATATAATACGTCAGCGCGCTGATAAAAAATATTCTGTGTTCCATTTCCGTGATGAAAATCTATATCTAAAATTGCCACTTTGCCTTTCTTTGATAGATAGTTCGCGGCAATAGCTGCATTATTAAAATAACAATATCCTCCCATGCGGTTATGTTCGGCATGATGACCTGGAGGTCGACACAGACTGTAGATTAATTTTTTACCGTTTAGAATACATTCTGCTCCTGTTAATGCTACATTTACTGAAGTTAAGGCTGCCTCATATGTCCTACTAACTAAGGGAGTATAAGTGTCCATAATGTAATATGAGGAAAATAATATATCTTCAGGCAGTATCTTTAACACACGCGCTCTGAGGAAACTTACATACTCTTTCTGGTGAACAGCTAAAATATATTTAAGCGGAAAAACCTTAGGAGTGTAAAAGGACTTAAACCCATTAGCCTTCAGAGAAGATTCAATACTTTTTATTCTTTCTGCTTTTTCAGCATATGGTTCTTTTTGTCCGTCATATATTTCATAAACGGGATCGTGAATTGTATGTTTTGCTGAGTAAATAAATTGTATTTCCATATTATTTGCACAATTCCATAATTCTGCTCATTTGTGGGTTAGAATAGTATCTTCTTATACTTCCTACAGGCAAATACATAAATGTGAAATCACGCAAATTACCATGCTGTTGGGACAAACCATCATTAACACTAACATTCTGTCTTAATATTTGAGGAACAGAATGTACTAATTGGTCACGTAGAGGAATTCTTAGACCTGCACCCATACCGGCTCTATCGGCACGTGTCTGAAAATTACACTCTGCATATATAAGAGGTAAGTCGTTGAGACTATTCTGTAAATCAGTTAACACATTAGCGATAAGGTAAGATACACCCGCAGTCTGCAGACCCTGACCTTCATAGCCTGTTTGTGTTTTCCATTCAGTACTTTCTATCAAGTCCAGCTGTCCAGATATTGCTGGTATAATCAGTCTTTCAGCCATTGATACACTAATCAACTGTTTGTCATCAGCTATACCGCTAAACCATACTGTACGCTTCTGCGGATCCATTTTCCTTTCCGTTTTGAGTCTGTGCTGTAGATGCCCAATTTCTTCTCTACTCCAACCAAAGGTTGATCCCCAGAGTTTAAACAGATCGTCTATCTGATCCTCCTCTATTTCATTAATAAATCGGTATCTTTTACTTCGTATTTTTTCTATCCGTTGTACCGGGGAATAAGTTCCTTCTTTCAAACCGTCCGTCTCCGAGATCATCAAATCCATGGGAGTTGGCTGTCCCCTCTCAATATTGTTTTGAGCCAGATAGATAAGCCAGGAAGTCTCATTGGTAAACTCCTGCAAAGGTAAAGCAACTTCCAAATTCTTTCTCAAATTATTATTAGCAATATGTTTTATAACAGGATCGGTCACAATACCACGAAAAACTACTCTTCCTATCCTGTGGGAGAATCGCTCTCTTATTCTATTCAAATGGGAAAAATTGCTTTCGATTTCATCAGTATTATCCGATATTCGTCGTGCATTTATATATAGTCTTTCATTCTGTCGACGTGATACTCCCAAACCTCCTGTGCTGGAAAAGATTGGCTCTGATTCATTATTCATATCCAGCATTAAAACAAAGCCTTGCTACTTTGTAAAATTTTTATTACAATTGTACATATTTATTATTATTTGTAATATATTTTACATATGATTCGTATTACTGATGTGGTAGAAGAAATTATTTATGAAGATGGCTTTGTAATTGAAGCTATTCAACGTGGTGTCTTAAATATCAGCGCTTATGCTAAAAAAATTCATAACGGAGTTGAAACAAAAACTTTTAAACCGGTTAAAATCGGTACGATTATAGTAGCTCTAAACAGGATATCAAAAAAAGTTTCCCGAACAAATTCTTTAACGCCTTTTGTAAAAATAAGTACAATGAGCGTGACTTCTTTACTAGCGGAAATTTCTTATGAAAAAACCTCCCATACATTGCAACGGTTAAATAATCTTGATAACTCTTTGTTAAAAGACAAAGATTTCTTTACTGTTATAGAAGGGTTAAATGAAATAACAATTATTTGTTCAACCGAAGTAAAAGATGCCATATGTAAACATTTCTCGATAAATCCGAAAGTTAAAATTGATAATCTCGTGGCAGTATCGGTACGTTTTTCATCGGAATATATAAATATACCCAATACAATCTATTCACTAGTCAGTCAGCTGGCAAACAGACATATTAATGTCATAGAAATAGTCTCCACATATACCGAACTGACATTTATTGTTTATAAAAATGATATGGAAAGAACTGTTCAGTCACTCAATCATTACTCTCAACTAAAGAATGTATAAATCAATTTAATTCTTACCGACCATATTTGCTAGATAGCAATTACTCCTATTTTGACGTTATGTTAAATGAATGTTAAAATTCCCGCATGACTAAAGCTGAAAACCCCAACTGGGTAAGCGCCGATCTACATACTCTCAAAGAAGTCTATGTAAACCCCCATACAAGTGAATTAATGAGTTTTATAGTTCCACCGGATATTGCAAGACGATTACGCAGCGGCAATCCCTATTATTATAATATTGCTACAAGAAGCCGTATCGCACAGATCGGCCTGGAAGTCGGACCATATTCAACCTCAATGGCTCTTATTGAGCAAACACTTGAACCGCATGGAAAAAAATATAAAGAGAATCATTCAATGTATGCACAAGTTGAAGTCATGAATCATTCAGAAAGAGCAATATACGTGCCAGGTGGTATAACCATTTTCCGTTTATTACATAAAGCTTCCAGCTCTCTTAAAGGAGCAGAACTTTTGCGCGCAATCGCTGAAAGAGTTATTAGGGTAAGTGGAGATTATGGAAAAGACTGGGTATGGGATTTTAGCAATGGCTCAAAAAAAGATGAAGATATTAAAGGCATAAAATTTAAACTGGATCCAGCCTCGCATAAGTGGATGCCCCCGTCTTCTGATCCTTCACCTCTAAATTTAAATAATATAGTTCAGTTGGGTTCAAGACAGTATAGAGACTATATCGACAGTTTACTAGTTCCAATTAGTGCAAGTTCCGAACCATCACTGACAATTTCTGAGACGATATCACAACTCACTCTTAATGGAGCACATGCCTTAATCTACCCCTTAGTAAAAGTGCTAGCCGAACATGGAAGAACAAAGCATATAAACTCACTGTTTGTGGAAAACGGCAGTAACTGGCGTATAAGAACTGAGACTTTTGGTCCTACTACAAAAGAGGATCTGGCCCGTCAAGTAACTATGCATTTCTGGAAGACATGAGAATTACTCACAGCAGGGATCTTTGAATCCACAATTCTTACAATATGCATCCCGGCTACCTGGCATATCCCCCATTAATTCATTACAATTAGGACATACCTGTGCTCGAATAATTACCTTAGCGGGAAATTCCATAAATTTATATTCTATGCGTATAATGAACCAGTTTATATATTCTCTCCACCGATACCTGCCACTGCCCGGCAATCTGTGCCTGCCCAAAACCCGCAATTGGAAAATCTGAATTTGCTATCACCTGACAAGGCTGGGACTCGCAGACTACAAATAGCTGTTTGGTAACAGTTTTGCGCTGCGGATCGTTAATAAGATTATCAATAGTAACAGGATCATGATGGGAGATATGAAAAAAGTACAAATAAGCATCAGGAGAATCTCCTTTGGATGCCAAAGCAAAATTAAAGGGTTTGTTATTAGTCTTTTTAATAATAAAGTCGGTTACCTGCTGCATCTGGTGCATCTGGTTATTGGGTGCATATTGAACCGGAGTTTTGTAGATATTAAAACCTACTATAAACAGCAGTATGATAACAGCCATTGGTATATATATACTTTTAAATTTTTTAATTTTGGTTGCTAGATAGAAAAGATTTCCATAAAGCAGGAAAGGTAAAGGAAACATAAACTCAAAATAATAATCGTATATTGGTTTATGATAAAAAGAAAAAAGGGATACTCCAAATATAAGCCATAAGCTCAATAAGAGGACAAACAGCTTATCTTTAATAAACCGCAGAGCATAAACAGATAAGATAGAAATAATGATAATTACTACCATCCATAAAGCTAATAACCACTGAGGATATAAATCAGTTGTATTGAAGCTGAAGTCTTTGTAGGGATAATAATAAATTAAATGTGCAAAAAGCCGGAAAAAAACATCCGGGATGGTCACCCAAAACGGATTATGTGTTAAATCATTAGCAGTCGGATCGCCAATTAAAATAAAACTCCAAATAGCTTTTGTATTTTCAAACTGGTGACGCAGCTCGAAAGCGATGAAGGGCGAAAAACCTATCACAAAACCTGTCAGTAATTGAAGATACTGTCTGATATCGATAACCAAAGAATTCTTAAAAATCTCAATGTAATTCTTTAATTTTTTGGCAGCTCTAACCATATACCAATTACCCAGCAAAACGAAAAAGAAAATCACAATACCGGTAAATACTTCTATATAATGAAGCTGTAGAGTTATACCATACAAAAAACCTGATGAGACTATCCACTTCCAGCTGGTTTTCTTAACTCCCAGATATAGCCAATAGAGCAAAAGCAAGGTAAAAAAGGGCATCGGATTGGGATTCCAGGAAGACCTGGAATAAGTGATTACCAGAGGTGATAGTGCATACAAAATTGAGGCTACTAGGGCCCCACGTATACCAAAAAACTTTCTGGAAATAAAATAAATAAGCCCTACTGTCGCTATGCTTAATAGAGCAACCATAACCGCCGGCCCAACCGGACTATTGTTAAATATGGCAAAAAACGGCACTATCATGTAATAGTAAATTGGTCCGGTGAAAAAATTTCCTGCTGACGCCCGTGGTCCTAACAGCGTTAAATGACCATGCAGGATATTATAAGCAACTAAAGCATCTCTACCCTCATCTCCTAAAAAAGTCAAATAACCGGCGATGTTATATAAACGCAAAAATCCGGCCACAGCCAAAATAACAATTAACAATATTAGTTCTTTGTATCTATTCAAGAGTTTCATGCGGACTTAAAAGAATAATCTATTATAATACTCTGTTTTCCTCAACTATCAGATTCTTTTTCAAGTACTGTGTCTTCCAGATAATCTTGTTGTATATAATATAATTCAAAGGAATAACCAGAAAAATAATGGCCGGGAAAAGAATGGCAATTCTGGTCTTAACCATAAAACCGTAAATGTGCATATTAGGACCCAGCGCCAATTCGGCCAACCAGATTGCTGCTACCTGAATAATAATTGATCCTAAAGAAGCAATGTTGAACTTAACCAACTTCATCCAAAAACTCGAGCTTTCTTTTATATGATGAGTATCACTAAAAGTCCAGAAATGGTTAATCAAAAAATTAGACAGAATTGCCATTTCAGCGCCTATTCCCACGGCAAAAGAATCCGGAAAATGTAACAAGCGAGCAGATCCTTCCTGAGCTAATAACTGCACAATAAACCCGGTACCTCCCACAAATAAGAATTTTATAATCCTGACAGAGTCGTCAAACTTCAGACGAAGAACCACAAACATTGATTCAAATGACTCCTTTTTATTTATTTTACTCACTCCCTCTTTTCTTTCATAAAAAATAATGGGAATTTCTTTCACTTTTGCTCCCATTTTAACCACATCATGCAAAACATGCAGTTTATAAGCAAATGCCTTGGAATAGAGATGCTCCAAATCAACTTTTTTTAAATATTCTGACTTAGTCAACTTAAAACCAGATGTAATATCATGAATGGAAAAATTCATCCAGACAATACGAGCAAATAACCCGCCAAACTTGCTTAAAATTTTGCGGTGCAATCCCCATTCTTTGGGTATAGCACCACCCGGAATATAACGACTGCCAATAACATAGTCATAACTCTCATCCATCGCGGCTACCAGACGGGGTAAATCGTGGGGATCATGCTGAAAATCTGCATCGAATTCAATAACCGCATAAGCATCAAGCTTGTCAATTGCATAGCGCATTGCCCTTGCGTAAGCAGCACCCAGACCTTCTTTATTACCTTCAAGTAAAAATAAATTTTTATACTCCTTCATATATTTTTCTACTACACCACGAGTTCCATCGGGAGATGAATCATCAGCGATTAGAATGCCCATCTGGTGATTTTTTATGCGCGGTAGAATATCCTTTTCAAGTAGCGGAACCATCTTCTCGATGTTTGCTTTCTCGTTGTAGGTAGGGATGATAACTATAATCTTCATAATCATTGATATATTTAAGCAGAATTTTACTTAAAATATCTTTATTTTATTTCAGGCATTAATTCTGACTTGAAATACTCAATGGTTTTTTTCAAACCTTCCTCCAGACTTACCTTTGGTTCCCAATTTAAAAGCTGTCTGGCTTTAGAAATATCCGGCTGACGCTGGAGTGGATCGTTTTGTGGCAGAGCCTCTGAATACTCAATCTTTACGTTTGCACCTACCAGTTTTTTAATCATATCCGCATATTCTAATATCGTGTGTTCTTCCGTAGAGCCAATATTAACTATTTCTCCTTTAGTATTGGAATCAAACATTAATTTTATCATCCCTTCAACAGTATCATCAACATAGCACAAAGAGCGCGTTTGAGTCCCGTCACCAAAAATTGTAATCGACTGGCCTTTTAATGCCTGGATTATAAAAACAATGAGCATTCTTAGATCCTTAATATTCATTCCAGGCCCATAAGTATTGAAGATTCTGATTATTCTGGCATTCAAATTTTTCTCCCGAATATAATATGCAACCAGAGTTTCACCAAATCTCTTGGACTCATCATATACTGATCTGGGACCGGTGGTAGAAACATTACCGTTATATGTTTCTTTTTGCGGATGCTGCTGGGGATCTCCATATACTTCCGAGGTGGAGGCAAAAAGAAATTTTGCATTGTTATGTAAAGCAAAGTCAAGAAGATTATGGGTTCCTATTGTATTTACCATCATTGTCTCCATAGCCAGTTTATGATAACTGATTTCACTATGATGATTTGGTGAAGCGGGTGAAGCCAGGTGGAAAACGTAATCAGCAGTCAGATCATCTGATAAAGGAAGAGTAACATCCTGGTGGATAAACTGAAAGTTATCATTTTCTTTTAACCGGTCAATATTTTTCCCGTTACTGGTTATCAGACTATCGATGGCAATAACTTTATAGCCCATATCCAACAGACGTGTACATAAATGCGAACCAATAAAACCGGCACCCCCGGTTACGATAGCTGTTTCCATAAATCTGACTACTATTGTACAGGAAAAACAGTTGTTGAGAAAAGTCCCTATTTTATGATAGAGTATAGTGGTTGTATGGCAAAAAACGCGTTAATAATCGGAGTATCCTCACAGGACGGATCATATCTGGCCGATTTGCTTTTAGAAAAAGGGTATAACGTCACGGGTACGGTACGCCACTCGACCAGTTTCTATCATGAAAATATAAAGCATCTTTACGGAAAGATCGCAATTGAGATAGCCGATTTAATCGATATAGAAAGTCTTGCTCATGCCATGCGTGATCATAAACCCCATGAAGTATATAATCTAGCTGCACAATCAATTCCGGCTGACAGCTGGACTCATCCTTTTTATACAGGTGAAGTTACAGCCTTAGGACCCGTAAGAGTGATGGAGGCCATCAAACATTTTGCTCCAGAGGCACGTTTTTACCAGGCCACCAGTCGTGAGATTTTCGGTAATATTCAGGCTGAAACAGCCAATGAAAATACACCCTTTGACGGCAATAATCCTTACGGTATCGCCAAAACTTATGCGCATATGATGACACGATGTTACAGGGAGTCATATAACATGTTTACATGCGGGGGAATATTGTTTAATCATGAATCACCACGACGCGGACTGCATTTCGTAACCAGGAAAATAACCGCCGGTGCTGCCTGCATAAAAAATAATGTCAAAAATATGCCCATGAATGAAGCGGGTGAACCATTAATAGGATCTGACGGTAAACTGCATATGGGTTGGCTGAACTCACAACGTGACTGGGGATATGCCAAAGAATATGTTGAGGCTATGTGGTTAATGCTGCAGCAGGACAAGCCGCACGATTATGTTATCGGCACCAACACAACTCACTCCGTTCGTGAAGTGTGCAAAATTGCTTTTGAGCATGTGGGTCTTAACTGGGAAGATTATGTGGTAGAAAATAAAAAGTTTTTCCGTCCGACTGAAATCAAAGAACTTAAAGGAGATTATGCAAAAGCCAAAAAGGATCTGGGATGGGAACCAAAAACCAGCTTTGAGGATTTAATTAAGATGATGGTAGATACGGATCTGGAAAGATTCAAATAGAATATAAACCTTACCTCAAAAATTACTTAAGCGTGCTAACAAATAAGCTAGACGTTTTTTCTCCAGTATTCCAATAGATCTTCTAAAGTAGTATCAATATCTATTTCTGCAATCCATCCTGTTAGATTATTAAACTTAGCCGGATCGCAAACTAATTCAGGTATGTCGCTTGGTCTCATCCGGGAAGGATCCGCTTTAACTTCAATCCTCACCTGGGACATCTTTAACAACTTATCCAGCAGACTGCCAATTTCATAGGACTGCCCGCTGCCCAAATTATATACTTCACCAGCAATCCCCAGCTCTGCGGCCAGAACATAAGCTCTTACCATATCGCGAACATCCGTAAAATCACGCTTGGAAGTAATATTTCCGACTCCTATCACAGGCTCTATTTGTTTACTTTCTATTTTGGCAATCTGCTGAGCAAAGTATGAAATACTAATTTCTGGATTTAAGCGGGGTCCTAAATGATTAAAAGGACGAAGCCTGACAATCGGCATTTTATATGCCAAAAAATATTGTAAAGCAATAAAATCCTGGGTGATTTTGGAAACAGCATAAGGATTATCCGGATTTAAGGGAGTCCCTTCATTTATTGGCAAATCCTCTTTACTGACCTTACCATAAACATTAGCCGAGGAGATAACAATTACTTTGGTGTCTGATAAATTTTGCCTGCGTAATGCTTCAAATAAATTTATTTGTGCCGAGGCATTATTATATATAACCAGTGAGGGATTGCGAAAACTATCACTAACAGTACTGATTGCTGCCAGGTGATAAATGACATCAGGCCGGTTAGTCTCAATCAGATTAGAAACAGATGCAAAATCAGTTAAGTCAGCTTTTACCAGGTGTATATCATCTTTTATTTTTTCAACATTAACCAAGCTTCTGTCTGATAAATAAGTACCAATAACTACATCTTCAGGACTATTTTCCACTAAATACTCCGCCAAATAACTGCCCGCGAAACCGCTAACTCCAGTAATTAAAATCTTTTTCATTAAACGTAGTATAACAGATGAATTTTAAATTTGAAATTAAAGTAATTGAAACAGTTTAGCACCCAACACCGAGGTAATTAAAGCCAATTTTTTTCATGTCCGCTGGATCGTAAATATTTCTACCATCTATTAAGTTTGGCTGTTTCAACATTGCCTTAACCTTTGACATATCCATTTCTTTAAATTCATTCCATTCGGTTACCAGCATCAGCAAATTTGCATCTTTGGCCACGTCATATTCATCTTCACAATACGTTATATCTGTTTCATCTTTGAATATCCTTTTTCCATTTTCCGAAGCAATCGGATCAAAAGTTTGAATCTTTGCACCTGCCTTTAAAAGTGTACGAATGATATATATAGCCGGTGCATCACGCATATCATCAGTATCTGGTTTAAAAGCCAGACCCAAAACGCCGATTGTTTTACCGCGTACATCCCCCAGCATTTTTTTTGCCTTGGTAACCATCAGCTCCATTGCCTCCTGGTTAATGTCCTGAGCTGATTTAATCATGGAAAAGTTATATCCATTTTCCTTAGCAATGGCATCCAGAGCCTTCACATCTTTGGGGAAACAGGATCCTCCCCATCCAGCGCCCGCATTCAAAAAAGCAGTACCAATCCTCCTGTCCAACCCAACTCCCCTCAGTACATCAGGTCCATTGGCACCTGTTTTTTCTGACAACTGAGCAATAGCATTAGCAAATGAGATTTTAATAGCCAGAAATGCATTGGAAGCATATTTGATCATCTCAGCTGTGGGAATATTGGTCAAAACCATTTCTCCATCAATAGGTTTATGTAGCTCTACCAGTTTGTCCTGAGCCTTTTGCGTCTCTGTCCCAATTACAATTCTACTCGGATGAAGCGTATCGGTAATGGCAACTCCCTCACGCAAAAATTCCGGAACCGATGCCACATCAAATTCAGCTTTCTGCGGTTTAACTTTAGTAATCAATTCTTTAACTTTGAAATTAGTCCCAATCGGCACAGTACTTTTAACGATTACCACTGTATAATCCTGCAAGTTCTTACCAATCTCTTCTGCTACGGAGAATACAACTGATAAATCTGCTTCACCCGAGGGCATTGGCGGTGTACCAACAGCAATAAACACAACTTCAGACTTTTTAACACCATCATAGTCCAGTGAAAATAGCAGACGTCCTGCATCAACATTACGCTTAACCATTTCCTCCAAGCCAGGTTCATAAATGGGTAGAATGCCTTTTTTGAGATTATCAATTTTTTCCTGAGTATGGCCAATGACATGCACGGTATTACCCAAATCAGCAAAGACCGTAGCTGTCACCAGACCGACATACCCGTGACCTACAAATGTTATTGTCATAAAACAAGATTAATTCTAGCACTAAACCGGCTATATAAAAAGACCTAAATCTTTCCCAATTGCCTGAGTTTATCAACCCATAAGATCAGGGTAATACTTGGTACAGTAGTAATCTCTCCGCTAAAAACTTTTTCCAGTGCGCCCGTCAAAGACATTTTAACCAGAGTGATATCCTCGTCTGCCTCTAAATTTTTTTCGACCATATTTAGGCCCTTGGCAAAAAACATAATGACTTCCCAGGTTAAAATACTTGTAGCAGCATTATACCTCCCTATTTCCAGCCACTCCTTTGCCTGCATACCTGCTTCTTCCGCTAGTTCCTTTTTTGCACTTTCCAACGGACTTAGTTTATGCTCTACCATCCCACCAATCGTCTGCAGTAAATATTTTTCATACATATAACGATACTGCTTAATAAGATAGATATCACCATTTTCATCCATGGGCAGAACACAAACAGAAGGATCACGCCGTCCATCCAGATATGTACGCTTTGAACCGTCTTTTAACTGCAGATTAACCTCATTAATTTGGAAAAAATCAGCCTTCAGAACTGTTTTTTGCGATAAAACCTTTGTACTCATAATTTATTTTGCTGTAATAATTTATCCACCCATAATATGACATTAATACTAGAAGCAGTATCTATCTCTCCTGACAATACTTTATTGACCGCCTCAGGTAAAGACATTTTCACCAGTTCAATGTTTTCCGTATCATCCCAGTGGATCTTCCCGTCAAAAGTTAAATCTTTCGCTATATATAAATGCTGTCTCCAGGTAGAAATACTGGCCGCCGAGTTAATGACACCCAGTTTTTCGATTTTCCCCGCTTTAATACCCGTCTCCTCCTCCAGCTCTCTACGCACCGTTTTATCCGGATCCTCTCCTTTATTTACCATTCCGGCTATAACTTCCAGATCTCTTTTACCTAAAAGATAGCGGTACTGTCTGATCAGAAAAACCTCATTGGTGCCGCAGATAGGTAAGACACTAATAGCGTCATCCCTTTTAACATCCTGATGTTTTTTTTCACTCCCGTCGGGCAACTTTAAATATGTATCAAAAACTGTAAATAGCTCAGATTTCAAAACAGGTTTTTGAGAAATAACTTTTATATCTTTCATACATCACTTTTTTTTCTTAAGTACTCTTTTAAATAATAATAGGCTGTGATTGTCGGTCCATCCAGGATTTTTCTCTCCGCTATTAATTTTCCAATCTCCTCCACCGTATAATCTTCATATTCAAAAAATTCACCTTTTTCAGGCTTGGGTTTTCCCGATCTTAAATCAGTAGCCAGATAAATATAACATCTTTGATCAGTTATTCCCGGACCATACCAAAACCAACCTATCTCTTCCAACTTTCCGGCATGTAAACCCATCTCTTCCTTCAGCTCCTGAACTGCCGTGTCCCGGGGATTTTTCCCCTGCACAAAACCCATGGGAAACTCCAGGGAAATAGATTTTACATGATATCTGAACTGTTTTACTAAGTGTACTTGCTTATGGCCAAATATAGGAATAATAATACTAAACGGTGTCTTACGACGGACATAGTATGTGGCCTGTTCCCCATCTGGCAACAAAACTTCATCTTTCCAGATTTCCCAGTACTTATTCTTATAATCTATCTTTGAGGACAAAGTCTTCCAGTCGACTGAAATTTTACCCATAAGCTAATCAGATGATTTATGTCTTTTCTTTGATAATTTGCAGTCCCTCACGCAAACTGTGCAGTTTAATACCTAAATTTTGTATTTTACTGCTGTTTAACGAAGTGTCAAACGGTCGATATGCCATCCCGGCAAAATACTCCTCCCTGGTAGTAGTACCAATCAGATTTTTGTCTAATCCAAAAACCTCCGCAATCTGCCCGGCAATCTGGTAGGGAGTTAATGCTTTCAATCCTCCAACATGAAAAATACCTTTTGCCCCCTGGGAGATTAGAACATCCATTGCATGAGCCAGATCATCAAGCCAGGTAGGAGTAAAAACTTCATCCGTAATTCCTTTAATAGACAGACCCTGTGATAAACGATTATACATGGCGAACACAAAATGTTTTTTACCGTTAAAAAAATTGTAGGGAAACGCAATACGCAGTATCAAATAATGCAACCCTGAACTCTCAACAATTTTTTCACCCTCAGCCTTAGTCACACCATACCAGTTTTTGGGCTCTCTGATATCATCTTCCGTATAATTTCCCCTATCACCAGGGAAAACCAGATCAGTGGAAATATATATTAATTTTTTGTTGTTTGTTTTACATGCATTAACTACATTTTTTACACCGTTAACATTAATTTGCCAGGCCTCTCCGTTTTCTCCCTGCTCTTTATCTCTCTCACATCCGTCAACATCAGCTTTGGCTGCATAATGAATAAGCCATTCATGATCTTTATCTGAGGAGATAATATTTAAACTTTGCGGATTGGTAATATCAACTCCATCTGTCCGACTTAGGTTCGTCACATTGTATTTATTTTTTAATACCTCACTTACTCTTGAACCTACTAATCCGTTTCCTCCAATAGTAAAAATATTCATTACAATAAATTATTTTTATTTACCGTATTGTTTGGTGTAATACTGCTTATACTCCCCCGACTTAATATTTTTCCACCATTGTTCGTTTCTTTTATACCACAATACCGTTTTTTCAAGCCACTCATCAAAGCTGAATTTCGGCTCCCAGCCCAATTCAGTTTTAATTTTTGTCCAGTCAATGTCATATTTTCTATCATGTCCCGGACGGTCTTTGACAAATTCAATAAATGACTCATCTTTATCCAGCAGTTTTAAGATTTTTCTGGCAATTTCAATATTGGGATAAAGCTCTGTCATACCACCAACCAGATAAGTTTCTCCCACTTTACCTTTTTGCAACACTATATCAATCGCTCGGCAGTGATCGTCTACATACAACCAGTCTCTTACATATAATCCATCACCATAAACCGGAATTTTTTTGCCTTCTAAAACATTCGTAATTGCTAAGGGAATAAATTTTTCTGGAAACATATAAGGCCCGAAATTATTGGAACAATTAGTAATGGTTATCGGCAAACCGTACGTCACACCATATGCTCTGACTAGATGATCAGATCCAGCTTTACTGGCTGAATAAGGGCTACGGGGGTTGTAGTTGGTTGACTCCTTAAACTTTTCACTTGTTTCAAGCGATAAAGCTCCAAAAACCTCGTCAGTTGAGACATGATGAAACCTCTTAACATCATTTTTCAACGCTGCCTCCAGCAATATCTGTGTACCTAAAACATTAGTTCTCACAAAGGAAGAAGGATCTGTAATTGAACGGTCAACATGTGATTCGGCAGCAAAATGAACTACAGTATCGACTGTGGACATGGCCCTGTTTACAGATGTCAGGTCACAAATATCCGCATGCACGAAAGAATAATTGGGATTACCGGCTATATCGGCTAGATTTTCCAGATTACCTGCATAAGTAAGCAGGTCATAATTTATAATCTGATCATCAGGATGATTTGTTAACCAGTAACGTATAAAATTTGAGCCTATAAAACCGGCTCCGCCGGTGACAAGAAGTTTCATAAAAACTTTCCTTATCTTAAGTGAGCCACAGCCATTTGTCAACTTAACTAAGATCTACTGTTGCCTTCAACGATACAGTTTATTATACTACTTAAGTTATGGATAATAACCCGTATAAACTTGCCATAAGTCCTGATGATCCCTCCTGGCCAAAAATGATACAAACCACCCAAATTCCCGGTATTCTGATTTATGAACGTCAGACATTTCCAGATGAGAGAGGGTTTTTCCGCGAAGTTGTTGAGGTAAGGGACCTGGAAAAAGTACTGGGTAAAAAAATTTCGACCGTTCAATGGAACCACGCCAGTTCTCATCCGCGTGTCATAAGAGGATTTCATGCAGAACCCTGGGAAAAAATGATTTATGTTGTAAAAGGAGAAGTTATGGCGGTACTTGTTGATTTTCGCACTGATTCACCCACCTTTGGTAAGGCCATAAAAATTATCATGGATGATAAATCTCACAAAACCATCTACCTACCCCTGGGAATCGGTAATTCATATTGTAATTTGGGTAATGAAGACTGTGAATATATGTATTTAGTCACCGATTATTATGCAGATAAACCTACCCCTTCAGTTAATTTAGAAGATCCTCTTTTAGTAAGACAATTCGGCGGCTGGCCTGTAGAAAATCCAATCATTAGTGAAAAAGATAAACAGAACCCAATGTTTAAAGAAAAATTTGCTGGACAAATAGATTTTTCCCAATTTATCTGGCTTAATGAAGCATAGAAAATCTAGCTAGCGGTGATCACTATTCTTCTAACTTTTTTTGGCTTTCTCGGCCATATAGTTATTAACCCTAAGTAAACTATCAAATGTTCCGGCATCTTCCCAAATTCCTCTCACAAACTCCACTTTTAAGTTTCCACTCATGCGATACTGATTTACTACATCTACAATTTCAATTTCTCCTCTGCCCGAAGGTCGTACGTTCTTGGCAAAACTCGATACATTATTATCGAATATATACATACCTACCTGCGCGTATTCGCTTTTAGGATGTTCGGGTTTTTCCTCAATCGACAATACTTTATTATTACCATCAAACTCTATAATGCCATAGCGCTGGGGATCAGGAACTTTTTTAGCAAAAACCATTGCTCCTGATTTAAAATTATTGATATAAGTAGTAAAATCATCATCAAAAATATTATCTCCAAGAATCATCGTGACATTATCCTCCCCGATAAACTTTTCCCCCACTATAAACGCATCAGCCAACCCTCTAGGTTCTTCCTGTATCTCATAAGTGAATCTGGCTCCAAACTCCCTGCCGCTGCCTAATAAATTCAAAAAATGTCCTGAGTAATCCGGAGCAATAATTATTAAAATATCTTTTACTCCTGCGTTGATCAGAGTTTCCAGAGGATAAAAGATCATTGGTTTATTATAAACAGGCAATAGCTGTTTTGAGGTTATCTTTGTCAGAGGTCTTAATCTTGTGGCTCTTCCTCCAGCTAGTACAATTCCTTTCATAGACTAATAGGCTTATTCTAACACATTCTATATAACGCTGCATTAAATGACTGCTAAGTCCCCAAATTTATGCCTAAAGTTATTTGCATTATAAAATCTTTTATGAGAGACTAGGATCATAATGACAGCTGAACTATCAATTATTATTCTTAACTATAATACTCGGGATATAACTATTCAGGCAATCGAATCTATCGTAAAAAACTATACCAAAGAAGCAGCAAGCGGATTATATGAAGTCATTGTAACTGATAATGCTTCCACAGACGGTTCACTGGAGGCTTTCAGACAATACAAAAAAAAGACCGCAATTAAAACTTTTCATGTGGTTGATAATGGCGGTAATATCGGTTTTTCAGCGGGGAATAATAGAGGTATACCTTTTGCTAAGGGGAAATATATTCTGTTTTTAAATCCGGATACCATTTCCCACCCCAAAACTCTTTCCTACATGCTCGAATTTATGAATGCTCACCCGGAGGCTGGCGCTGCTTCATGTAAGCTAGTTAATAAGGATGGTAAACTTGATTTTAACTGTCACCGTGGTTTTCCCAACCCCTGGAATTCATTTTGTTATTTTTCCGGACTACAGCGAATGTTTCCCAAAAGCAGGATGTTTGCCGGATATACCCTGGGCTGGAAAGATTTAAATACCACTCATGAGGTTGACGCTGTAGAAGGAGCTTTTTTACTTGTACCACGAAAAGTCGGCGAAGAAGTGGGCTGGTGGGATGAGGATTACTTTTTTAACGGCGAAGATTTACAGTTTTGCTTTGATATCAAAAAGCTTGGTTACAAAATCTACTATGTAGGAGAAGTAAGTACTATGCATATAGGAGGCGCTGCCAGCGGAATCAAAAAAAGCGGTGCTGTAATCACAACCGCAAACATTGAGACAAAACGAAAAGTCCAGGGCTGGCGTTTTGATGCAATGAGAAAATTCTACTGCAAAAATTATGCTAAGTCATATCCGGGTATAGTTAACTGGATGGTATTAAGAGGTATTAATTATTTATACAAAAAAAATCTACCCCAGACCACCGTATAATTTATAAACTGATAATCCATTAACAGTTAAGACTGGAGCTGAAACATAAAAAAAGCAATACTACTGCCCAGAAAACCCATCAGAATATATTCAAGAACAATTTCAGGATGTAAATCATGATTTAGATAATGATGCAGACAGGCCCAGATAACATAAACAATGCTAGTGGATATCACAATTAACATTTGTGTAGAAATATGCGGAGCTGCCAGGTATACCATATAGTAGCTGGACAATTGTAAAAGCACCAGAGAAATATAATATAAGAAATGCTGTCTGATATGCGGATGTATAAAACCATTTAAGGTGCTTCTGATCATAATGTCACTCCTCTGCCCAAAACAAATATTATTAATAATAATATCATACCTAAAAAGAGAAGATGATCTACATTGTGAGCAACAAAACGTACTACCTGTTTTCTTTCCAGAAAAATCAGATCTAAAATTAGAGCAAGCATCAAAACTATGATCACTACTACTGCCAAATTTTTACTGAAACTCGCGCTATCTATGAGGGGCTTAGAATCCGAAGAAGTCAGATTTGAAATAACTTTCTGCTGTGTTACACCCCCTACCACTTTTACGGTTGAAGTAGGTGATAACATGATGCTGGGAGTGACTGTACCAGGTATCGGACTTACTGAAGGAGCCAAAGCTAACTGAGCAACTGAGCTATTAGCAGAGAGCGTATTCTGTGAGACAGAAGACACCTGACTGCCAAACATTTCAACTACCAGAACAGTATCTTCTCCGGTTAAATTACCTTCCTCAACGGCATAACCGATATCTTTATAATTAGGCGATAAAATATTTGCCCGATGCTCCGGACTATTCATCCAGGCAGTCTCCAGACTCGGAACATCAACAAAACCTCTGGCTAAATTCTGCCCTGCATACAGATAGTTATACCCCGCCTGATTAATAAAATACCAGGGTGATGTACCATCCGGCGCAAAATGCGCCCAGTAATCTTCCTTAAACATATAGGCCGCATTTGCGACTGCGGCATTGGTGAGTTTTTGATTTAACACCAAAGGCGCCAGACCATGGGCCGTTCGATCCTGATTAGTAGCGACTAATAACTGGTTGATGGGAATACTGTAAGAAATCCCCAGAACACTTTTATGCGAGTTTTTTAACGGCGGCAAAATTAGCCCCAACCCAATAAACAGAAGAATCAGAATAAAGAGTGAAGAATGGTGTAGTATTTTAGCTCTATGATTATTCGACTGGTGAGGTAGTAACCAGTGACGAAAATAGCGGTGGAGGAATTTATGCATATATCAACTATATACTAACTACGTGAAAATTTTCAATCTATAACTTATGCATATTTCTTTAATAAGCTAAGCGTGGCATTTTCTGCCCGGGAAAGTAAATTCTTTCCTTTGTCTTCCTGTGCAAACGTCTCCTCGAAATGAGGGATAAGTAAACCCTTTTCATAAGTTTCAATTATTGCAGGATGTATGTAATAACTGCGGCAAACCTTGACAGTGTTATGTAAATGTTTGGCTGCTTTTTTTACTGCTAATGTGACGTTTTTCTTCCTTTCCTCATTGTTTCCACCTAATCCGGTTTCAAATAAAGTAGTAGCAGAAAGAGTGGTAGCTCCCCAGGTACGAAAATCTTTGGCTGTGATATCCAGATTTGTAATGTACTGTAAATACTGATTAACATCCGCTGAATCAATCGTGTGCCTGTTTCCATTATCATCCACATACTGAAATAATTCATATCCCGGCAGCTCAAAGCACTCTTTTATAATTTTGACAATTCTGGGATGTGATATTTTGACAGAATGCTGCACTTTGCTTTTACCCATAAATTCAAAAGTAATATTTTTTTTACCAATATGAACATGTTTGTTACGAAGTGTGGTAAGACCAAATGAATTATTTTCTTTTACATACTCATCATTTCCGATTCTGATCATAGTAGCGCCTAATAACCATACCACGGCAGCAATTACTTTATTTCTCTCCAATGATCCGTCCGATAAGTCTGCTTGTACTCTTCTACGGATTTTAGACAATACCTCAGCAAATTCGATAATTTTATTGAATTTTTTTTCCTGTGAAAGTTTAGTCCATTCTTCGTGATAAATGTATTGCTTACGGTTTTTATCGTCATATCCGGTAGCCTGCAAATACCCAGAAGGAGAGGAACAAATCCAAACCTTATTCCAGGCCGGAGGAATAGTCAATTTTTTAATTCTCTCCAAAATCTGCTCACTGGTTATACGACTATCCTTAGCATCAAAATAGACAAACGTATCTCCCTGATTTTTACGTCTTATACCCTGTTTGCTGTCAGATACAAAACGGAGATCAACTTTTTTCAGTTCTTTAACTAAATCTGTAGCAGCATTCATGCGTGTAGATATAATAACATACAATTTACTGGTAAAGAGGTTCTACTAATTGACCAGGGGACTGATGATTAAGAGGAATGTTTAAGATAGCACCCAAGGTATTGGCGATTGCTACTCCGACCCGCACTCCAGTGAATGAACCCGGACCGGGATTGACTTCAATTTCAGTCAGATCTTTTAAACTTAAATTATGTTTATGCAGTAATTCTTCAAGCAATGGTAAAACAATCTGGGCTTTTTTCTTATCATGAGATTCTTCACACATATCCACTTTCCCGTTGATTTCTAGTCCGACTTTAATCAATTCATTACTTGTAGTATCAATAAAAAGTTTCACCATAGTTGAATTATAACATTTCAATATACTATTATCCCCCTTGTATGCCTGCACACTAGGAGCTATTTATAAAATGTACGCCCGGAGAAACACTAAGGGATGTAAATAGACTAGCCAGAAGTCTATGAGCTCATGCCCAAAACCTAAATCCAATAGACCAGAAACTACCTGCAATAAATTGTTTACAAAAATCAGCAGCAATTAAAATAATACTCTAATTCTCTATTGTATTAGAATTCCACCTTGACGTAAAATTCTCCAGGGCTTTACTGTACAATCAATTACAGTCGAAGTAATTTTATTATCTTTAGTTTTTCCGGGTACTACAAGATCAACTAACTTAACTAATTGCGGATCAAGTGAATCAAACAGATAAGGTGTAGGTTCACCTGCAAAGTTAGCTGAACAGCCTACAACACCTTCCCCTACCTGATGAATAATTTCAAGTATAACTTCATTATCAGGCACTCTCACACCTACGGTTTCACCGCCGCCTCTGACTAATATAGGTACTTCCTCCTTATTACACTTTAAAACAATCGTCAAAGCACCCGGCCAATACCTGTCTATTAATCTTTCTTTAACCTCATTATCAATCTCTCCTACATAACGCTTCGCCATCTCAGGTGATCCAACTAGGACAGGTACCGCTTTAGTGTCAGATCTACGACGTAATTTAAATAATTTCTGCACCGTCTCTTTAGCACTCAAAACACATCCTATGCCAAAGGCTGTATCAGTAGGATAGATAATTATCCCTTTATTTTTTAAAACCTTAACTGCTTTTTCTATATTCTCTTGTCTATTCGGCATAAGTAAATATTAAATCGTAATAAATTAGATCTTGTTAATAAATACTTCTCTTTCATTCTCACTTAAATATTTAAGCTGTATATCAATTCTTTTTTCAGGCAGTAAACTTTCCATTTTCTCAGGCCATTCTATGATGACAATACTCTCACTATCAGCTAAGACTTCCAACAAACCCGTACTCTCAATAGCTTTATCAGTATCAAGACGGTATAAATCAACATGATAAAAATACTTTAAGTCACCCTTGATCTCTGGCAGATCATACTTTCTCATTATGATAAACGTAGGAGAAATAATTTTCTGCTTTATACCTAAAACACGGGCCAATCCCTGAGTAAAAGTTGTTTTACCTGCCCCCAGTTCCCCGCGTAATGTTATAACAGCCGGTCCCTTCAGGCTAAGCGCCAAATCTCCCGCAACTTTTTGTGTTTCTTCACGACTATGAGTAATAATTCCTGATGTCATACTAGGCCCGAGAATTATACCTCAATTATTAACAGAATAAAAATTGCTCTCTTCCTTAACTGTATTTTTTTGCTGAGCAAAAGTTGATTTAATAAATCAGCAGGATAATAAATTAGGACACCGAAACAGCGTCAACTTCAAAAATCATATCCATAGAATAATGATCGGTAAAAGAAATATCATGACCATTTGGAATATACGGATCATTCATAATGTAATTACCATTTGAACCGCTGACTAATACGACAAAATGAGTATCGCCAGAAGCATAGCGGATGCCGACAATAACCGGATTACCACTCGCAAGATGACTGTCAATAATTGTACTGGTTCTTGTTGCGGTTTTTCCGCCGGCTGAAACAGTGTATAAAAGATATGCGGGATAATAGGCAGCAAAATTACTCGGATTAGAATCGATATCTATTGGAGTAACATGCACTCCATAATGAGTCATTACCATTGCCACTGAAGTTAATAAGCAACCATCACTAGCAATAGTATACTGAGTGTGATTCAAAGACATTCCTCCCCACTGGGAATCACGCTGATTGTAATAACACCCCCAGCTGTCACAGACAGTCTGACCCGAGAGTAAAGACGCACCTCCCTGGGAACTGGTAAAACTCGAGAAACCGGCCAGCTGAGCCTGAGCTGCTGCTAAAAGCTTCTGATAATTAGCCTCCTGACCTTGTGTTTCGGTTAAAAGCTGCTGCTTCTGTTGTTTTTGGGAGTCTAACTGATCACTATACTGCTGCAACTGTGTCTGCAATGCGACTACTTTCTGTTTTTCTACTTCAAATATCTGTTTCTGATTAGCATAATCATTCTGTGCTTGCTGCGTGTCATAAATAAGTTTTTTATCATGCTCCTGAACTATCTTCATATAACTGGCTCTTTCAATCAGATCGTTCAGGTTACTAGAAGCTAAAATAGCCTGGGTCTGTTCCATATTACCAGCTTCATAGGTTGCTACAATTCTTTGCAAAAGTACTTTGGTAATATTAGCTAATGATGATTGTAGTGTATTGACCTTTGTTGTAGCCACTTGAATGTTGGAAGTTAATTCCGAAATCTGCTGTTCAGTCGAACTAATCCTCAATTGGGTTAAAGTGATCTGATTATCCATAACCGAGATAGCCGAAGAAAGTGTTTTTTCCTGTTCCTGTGTGCCGACAATTTTATTCTGTAAATCGCTTATCTGCTGCTGCAATTGATTATATGCTGACTGATCAGGAGTAGGCGTGGGTCCCCCGGATGGTGTTGGAGTCGGTGTATCTGCAAGAGCAAAAACAGAAAAATTAAAAGTCAAAGTCGACAAAAGTAATATAAAAATAAAGAAATTTTTCATAAATTAAAAATATAAGAATAAAGAATTGTAAACTCGGGCAGATATAAATGAAATATTACAGCATAATCCTTTATTCTTAGATTTATTTAAGATATCTGAACACGGCCATGAAACTAGCCACAAAACCCAAAATAATAGCCGTTAAAACTTCTCCGCCAAATAACATTAACAGTAATTCCGGTTGATTAGGGATAAAACCACTATTACCTAAAAATGACTTCAGAAAGGGAGCACTGGAATACATGGTAGCTGTCGCCAGACCAAAACCTAAGAGTGTACCAACAAGGCTGTAGATAATTCCCTCAAAAATAAATGGCCAGCGGATATACCAGTTGGTAGCACTTAAAAGACGCATAATTTCTATTTCCTGCCGCTTATGAGAAACTTTAATACCAATAATTATAGTCATTATAAAAATAGCATCCAGGGCCAGAAAAATAATTATTACGATCCCAATTTTACGCAGAGCATTAGTCCATGAGGTCAAATTACTCACAATATCCTTGGGTAAAACTACCTGATCAACAATGGGTGAATTGTGTAATGTGGTAGCAATCGGTGATAGATCCTCAATCTGATAAGTTGAGATCTCCAGCGAGGCGGGAAGTACATCTGCCGTGACCAAATCAAGCAGAATCGGATCACTTTTGTTCTGCTGCTGATATCTGGCCAGAGCTTCCTGTTTGGAAACAAAGGTAATCTTGCTCACTTTGTTGGTAGCTCTAATCTGTGCTTCCAATGCATCAATCTGGCTTTGTTTGGCGGATTCCTTGAAAAAAGCAGTCACGGAGGGTAACGATTCAAAATAATTAATAACTCTTGCAGAACTGATCACGATAAAAGCAAAAATCGTGATCACAAAGAATGTCTGCAGCATAATAAAAATTGCTGCAAAAGACTGATAAGGTGAACGGCGTATATGGTTCCAGCTAGTTCTTAAGGCTTTACTCATGGCAGTTTTAATATTATAACAAACAGCTGTAATTGGTAATAGGCAATAGTAAAATCTTCCATTTACAAAGCCTATTCTCAATATTCTAATTGTCTATTCTTTTTTATCTTCCTTGGTATCTTTGATTATCTTCCCTTTTTCCAAGGCTATAGTTCGTTTAAGTAAGCTGTTTACGATGTCAGCATTATGTGTAGCCATCACCACTGTTGTACCCAGCTTATTGATATCCTGCAACAACTTTACTATTTCCCAGCTGGTAGTGGGATCCAGGTTGCCGGTAGGTTCATCGGCCAGCAAAATTTCTGGCCCAAAAACCAGAGCACGGGCAATAGCAGCTCTTTGTAATTCTCCTCCAGAAAGCTGAATAGGAAACTTCTGTTTTTGTTCATAAATTCCAACCTCCTGTAAAATTTCATCTACTTTTTTTTCTGCAGTCTTACGATCTACATCTGCCATCTCAAGCGGAAGAATAATATTCTCAAAAACTGTTCTGTCCATCAACATCTTTAAATCCTGAAAAACTACGCCAATTTTACGTCTGAACTGAGGAATTTTACCTTTTGCTAGTTTTACGACATCCACATCATTAATCACGATTGAACCTTCAGAGGGTACCATATCACGAATTAAAAGGCGCAAAAAGGTAGTTTTACCAGACCCGGAAGGACCGATAATAAAAACAAACTCGCCTTTTTCTATCAGCAGATTTATTTCCGATAAGGCAACAGCGCCTGTACCGAATGTTTTGGTAACGTTTTCTAATTTAATCATGAAAAAATAAATAGTTACTCAATTTTGAATTTTGAGTTTTTGATTTTGATTTTTTATTCTACTAACACTTTTCCTACATCCATCAACCATCCAGCGTGTTGTGCTGTTTGCGTAGCTCCCCAAACTTTAACTTTATGGCCGATAAATAAAGAAAGATCAACCACTGATGAAGTGAGGTAAACATATTGACTGGGACCACCCGGTCTGACTAAGTGAAATTCTCCCTCCCCATCAATTCCGCCATTCTGCAGCGTTCCCTCAGCGGTATCTTTATATGAAGAAGTATCCGACACACCATAACTTTGTCCAGTTTGTATACTTGACTTGCTGACTCCATTTGTTGTTGATGAAGTTATAGGAGGATTACTTTTAGCAGCTAATGCATACCCTGATCCCACACCAAGCATAATCATTACCAGAAAGGCGACTATAACCTGCATGGACATTCCCTTGGAAGATAATTTATCTTTACCGGAAAAACTATGCATTAACTTTTGATCGTGTGTCTCTTTTTCCATAGCTTTATATACTCTCTAGTAAAACATATTTCCCGCTTTTCTGCAACCAGAAATAATAGATATTAATATTCCATCCATCCTTTCTTTTACCAAAAACCCAGTTATTATTTAAAATATAGTTATTTAACAATACGACAAACTCTACTAACTCAACTGTCTTAATTCTGCTTCAATAAACTGATCTAAATCCCCATCTAGTACTGCATCTGTATTGCCTGTTTCTACATTGGTACGCAAATCTTTTACCATATGATACGGATGCAAAACATAAGAGCGGATCTGATTTCCCCAACCTGGTGTTTTGTAACCTCCTTTTAACCTTTCTTCCTCTTTGCGCCTTTCCTCTTCCTGTATCGCCCACAACTTTGCCCGCAATAATTTCATGGCGTTCTCACGATTCTGCCCCTGGTACCTCTCTGACTGTGCTGTTACTACAATGCCGGTAGGAATATGCTTAATACGCACTGCTGTAGAAACTTTATTAACATTTTGTCCTCCATGTCCACCTGAACGAAATGCTTCAAACTCAATATCATCATCCTTGATTATCACCTGGTTATCCTGTTCAATCTGGGGTAGCACTTCAAGCATGGCAAAAGAAGTCTGGCGAAGTTTATCGGCATTGAAAGGAGACTGCCTAACCAGACGATGTACTCCTGCTTCATGATGTAAGTATCCATAAACATAGTTACCATTAACTGAAAGAGTAATACTTTTCAATCCAGCTTCTTCTCCTGGCGTCTGATCAATAATCTCATATGACCAGCCTCTTCTCTCAAAATATCTTGTGTACATCCTATAAAGCATTTCTGTCCAGTCCATCGCTTCGGTTCCACCTTGACCTGAATGTATAGCGACGATAGCTCCACTTTCATCATAGGGACCTGAGAAATACAAGAGTGTTTCCAGATTATCGATCAGTTCTGACGCTTCTTTTTCATTACCTTCTTCAATCCACAGCTGAAGCAATTCTATCTGCTCAATTTCTTTTTGTAGCTTAGACATCTCCTTCATTTTCATACTAGCGCTTCTATGATCGTTCCAGAAATCAGGTTTACTGCTTTCTGCCTCAATCAAGCGGATCTGTGTTCTCTTCTTATCAGGATTAATTTTCTCCAGCAAATTATAGTATCTTTTCTTAAGTTCTTCCATCGTGAAACTATTGTAGCTTGTCTAATTTCAAATTGCCAATCATTACAATCCATACTATTATATAAACGATGGAAGAGATGGAGTAAAATATTGCGAAGATAAAAAAAGACAGCAACGATTGGCTTCCATTCAGGTAACTAATCTTGCTTGTATCATTACACCAATTGTTTTTGTCACGAACACTCATGGCGAGTATTTGCCGAATGGACAATAACCATTGGTCTTCTATTGATCATTAGGATCGGGTTCTTGAAAGTTAGTCAGTTTCCTCGGGGCATTCTGTTTAAATGGAAAGGGTTAATCGATTGGATCAAACTTATCGCATATATGGCATGGCTATGCACTTTTGCCACACAGTTATTTAAGCGTGTTGCTTCATAAGTTTTTTCACAAGTATAACCAAATTGCCCTTTGTTAAATATGACATCCTGTTTTGCGCTTGCTAGTTTCTCCCTCCTCCCATCTTTCGTTCCCGGTGCTTCTTCTGCTTGGCTATCTGTTCATGGTAGTAATATTAAAATACAGATATGAAACTGGTAAATTCTTGCGCAGTGAGCAGGTGCGGGCTGTAGACATCCATTTTGTACGTAGGGCAGCTTGATAGTCCATAGGACTTTAAATAGACTCACAAAACGCTATTTCCGAACAAGTCTAATGTTAAAAGCCAGGCACAGCCCCAGCCTCTCACATAAATTTATTAATAACCTGCACCTGGATAATCTTATCGGCATGCTTCAGAGCTGGGAACTTGGTCAATCATTGTAGTTGCCCTTGTTATAATGCTTTATTCTCTGTTAATAAAGTAATTAGCTATTCTTTTGCCCACTTAGTTTTTGTAAATCACTTTGTATCAACTTTTCGTATCCTGTTAAGCCCTGAATTAATTTCCCCCCATTGTTAATGGTCTTTATTATATCGCCAATTTTAATTTGTGACACCTGATGTGTGATAGACTTAAAATTTAAATCAGCTTCCTGTTTGAATGAATTTGTAGTAGCGCTTGAGGAAGAGACTGAAATACCCAGAACACTTTTGCCATTAACCACTGCCTTAGTGGCCCAGAATCTTTTGATTGTAGAAGAGAAAAAAGTTGCATAGATTATGATTCCCATAATAAAAACAATTATCAGCAGGCTTTTGAGTAATCCGAACATAGACTCAGTATAACACCAACAAAGGCTTTAATATTAATTTACGAGGTTAATACGCTCTCCCTTAGCAAACGCACTCAAGTTCTCAATAGTTACATCCAGAATTCTCTGTAATGCCTCCTGACTGTTAAAAGCATTATGGGGAGTAATCAAAACATTATCTTTGGTAAGTAGAACATGATTTAAAAGCTGAGTCTTAATATCGCATTCTTTAAGAAACTGCTCTGTAAGAAGCTGTCTTTCTTCTTTAATAAATGCCTCTTCTTCCAGCACATCTATTCCTGCTGCGCTTAGAATGCCACTGTCCAAACCCACCAGTATGGCTTCTGTTTCAATCAGTCCCCCTCTGGCTGTATTTAACAGCACGCTTCCTTTTTTCATTTTCAGAACATTTTCTTTATTGATAAAATGATTGGTTTGAGGAGAATATGGCAAATGCAAACTGACAATATCTGATTGGGCTAACAGCTCATCGACAGAGACATATTTAAAACCTAACTCATCAGCTAATTCCTGATGTACCCGATGATTATATCCCAGAACATTCATACCAAAACCTCTGGCTATTTTTATTACTTCCTGTCCTATATGCCCGGTACCGATCACCCCCAGAGTCTTTCCATGCAGATCAAATCCCCGCAAACCGTCTAGACTGAAATCTCCTTTCCTTGCTCTCTCAATTGAGGGCAATAGCTTTCGAGAAATAGCCAGCATCAGGGAGAAAGTATGTTCCGCCACGGTATATGTTCCATATTCAGGCACATTGGAAACCAGAATGTTTTTCTGTTTACATAAATCCAGATTGATGTGATCAAAACCTGTTGAGCGTGTAACAATATATTTTAGATCCGGCAGCTGATTTAAAACTTCTTCAGTTATGACAGAATATATAAAAACAGCAATTGCTTCTACATTATGAATCTGAGCGACATTGGCCAAATCAAGAGGAGAGGAGAAAAAAGTTAATTCATGACCCTGAAGTTTTTCCTGCAGATAAGGTTTCTCCCAATCTTCAATTTCAAAGACTGCGATCTTCATGATTTTATATTATCACAACAGTGTTTAAAATCAAACGACAATTTCCTGACTTTTGCATAATTACCCTCCGGTGATATATTTTTTAAGCATCAGAAGACAAATCATTTGCGAGTTATGCTTTTATTGACAGCAAAAATAACTGTTGATGCCCCCGCAACCGGCAGCAATGCCAAAGATTTATCCCGGGAGATTTTTCTGAAGCTGTCATCGATTTTTTCACCTCTCGTTTTATAGCGATTATACGCAGAGTACAGATTAGCTCCTACTTGTAAACTATCTATATACGGTTGAACACGAGTAGACATGCCACTTAGAGTATTCATAATTATGCGACCTGGACGCGAGCCGAAAAAGGCAATAACATCCGTTCCCAACTCATGTACCTCATGACCGTCCAGCCACATAGTCATCTCCCTGGTCAGAGTCGGCAAAGAGGTTGTCAGCATAACACCATCTGCTGCTATCTGCCCCCACATATCTTTTCGCACCACAGCTGATTTACTGCGTAAAAAAGCCAGAGCACTTTCCTGTACCCTGTCAGCAGTAACATCAAAAATAACTCCAACAGGATTATTATATTTACCATCAGTTTCATCTTTTAACTGTCTAGCCACTCCTCCATCTAATCCATCACAAAGATAACCGAGACCCTGTAGTGCTAAAGCTGCAGCCTGTGTTTTTTTGTCCGGATGGTGTTTCCCATTCACATTTTCTATCATTGCTGCTCCGGCAATGACCATGCCCAGTCCGGCTACTGTTATGTGATTAGGAGTAAGTGAAGGGAAAGTTTTATGAACTTTTTTGCTGGTAAACTCAAGTGGTTTCTTGAATACAGTTCTTAAAAAAGAGTCTTTGCCAGCACTTCCACCCTGATGTCTTTCCGGGTTTATCATTTAGCAACTATAACATGATCTCAGGGTAATTTCTATATTCAGATTTCCCTGAAGCTCATTGAGATTTTTGGATATTTTTATATTTTATCTTCCATAGACTCACCATAACTCCCCAGCCAGTTTTATTATCGATTCCATAACACTACCTCTTCTTTGTCGCTGCCGCTGTTTCTGATAAAATGTTCTACCTGCAGATTTACTATTGCGCCAGGGTTATCTCCTGCAATTCTAAAATCTCCCCGATATCCATTTCCTTTGGCATAAGCATAACCAATCTCAGTTGCCATTCCGCTGTCAACATCCACACCATCAAGGTTGTCAACAAGACTTAAGGCTTGTTTAATTTTTCTTTCATTATTCGAAGTAATTATGCTATTAGGTTTTCCCAGCCATGTACTTTTTCTTCATCCAAAGGCATCTCATCCACCGATGCTATGAGGCTATAAGATGTTAATTCCCGAAAATCAAATACTGCATCGCCCATAGATCTGAACAGTCTTGCGATATTTGAATGAAATGGACAGGTAGCTTCGGCAAAACCAAGCCATCCCGCAAGATACAGAGTAATTCCTGATCTTAGTATGTCTTTGGGTATAACAACTCCAAACCTAGCCCGAATTTAGCTACCCCCTCTTTCATGTAGCGGATTATAAAATATATATTTTATAATTAATTATGGGATTTTGGGCATTTCAGGAATCTGTGTCCTCTTATCTTCCACTACCATATCCTCTGAAATAACATTTTCTTGCATTTTCCCGATCGTCAATAATCCGATAAAAGCCGCTATTAATGCCGCCAAACCACCTACACCCAAACCCCATCTGGGACTGATATTTTCACCTATCCAGCCAATAATTGGACCTCCGATTGGAGTTGAGCCAAGAAAAGCCATCGTCCACAAAGACATCACCCTCCCACGCATTTCAGGCAAACTGGCCATCTGCAGCGTCACATTGCCCATAGAATTAAAATTTAATGAAGCAGCTCCTACTAAAACCATAGCAATAAGTGCAACAGTAAAGCTGGGAGCAAGCGCTGCGAAGATATCCGACAACCCGAATAAGACTAAAACCGTTAACAGCATTTTTGTTGAGGTAGATTTTCTCCCTGCGCTGAATAATCCTCCAATCACCGCGCCAAAACCCATGGCAGTAGTTAACTCCGCGTATCCTGCGACCGCGTTATGAAAGGTGAATTGTGCCACCAGAGGAAGTATAACCTGGAACTCATAAGTTAGAGTTCCCACAATAGCCAGAATAATAAGCGTGTTGCGGATCTTTGGTGTAGAGACTACATACTTCAAACCATCTTTTAGCTTTGCTGACCCCCGTTTGCTTTGAGCCAAATGAAAATAATGACTGTCCATCAGATTCAAAACAATAATTACTGCAATATAAGAGATGCCATTTATAAAAAAACATAGAGCAAATCCTACGGTAAGTACTAAAATTCCCGCAATGGATGGGCCGATGATACGGGCCAGATTTACTTCCCATGAATTAAGTGTTACGGCATTGACCATTTTTTCTTTGCCTACCAGCTCGGGCACAAACGTCTGACGCGTTGGATTATCTATTAAATTGACCAGACCCAGACTGAAAGATAATACGCCAATCATCCATATCTGCACAATATTTAGTGCAACTAATAAAGAAAGAATTAAAGCTAAAATTCCTGCAGCAGACTGGGTAAAAAACAAGATTTTTCTTTTAGGAAATCTGTCAGCGATCACTCCACCCAGAGGACCAAAGAGCAAAATAGGCAAAAATTGCAGAGCAGTTATAATACCAAGCACTGTACCTGAATCGGTAAGTTTTAACACCAGCAATCCCTGAGCAATCTGCTGGAGCCATGTGCCCGACAGCGAGACCGCCTGGCCAATAAAATATAACCGATAGTTACGTATGCTAAGTGAAGCAAACGTATTACCCCAGTAGTGACGTAAAATTTGCATATTAAATTAACTAGAACAAAAGGATAAACTCTTATCCGGAGATGTTAGTAGCCAACTAAATTACTATTTTAGTTTAAAATAAACTTTCAGGCAAGCAATCAGGACAAACAGTTGACGGGTAATATGGTTGAAGTTAGAATAGACATATGCAAAACCCTCCGCAGATACTTCCAACGAGAATAACAGACGGTCAGGCACCCGGAATCGCCTATCGGATTGAAGGAGAACTAGTTCCTTCTCTGCATATAACTCTGGACGGCTCTGTATCTGTTTTCTTCGAACATCACATAGTTCTATGGAAAGATCCTCAATTGCAAATAGGCATGAAAACAGTCAACGGAGCATTTAAAAGACTGATTGCTGGTATGCAGATTTTTATGACAGAGACCAGGGGCGCAGGAGAAATTGCCTTTTCCAGAGATGGAGCCGGTCACGTTTTTCCCTTACATTTACAGCCTGGACAGACTATCGAAGTGCGTGAACATCAGTTTCTTGCCGCCACTGCGAATTTGGAATACGGCTTTTCTCGCCAAAAAGGTCTTTCGAACATGCTTTTAGGCTCAACCGGTTTTTTTGTTGATAAATTTCAGGCTAAACAAACTGAAGGAGTTGTCTGGCTGCATGGATATGGAAATGTGTTTGAAAAACAACTCGGGCAGGGAGAACAAATTGATGTTGAACCAGGCGGCTGGATTTATAGGGATGAGAGCGTACAGATGTCCCAGCAAATTTATGGACTACGCACGGGAATCTTTGGAGGTGCAGGAAATTTAATCTTTAACCGCTTTACCGGGCCAGGCAGAGTGGGCATACAATCCATGTACCTTTATCTACCTGGTGGAAATTAACTCCTAACAATATCTTCTCTGCTATAATCATAAGCATGATTGAAGGTTATAGAGCAGGCTACAGTCATTTGAATCCTCAAGAACTAACAAGTAAGTTAGATTTTTTTCAGGAGAGACTCAACCCGCTATGGAAAAGGTTTTCATATCATCTAAAGACAGAACATAATGGAGCTATGATAGGCAAACCCAGTAAGACTTGTCATACCTGTATAAATTTACAAATGATGATTCAAAGCTATGAAGATCGTATGAGCACCATCAGAGGCTTACTTAATTCTACTAACAATCAGTAGATATCCAATCATTTAACACTGCGAATATCTTCTCTTAACTGTTCATAGATCTCGTGTGCAGCATACAGCAGATGTTTTTCCGCATCCTTAACATGAGTTCGGAGAACATTCCAGGCCTGTTCATGTTCTTCATTAGCAATATGCTCTAGAAACTTTTTTTTATCTTCTCCTTTAATATGCGTCAGTGCCTGATCCATCATCACATGATGAATTTGCCTTTGTGCGATATCCAGTAACTCAGACTTCTGTTTATCAGAAAGATCCAAACCGGAAAGTTCCATTTTGACATGCTCAAGAGTAATCAAATGTGAATAAAAATATTTTTTATGCATAAATTATTGTATATTTATGGGACCCAACGGCACATTGATATTGGAATCGTCAATAAAAAAATATAAAACCGGACCTTTTTGTGCTCCATCCTGTCTGTCTAAATAATTCATAACTTCCGGAGACCCGCCAAGCTGTTTGCCCGTCCAGGGTGACGGACCTGAGTCGGCAATATCAGCTACTACTGCTTTACCATTCTGCGGATTAACCACCAGCATTTTCCGATACTTAAAGAAACTGTTATATTTAGCAACATTTTGATTATATCCCAGACTGAGAAATGTGGGAACTGCGATATACCACTTCTCCTCCTGGATGTCCTGAGGTGTCAAATTAGCAGCTGAATCAGCCCAGTAGCCCCAAGCTCCCCGTCCGGGCGCCATACCAGAACCCCAGTATTTTTGGACATCAGCCTGGGAAGAAAACATCGTATTCATTGAATCACCAGGATAACGAACTAAGTGCTGCTCTTCACCAATGTATCCGTAATTTTGATTTAACCTGATGCCATTCAACTCAGCACTTATCTTTAAACCAAAACGCACCGAAAGAATACCTGTAATTCTTTCTTCCTGATCCGGTGTTAAAGGGACAACTGTCGTGGGAAGTTTATTATATAAATCATTTATTAAAAACATTCTTTTATTAAGCTGCCCAAACTGCTCGTTAGTCTGAATATTGGGAGGAGTAACTGACGGAGTTAAATTAGGATCCTTAGGAGGAGCCACCTGTGCAGAGGCAGGAGTCGCAATAGATGAGGGTAATAAATTAGGCGTAACAGTCAGCATAACAATACTAGCCGCAGAGGCAGTCAGGTGAGCTGTATGGCGGGTTAGCCATTCCAGTGCATCCTTATGTTTCTGCCATAGCCTCTCGTGTAACTTTTTTTCCCTTTGGGTCCACTTATTCTTAAGATTTTCGTAATGAGAAATATAATTTTTTTGCGACATAGTTGAAGAGCTCTTAGCAATACCTGAAGATCTTTACCACTCATTCCAGTTTGGCATGCTCAGGAGTAAGTGTCAAATTTAAAGAATATACTTTTTCAAAAATCTCTGTTTCATAACTTCAACTAATAAGAGTTACGTTGAAACTAGAATGATTAAAATAAAAAAGTATAACGTAGGAGAAGTAACCAAATCTAAAATTCCAACTAAAGGCGAGAAGGACAACAGCAAAGAAGTAACAAGAGTTAATTTGATATTCAGAGGAAGGTAATTAAATAGTTACACCAGGATCAATAATTAAAGAATTAACCTTAAACTGACACAAAAAGAGATGCAGAGAATTTACATTTCTAATGTATTCAAGCCATATAAATATAGTCAATATAAAGATTTTGTAGTTGATAAATTACATAAGCGAATCAAAATATCTGCAAGATAACTCACAAAATTTTAAAAATCGACTCTTTTTAATTCATACAGTCATGGAATCTGTAACTAAATATAAGATCAATAACCTATACTGTATCGGATACAATTTATTGTGGTAAAAACTGAGAAACTAAGAGAGCAATTGAACTAACGGCAATCAAAATAAAAGTAATAATGACTATGATATTTATTAAACGGCTGTTTCGATAGCCATTTAATAATTTCTTATCATTCGAAAGAATATAAACAAAAACTAAGATTGGTAACAACAACACTGCGTTAATCGCCTGAGTGAAAAAAAGTATTTGCAGAAGAGGTAAAAAGGGAGCAATAACTAGCAGAGCACCAATAAGCAAACTAAAGGCGAACAAACCGTAAAACTCTGGCGCCTCATTAAAGGAAAAATTAAGCCCTGACTCAAATCCAAAAGCCTCAGTAATCACATATGAAGTCGATACAGGCACCAAAGCTGCTCCAAATAATGAAGCATTTAATAATCCAAGCCCAAAGAGTATACCCGCAAACTTTCCTGCTAAAGGTTCAAGAGCAATTGCCGCATCTTTGGCATCTGCAATGGTTATATTATGCACAAACAGAGTTACTGCACAAGCAACAATTATAAAAAAGGAGATAAAATTGGTAATAAACGATCCAAAAAATACATCGGCTCTTTCCGGATTAAGATCTTCTTTGGTTAATTTTTTATCTACCACATAATCCTGAATAAAAAATTGTCCCCAGGGAGTTATTGTAGTACCTATTACCGCAATAAGAGTTATCAGATAATTTTTATTCAAACTAAAATCAGGTCTCACCAGACTGCCTACTGCTGCTCCCCAGTTGGGATGTGACATAAATGCCGAAACAATATAAACCAGATAAAAAACTGATAATAATAAAAAGAGTCTTTCCAGCTTCTTAAAACTCCCTTTAGTTACTAAAAAATAGACTAATAAAACAGACAGTGGAATTGAGATATATTTACTGACATTAAAAATCTCAAGAGCTGATGCTATACCGGCAAACTCTGCGGCAATAGTACCGATATTGGCAATCAATAGCACTACCATAATAAAGGTAGTCCAGCGAATACCAAATTTCTCACGAATCAGTGATGCCAGACCTTTACCGGTTGCCAGTCCCATACGAGCACCTATTTCCTGCGTAATTGCCAAACTGAAAGTGGTTATAAACAGTACCCACAACAAGGAAAGTCCAAAGCTAGCACCTGCTACAGAATAAGTAGCAATTCCTCCTGCATCGTTATCTACTGAACCAGAGATAATTCCAGGTCCTAATATAGCTAAGATTGGTAAGATTCTTCCCAGACGACTTTTAAATAGGTTCCTCATATTCCTCCCCCCTCTGAATTTGTTCCAAAACGGTATCCACAGAAATAACGCCAATCACTTTATTATTCTCGTCAACAACCGGCAGAAGACGTAAATTATATTCTGAGAATAATCTTAATATTTCTTTAAAGGGAGCGTCTGAGGTAACAGATTGAGCCGGAGTCGCCACCTCTCTAAGAGAAGAGTTTGCATCCAGATTAAATAGGTTTCTTACTGCAATTACACCTTGTATAACATCTTCATTATTAACTACTATTACAACTTCGGGTCGACGGCGCATTAAACGTAAAAAATCAATTGTTTCACCCACTGTTGTCTCTTCCTTTTCCCGATAAAAATTAACATCCATCAAACCCCCGGCAACATCGTCCGCATATGCCGATAATCGCCTGACATTTTGAACTTTATCCTGTTCCAGATTTTGGAATATTTCCTTACTAGTAAAAGGATTTAACTCTTTAAGAATATCAACAATGTCTGCGACTGACATCTTTTGTACGATCTTTTTCAAGGAATCTTTGGGTAGAGTTTCCAAAATTGACTGTTGAGTTTCAGGATCCGCTTCACCTAATGCCGCCGCTGCCATATGTGGATCAAGTAACTGTACTACACCCAGTCTTTCCTTAGTTCCTGCATCCTCTAAAATATCAGCAATCTCAGCCGGATGAAAGGCATTAAGACTATTATGACTTAATTTTAAACGAACCTGACCCATCTGATAATCAAAAGCTTCAATTAAAGTCCAGGGGATAGAAATGGTGCGTAAATTTAAAAAAGACCCCATACCCAGACGCCTTAACAAACCAGAAAATCCAATATCGATTCCTATAATTTTATAGACTCCATTTTTTTTCAAAATTACATCATTTACGCGTACCAGACGTCTTCCCGTCACGTCAATCACCTGTTTATCAAGTAAATCTTCCGCCAGATAAAAATCTTTTTCATTATATGGGGAGAGTATAATATCTTCAGTCTCAATAAAAAATCTTTTTTCGGTAAACTTGACCTGATCAGTAGGCAGAGTGAACTTCTTGCCTTCTTTACGGATTAAAACTGTGGATACATTGGCGGTGGATAAATCGGCCGCCACACCGAAGTCTAAGACCTTTGCATATTCTCTTTGTCCTACATAAACTGGTCTGTTTAACAACTGGCTTAGATATACCATATAGCCCTCCTAAGAGTAACAGTGGAGAACTACATGAAAATTTTTGTCCAATTTAAATCACCAGTTTCAGCAACCTTTTAGGTGAACCAAAATACATACCTGCCAATATACTCATGTCTATTCTCAACTCTAGATGAATTATCCGCCTCAAATTAAGGATTTGTCAATAAGAAGAATAAGTTTATATCATCGGAGTTACTAATTTACCAGTTGGTTCTATCATAATTTTTTCATTATCAACTATTTTATGACCGCGCAGATAAATTGAGACTATTTTCCCTTTTATCCGCATACCCGCAAATGGTGTCCACCCACATTTACTGACAACTTTCTGGTTAGTTAGGACATATGACTCTGAAGCATCAATTTCAACATAAGTATCCAATTGTTCAGGAATAGAAAATATTTTTCTCGGGTTGGTATTTGTAACTGTAACTAATGTCTCCAGACTGATTCTTTTCTCCGCTACCGCTGTAAACAGCAATGGTAACATCGTTTCTACTCCAGGTACACCAAAAGACGGTTTCTCTCCATTATCTTTTTCATCAATGGTGTGAGGGGCATGATCAGTTGCCACTATATCGATAATCCCTCTTCTTAGACCTTCCCACAGAACTTCCTGATCATTAACAGTCTGCAATGGCGGTTTCATAATACCATAACTACCAAGTCTCTTTACATCGTCTGATTTAAGAAATAAATGATGGGGTGTCACTTCAGCTGTAATATTCATCCCCTGTTCTTTAGCTTTTTTTATTTCATGCACTTCTGAGGCCAAGCTGACATGCGCGATATGCAATTTAGTATTGAACTTTTTCGCCAGTGCAATCGCTTTGCTCATTGTTTCACCTTCCGCGTGGACAATTAATGTTTTTCCTTCCGGAATTTTGGCAAAAATAGCTTGTGCCTGCTCATCTGTTACAATTAAATTCCCGGTTGTATGATTCATATATAACTTATATCCAAACACACGATCTTTAACTGTAGTAAAATAAGGTATTGCCTCTGGAGTAGCTGCAAAATAGAATCCAAGATCAGAATAGATACGGTTCGCTGCTAAAACAACTTTATTTTCCAGAGCCTGAGGACTGTTAGTAGGTTGAGGGTTATTGGGCATATCCACAACTAATGTAACCCCGCCTGAAACGGCTGCTTTTGTACCACTCGTCATGTCTTCTTTTTGAGTGGCTCCCGGCTCTCTGAGATGCACATGCGCATCAATAACACCCGGTATAGTAATAAGTTTCATACTATTATTTATAATCAACTTTCTACTCAATATTCTTCTTAATTTCCTGAGCCAGTAACGGATTCCACATTGCTCCGGTTGCTGACATTACACTATCAGCACCTGCTTTAATATAATCAAAATAATCCTGCGGTTCCATAACTCCTCCAATCCCTTCAATAGAAAATGAAAATCCTTTTTTCTCACGAATTTTCTTCAGTCGTTTTACTGTTTCAAGACCAGCCCATTTAATTCCTGTCCCGCATACACCCGAGCGGGCTCTGCCTTTACCTGGTAATGCCTGCTCTCCTTTATCATTAACAATGGCTGCCTGCAGCGTGTTAATACCGGCAATCGCGTTAGCATATTCATTGGCAATTTCTGCTACTTTCTCCAACTGCTTATCATCCTGGTAATATCCTACCTTTAAAGTTAAAGGGAGATTTCCAATGACCTTACGAATACCCCTGGCTATTTTCCCCGTAATTTCTAGGTTGTAACAGACTAAGCCTTCGTTTCCAATATTGGGACAGGATAAATTGGTTTCCAGTAATGTGACTCCCGTTTCCACAGCCAGCTTTGCCGCCAGAACATAGTCCTCTATAAATTCTTCTTGCGTCTGGTCGGGTTTAACGGTGCCCATAAAGCTCATAACCAGAACCTGTCCTCTCCCCGCGTAACTAATTGCTTTTTTTGCATCTTCCTGCCAGACTTCTACATTTTTTGAGGGTACACCAAATGAATTAGTAATTGATAAAGACCGGGTATAATTGGTATCCGCTTGCAAAGGATTTTTTAGAACATCTAAGGAAAGATCACCGGCGGGATGAATAGCCAAAACATTGGGGAAAGGGTGACAGGGGAAAAAATCTGTTCTGACCGTCTTATATACCACTACATCAAAGCCCTTCTGGAAAGCTGCTTTAACAAAATTACTGTTTAAAACTGGTCCGGCGGGAATACCAAAAGGAAGATAAACTTTTTGACCCAGATAATCTTTAGCAGGCTCTCCTTTCTGCTGATATATTTCGCCATTCACAAAAGCGCCAAACGGTCCATTATCATAATTATCTTCATAAGATTTTTTAGGATCATAAAATGGAATTTGTAACATACAATTATTTTTTCAGATAATCGATTACTTCTCTGTATTGCCCCTGGGAAATTTGCTTACTATCTTTTAAGTATTCCAAAATTGATGTAAAATTCATTGCAAAAAATGTTTTATAACCCATTTCCTCAATTTTGACCACTCCGCCCTGTTGGCGATCAATTAAGACAACCAGCCCTATTACTTTATATCCCAGATCATCAGCAATTTTTAATGCTTCGACCTTGGAATTTCCATGTACTATCAGATCATCAATTAAAACAATCTTTTTGCCATTGCCTTTGGGTGCGTTTTGTTTGGCCACAACCGCTCTTTTCTGATCTCCATCTACCTTGTCAAAAATTTGAACTATAGGAACACCGGTTGTACTCGAATAGCTTTTGATAAAAGCATCTGCTGCTTTAGGAATCGAAGTACAAAAATCAGCTTTTTCCGGCAGCTGTATTTGCGCCAATACTTCACCAATTTTCGTATTTAAATTTTCTGGCAGACTTCTAAGATTAATATAAATGGGAGATAATGGGGCATCCGGTTTCTGTTCATGGATCTTCAAAGCGAATTCTTCTGGAGTAAGCGCAAAATCAAACGGACTGGTATCCCGGTAGATTACATTAAATGAATAAGTACCATCAGCATTTGACGTTCTGCGCCTAACTTTAGCATTGGTTTTGGTAGAAACAAACAAATTAATTAATTCTTTTTGCGACTGAGTTAATTGTTTGGTATCCATCATAGAAAAGAAATTATTTGCTGATATAAACGCTGAGCTTCTGATTTCGCTGCCTGGGCATAGTCTATACCATTGGAGGCAAAAATTATACTGCGACCGGCATTTATAATCATACCCTGATTTTTACTGTTTTTACCTGCTTTAACTGAGGATTCCAGATCTCCTCCCTGTGCCCCGATTCCCGGAATCAGTATCGGCATATCTCCGGCAATCTGTCTGACTTTTCTTAACTCTTCAGGATAATTTGCACCGACTACCATCCCGCAGTTTCCATATCTATTCCATTTTTGGGAAATGTTGATAGCTACTTTCTGATAAAGCGGAATTCTCATCCCGTTATCCTCAACCACCAAATCCTGAAATTCTGCTGAGCCGGGATTAGAAGTTTTAACCAATAAGATTACCCCCTTATCCTTTCTTTCCAGAAAAGGACGCAGCGCATCTTCACCCAGATAAGAATGAAGTGTAATTGCATCGACCTTTAAAATCTCGAATGCGGCAATTGAGTATCCATTATTAGTATTACCGATATCTCCCCGTTTAGCATCAAGAATTACTGGAATTAACGGATAATGTTCGTGGATATACGCAACAGTTTGCTGTAACACCGAAAATCCTTCTGACCCGTACATTTCATAGAAAGCAATATTAGGTTTAAAAGCACAGACATACTCTGCGGTTGCGTCGATAATGGATTTATTAAACTCAATAATTTGCTGTGAAATAGACTTAAAGTTGCTAGTAATGACAGCTGGTAATTTATCAACTTGAGGATCAAGTCCCACACATAAGAACTTATTTTTCTCCCAGTTTTTAAATAACTTTTCTGTAAAAATCTGCTCCATGTGTTATCCGAACTATAATGTAAACATATTTTGTTGTCAATGAATTCAACACAATTTTAAATTAACCTGCTACAATAGTAACTCGAACATCAACATTATGCCCCATAAAGAAAAGAAAAAGGTACCCTTGATTATAAGACTGGCGGTATATTTAATCGCTGCTGTTATTTTTTTTATTTTCGGTTACAGTTTTTATATCCTAACACGTGTACAGCAGTTTGTCACCAGCAGTACATCCCCAAAGATTGCCGTTACCCCCAGTGTTAATCTTTCTTCTTTGCCTAATCAAACCAACCTTTTACTTTTAGGTAGTGACAATGATCAGAAATTTAGCGGTAATCCTCTTACACAAACGATGATGGTAGTGCATTTCGACTATGCTAAAAAAGAGATTGATATGTTTTCCATTCCACGCGATCTGTGGGTAAGAATGCCCAGTCTGACCTCATATGGTAAAATTGACCAGGCAGCAGAATATAACGGTATACCATCCGCAATCTCAGTCGTAGAACAGACATTTGGTATTCCTATTGATCACTACGCCTGGGTAGGATTATATGGTTTTATAAAAAGTATTGATGCAGTTGGAGGAGTTAATATTGATGCTGTCCATCCAGTTTTAGATAATGCATATCCTACAGATATTAACAGCAGTAACCCATACGGCATAAAAAGACTGGATATTCAAGCAGGTATGCAGCATATGAATGGTGAGCAGGCATTAGAGTATGTAAGATCACGTCATGAAGATCTGATAGGTGATTTTGGCCGCACACAACGTCAAAGACAGCTTCTGCTTACATTGAAACAGACCTTACTTCAATCAAAATCATCTTTATTGGACGTTCCAGCAATCTTTGACAGCATGAAAGGACAGATTAAAACTGATATTAATCCTTTGATTGCCATGCAGTTGGCAACCTTTTATATTACTAATAAAGGGAGCATTACACAAAAACAATATACCCTTACTCCCGGAGAGTACTCCCAAGTAGGTAATTCCACAGACGGACAAAGTATTGTCATCGGAGATGCCACCAGCTCTTCTATGCTGGTAGGAAAAATTTTTGGAAGTAAAGCAGCACATATTACTTATCACAGCTTAACCAATGAGAAAGGAATCCAACCATGATCAAAAAACGGACCTTCATTTTAGTAGCAATAGTGTTTCTGCTGCTAGGATATTTCACAGCCTCACAGCATACCCAAAAAAAAGCCCAGTCTTCTCCTATTCAATTTTATAATTCACAATTGGAGCCAACTGATAATATTATTCTGACAAGCTCGGGTAACATTTACTCCCTTTCTGCTAAAAATGCTTCACAGATAACCAAAAATACAAATTTAATCGAACCAATAACCATAGGTAATAATTTTGCAGGAGTATATAAGCAGACAAATTATTCCTCACTGATAGAATATGATTCTTCCGGTAAAGAAATAAAAACTCTTTTTGACGGCAATGCGCAGAAAATAGATAACATGCTGTGGATAACCGACCCGGCCATAGATCCCACCCAAACACAAATCGCCTTTGTGTCAGATCAGAACCGTTTAATTACAGGTTTACCCGATAACGCACTTTTTCTTCTAAACCTGTCTAGTGGTAAAACATCGACTATTGCTTTACCTGATCATTATTCAGGTGGCATTGCTCATCCGGTCTGGGACATGGCAGATCCTACAGTACTTTTATATGATTATTATCAATATACCCCCAATACTCTTGAACCATACTCAACGATCATGGAATATGATACTAACACAAACAATTCATTTCCTCTTACCTCTAGTTCGCAGAATGTTTTCCAGTCATCTCTTTCACCTGATGGCAAACATATCATGTATTTACAGCGCAACAGTAATGGCCTTGATGTCTCATTATATCTGGCCGATTTCTCCAATAATGGTATAACCAACCCGGTTAAACTCGCCAGCGGAGATTATGCCTATCCTGAATTTTCATATACTCTTGGATACATATATTATCTCTCAGCGGATGCGAATGACGGATATAATTTATTTAAATCTAAAGTGGTAAAAAACAAACTAACAGATGTTACTCCCCTCACCACAGGATCTAACTTGCAAGGCAATTCTTCATATGAAATAAATGAAATCCAACCTTAGTCCTGTAGTAAGTATTCCTGTATTAATTTTCTTTCACCGACAAAACCTGGAACATCTCTCATAAACATAAATTTTCTCAAACTATATTCCAAAGGTAAAAAGTTATTCTTTAGATAATCCTTAGCCTCTAATATCAAACTATCATTAAGATTATAAAGAACTGATAGATGTGGAGTATAGTTCTCCCTTTCATGTCGGGTAATCACATCTGTAGTAAAAGGAGCAATTGCTTCTAAAATCTGTAGATGTAAACTTTGAATCTCAGGTGTTCTTTCCACTTTAACTACCAGAATGTTTCCCAATTTTGGAGATGTAAATACATCAAGATCAGTTCCAATAATATCAATTGGCCCAAACTTTATATCAGCTAATCTCGTTTTTACGGCCTCTTCAGCTGAAATATCTTCTAAATAAAATTTTTCTTTAAGTGTCAGATGGGCAAGATTTTTTAAGACAAAATTTTCGGGCAAAGATTTTCGGATATCGAATAAATTATCGAATTTTTTTTTTGCTGTCACTACTTTTTGATTGACCATATCAGAACTTAAAGAAGTAATTGCATATGACAAACTAATGTCCATATATTTAGAAATTATTTAGGCAGATGACTTGTATCATTGCATGTAATCAACTTCCACTTATTGTCTTCATAGTTACATACAGTAACTCCTGTATTGGAAGTTTTTAAAAACTTCCTAAACCTGTCAAAGATAACGGAAGGAAAGCTATTTTCAAAGGCCATCAGACAAAGCAGCATAGTTATAACGTGTCCATGTGTCACCACTAAAACATGATCTTTTTTAATATTTTCAATTTTTTTCAGTACAAGTTCAATCCTGTCTTTAAACTCAAAAAATGTTTCTTCATCCGAATATCTGAAACGGGGATTATCCCAATTTGCAAAAATTTTATTTTTAATATTCACTACCTCCGGATCATCCGTTTTTCTCCCTACGATAATGGTAGGTCTTCTAAACTCAACTAATTGAGCATCTAAATCTGGGTTTTTATGTAATTTTTTGGCAATAGCTTCTGCAGTCTGTCTCGCCCTGGTATATGTACTGGTGAGAACGATGTCAATAGTAATATTACTAAATCTTTTTGCTACCTGTTCTGCCTGCTTTAAACCATTTGCGGACAATTCCGCACTCCCATCCTGATGAATACCCAATCTGTTTAAATTGCTTTCACCATGGCGTATCAGATATAACTTCATTCATGTAATTATAACAGAGAGTGGCAATGGCCTATTGTTTAGAATTAGAGTAGAATATAAAAATGTTTCAAACTTTTGTCTTAAAATTTTTTAACACGAAGATCCTGCGAAAAGTTCCTGAAATTACCATATTTTTTTGGATCATAAAGCTTTTAACTACAGCCGCCGGAGAGTCAACTTCTGACTTTATGGTCCATCGGCTTGACCCGATAATTGCCGTTTTAATTGGAGCGGGTGCTTTTACAATCTCAATCATTTTACAATTCTGGGTTAAAAAATATATTCCTTTTGTTTACTGGCTTGCCATTACAATGGTCGCCGTTTTTGGCACGATGGTCGCTGATGTCCTACATGTGGGATTAGGAATTCCCTATGCTGTATCCTCAACACTTTTTTTCATTGCTTTAATAGTCATTCTTTTTGCCTGGTATTATAGTGAGAAGACGTTATCCATTCATAGTATTAATACACGCAAGAGAGAAGTATTCTACTGGCTAACAGTCATGGCAACATTTGCTCTGGGCACCGCTGCTGGTGATATGACAGCCACTACACTTCAATTAGGTTATTTGACATCAGGTATTGCCTTTGGTATTTTATTTCTTCTTCCAGTTTTAGCATATAAGTATTTCCATGCCAATGAAGTATTCACCTTCTGGTTTGCCTATATCATGACGCGCCCGTTTGGCGCCTCTTTTGCCGACTGGACGGGGCGGACTCCTGATTTGGGTGGAATTGGCTGGGGTACGGGTAAAGTAAGTATAGGACTGGGTATCCTGATTATTCTATTCGTAATTTATCTCAGCGTCTCTCATATCGATTTAAAACGTAATTCTGCGAGTTAGTTTATATAATATCCTAAAAAGTCTCCAAATTTTTTATCAAAATGATAATGGGACTGGATGTATTTATTAATAGCTGTTTTTTCATGTAGATTGACTTCATTCAGAATGACCAGTTTAACCTTTTTATTCTGCAGATCCTTAATGACTTCTTTTTGATAACTAAGCGGAATATTTAAATAATCATACTTGGTAGCATTATCCCTATCTGATAAAAAATACACCATGGGTGAGTAATAATTCAGATATATTTTATCTCCAGGATTAGTTTTTACATCTATGTAACTGGATAACGCGTTAGACAAATTTAAACTACTTGGTGTTAAAAAAACCTTTACGCGGTTATAACTATCATAAGTATTATCATATCTAATAGGCGTTTCCCATTTATAATATCCGCCAAAAACCGCAGTATAAAGTCCGGTTATAATAAATATAAAAAGAGCTATATACAAAATAATCTTATGAAAAGATTTTTTAATATATTCAATTAAGATAATACTGTTTAAGCCAGCAAATGCCAATAAAGCAACAAAATGATCAAGATCTGTTGTCGGTCTTATTCCAATTAAATAAAACGCGATTACATATAAAGGAATAATCAGATAGACTTTTTTAATTTTATGCACTACAAAAATTGTAATTAATGATATTAATAATGGACTTGTATAAAAGAATAACTTACCGATTTTACTAAACAGTGTCCCCTGATACAAAAATGGAGTATCCAGTGTTTTTTCAAATATAATTTTCTGAATGGTGTTAACATTAAAACTTTGTATAAATGAGAAAAATGAATTAGTCAGTGATAAATACAAAATAAACAACAGCAAAGCTAACAAAAAACCTATTGCATACAATTTTAAATTAATAAAACTATATTTTTTACTAAAATAAATAATACTCACAACACTAAGCAAGGGAATAACTACTCCAAAATTCTGCTTGGCTAAAAATATTAACATAGAAAAAATACCGGCAATAAAAAAATATTTTCTATTTTTTAGCAAACCGTTTAGAATAAAGAGCAAGTCATAAAGGGTCAAACATAATGCAAACATGGTCGGCCAGGGGAAATTTATATGGACAGGCCCCCATAAAACAAATAAAAGAGAAGCAAATACTAGAGCTGAAAAACTGGCATTAAGTAATTTTGTAATTTGAAAAATTGCAAATAAAGAGAATAGACTTATAAACAGAGCGACAACTCTGCCTACTAAAACGCTTTGTCCAAATATTTTAAAAAACAATGCCACAGTGACAAAGGACAAAGGTGTATAAACCATATCAAAATCACGATAAGGTACCAATCCATTGGCCGTTTGCATGGCTGCATGCAAAATATATCCTTCGTCATAATAGATAATCCCTCTTAGATGAAACCAGACTAAGATCAGTATTAAAAATAAATAAAACACAAGCAAACCCCAAACCCTTATTTTGTAAATCATCATATACTATTTATATACTTATTAACCAAAAATCTTCAAATGGTAAATAAGGATTTCACTAAGTTGAAATTTTCGTCCTCCAACAATATATACTACTGCTGGAAATATAAACATAAAAAATGCAACAATAAGGGGAAAATAGAACAGGTCATTTCTGTTTTTTTCCTAATATCAACAGACTCTGATCTGCAGAAGCGACTAAAGCAACATTATCATAAAGAGGATTCTGACCACTAAGTAAGCCCATTGTTTAAAAACAATATTTATTTTGATTAATTCACTTATATTAAACTATATAACTAAAAAATACTATGAATAGACTAAAAACATCACAATAAATCATAAGGTTTTGTAGCTTGTCAACCTAAATTCGGATAATGACACTTTTTCCATTTTTTCCCACTACCGCACCAGCATGGATCATTGCGGCTTAACTTTTTATGTGATGTATCATCTTTATCCTTTTTTTTATTCTCGAGCATTTGTGCATTTGCTTGCTCTGAGGGGGGCAAAACAGTTGTCCCGGAAGCTTCCATAACAGACTGTGATTTAGCTACCTGCAGATGCTGATGTGAGTTATCCTGAGAAGGCTGAACCTGTGTCCAGTAAATTCTATGCACAATTTCATCATCAATTGAAGCGATCAGTTTTTCAAATAATCTATATCCTTCATTTTTATACTCTACCAACGGATCACGCTGTGCATAACCACGCAGCTGAATCCCCTGACGCAGATTATCCATTACATCCAGATGATTCATCCAGAAACTGTCAATCACACCCATCACCACAAGTTGCTCGATCTTAGTCGCCAATTCAGGACCAAAGGATTCCACTCTTTTGTTATATACGTCTTTAGCTAAATTATTTAAAAAGGCACTTTTATCTTCAATATTCATTTGCTGCTCCAGCTGTTTTAGAATTTGTTGTCGTGAGAGTTCATCAAAATTTATGATAGTAATCAGATTACTAATAATTTTTTCATTGACTGATTGCCCCGTGGCATTTGCTTCTGCATCAGCTAAAGAGACAATAATACGCAAGGCATTGGCTATTTTATTTAAAATATCCTCACGTAAAGCCTGGGGATTCTTAGCAGCTTCTAACACTTTTCTTCTACGTCCATAAACAATCTCACGTTGCTTGTTAAGAACATCGTCATATTCCACGACGTATTTACGATTATCAAAATAGAAACGCTCAACCTTGATTTGTGCATTCTCTATTGCTTTTGTCACCAGAGGGTGAGTCAATGGTACGTCTTCGGGCATATTAAACCTGGTCATAATCCCAGCAATTGTATCTCCGCCAAATAAGCGCATAATCTCATCATCCAAACCTACATAAAACTGAGATGTTCCCGGATCACCCTGACGTCCTGAACGTCCGCGCAGCTGATTATCAATACGACGTGACTCATGTCTTTCGGTACCAATAACAAAAAGACCACCAAGTTTAATGACTTCATCATGTTCTTTTTTCCAGCTGGAAAAAGCTTTTTTATCTCCTGTATCAGGCATCGCCCCTCCTAGAATAATATCGACTCCACGGCCGGCCATGTTAGTAGCAACCGTAACTGCGCCTTTCTTACCTGCCTGGGAAATAATTTCTGCTTCTTTCAAATGATTTTTGGCATTCAGCATCTGATGAGGAATTTTGCGGCGGCGCAATAGCTGGGAAATAATTTCATTTTTTTCAATCGATGTAGTACCCACCAACACAGGTTGTCCTGTTTTATAAAGTCTTTCAATCTCCGCTGCAACCGCACTAAATTTAGCCCGTCCACTTTTGTAAATCATATCTGACTTATCATTTCGCTGAATAGGATTATGGGTGGGGATTACTACTACATCCAGTTTATATATTTTATGGAATTCCTCTGCTTCTGTTACAGCAGTACCAGTCATACCAGCAAGTGTCTCATACATGCGGAAATAATTTTGCAGAGAAACTGTTGCGAGAGTTTTTGATTCTCGTTGAATTGGCACTCTTTCTTTGGCTTCGATAGCCTGATGAATACCATCGGACAAACGACGACCAACCATCAAACGACCGGTAAATTCGTCAACCAGAATTACCTCGTTATCACGTACAATATATTCTTTCTCTTTATGAAAAAGAGTACGGGCTTTTAAAGCTGCTTCTAAGTGATAAACAGTATCAAAATCATTTTCGTAAATATTGGCAATACCAAACAGTTTCTCAATCTTTTGTAAACCATGATCAGTTAAATGCGCAGTTCGTTGTTTTTCATCTACTTTGTAATCAATCTCAGGTACCAGCTTGGCCACAAGTTGGGCATAATCATAATATTTCTGTGAGGGTACCTCATCAGGCTGAGAAATAATATGCGGAGTCCTCGCTTCATCAATTAAAACAGAGTCAACCTCATCCACTATCGCAAAATAATGATTACGTTGTGTAAGCTGTGAAATATCCTGGGCCATATTATCACGCAGATAGTCAAAACCAAATTCTGAGTTAATACCATAAACGACATCGGTTTTATAAGCTTCCTGCCTGGTAATCGGTCGCAGATGGACTAAACGGGCATCCTGTACATTTTGAGCCTCAAACTCGGGATCATAAATGAATGACTGTTCGCTGATTATAGAAGCGACAGAAATACCAAGTAAATTAAACACGGGTCCCATCCATCCGGCATCACGGCGGGCTAAGTAATCATTGACGGTGACTAAATGGACACCCTTACCCGTCAGTGCATGTAAATACAAAGCCGGAATAGCCGACAAGGTTTTTCCTTCTCCTGTCTTCTGTTCGGCAATTTTACCGTGAGCCAGCACATAACCTGCCATCAACTGTACATCATAGGGAGACAACCCTATTGTCTTTTGCGCCGCTTCCCGTACTAGTGCAAATGCTTCAGGTAATATTGCATCCAGACTTTCGCCTTTGTTTAAACGCTCTTTAAATTCCACAGTCTTTTTGACAAAATCCTTGTCTTTAAGCTTCTTAAATTTCTCACCAAAAGCATTAACTTCCAGTAAAACCGGCTGCATGCGGTTGATCTCCCGTTCATTTGAATCAAAAAATTTGTTCAAAATTGATAACATAAAGTATTAAAAGAGGATAATTATTGCCCTTATTTTACCATAATAAGCCACGTAATCCAACCTGCGTCATCTTTATTTTTGTGATTTTAAAATGGGCTTTTTTACATATTTCTGTAACGCCTGCGGTACTACTACACTACCATCTGACTGCTGATAATTATCTAAAATTGCAATAATCATTCTACCCATGGCCACACCGGTATCATTTACCGTATGAGCATATTTTTTCTCGCCTTCTTTATTCTGATATTTAATGTTTAATCTTCTTGCCTGAAAATCCGTAGCATTAGTATCACTCATCACTTCCATAAATGTCTGCTGAGAAGGCAGCCATGCCTCAACGTCATATTTTTTATGCGCAGCCGCATATCCCGAGTCTCCACTGCACATTAATATCACGTGATAAGGTATTTGCAATTGCTGCAGGAGCCATTCATTCAGTGATAACAAATATTGCTGCATTTCAGAAGACTTATCTGTCGAAGTAATTGTATCCATCTCTAGTTTATCAAACTGATGAACTCTTTTTATACCTCTGACATCTTTACCCCAGGATCCAACTTCTGAGCGAAAACAGGGTGTAAAAGCAAAAACTTTTTTAGGTAATTCCCTTTCAGGAATAGTTTTATCCATAAAATATGAAAACAAGGACGGTTCTGAAGAACCAACCAGATACAACTCTTCTCCCTCTTCAACATTATGAGAATCAACTTTATAGACCTGATCTACTTCTTCAGGAAAATGAGACGAACCAAAAAGGGCTTTACTTTTGACTAATAAGGGTACAACCATCGGGCTAAATCCCTCATCAATTAATTTATCCTTCAACAGTTCAAATAAAGCGTATTCGAGTAAGAAGCCCTCATTTTTCACGTAGGCAAAACGGGTACCTGAGACTTTGGCGCTTTGTTCAACATCAATGATGTCTAATTCTCTTCCCAGATCTATATGGTCTTTTGCAGCAAAGTCCAGCCTGGGCATAAACGCTTTGCTGGTATCTTTTTTACCTAATTTATCCTCACTTAAATACCCATCTTTTGTCCATGCCTTGATTTCTACATTATCATCCTCACCTTTGCCTACAGGAACATCAGAAGCAAGCATATTAGGAACCCAGGATAATTTTTCAGTTAAATTTTGCTGAATATTTTTTAGCATATTCTCCTGACCGGAGATTTGGGTACTTAATCCTCTTAACCGTTGGATTTCTTCAGGAGTGGGTTTTTGTTTGGAACCGATGTTTAACTGCTGTCGCAAACCATCTACTTCTAGCTGTAAATTTTTTCTTTTTTCATCCAATTCCAGTATTCCGTCGATATCGGCAGATGCTTTACGGTTAAGGATATTTTGTCTAACTTCCCTTGTATGATCACGAATAAATTTAATATCTAGCATAGTTATATTATTTTATATTATCCAAATCAATAACATACTGTTGCGATTATATCTCGTTTAAGTTTTACAAGCAAACAAGCCCAGACTTTCCTGATTTAATATAATAAACGCAATTTAGCCTGGGGTAAGGAACTTGATTCTTGTCCCTGTGTTTTTTCTTCATATATTCTACTTAAAATGTCCATGACATCTTTAGCATAACTTTTAGTATCCATCGCCACTCCAATATGAGGCATACCCGCAATTTCAGCTTCGATTACGTAAGGGGAATTGGGTAAATATTGTGATTGCTGCCAAACTTTTTCAATATCGGCTGCGGGGTGAATACGACGATATTTATTCATTCTATCGATTACACCCTTCGTAGTTCTATCTAGTGCTTCTTTTGCTGGGACATATGCGTCTTTTTCTCCCCAGATAAATGCTGCTGGTACATGGTTCAAATCTCTCACCCATTGTGGTAATGATGTATTTATACCTTTCTGCGGCAGCATTTTCCCGACCAGTGGCACAGATTCAAAACCCATGGATTTGAGACCAACTTCTACCCAGTCTCTCTGGGATAATGCATCCTGAGGTCGCCTTCTTGTCTCAACTGCTAAATTTATTTCCTGCATTATGCTATTCCCTGAAGAATTTTTTTTCAGAAAAAATATTTCTCTTTGTTTTAACAATTCTGCGCGTTTCTTTCCATCAGTCCAGTTTGCCTGAATATAATTATCAATCCTATCCAACTGCTATCTTAGCTCAGCTGTTAGGAATTGAGGATTTTGATGTTTGCTTCGCATCATCTCAATTTGTCTACGTTTTTGCAAAAGTGCCCCTACATCTTCTTTTTCACTCATTCCCTGTAACTGTTCTTCTGCCTGTGCAATATCCCATTCTGAAGGAAAAACCTGGTACATTTCTCCCTTTAATGTACCCACTTCACCAGAGCGTGGAATCATACCTGTCAGACTTTGCTCGTATTGGCCAACTGACTGCAAAAAAAGAGCTGCATCAATTTTTACCTCCATTTTATTCTGTTTGAACAGCTCCTCCAGCAGCGGCAGCATATATCCCAATTCCATACCTCCCATGGAATGTCCTGCTAGTACTAATGATCTTAAAGGCCTGCCTTCTTTTTCACGTCTTTGGATTTCTTTAAATACCATGGCTGCTTCGTAAGCTGCCCGTTTTACCGGATCTGGGGAATATTTATCCTGCTTAGTATCTACACTGGCCGGGGACCTATACCCAGCCCCATGCCAATCTTGGATATTAAATTTCGTTGTCCCGCTGCTTTAATCCACTCCGCAACCATATGGGTAATACCCGGGCCACTTCCACCTGCTCCAGATAAAATTATTAGACCTGTCGACGCATTCTTATCTAAGCTTTCAATTAAGCCTGCATGTAAATTAGGCACTTTACCATCCACCAGCCCGGAGCGATATTCCGCAGGAAAGATACCCATAGCGTCATGCAGTTGCAACGTAATATTTGTATCAATACTACCCAATCCTATATTTTCAACTGTGAATCCCGGCAAACCCTGTAAGGATTCATACAGGATGTTCATATTTTCAATTCCTCGTGCACCTGGTTGGATACTATCTATCTCTAATCCCATAACGTTTATTTACTGTTAACCATTAGTTCTATACACTTTAAATTTAAATTACATTACTTATCTTTTGTAAAAACTCTTTCTGTTCCTCAATCATCTGCTCTGGCAATTGCTTAAAAAACTGCGGCTCTTTTACCTGTTCACTATCCGACAATATTCCTGAAACAATATGACACTGAAAGACAATACCCACAGACCAGCCAAATCCTCTCGCTTTCTCTTCTGATATGTATTCTATATATCCTAAATTTTTGTCTATATCGATATCTATACACAACTCATCTTTAGCAACTCTCTTAGCTGCCTGATTTAATGTCTCTTTGTAATAGACAGTCCCCCCGGGTAAATACCATTGACCTTTCCAGGATTCCAGCCCTCTTTTGGCCAGCAACAGTCCATCAGATGAGGTAATTACCAAATCTACACATAAGCGGGGAACTTGAGAATAAATGGATCTGAACTTTCCGTAAGTAAACGGCAATTTAGCCATGAATTATTTAGCAGTTTTTTTGGCTGGACTCTTTTTAGATGCTTCTGATTTTTTGATTTCTACTGGTTTTTCACCGGCAACTAATTTAGATAAACTGGACTTTAGTCTGGCGGCTTTATTGTTATGAATAAGATGATTTTTAGCAGCTTTATCCACTGAACTAAAAGCTTTACTTAGATTTTCTTTAGTCGGTTTCTGTCTAGCTTTCTTTAAGAGTTCACGATACACAACCCGTACCCGCTTATTTCTAAGCGTACGTTTTTTGTCCTGTCGCATTTTCTTTTTAGCGTGTTTCAGTAGTGGCATAGCTGCATTTTAGCATGATATACTTGAAATGACAAGCTTTTGTAGCTAGATTTCACATAAACATGTTATCCAGAACACTATATCCAGAAGAAAAGAGCAGAAGGACCTGGTATATAAAAGATTAAATATGACAGACCTATTTCGTAAAGGATTAGACTTAATTTTGAAGCGACAAACTAATATTTTATCAGCCGCTTTTGTTATTATGTCCACGGTTGTTTTATCACAACTTTTGGGTATCGTAAAAAAAAGACTCCTGGTGTCAATATTTGGTCCCACCAATGCTGTGGGAGTCTATACTGCAGCCTCTGTTTTACCTGATTTTCTCTTCCAGGTTGTTATAGCAGTCGCACTATCCAGTGCCTTTATCCCCGTCTTTTCTAGCTACATGAGTAAACATGAGGAAAAAGAAGCCAATGAAATGGCCTCATCCTTACTGACTGTAGGAACCTCCTTATTTATAGTCTTAGGTATTGTCCTGGCTATTTTTGCGCCTTTTGTACTACAAATACTGAATTTGGGTTCCGGATTCTCTGCCGAGCAAATGAGCCTGATGGTTAATTTGATGCGCTTACTACTCATCGGACAGTTAATGTTTCTCGTAGGTGTTTTTTTTACTGCACTTTTGCAGACTCACAATCACTTTTTCGTTCCCGGTTTTGCCGCAGCTTTATATAACCTGGGTATAATTATCGGTATACTTGCCTTTAGACAATACGGTATGTACGGTCCGACAATCGGCAACATATTAGGCGCGGCTCTGTTTGTCTCACTGCAAATACCTGTCATCCGCAAAGTCGGTTTTCATTTTAAAATAAATTTTGATTTTCACAATCCAGGCCTGCAAAAAGTGTTACATCTGATGTGGCCTCGCTCAATTGCCAATATTGTGTTCAACCTCTCATCTGTGTTTACCATCTCTTTAATCTCCTTCATGCCCTCTGCCGGTAGAAATTATGTACTATTAGATCTGGCACAGGCTTTGGCTTTTGCTCCTGTTACACTATTTGGTCAGTCTATCGCCCAGGCTGCTTTTCCGGTTCTAGCCAAAGAAAAAGATAATCCTGAAGAATTTAAATCAACCTTCATTACCAGTTTTAATCAGATGCTGTATCTCGTCCTGCCTGTTTCAGTTTTACTTTTGGTTTTACGTATCCCTATCGTACGTCTGGTCTATGGTGCCTCAACTAATTTTGACTGGCCCGCGACAGTACTTACGGGTAGAACTCTGGCTTTTTTTAGTATCTGTATTTTCTCAGAAAGTCTCAAAGCCTTGTTGGCCCGTGGTTTTTATGCCCTGCATGATACAAAAACGCTTCTGGTCAGTAGCACTTTAAGCACACTGTCAATGCTGGGCTTATCTGCATATTTTATCGTAGAATTAAAGCTGGGTATTATGAGTATCGCATTTTCTTATTCAGTTGCCAGTATTCTGGAAATGTGTATTCTGTTTCTGATATTGGAGCATCGACTACATGGATTTGATCGCAAATTTCTCGTTCTTTCGTGGCTAAAAATCTTCTCTGCAACTTTTTTTACCGCTTTTGCTTTGTATATCCCCATTAAGCTACTTGACCAACTTGTTTTTGATACTACTAAAACAATCAATCTTTTACTACTGACTGGCATTTCAAGTTTAGCAGGTTTGTCAATATATCTGATTCTTACATGGCTGTTTAACGTTAAAGAAGCTTTTACCTACGTTGTAATGTTCAAAAAACTTGGTACCTGGAGAGATATTATGAAGAAACAATCTGAAATTATTGAAAATACTAAATTCTAAACCTCCAGTTTGTCTTTGCGGATCCAGGTATATATAATCTGCCAATGCTGGAAACACAAATCAGCAGTAAATATAGTTTCGACAATCCAGATCTATTATCTTTTCGCGCCAGACTGTCTGAGTCAGGGGTAAATTTCGTTTTTTCCGGCCGGAAACATAATCCTGGATTATCATTATAATTTTGTGATTACCTCTCCCGGCGAAGCCCTTACTCCTTTTCCGCTTACCCAACTTCGCTTTCTTAAAAACATAAAATGTAATACTCTTCATATTTTATATAATATACGAGGCTCTCAGGAAGGATATCTGGGTGAGTGCATGAGTATAGAAACCGTATAAACCATAGCTCTTCATAAGCCAGTCGTACTAGTGAAACAGACAGTCATATTTGGAGACAGCGTCGGATCAAGTATAAAAGATATTATTTATCCGCGCTTAACTCAAATACCCGTATTCTGACTCGATAAATTATATGGTGATGAATTTGCAGCTTTAAATGGGAGATATACGACTGATCCGGTTGATTTTGGCATCACCCAAAAACAAGCGAAACAGATATTCACCGCCGTGTATAACCTATCCAAATATTAACATTTTGCCTAGAATTGGCTGCTATGTGAAGATTATCTGTGTTGTAAGTTTAAAATTAGATATTTATCCTGTAGCCCTCTAGTATCAAACTTACAGGCTAAATATGAAAAATTCCGCCGGTGGCGGAATTTTGATCATATTGGGTTTCTTATCGCCTACGATGTTTAATAATCCATTCCACCCATACCAGGCATACCTCCGCCTGCTGATGGCATTTCAGGTTTCTTTTCCGGAATATCTGTCACCAATGCTTCTGTCGTAAGTATCATCATGCCCACGCTAGCTGCGTTTTGTACGGCGGAACGGGTAACTTTTGCCGGATCAACTACACCAGCTGCTATCATTGAACCAAATTCCATTGACATTACATTGAAGCCATAATCAACTTCTTTACCTTTATGCTCTTCAACGCTGCGCAAAACCCATCCTGAGTCCGCTCCGGCATTTTGAGCAATCTTTTTGATAGGCTCCGCCAAAGCTTCAAAAAGGATAGAAACTCCAGCTTTTTCATCATCCAAAGTTAATTTATCTTTCAAAGTATTCAAAACGTTACGAGCTTTTAAGAGTGTTACTCCTCCGCCGGGGACAATACCTTCCTCCAACGCGGCTTTAGTAGCAGCTACTGCATCATTAACTCTTTCTTTCCTTTCTTTCAGTTCAATCTCGGTAGCAGCACCTACATTAATTACTGCAACACCACCTGCTAATTTAGCTAATCTTTCCTGTAACTTCTCACGATCAAAATCAGAGGTAGTTTCTTCAATTGAACGGCGAATCTGCGCAACACGGGATTTTAATTTTGTAGCATCACCTTTACCACCGATGATGCGGGTATTCTCTTTATTAGCCCATACTTTATCTGCTCTTCCACAATCATCGATAGTGACTGATTCAAATTTTCTTCCGGTATCTTCAGAAACTACGGTACCTCCGGTCAAAATCGCGATATCTTCCAGCATTTCTTTGCGTCGGTCACCAAAACCGGGAGCTTTGACGGCTAATGTATTGAATGTTCCACGCATTTTGTTAAGTGCCAGGGTAGCAAGTGCCTCTCCGTCAATATCATCTGCAATAATAACTAAGTTCTTGGAGACTTTAACCAAACTTTCCAGAAATGGTAACAATTCCTGAATTGAAGAAATTTTTTTGTCAGTAATTAGAATATATGGATTTTCAATTTCGGCTTCCATTCTGTCAGTATTGGTAACAAAATATGCTGAAGCATAACCTTTATCAAACTCCATTCCTTCTTTGTAATCGATAGACATTTCCATACCTTTTCCTTCTTCGACTGTCACAACACCATCTTTTCCTACTTTTTGTAAAGCTTCTGCGATCAGACCGCCAATTTTTTCATCCTGTGCGGAAATCGTAGCCACTTTATTAACATCTACATCTTTTACTTCCTTAGCCATTTTACCAACTTCGCCAACCACTGCTGTGACAGCTTTCTCCATACCTGTTTTCAGAATCATAGGATTGGCACCTGAGGTAACAGCCTGAAACCCTTTATTCACTATAGCCTGAGCTAAAACAGTAGCAGTTGTAGTACCATCACCAGCTACATCATTAGTTTTGGATGAGGCTTCTTTAACCAATTGAGCGCCCATATTCTCAAACGGATCTTTTAATTCAATTTCTTTAGCAACGGTAACTCCATCGTGAATTACATTAGGTGCTCCCCATTTTTTGTCCAAAGCGACATTGCGACCTTTAGGACCAAGTGTAGTAGATACAGCATTGGCTAGCTGATCAACACCGGATTTTAATTTTTTTCTGGCTTCTTCGCCGTAAATAATCTGTTTTGCCATAATATTACTCCATAACCGCTAATATATCTTTTTCTTCAACGATTACACAATCCTCGCCATTTACTTTTACTTCATTACCGCCCCATTTTTTATACATAACTTTATCTCCAGCTCTAACTGACATCGGGCGCACATTTCCTTTAGGATCGATATGACCTTTACCTGTTGCCAGTACTTCACCAATCTGCGGTTTTTCCTTGACAGTATCAGGTAATATGATCCCGCCTGCAGTTTTTTCTTCCGCTTTAACTGGCTTTATCAAAACGTTATCAAATAATGGTTGTATTTTATTTTTTGCAGTCATATTAATCTAAATATTATATAATTCGCAGTTGATTATTCTTACTGCTAGTTTATACAAAAAAATTATGCCTTTGTCAATATCCTATAGCTAACACATGTATACTTGACACCCTATTATTTCTTCTATACGATGATTATAAGTGCTAAAAGAGCACCTTTATTTATATGCACTCATCTAACTGGAAACGCCTGGTACTTATTGGATTCATAGTTATTTTATTAGTTGCTATTCCAGTTGCTATCTATCTGGTCAAAACAACCACCAACACACAATCTCATGCTACCCCTGCGACTAACTTAACTTTTACACCTCCTTCAAGCAATCCAGCACCTATTACCGCAAATGTAGGAGATACGGTGCCATTAACTTTAAACATCGACCCTGGAACCAATCTGGTAACGTCAGTAAAGGTATATATTCAATATGATCCCACTAAACTTAGTGCCTCAAGCACAGCCTTCACTGTCAATGATTCAGCTTTTCCTGTAACCGTTCAGGGCCCTAGTTATTCTCCCGGTTCTATTTCCTTTTCAGTCTCTATTGGTGCAGACTATACCAAGGCTATCCAGTCTCCTACCAGTGTGGGTACACTGACCTTCACAGCTCTAGCTGCAACTGATCCCAACAATCCTACTCAGGTAAGTGTGACTACTCAATCGCAGGTCTTATCTGCCGGCCCCAATGATCAATACCCTGAGAATGTTTTGTTATCACGACCTATTGCCTACATCGCCGTAAATGGACCCGCACAACCATCTACAACACCAACTCTAGTTCCTTCTGCTACTCTCACTCCTGTTCCCGGTGTTCCAACTGATACACCCGCACCAACGCTGGAGGCTTCACCTAGTGCAAGTCCTATTGCAATTGCTACTCCTACTACTGCAGCTGTAGCAGTAATCGCTAATCCGACTGATACACCTGTTCCTCCACTGCCCACAGCGACTATTGCCGCTACAGGTTCTACTAATGTTACATTCGGTGCAGGTGCTGTATTAACTGTGTTATCTGTTATTGGCGGGGTAATTTTCTTCGTACTGTAGTAAAAAGAGATGGATTGCCAAATGTATTCTCCTATTTCATACCTTCGCAGATTTCGGCTTAATTAAGAATTAGTGTGGTAAATTTAATCCTCTTTAGTATTTCTCTAGGATAACTTATCTTTGTTGTAGAAGTAAACGAACCACTGCATAAATGTTTGCCATCGTTCAGTTTTTAATCCTCTGTGAGACAGCCATCTTTTCCCTAAGTGTCCAAATTGAGCTTCAATCTCATTGGTGGTTTTGGGCATAGTGGGAAAATCTAAGAATTTGAAACTGGTAAAGGGCAAATCTCTTAGAATACTCAAAGCTCGTCTTACTCCTTTATGGATAAACCACCAGTTGTAATCCAAATCATATTTCTTTTCTTTAAGATAGGTGTTGTGTGCTTTTATCCATGCAGTAACTTGCTCTACCCACCATCTCAGTGCCTCTTTTGATTCAATCAACCATACATGATCTGCCAGTAGCTTCAATTGTTTGACATGCTCACTTTTGGGATATTTGCCAATAGCATTGATAACGTCACGATGCAGATGCGCAAGACATATTTAGTGTGGTTTATGGGGAAACACCTCTCCTACAGCCTTCACAATGCCTGTGCCCCCATCTGAAACAACGCCAGTAAATCTGTAGCCTAGAAAGAGAAGATGTTTTAAATCTTTAGCAATTTTACTAGCAGCTTCTCTCCCCACAACTGAGATATGCAGAATTGTTAAGTTTTTAGATTGCCGATAGGCCATTAAGATAAACCCTCGTTTTAGCCACAAGCCATCAAGGAGCAGAAAGATCTCAGTTTGATTTGATAGGTCAAGTAATGGAAGCTCGGGTGGTTTCTGAGAGAAGAATAGTTGAAACTTAGATTGTAGATATTGAGGAGTATATCCTGATTGATCTGCTAATTGTTCATAGGTATGTCCCCACAAAACATATTGGCGAAACAAAGAAAAGAAGTCTGTTTTTATACGTTGTCGTCGATAGACTCTTGTTATTCGACAGGTATTGCATCCGTATCTTTTCTTTCCATATGGAGTTTTTCCCCAGACAGTGAGTGGCTTCTTACAGGATATACACGTGGGTCGCTTATTACCCATATGTTATAACTTTAAAGCACTTTAGCTTGTCAAATCAAGAGAAACAGCGTATTATTACCACACTAATTCTTAATTAAGCCCAGATTTCTCTCATTTATTTTCCATCATCGAAAACAGTGCCTCCTGAGGCAAGTGAATTTTAGCTGAGGAAACCATACGTTTTTTACCTTTTTTCTGAGCTTCCAATAATTTATCTTTTCTTGTTCTGTCTCCACCTGACATTTTTGCCAATACATCTTTACGATAAGGAGGGATCTCCTCCCGGGCTACTATATTACCATTTACTACCGCCTGAATAATCTGGCGAAACTGCTGACGAGGCAATGACTCTTTTAATTTTTCTGCTTTTTGCCTGGCCACATACAATCCCTCATCACGATAAGCAAGTTCTGAAAGAACATCGATAGTGTTATCGTTAATTTTCACATCAACATTCACCAAATCCGCCTGTTTATATTCTGTTAGTTCGTAATCAATACTGGCATATCCTGAACTGACAGTTTTTAACTCAGCCGATAAACCGCGGATAAACATACTGTAGGGAAGTTCATAACTCAAAGTCGCATAGGTATCATGATACTGCATATCTACTAAACTGCCTTTGCGCTTTTGACATACCGTCATCACATTACCCACATATTCATTAGGAATATATACAGTGAGAAGCATATACGGCTCTTTCATTGTTCCATCTGAAAATTTTTCATATAAAACATTGGGCATGGTTAATAGTAACTCCAGTCCAAATTCCTGAGCCAGCCTTTCTTTGACTATTTCAGCATGCAGTAAACCAAGAAAACCCACACGAAAACCGCTGCCCAGATAAGCTGAGTATTCCTCAGTATATGTTAGTGAAGTATCATTAAGCATTAGTTTTCCCAATGATTCGCGTAAATGCACAAAATCAGATGCGTCTTTGGGATACATACCAAAAAACACCATGGGTTTGGGAGTAACATAACCTTGTAAAGGAAATACATTATTTCCTTTTTCGTCTTGTGCATATTCATTTTTCTGCCCAAAAGACAATTGTAATTTGAAATTTGAGTTTATAATCGTGTCTCCTACCCTTCCCTGACGAATGTCTTTAATACCAGTAATTACATAGCCAATCTCACCCGCCACCAGTCCTTTAGCTGGCTGTAGAAAAGGACTAAATGTCCCTACTTCTGTCACCGTTGTCGTTGTTCCTCCCTGAAATAATTTAATCTGGTCTCCTACTTTGATTGACCCGCCAAACATGCGAATATATGTCACTACACCACGATATTCATCATATACGGCATCGAATACCAATGCCCTTAACGGTTTCTCTATTTCATTAACCGGAGGGGGCAACTTTGTGACAATCCTTTCTAACAAAACCTGTACATTTTCTCCTGTTTTAGCGGATATAAAAATGATTTCTTCTTCTTTAAAGCCAAATACTGAAATCAGTTCTTTAACAACTAATTCTGTTTGTGCATTGGGCAAATCTATTTTATTAATAACCGGTATCATGACCAGATTCTGTTTGCGGGCTTCGAAAAAATGCGCAACCGTTTGCGCCTGAATACCTTGAGTTGCATCGACTAATAACACAGCCCCTTCACAGGCAGCCAAGGTACGGGAAACTTCATATGAGAAATCTACATGTCCGGGGGTGTCAATCAGATTTAAAATATATTCTTTACCATCAGATGCATGATAGACCATACGTACAGGAGCTAATTTAATCGTTATTCCCCGTTTTTTGCTTATCGCATTCATATCCAGAAACTGTTCTCCCAGCTTATCTTTGGCAATGGTTTTCGTAATTTCCAAAAAGCGATCAGACAGGGTAGATTTCCCATGGTCTACATGAGCAATAATTGCAAAATTACGTACAAAGTCCGGTTCAATCATGCCTCACATTATAGTTTATTGGCCATTTAAAGGCAAAAATTCCTTCATAAGTCTCTTTAATTATCCTTTTTCTCTTGCTACAATATCCATTATGAAGAACGGCCAGGTTGTGATCGGTTCCATTATAGTTGTCGTCTTTACCAGTATTTTTCTCTTTCTCAATTTTAACAGTAATCAAAATAAATGGGGATCTTTATTACCTCCCACTCCTACAATAGATATGTCCTCTCCTTTTCAACTGATTTCTCCAGCTCAATCGCAAAACCAGCAAAGCGTCCAGGGTGCACAAACTCAACAACAAGTACAACAACCACCACCTCCAACTGCTGTACCAACGTCTGCTGCAAGTACATTTGAAGGCCCATTACCGGCCACGGTGTCTGCTACTATTCATACTGCCAAAGGTGATATCGTCTTAAGCTTATTTGCTGATAAAGCCCCAAAAACAGTGGGTAATTTTATCGCCAAAGCTCAGGCAGGCTTTTATAACAACTTAACATTTCATCGAGTTGAGAACTGGGTAATTCAGGGGGGAGATCCGAATGGAGACGGAACGGGCGGCGGACAAATGCCGGCAGAACAAACTCCTGGAATAAATTTTGTACCCGGTTCTCTGGGTGTGGCCAGAGGTTCTGACCCTACGATTAATAACGCTGCTCAGTTCTTTATTACTAAACAACAGGCGGATTGGCTAAATGGACAATATACCAATTTTGGCATCGTCACCAGCGGTATGGATGTGGTAAATAAAATTGCTGTTGGAGATAAAATTGAAAGTATTTCAATAGATTTAACCCAGACCGAAGGAGGGGGATATACCTCACCTTAAAGTGAGACAATCATCCATCTATATTCACTAAATAGTATTTAGTTGCACCCAAAGTAGTTTATCAAGACAGGGAAATTGATTTAAAAGAAAATTTATTTCATTAAAAACCCCAATCATATTTATATATCTGCGTATAAAAAAACTCCCAATCGGGAATACAATTTGAGATTCATTCAAGAATAAGGGGGAAACTCACTTTACCATCTGAAGTGGGCAAATGCGCGATTTGCTTCAGCCTGACGATGCATTGTATCTCTTTTCTTAATTGCCTCACCTGCATTGTTTGATGCATCAATTAACTCCTGAGCCAGTTTTTGAGCAAAACTATGATATTCTGTATTTGGTCTTTTGCGAGCAGCCTCTAAAATCCAGCGAATGGACAATGAAACTTTGCGGTCAGCTCTAACTTCGACAGGTACCTGATAATTAGCTCCACCGACTCTACGTGCTTTAACCTCTACTTTAGGAGAAATAGTAGTAAGAGCTTTTTCAAATATCTCAAGAGGCTCCATACCCTTTTCTTTTATTAAATCAAAAGCAGTATACATCTGTTTTTGTGCGACTGTTTTTTTACCGTTCACCATCAAACAATTGGTGAATTTAGCTACCATAAGATTGTTATAAAGCAAATCAGGTTTAATTTTTCTTTTATCAATTTTAGCGTGTCTCATATTTTTATTATGCACTCTTTGCACTTGGCATCTTGGCACCATACTTACTTCTGGAAGTATGACGACCCTCAACACCCTGTAAATCAAACTTACCGCGTACAATATGATACTTTACTCCTGGCAAATCCTTAACACGTCCACCACGAACTAAAACAATACCATGTTCGGACAAACTGTGACCAATACCCTGAATATATGCTGTAACTTCAACTTTGTTGGACAATTTAACACGAGCTACTTTACGCAGAGCTGAATTAGGCTTTTTAGGAGTCATAGTCTTAACCAAAGTAACCACTCCACGCTTTTGAGGAGAACTTAAATCTTTGTACTCACGGTCTTTAGCATTAAACATGCGGTGTAAACCGGTAGCTTTAACTTTTTTTGTCTTATGTTTTCGACCATGTCTGGCCAATTGCGATAATGTTGGCATAACTTTAGAGTATTATATCATACTTCACGCTCAAGGAAAACTCTTACGATGGACAATTAGGCAACTAACATTGGTTCCTCTACCGGCAGTTGTGCAGGCGCTGGAGCAGCCTCTTCTGAGAATACGCCATCAGTATAAACTGAACCATCGACTGGAATCAATCGTCCAATGATAACATTCTCTTTCAAACCAATCAAACGATCCTCACGTCCTTCGAGAGCAGCTTCTGTCAAGACTTTAGTTGTCTCCTGGAAGGAGGCAGCTGAGAGCCATGAATCAGAGAACAATGCTGCCTTGGTGATACCCAGGATCATTTGTTTACCAGTGACTGGATTACCACCCTCAGATAGAATTTCAGAATTAATTTCTTCAAATTTAGCCTTGCTGACAAAATCACCCGGAATCAAAGCTGAATCACCCACACTGTCAATCATAATCTTATCAGACATCTTGCGTAAAATAACCTCGAAATGCTTATCATTGATCATAATGCCCTGAGATTCATATACCTTCTGAGCTTCAGTAATGATATAGTGCTGAGATGCATTCAAACCTCCGACTTTTAGAACTTCTTTAGGATCAAGATATCCTTCAGCCAAAGGTGTACCGACTATAATCTCATCTCCATCTTCTACGGCCAAAGTAGATGCTTGTGGAACAAAATATTCCTGTACCTCAATAGGCTTAATCTTCGTATTGCGAACCTGAATTAAATATCCTTCATCATTCTTCTCAATTGCTACACGTCCGCTTATCTCACTGACAGGCGCCAAACTCTTAGGTGTACGCATTTCAAACAACTCTTCAACTCGAGGTAAACCCTGTGTCACGTCTGACATCACGACTCCTCCGAAATGCTTAACACGCATGGTAAGCTGTGTTCCAGGTTCTCCGATACTTTGAGCCGCAATTACGCCAACTGGGACACCCAGATCAACTTTTTTCTTGGTTGAGAAATCCCAACCATAACATTTAGCACAGATTCCATAATGTAATTTGCATGTCATAGCGGAGCGAATAGTAACTTCAGTCACGTTATTATCGACCAAATTTCTGGCTGCTTCTTCATCGATCTCCTCGCCTGCCTTCATAACAATTTTGCGTGTCTTAGTAACTGCATCTGTAGCTAAAAATCTTCCTACTATACGGTCAGAAAATTCTACCGTTCTTTCTTTCTCATCAGCAACAATAGTTACACCCTCGGTAGTTCCGCAGTCATCGCTCATAACAATAACATCATGAGAGACGTCCACTAATCGACGGGTTAAGTATCCAGCGTTGGCGGTTTTCAAAGCACCGTCAGTCAAACCCTTACGAGAACCTCGAGTAGAAGCTACATATTCAAATACTGACAATCCTTCACGGAAGTTAGATTTAATAGGTAGTTCTACGATCTTACCCATTGGGTCAACAATCAATCCGCGCATAGCAGAGAGCTGCTTTAACTGCTCAATACCTGCACGTGTACCTCCGGAAGCAATCATGGTACGTATAACGTTATTCGGCTGTAAATTCTTCCAGGTCAAATCAGCTAAGTTATCAGTGATTTCCAGCCATACATTGTTTGATAAGCGCTTCTTTTCTTCCAAAGTTATCAAACCTTGCTGATATTGTGTGTCAATTGTACCGATCTTCTTTTCAGCATCTTCTATCATTTTATTCTTGCCGTCAATTATTTCACTATCAAAGATTGATAATGAAACACCCGAAACCGTAGCCCCATAGAATCCAAAATGTTTAACATTATCAATTAAGTTAGCTACTTCATCTGCTGAATGCTGTTTCATAGCTGATGTGACTAGTTTCTTGATACTTGAAGCATTGACTGCCTGATTGATAAATGGCATGTCGTTCAGCAAAACTTCATTGAAAAGGATACGTCCAACAGTTGTTTCTACCAATTCAGATTTGCCATTTGAATCTAATCTAACCTTAATAGGTTCTTTTATACGGATACTGCCTAAATCATAAGCCATAATTGCATTATGAGTACTAGAATATTCCTGCATTTCTTCTTCTGATTTTCTCAAAGACTCATTCATTTCAGTTAAGAAGTAGACCCCAAAAGCCATCTCTTTATTCGGCAGTGTGATTGGACTCCCATCAGCTGGTTTTAAAAGATTGTGACTTGGCAGCATTAGTTTAATAGCTTCTTCCTGAGCTTTACTTGATAATGGAATATGTACAGCCATCTGGTCCCCGTCAAAATCTGCGTTATAACCTGAACACACACAAGGATGCAGACCAATTGCAGAACCTTCAATCAAAACCGGGAAGAAAGCCTGCATACCAAGCTTGTGCAAAGTAGGAGCACGGTTAAGTAAAATCGGATGATTCTTAGTAATCTCTTCCAGAATGTCAAATACTTCCGGTGGACGCTTTTCTATATATCTTTTGGCTGACTTAATGTTGGTAGCCAAACCCCGCATGATAACTTCACGCAAAACGAAAGGTTTGAACATTTCCAGAGCCATTTCTTTTGGCAAACCGCACTGAGTGAGCTTCAATTCAGGAGAAACAACAATAACTGAACGCCCAGAATAATCGACGCGCTTTCCTAGCAAATTTTGACGGAAACGACCCTGCTTACCTCTTAACATATCAGAGAGAGAGCGCAAGGGAGCAACCACAGTCTGGGATGAACGTTGTGTAACGTCAATTAATGCATCTACTGATTCCTGTAACATGCGCTTTTCATTACGCAAGATAATTTCCGGTGCACCGAGAGAAATAAGGTGCTTCAAACGATTGTTACGGTTGATGACACGACGATACAAATCATTTAAGTCTGAAGTGGCAAAACGTCCTCCTGCTAATTGCACCATCGGACGAAGATCCGGAGGGATAATCGGTAAGATAGACATGATCATACTAGCAGGTTGTACGCCGGCTTTGCGCATCGATTCCACAAGACGTAGCCGCTTAATAACTTTCAAATATTTCTGACCGCTTGATTTTTCAGCTTCCTTGCGCATGGAAACAATAATTTCAGACAAGTCTAATTTCTCAATTAACTCGGCCAACGCTTCAGAACCTGTTTTGATAGTGAAGAAAACTGGAATATCATATTCAAGCAACTTGAAGTATTCATCTTCGGATAAGACACTGGAAACTTTGAGACCTTTAAGCAATTTAAGTAATGTATCGGCAATCTCATCCAACTTTTTAGATTCAGATTCATAAGATTCATTCAATTTAGCCAGTCTTTGGCGCTGGGAGAGTTCAATTTCCTGATTAATCAATTGCTTTTGCTCACGTCGAACATGTAATTCCTTGGTATCACCTTTTTGTTCTTTCAAATCATCTTTGAGTTTGGCCTGCTCTTCATCAGCCCGGCCCTTCAGTTCTGCTCGACGCTCTTCAATTTTTTCTGTTAAAATCTCTATGGCTTGTTTTTTCTTTTCTTCATCAATACCTGTAACTAAGTAGGAAGCATAGTAGATAACAGACTCGAGGTTTTTCTGCGGGATATCCAGTAAAGTAGATAAAGGAGAGGATGAACCTTTGAAGAACCAGACATGAGCACAAGGACTAGATAATGTAATATGGCCAATCCTTTCGCGACGAACACGAGACAAGGTAACTTCAACTCCGCATTTATCACAAACGATACCACGATATCGAATTCTCTTGTATTTTCCACAATAACACTCCCAATCCTTTGTTGGCCCAAAAATCCTCTCATCAAACAAGCCATCTTTTTCAGGCCTGAGAGTACGGTAATTGATAGTTTCCGGCTTGGTAACCTCACCATAAGACCAATTGATGATATCCTGCTTACTGGCTATCATGATCTTAAGCGACTTAAAATCTAGAATTGTAGCGTCTTTCATGACTTTTTTACTATCGTTATTCATTATCGTCTACTCCTTTCGCACTCAAGGCTGCCTCATCCGGGCCTTCTTCACTGGAAATTTCCATACCTTCGGCTGCTGCATTCTTCTCATCAACTACCTCTTCAGCATTTAATGAGTGTTCCAATTCACTTACTTCAGCCTTAAGTTTTTCTGACTCAATCTCTTCCTTAACTTCAGAAGTCTCATTATACAAGGTAGCTCCGACTGGCACAACATTCAAACCAAGTGACTGTAACTCTTTAATCAAAACTTTAAAAGATTCTGGTACTTTTGGTGTAGGTATATCAACGCCTTTAACAATAGCTTCGAAAGCTTTGGCACGGCCAACCACATCATCAGCTTTAATAGTCAACATCTCCTGTAAAATATGCCGGGCACGATGTGCTTCCAGTGCCCAAACTTCCATTTCTCCGAGTCTCTGCCCACCCATCTGAGCTTTTCCTCCCAAAGGTTGCTGAGTGACTAAGGAATATGGGCCGGTTGAACGGGCATGAGTCTTATCTTCGACCATGTGAATTAATTTCATGACATATTCGATACCAACTACGACCGGATTTTCAAATTCCTGACCAGTTCGACCGTCAAATAATTTCAATTTACCACTGACTGGTAACCCAGCCTGATGCAATAAGTCAACGAGCTTGTCTTCCGAAATCTTCTCAAAGACAGGTAATGCGACTTTCATGCCCAATTTACGTGCAGCCAGACCAAGATGAGCCTCTAATACCTGACCGAGGTTCATACGAGCCAGAATACTCATTGGTGAGATAATAATATCAACAGGTGTGCCGTCTTCAAGGTGAGGCATATCTGCTTCCGGAAGAATTCGGGAAATAATACCTTTATTTCCATGACGTCCAGCCAATTTGTCACCCACCACTACATGACGGTACTGAGCCACTTCAACGATAATTTTACGCAAAGTACCAGGTTCAAGCTCATCCCCGCTCTTACGGTCTAGAATTTGTACACTGATAACTGTTCCTCGTTCACCATGAGGTACACGCAAACTTGTATCACGTACTTCACGAGCCTGCTCACCAAAGATTGCCCGCAGCAGTCTTTCTTCAGCAGTCAATTCTGTCTCACCTTTAGGAGCAATTTTACCTACTAAGATATCACCAGGTCCGACATCACTACCAACGACGATAATGCCATCTTCATCCAATTTAGCCAATTCGTCTTCAGCCACATTAGGAATATCCTGCGTAGTTTCTTCCGGTCCAAGTTTGGTTTCCACAACTGACGCTTCATATTTCTCAATATGAATTGATGAGAGTACGTCTTCACGTACTAAACGATCAGATATAACCAAAGCATCCTCATAACCAAGACCATCAAGAGAAGTATAAGCAATTAAAAGATTTTGTCCCAAGGCTAATTCTCCATCTTCAGAAGCGGGCCCATCAATTAATACATCACCCTTTTTTATTTTTTGACCAACAGACACTACAGCCCTTTGCGTATATGCGGTTGCATTGGCAGTACGACGGAAAGATTCAATATCAAATTTCTTCTTTTCTTTCTTAGCATCTTCAATAATGACCTTTTCTGAATCGACAAAAGTTACTGTCCCGTCAAAAGGAGCCAGCACAACACGTCCCATGACTCTGGAGATTGTTGCTTCCATTCCCGTACCAACGATTGGACTCTCAGGCTTAACAAGTGGTACAGCCTGACATTGCATGTGCGTACCCATCAAAGCACGAATACCATCATCATGAGCTAAATATGGAATAAGAGAAGCACTTGCACCAACTACCTGACGAGGTGTAACGTCAATGTAATTAACAACATTACCGTCAGCTTGAATAAACTCCCCACCATAGCGGGCTGGAACTCTTTCATCAGTAATAATACCATCTCCAGATACATTAACACCTGCATGAGTAATATAATGTTCTACCTCATCATCAGCAGCCAGATATTCGATTTCATCAGTAACCTGAGAAACTGTTTTGTTACCTTTTTTGACCTGTGTAACTTTTCGATAAGGTGTTTCCAGGAAACCAAAATCATTGACTCTGGCATAAAGTGAAATATATGTAACAAGACCGATATTTGGACCTTCGGGACTTCGGATAGGACAAATTCTGCCATATTGAGAACTGTTAATATCACGAATAGAAAACGCAGCTCTTTCTCGTGAAATACCACCAGTACCCATAACTGTCAAACGATTAAGATTGTCAATTTCAGAAAGCGGGTTTGTTTGATCTAAGATAGTGGAGAGCTGGGAGGTACGGAAGAATTCATTAATGGCTGCCATAATGGGACGGGCATTAATGAGATTGGAAACGGTGACCTGCTGACCATCAGTCTGCAATAAACTCATACGTTCTTTGATACTTCTTTCTACACGCAGAACTCCAACACGGAAAGCATTAGCAGCTACTAACTCTCCCACACTACGCACACGACGGTTAGCTAGACTATCAATATCATCTGTAAATCCTTTACCCTGTGTAAGCTGGATTAAGTAGGAGATAGTAGAGACTATATCATCTACAGTTAACACCTGTTCTTCAGTAGATGTAAAACCAGGAGTATTAGCCAACTTTTTGTTGACTTTATAGCGGCCGACCTGCCCCAAATCATAACGGCGATTATTAAAGAACAAATTATAAAAGCTCTCGCGTACCTTATCGATGACTAATGGTTCGCCAGGATGCATTTTGCGAAATATTTCGAGCAATGCTTCCGTCTCCGAACCTGTTTCGTCTTTGACTAAAGTATTTTCAATAAAGGATTCTTTAGCACCCTCTTCCAACGGAGCAAAACGTTCTTTAATGGTCTCATTACCAGAAATTCCAATAGCTCTTAAAAAAGTTGTGGCAAGGAATTTGCGTCGGCGATCAATCTTAACTGTAATAGTATTGTAACGGGTAGTGGAAAACTCCAACCAAGAACCATGAACCGGCCTAATTTCAGCAGTATACAATGTCTTACCAGTAGCTGGATCAGAAGAAGCGGTGAAGAAAACACCAGGGGAACGGACCAGTTGATTAACAACTGCTCGCTCAATACCATTTACAATAAATGTCCCACGTTCAGTCATCTGGGGAATATCTCCTAAAAATACTTCTGCTTCCTGAACTTTGTCAGTCTTCAAATTCTTTAATGCAACTCTTACATATAATGGAGCATCAAACGTAAGTCCTTTGGATAAGGCAACCGCGGGGTCGTTGCTAGGTTCTCCGATTCTATAATTATGAAACGTCAGAGTCCAGTTTTTACCAGTAAAATCTTCAACAGGGGAAATTTCTTTGAGAATATCGCCAATTGCAACATCCTGAAACCATTTATAAGATTTTCTTTGTATAGCAAGCAAATCCATTTGTGGCAAAACATTATAGGTCTTACCCCAAACTTGACGATTCATCTTTTTATGATCAAGAACATTTGAATTTTTAGGCATTGGCGAGATATATTATTGGCAGTAACTTCCTATACGCAAAAAAAGATACAGAGATACCTCTGTATCTGTATTGAGTGTAATAAAGTGTCTTAGTTATATCATAGCAATTCAAGCATGTCAAGAGGCCATTCTAGGTTTTCCCCTATATTACTTTATAAATATTATTTTTAAGCAAATAAATAAAAAATATCCCACAACTATTAAATTACAAACTATTTTTTAATAAATTTATGCTAGTTACCGGTTATTGAGGTATTCACTTACCATCAATATTCTATATACTCCTTACCTGCATGTTATAATACATAAGTATATTATGACAGCTGCAGAATTACTCAACAAATATATTAAATTTTTTGAGGATAGAGGGCATAAAAGAATTGCCGGAGCACCTTTAATTCCGCAAAATGATCCCACCACTCTTTTCACTAGTTCGGGTATGCAGCCCCTCATACCATATTTAATGGGTGAAATACATCCGGAAGGAACTAGACTAGTTGATGCACAAAACAGCTTCCGGGCAGTAGATATTGAGGAAATTGGCGACAATCGTCATACTACTTTTTTCAGAATGCTGGGTAACTGGAGTCTGGGTGATTACTTTAAAAAAGAAGAAATCCCCTGGCTGTATGAATTCCTGACTAATCAACAAAGTGGTCTTGGCATTGATCCGACTAAACTGCATTTTACTGTTTTTAAAGGCTTTGAGGACATCCCACAGGATAACGAGGCGTATCAAATCTGGGAAGAAGTATTGCAAAAAGCTGGAGTAGAAAACTATAAAAATCGCTTACACTGGTATGGAGTAGAGAAAAACTGGTGGTCGCGTGCAGGAACACCCGACAAAATGCCAGCAGGTGAAATTGGTGGACCGGACACTGAGGTTTTTTATGATTTCGGCGATGAAACAGTTCATAAAAAAAGTCAGTGGGGTAAGCAACCCTGCCATGTGAATTGTGACTGCGGTCGCTATTTAGAAATTGCCAATAGTGTTTTCATGCAATATAAAAAAACAGCCGATGGGAAATTCGAGAAGCTTCCCAAACAGAATGTCGACTTTGGCGGAGGACTAGAAAGACTTCTAGGAGCAGTCGAGGGGCAAATAGATATGTTTCAAACTTCCCTGTTTAAACCTACTATTGACATCATTGAGCGGCAAACGGACAAAGACTATCAAACATATAAATCATCTTTCCGAATTATTGCTGATCACCTGGGTGCGAGCTGCTTAATTATCGTAAATGGTATTAAGCCTGCCAATAAAGATCAAGGTTATATCCTGCGACGTTTACTAAGAAGAGCTTTTGATAATTTTAATTTATTGGGTGGAAAAGATATATTACCTGTTCTGGAAACGATTGTTGATCAATATGCAGAAACTGACCCTATTGTTAAAGTACAGTATGAAGAAATTAAAAATACTATTTTAGAAGAAATGCAAAAGTATGAACGAACTAGACACGAAGCAACGAGGTTCATTGAGAAGAAATACCAACAACCTTTACACGATGGAGATACCAGAGAAATTTCTGCTGATGATGCGTTTGTATTATATACCACGCATGGTCTCTCACCCACCCAGATTAAAAGCCTGGGTTATTCTTTTGACAACAAAATTTTTGCACATAAAATGGAAGAGCACCAAAAACTCTCCCGTTCCGGAGCTGAGAAAAAATTCCGTGGAGGACTGGCTGATCATAGCGAAAAAACTATCATGGGTCACACGGCCACTCACTTAATGCACCAAGCCTTGCGCGATGTACTTGGTAATCAGGTTCATCAATCAGGTTCTAATATCACCAGTGAGAGAATCCGTTTTGATTTTAACTTTGATAGAAAACTCACAGAAGATGAAATTAAACATGTCGAAGAGATAGTGAATGGTAAAATAACCGAGAATTTACCGGTACACTTTGAACTCATTCCTACCCAAGAAGCCTACAAAATGGGAGCAATTGGTCTGTTTATGGAAACATATAGTGAAAAATCCAAAATCTATTTCATTGGTGACATATCTAAAAACTATAAAGACGCTTACTCAATTGAATTTTGCGGAGGGCCACATGTTGATTTTACAGGAGTCTTAAAATCGTTTAAGATAATAAAGCAGGAGAACCTTGGTGCAAACCTTAAACGTCTCTATGCGATAGTAGGAAAATAAGAAGCAAGATACAGCCAAGTCTTTATCTATGACCTATTCCTATAATCTAATTTTATGAACCTGCCATTTTTTTCAAAGGCAAATAAAAAAACGGAAATAAGTTATTTTTTAGCCCTTACGTTACGAGATGAACAGATAGGAGCATATGTCCTCAAAGAAGAAGCAGGGAAATTGCACTTAGTAGGCAAGGGTGAAGAAATCCTTGACAAATCTATTGAGCAATTAGACTTGAAAAATCAAATTGATATTTTAGACCGCATTATTAGTCAGGCAGAGAGTTCTTTACCCAAAAATGTTATGACCCGCAAAACAATGTTTGGGGTCAAAGAAAGTTGGGTCGAAGATAACAAAATAAAAGCTGATTATCTGCATAAGCTCAAACAGATTTGCGATGAACTGGGCTTACAACCAACTGGGTTTTTAGTAATATCAGAAGCTATTGCGCATCGTTTGCAACAGGAGGAAGGAGCTCCTCTTACTGCCATCCTGGTGGAGATCGGAAAGAGTCAAATGACCGTTTCACATATTAAAGCAGGTAAGATCCTGGAAACCAAACATACCATAATCATTGAGTCTGCTATTCTGACACTAGATGCTTTGCTTAAACATTTCATTACCACTACAGTATTACCTACCAGAATCATTTTATTTGACGGTAATAACACTGCTAATTTAACCCAGGAATTTATAGCACATCAATGGAGCAAGAGTCTGCCTTTTTTACACATGCCCCAGATTACACCTCTACCTCATGGTTTTGATGCACGCTCGGTTATTCTAGGAGCAGCTGAACAGATGGGGCTGCAGGTGTCCAGTGATATTAATATGGCTGGATTACCTGAGAAATCAGTTGAATCTAATCCTCCATTCATGGAGAATTTACAACCCGTCACCCCAATAATGGACGCTACACCAAATAATCCAGAAGAGCAAGGTGAAGCTGAACCACCAGCTGAAGAATCAACAGAAACAATGGCTCGTGAGTTCGAGAAAAGGTTAAATGCCAGACTCAGTCCAGACGAGGAAAAAGACCTATCTTCAGTCGATGAAAGTAATGTAACTACTGCCGAAGAGTTTGGTTTTGTCAAAGGAGTCGATATTTCAACTTTGCCGCATAAAGAACCACCCATCATGACAGAACATCATAGGCATGAAGAGAATGACATTATTTCGACAGAAGCCATTACAGATTATAGTAGTGACTACACAAACCATAACTTTAACCAACAGGAAGAACATATAAAACCAAAGCAAAAATTTTCATTGACCAATATGTCTTTCTTATCCGGCAGCATAAATAAACTTTTACAGAAATTATTTATGAGTAGCTCTGACTCTCAATCTGATTCTAAAATCCCCCGCTGGATGATTATTGTACCCATTGTCTTACTATTAATAGTAGCTGGAATTGTATGGTATATTTTTAATGTTAAAGCAACTGTGAATCTTACCTTAAAACCAAAAATAGTTGAAGAACAGGGGAATATTACTTTTGCTCTCGGCTCTGGCAATGACTTTTCCAATAATACACTTGCGGCTTCGGATGTATCAGTTGACTTAAACGGCACTGCCAGTACGACTGCTACCGGCAGTAAAGCAGTAGGTTCCCCAGCCAAAGGTACTGTCACCATATATAACAACTCAAATAGTCCGGAGACATTAGCAGCAGGAACAACGATAACTTCCACGAATAATCTTGTCTTTACATTCGATAATAATGTGACTGTTGCTTCGGCCTCAGGAGATCAGTTTACGGGAACAAAACCAGGTACCGCCGATGTTAACGTAACTGCCAAAGATATCGGCCAGCAGTACAATCTTCCTTCCGGCACCGTATTTTCTATTAATGCCGGTAATTCAGTAGCTGCCAAGAATAATAGTGCATTCAGTGGAGGAAGCAAACAGACAGTCACTGTAGTATCCCAGGCTGATATCAATAAACTGCTTAGCTCTTTACCTCAAAGTCTGCAGAACAAGGCTAAAAGCCAGCTACAAAGTCAGATATCCAGTGGACAGACACTTCTGCCTGGTATAACCAGTGATAATTTTAAATCCAAATCTTTTAATCACAATATAGGTGACCAGGCCAATTCAGTTACGCTAACTGGTACAGTTACTTTCCATGGAGCAGCATATAATAATCAGGATTTACAGAATCTGGCAAAAACCATGTTAAAAGATAAATTTACAGGTAACTCTTCTTTGTCAGATAAAGGAATTAGTGCTAATATCAGTAACTTGCAACCTTCATCTGACGGCAAAACTATTGGAGCCACAATCGACTTGCAAGCCGGGCTTCTACCAAACATTGATACATCAAGTCTAATCTCTCAGGTGAGGGGTAAGACTGCCGCTCAGGCTACTCAGGTGTTAGACGGTATACCTCAGATTGAATCAAGTTCTATCAATCTAAGTCCTAATATACCTCTGATCCCGAAAATTTTACCGCGTTTTTCCAACCACATCACAATCAAGATCAACAGTAATGGCTAATAAATATTACTACCATAAAAGAGATATTCAAAAGATCAGGGAAATTGTTCGTTATATCGGCTTAACGATATTTCTGATTGGAATTTTTGGTCTGTTGTATGTCTTTTTCCCTTTAGTTTCGTGGCAGGTCTACCTGGTTCCCCAGTTAGCTGCACAAGACGTTGTTTCACCTATTCCTGACCAATCAGTGTTATCCTCCTCTTCAGTAGGTTCTCTGATACAGGATTCTATCAAAGATATCGGAGTAAATTATTCCAATGCAAACAACTGGTTTCCCGGTTATACTCCTGAGTCATCTAATAAATCATCCTCAATTCATATTTTCTATCTCTCAATTCCCACCCTCGGGATTTATCACGCTACTGTAAGCAACGCTGATAATGATTTAGATCACCACCTGGTAAATTTCGCCGGCACTGCTTCTCCTCCTGAAAAAGGTAATACGGTTATTTTTGGACACTCTACTCTACCACAATGGTTTGATCCTCATAATTACAAAGCAATTTTTGCAACTGCCTTAAACTTAAAAGTGGGTGATAAAATTATTGCTACGGTTAACGGAGCAGATTATACTTACGTAATAGATAATATCAGCATTGTGAATGCCGATGACTATACCCCTCTGGAGCAGCAGTATAATGATAGCTATATGACGATTATTACCTGTACGCCTCCAGGTACAACCTGGAAACGTCTGGTGATACATTCCCGTCTTGCAAAACTCACGGGTAGTTCTCTACAATAGACACATAAGTAGTAAGCTTTTGCAAAATAAATTATGAATCCCAATACGACAACCCGCTTTCAAGCTGTTATGAAACAGATCTGGCCAACTATTTATAGAATAATCAATAATACTTTATATTTTTTAATTGACATTATTCGGTCTGGTGTAAAAATTGCCATCGAACAGATTAAAAACGGGGGTGCATAACCGTGATCCAGAAAGAAGTGTTAACTGTAAAGAAAAATAAAACTTTTTCTTCCCGCTTAACTCTTACTCTTTCCTTTTTATTTGTATATGGATGAAAAAGAATTGGCTCTAGAGGCTATCAGAAAAAAGTTAGTCGGCAAAAAACTCACCTATAAAGAGATTTATGCGGTTATGGATGAAATTTCACATAAACGCTTTAGTACTGTTCTGACTACTTACTTTACCGCATCGGGATATTCCAATGGATTTACCGATGAGGAAATTTTTTATCTGACTAAAGCTATGGTCGATACTGGTGAACAGTTGCACTTCAAAGGTATTGTTGCTGATAAACATTCCATTGGTGGTATTTCAGGTACCAGAACAACTATGATTGTAGTACCTATTCTGGCCGCTGCAGGATTTACTATTCCTAAAAGCTCCAGCCGCGCTATAACAACTCCTGGAGGAACGGCTGATGACATGGAAGTTATTGCACCGGTAATCTTTAATAAAGAACAAATCTATAAAATTGTGGAGAAAACCAATGGGTGTATAGTCTGGGGCGGCAGTGTTAATATTGCTCCAGCTGATGACATTATTATCAAAGTAGAAGAACCATTAATGTTTGAAAGTTTCGATAAAATCCTGGTATCGATCATGGCGAAAAAAGTCGCGTTTGGTTCTAATCATGTAGTGATAGACCTTCCTTACGGCAAACTGGTTAAGGTTCACTCATTGTCCGACGCAAACCTTCTGAAAAAAAAGTTTGAGACCCTTGCAGGCAAATTTAACATTAAGATTAAAGTGATTGTGAGCGAGACTGACCAGCCGGCCGGCAGAGGTATCGGACCTTTACTTGAAGCCCGAGAGGCACTTAGAGTCCTCGAACAGCATAAAGACAGACCACTTGACTTGGAGGAAAGAGCTTTGATATTGGCTGGTAATTTACTCGATATATGTCTGGAAGACAGTAATCAGGAGCTCAGGGAAAAAGTAAAAGCTGAATTTGAAAATGGATATAACTGGGCTAAAAATTTATTATCCACACGTAAGGCGAGAAAAAAAATGGAGGAAATTATTAAAGCCCAGGGAGGAAATCAAGATTTGGTAAGTGAAGACTTAAAACCTGGGAAATATGTACACGAGATACTTTCACCTCATAAAGGTAAAATAGCTGAATTCCAAATTATTAACAGTACTGTACTGGCCAAACTACTGGGAGCTCCCCACAGAAAAAGAGCAGGTATTTACCTACAGAAAAAGCTAGGTGAAAATGTTGATAAACATGATATATTATGTACACTATATAGTGATAGTCAAACAGATATGCATGAAGCAATAGAAACTTTAAATAACATGCCCTTGTACACGATAGATCATTAGATTTTACCAACATGCGTAGACAGAGATCTCAGTCATCTATGAATAAACTGGCAGTATTTTTGATTATTATTTTTTTAATTATTGGCGTGGCAGGATTTGTGTGGTGGGCACACGGTTCTTCAGCTCTTAATCCTAATGATAAGTCTTTCAAACTTTTTGTCGTTCAGTCAGGTGAGTCATTACGTGAAATTGCCAATTCACTACAGCAAAACAATTTAATTGTAGATACTAATGTCTTCAGTCTCATTGTTAAACAGAATAACTTAGAAAACAAGCTACAGGCTGGCGAGTTTAAACTATCTTCCAGTATGACTCCATTTGATATCGCACAAACTTTAACAAAGGGGAGTATTAATGTCTGGATTACTATTCCCGAAGGCAAAAGAGCTACGGAAATAGCCCAAGTTCTGAAGATGCATTTCCCCCAGTATACAGATCAGTGGCAGCAAAAATTGGTAGCGCAGGAAGGCTACTTATTCCCTGATACCTATCTTTTCCCCCAGGACGTCACTATAGATCAGATTATAAGCACTATGAAGGATAATTTTAATAAAAAATTTGATAGTGTACCTACAAATCCTGACAATCAATATACCGAAAAACAAATCGTAACTGTTGCTTCTTTAGTGGAAAGAGAAGCCAAATATCCTGAAGATCGGCCACTAGTTGCATCTGTCATTTATAATCGCTTAAATTCAGGCATGCCTTTACAAATTGATGCCTCTATCCAATATGCTCTGGGTACCCAAGCAAACTGGTGGCCTGTTCTAACTGACAGCGGAGGCAATATTCTGCCAAATTCTCCATATAATACGTATACCCGGACTGGCCTCCCCCCAACTCCAATCTCCAACCCTGGGCTAAGCTCACTGGCTGCAGCTATCAAACCGGCCCAAACAAAATATTTTTATTATGTCTCAGACAAAAACGGGCATAATCACTACGAATCTACTCTTAAACAGCACAATGCAGATATAGTAAAATACGGGCTCTGAGGGGAAAGCTTACCTCAGTTTAGTATAAGATGAATTTAGGTTACAGTTAGTTTAACTAAATCCGCACCTTATGAGGCAAAGAATGATTTTGAATAGACTGCACTGTTATTTCTACGGAAATCCGTTGCTTTATTCGATGTGGTTTTTGTATGATCCTGAATAGCCATCGCCACTGGTAAAGTATCGCCTCTTTATTCTCCCCTTTTTCCATACTCATAAAGTCTCTAAACATTAATTGTGAAGCATTAGTAGTACCGTTTTGTTCATTTAATAAAAACATTCCATTTGCTCTAACTCTTTAATACTGTACGCGCAAACTAGAACTTCTAAAAATTTATTTATCTGTATAATGGAAGAAACATCTCTACCATCAATTCCCACAACTACCCATGGCGACTCGTTTTGTATAACGGATTAATAGCTAACATATTATTAGATCCAAAATTCTCAACACCATCAACTACTATACTATCAGCAGATGTTTCAAAATCAATAACTCTATCCATTAATCTATTTTCTCCTCATTGAGTAATTTCGTAATACACCTGCTGCCACCGAAACTTTCTTATAAAACTCCTTAGTCCTAAATTGCGCTGCTCTGTGATCAGCATACGAATTTACTTCTCTTCCCAGAGTGAGAAATTATATAGAAGTTAATAAAATAAAATAGTGTAATCTATTCTATTTTTTTGTGGCTTTTCTGAAGAACTTATGACCTGAGGGCAAATGACGAACTGGATGGGTAACTTTCTCAACTGGAGTTTTTTCTTCAACAGCAGCCTTATCCGGCATTTCACTTTCCAACGGCTCGTCCATATCTTCTTCGGGATCTACTATTTCCCCATCTTCTTCCATGGCCCGAATAATATCCTCTACTTCATTAAATTTATTCATTCCTTCTTCTGTTAGAGTCTGCAAAATCTGCCTGCCTTTTTTGGTAGTAAACAAAAGTGTGATTAAAACTCCTACAACTAGACCAAGGACAAAACCGTTCAACGAAGAACCTGATCTGATTTGTTGCACGGGAGGATATTCATTATTCTTCATGGTGTTTGTCTTTATGTTCATCTCTTTTCAAAAAAGTCTTAATAATTTTTGCCACAGCCATAAATGATCCTGAACTAACCAGCCCGCTTATACCGCCCAAAGAAGATAAGGGTTTAGAAACAGCATCTGCAATTGTATCGGCAGTGTCTAAGACTTTATTAGCTTTGAAAAGTGTATGTCTAACCTCTCGAAGAATAAAGAAGACCTGAACTCCTAATACAACGAGCAATAGAGTTAAAACTATAATTACAAACAGAAGAACAAGCTGGACAGAGTCTATGTTCATATATCTAATTTACTAGGAATTGAGCTCAGTGTCAATATAACAAAACCCAACACTACTATAGTGCAAGAAGGATGCAGCCATCTACCTGACTTCCACGGTACGATTGACGATAGTAGTTTTTCCATAATGATTCTGCGCAGTAATTTCAATCTGAGTAGCACCTGGCAGTAACGATAAATCTTTGAAAAAATTTCCATTCTGATCCACTGTCACCATTTCCCCATTTACCATTACTAAATCGCTGGGATCTGTTGTCCCTTTAACTTCAATATTATCAGGAACGATCGCGTTGTTTGTCGGACTGCTCACCTGCAAAGGGGGACTAAGAAAAACAGACCTGTATTGAAATATTAAATAACTTAATAAAAATAATGAGATCACTATTAAAACTATACTTGAGCGCTGGATGCGTAAAGTTTTATGTTTATACTTCTCTCCTGCAAAACTATCAGGGAGAACTTTAGTAGATTTTTTCGGATCGAATTCACGATGAAACAAGGCTAATGCCTCACGTCGGGGAATACCCAGATAAGATGCATAATTGGTCACAAACCCCTGTGCGTAAGTGGCAGATGGTAATTTTGCGTATTCATCCTGTTCAATAGCGGAAAGAAAAGCCGGACGGATTTTGGTGGCAGACGATACATCCTCCAGAGATAAACCTTTCCTTCTTCTCTCTTCTGATAATAATTGTCCTAAATGCACCATAAATTATGGATATTGAATTATGTAATATGAGTTATGAATAATCAAGTAGAATATTAATTTTTACTTTTTTTCACACTACTTATTACATAATACTGCGCTACTGCGGCGTATTCAAACTACGCAAAAATTCTTCCGGATCATGTATCAAAACATCGCGGGGCTTAGATCCTTCTGGATGTCCAACCACACCTGCTTCTTCTAACATGTCAATTAAACGGGCAGCCTTGGCATAACCGATGGACATTTTTCGTTGTAGGAAAGAAGATGATGCCTGTTTAAACTGACAGACGATACGCACGGCCTGTTCAAAATCCGCATCGTGCCCATCGGCACCCATGCTGCCGCCTTTTTTACCAGTAGAAATTGGTTGATTAATAATTTCTTCTGTGTACTCAACCGCCACATTCTTAGATTTGAGAAATTCTACTAATTTCTTTGTTTCCTTTTCTGATACGAACGCTCCCTGTATACGCGTTGGCTTAGCCTGATCTGGCGGAACATACAACATATCACCGCGGCCCAGTAATTTTTCAGCGCCTGGCATATCCAGAATAACACGGGAATCAATCATTGAAGAAACGTTAAAGGCTACACGACTGGGAATATTGGCTTTAATCAAACCGGTAATAACATTAACAGATGGACGCTGCGTAGCGATTACTAAATGTATACCGACAGCACGAGCCATCTGCGCCAAACGAGTAATAGTATCCTCCACTTCCACTGGCGCAAACATCATTAAATCAGCTAATTCATCAATAATAATAATAATATAAGGCATCGCCTGAAAACCTGATAGCTCATTATATGAGTCAATATTACGTACTCCTCTTTCTGCAAAAATCTTGTATCTTCTATCCATTTCTCCGGTAGCCCATTTTAGGGCTGAGAGAATTTTTTCTACATCCACAATGACAGGGGTCAGTAAATGAGGAATACCATTATAACTAGTCAACTCTACCCGTTTGGGATCAATTAGAATCATTTTTACTTCTTGAGGAGATGCGCGAAACAATAATGAAGTAATAAAAGCATTCATCAAGACTGATTTTCCTGAACCAGTGGTACCTGCAATCAAGACATGCGGCATTTTGGAAATGTCCGCAATCAAAGGAGCTCCAGAGACATCAAGTCCTAAGGAAACGGCCAATTTTGATTTACTTTTTTGCATCACAGTAGATGCTAACATAGTTTTCAGGGTAACGACTTCCAGAGAGCGGTTAGGAATTTCTATGCCAACTAAATTACGTCCGGGAATCGGAGCTTCTATACGAATCTGTCCAGTAGGAGCTTCCGTAGCCAAAGCCAAATCATTAGCCAAAGAAGTAATTTTAGAAACCTTAGTTCCAAGGGCAATTTCCAATGCATATTGAGTGACGGCGGGACCCAAATTGACTTCAGCAACTCTGGCAGCTACACTAAAACTCGATAATGTTTTTTCAATAAGAGAAGCTATTTTGTTAATATCACCACGGTCTGCCTTTTTACCCGGATCATCTGATAACAAAGAAAGAGGTGGATATTCCCAAATACCCGAACCGCTTAAAGCATTAGCTACTAATTTATCTGATAGCAACTCAGCATTAGGTCTTTTATCGTTAGTTTGAACTTGTGATTCAACCGCTTTAGCCAGGGCAGGCTGCGCAGTCCTAATAGCTGGTCCCTCTGCCTTTTGCCCACCCTTAATCGTTAAAGGCTTATGTGAGAACCCTTCCTTATTTTTCTTAAACACTCTAAGTAATCCAAAAGGCATCAACCGTGAAGTGTTTTTAACAATTGAACTAAAGAGATAGGCTATCTCATCAACTGAAGTATCGAAAAAGACAATTATTCCTACAAATATCCCTGCAATATATACCACGTCAGCAAATGCCTTATTGACAATGTCAGACACTATTTGAAACATACTGGCTCCAATAGATCCGCTGCGGGAAAGGGCCAGTAAGCTTACGAAAAACAGTAGATATCCAATAGCAACATTTAATTTTGAAAGATAAAATTTTAAATGGAAAAAAAGTAAGGCAAAAAATACTAAAACCAGGGGGAACAGAAATGAGACACTGCCAAACTTATCATTTAACATAGTATTTATCCCTAACAAAGCACTATTACTTTTACCAAAGGATAAATAGAGTAATACGGCAACTACCAAAAATCCAACTGCAAACAAATTATATACAGTGTTTTTTTTTAGTTTTAATTTAAATTTTTTACGATGACCACGTCTAGCCATAGGCAAGTTAACAAGTTCATAATAGCACAATCCGAGCGCTCTGACAAAGTCAGATTTTGATAAATTCAACCTGTAATTCAGTATATCTTAAGTATTTTTCTGCAAAATTAGCAGTTTAGAGCATAGACTGAAATATTGTCTGGAATATGAGCAATTTTGGGTGTAAAATCATATAATATGATTGAGAAAGTTAAAACACTGTCAAATAGAATAACTCACAAAATCAGACGTATGCGTCTGCAAAAAATGCATATAGATTATATAGCTGGTCTATTAACAATCCCAGTTTTATTGACAGCTATTATGATCAATTTTGGTAATCTAAATAAAAACACCAAAACTACAACCACTACGGAAACTCCAAGTCCGCAAGTTATTATAGTCACGACAGCTCCTAATAATAACAACGCTGATGTCAGCCAAAATCAAACAGCTCTGCCAACACCCACGCCTGTCTGTCAAAAAAATATAGGTCCCATCAGTATTACCTCACCGACCGAAGGACAAACGGTCAGTGATAACCCTGTATGTATACAAATCAATTATTCAGATAGTAATTACTGCTCTGTGGTATGGTCATACCGCATAAATGGAGGTTCATGGTCTGATTTTAATAATAACTCTCCCTGTCTGTATAACCTATCTAACGGTAACATTCAATTCCAGTTGAGAGTTAATAGTACAGTATCAAGTGATAGTACAACTCTGACTAGAAATTTCGTTTATGACGGTGCTAACAATCCCGTTATTACTCCAACACCAACTCCTTTACCGACGTCTACACCAACTCCTACAAACACACCAACACCGACTCCTTCACCAACTATAACAATTACACCTACTGTCCCTGTTCCGACTAAGTAATTTATACCATACATCAATTACTCTCAGTTTCTTAAAACACATTAGTAAGATAATCTATAATCTAATAATTATCCGGACATAAATCTCCCAATGGACACCCTGCACAAACATGTTTGCGTGCTGGACAGTAATCTCTTCCGAAATTAATCATCAAATGTGTAAAATCAATCCAGTCTTGGCGGGGAATAATTTTCATCAGATCCTGTTCTATTTTCTCAGGCGTTTTCTCTTTGGTTAAACCCAGGCGTTGTGTTAAACGCATGACATGGGTATCTACAGCAATACCTTCAGCTTTACCAAAGGCATTTCCCAACACCACATTAGCTGTCTTTCTCGCAACTCCGGGTAGACTATCCAAATCCTCCAACGTTTGCGGAACATTACCACTAAACTTTTCCACAATCATTTTACAAGCGGCCACAATATTTTTAGCTTTATTAAAATGAAAATTAATTTTTTTAATCTCTTTATCCAACTGCTCCGGCTTTAAATTAGCAAAATCCTCAGCTTTTTTATACTTAGCAAACAAATCAGGTGTAACTGTATTTACAGTTTTATCCGTCGCCTGCGCTGAAAGAATCGTAGCGATTAATAACTGTAAAGGTGTCCGGTAATATAATGCTGTCTGAGGATGAGGATATACATTACGCAATCTCTTAATTATTTCTTTTGCTTTTTCTTCCCGTGTCATAAAACTAGATCTCAATTACAATTGGTAAAACTAACGGACGTCTACGGGTCAGACGAAATATAAGCTTAGCCGAAACGTCTGAAACTAATTTTCTCATGTGTACCCAGCTGGTCACTTTTACTCTCTTACTGACCAGCACATTTCTTAACTCTCTATCCAATGATGATTTAATATCCTGCATGTCGCTTTGTAATAATCCTCTGGTAACCACTTCTGGTGGATTAACCAGTTGTCCTTCTTCAGCAGATACTTCTGCCATGACAATGACGATTCCTTCTTTAGCTAGCTGTTCACGATCCCGAAGTACAAAATTCTCTACCTCTTCCCCGGAATATTGATCGACATATACGTGCTCAATTTGAATTCGCTTACCCAGTTTCATATTATCCTGATTAATAAGCACTTCCTGTCCGTCTTCAATCAATAGAATTTGTTTTCGCTGATAACCAAACTTTTCTGCCAGCCGTCTGTAGGCTACCATCTGTTTGTACGTTCCGCTAATAGGAATTAAAAACTTCGGTTTTGTAAGAGATAACAATAGCATCATATCACCTGAAGCCCCATGACCTGAAACATGAAACTTATCGGAAATTTGGGTATATAAAACTTTGGCACCAGTTTTGGAGATTTCATCAACTAACTGGTCAACTAATACTTCATTTCCGGGAATTGGATCAGCAGAAAAAATTACTATATCATCCGGAGATAGCTTTACTTCTTTATGTTCACCATTGGCAATTCGACTCATACCTGAATTTTCCTGTCCCTGCGCACCGGCCACCAACAGCAATAACTGTTTGTCGTTGTAATTCTTGATCTGATCAATTTCAATCTCGGTATTTTGAAGCATTTGCAAATAACCAAGACGTTGTCCAATGTCTTTATTTTTGATTAAGGACCTACCAATAAAACAAACCTTGCGATTATATTTTTCTGCTGCTTTGATAGCTTGGTTCAAACGCGAAATATTGGAAGAATAAGTTGTGATAATACACTTTCCACGACAGTTAGCTACTTCGCGTTCAAAATCGGCCGAAATTGTTTCTTCTGAATGCGTAAATCCGGTCCGTTCAGCTCCCAGACAATCTGATAATAAACATAAGATACCCTGATTAGCCGCATTGACGATACCGGCAAAATCAGTTTTTTTACCATCGGCTGGAGTAAAATCAAATTTATAATCTGCACCATGATAAAAATTACCCACTGGTGTTTTTATAAAAATATGAGAGCTATCAGGGATTGAATGGGTTATACGTATAAAAGAAACCGTGAAGGGACCTAAATTTATCTCACGGTTATCAAATGGCACCGTTTCCACTTTACCTGATATTTCAAATTCTTTTAATTTCTCATTGGCAAATGCTGCTGTCAATGGGCTTGCATACATCGGAAAATCATAACCGGCAGTCTGTAGCTGTGGTAAAACAAAAGGTAATGCCCCTATATGGTCTTCATGTCCATGTGAGAACACCATTCCCATAATTTTTTTGTTTTTATTATTTTTGAGTAAATAACGGACATCGGGTAAAAGCAGATCGACACCCAACATGGTTTCATCGGCAAAACCCAGACCGCAATCAACGATTAAAATCTGATCTTTATATTCATAGACGTACATATTACGTGTTACATCACCTGGTCCTCCCAACGGTAACAGAGATAATGTTTCGTTATTCTTTTTGAAAAACTTTTTCTGAGGTTGAAAAGGAGGCTTTGCATTTAAATTTTCTTCCATAATTTATCCAATTTCTAATCTATATTATACTCTTATATAGCTGCATATTCTACCAGGAGGGTAAAAATTCTTTGATATTGCTGTCATTTACGACTACAGTTTGTACTTTTCCTTCAACAATCAATCTGGCCGATTTACGACACATATTGTCTATGGTCCTTTCTAGAGTACGAATACCTGAATCAAAACCCAAAGGGCGGATAACACCTGCCCAGGAATTATCGTCAATCGTCATTTGCTGTGGCAATAAACCGGCCTGTTGACGAATTTTTGGGAATAGGTAAGTCTTAGCAATCACTATCTTTTCTTCATCCGAGTAAGAGGGCATTTGAATAATTTCCAAACGGTCCATCACCGCAGTTGAAATAGCCGTCGTATTGTTGGCTGTAGCCACAAAGAGAACATGTGATAAATCAAAGGGATAATCAATATAATGATCAATAAAAGCTGCATTCTGTTCCGGATCTAACAGCTCAACTAAAACTCCCATGATATCGGCACGGGAAGCTTCAGTCACACGATCCAGCTCATCTAGTAAAATAACTGGATTTTTAGTCTTGGCATGAACTAATTTCTTGATCACCGAGCCCGGTTCTGCATCAGGAAAAGCACGCGACTGGCCTCTGAGGGCTAGAGAATCAGCCATACCTCCAAATGGTATGCGTTCAAACTGCTTGCCTAAAGCTTCAGAGATAGATTTTGCCAAAGTTGTCTTACCCGTACCGGCTAATCCTACTAAACATAAGATTGGTGCGTGCTGTATATTGTTAACTCCACCATTTTTTAAATTCAAAATAATAGTAGCCAGATAATCCAAAATTCTACTTTTAATTGGCTCAAGTCCATAGTGATTTTTATCCAGAATTTCTTTTGCATTGACTAGATCCAGTGAATCTTTAGAAAGGGTGTTCCAGGGCAAACCAATCACCCAATTAATATAATTGGATGTACTTTCATATTCTAAAATGTAATTTGCACTCATAAAACCAGCACTGGCTCTGATTAATGCCAAGCGTGCAATTCGCTCGACCAGTGACTGATGTAAATCTGCAGGTAGCTTTATTGACTCAATTTTTTCTCCTAATTTCCTTATTTGATCATTTGAACTCGCTTTGGCTTTATCCTCTTCTGTCTCTTTTACGACAGTCTGACGATTATCAGGAGCAATAATCTGCGGTCCTGATGGAACGTATGTCGTCTGATCCATAGGCAAATCTTGATTAACTGGCTGAGATTGTACTGATGGTGCATTTAAACCGCTAGTCGGCGTACTTGAAGATGTAACATTTTCCGTTTGGGCAGTGGAATTCATAACATAATGATAATATAGTCAGCTTGAAAACACAAACAATATAATTAAAAACTATCGGAAAGAACAATTTAACCAGTAAACAATGGATAGATGTTAATTCTTTCTAGTTATTATCAGCTAGAAGATTAGAAGTGTTTTTTGCGACGCATGCCTTTACCAAATTTTTCGTTACGGTTAAATCCACCACGTTCTCTCCTGAATTGTTGAGACAACGGGTGATCACTGTGTCTTTCTTCTCTATCATTTCTTTCGCTGTTTCTTTTTTGCTCCTGCTCCCTGGCTTCATCAGCTGACAGCATAGAAAGATTAATTCTGCCCTGATCGTCAATTTGTATTACTCTTACCTTCACTACCTGGCCAATCTGCACCACATCTTCAGGTGATTTGACGAAATCTTTAGACATCTGGGAGACATGTACCATGCCTTCCTTACCTGGCAAAATTTCTACAAAAGCTCCGAAAGACAAAATTCTTTTAACCGGACCTTCAAATTCTTCGCCAACTTGTACTTCTCGTACGATACCTTTGACCCAATCATAGGCTTTTTGTACTGACTCATCACTCGTACCCGAAACCGTTACTTTACCGTCATCCTCAACATCAACGCTCGCGCCAGTTTGGGCGATTATGTGTTTTATGGTTTTCCCCCCAGGTCCAATAATCTCACCGATGCGATCAACAGGAATTTGCAAAACTTCAATCTTTGGTGCATAGGCTGATAATTGAGAGCGTGAAGATGGAATTACAGTCTGCATGACTTCCAGAATTTGCATTCTTGCATTGCGAGCCCGTTCAAAAATTTCGGCAATTTGTTCAACGGTTAACCCCAATATTTTTACATCCAATTGTATAGCAGTTACACCTGTATCTGTCCCTGCCACTTTAAAGTCCATATCACCGGAAAAATCTTCCAGTCCAATGATATCAGTCAATAAAACATATTTTTCTTCATTGGACATCATACCAATAGAAATTCCCGCCACTGGTTTGATGATAGGTACACCTGCATCCATTAAAGCCAAAGTAGAACCACAAGCTGAGGCCATAGAAGTAGAGCCATTGGAGGACATTATCTCTGATACTACACGAATAGTGTAAGGGAAAACATCACGACTTGGTATAACCGCTTCTAAAGCTCTTTCTGCAAGTGCACCATGCCCGATCTCACGGCGTGAAGGAGTTCCCATTCTCCCAGCCTCACCTACGGAATAAGGTGGCATAGAGTAATGATGAATATATCTTTTACTTTCCTCACCCTCAGCCGATTCGATCAACTGTTCCATACGAGGAGAACCAAGAGTTACTACAGTTAAGGCTTGAGTCATTCCACGCTGGAAAATAGCTGATCCATGAGTTCTGGGCAACAATCCAACTTCTACATGCAATGGACGAATCTCGTCCATTTTGCGACCATCAGCTCTTTTATTATTTTTCATCACATCACTGCGGATTTGCTTAAACATGACATATTCCATTGCCTTAGCAATGGTTTTTTTGTCTACTTCACTAGCACCATCACGCATTTTTTCTGTATCATAAATCCTATTAAGCAGGACATCTGTTTCATCTCCACTGCCTTCTTTACTGACACGGGAAACTATTAAATCTTTGATATCAGACAGATATTCCTTTTCAATCAAAGTTGCTACTTCATGCAATTTTGTATTTGGCTCAACGACTTTTTTCTCCTGACCTGCTTTAGCCCGGAACTCCTCGATAAACTTGATAATCTCCCCAGTAGCATTATGTGCTTCTTTAGCTGCTTCAACTAATACATTTTCCGGTACTTGCTTAGCACCAGCTTCAATCATGTGAGTTTTTTCTTTGGTCTGACTGAAGACAATATCCAACTCTGAATGTTCTGTTTCTGAGGTGGTGGGGTTAACAATAAGTTCACTGCCATCATCCGGACTTTGAACATAACCTACGCGTACCGCCCCGATTGGTCCTTTCCAGGGAACACGTGACATATGCAGTGCAGCAGAAACAGCAATGATAGATAAAATATCGGGTTCATGTTCTCCATCCACCGACAAAACCGTAACAACTACTTGGACTTCATTTTTGTACTCTTTAGGAAACAATGGGCGTATAGAGCGATCAATCAGACGACCAATCAAAATTGACTCATCGGTCGGACGACCTTCGCGTTTTACCCATCGGGAGCCTTTGATTCTTCCTCCGGCATATAAGCGTTCGACATATTCTACAGTAAGTGGGAAATAATCGATATCTTCACGCAGCTTTCCTTCGACAACTGTAGCGTGGACCATAGTATCACCCATGCGGGCCAATACGGCGGCAGTAGCCTGTTCAGCTAACCGACCTGTTTCCAGTGTTACTTTCTCTCCTGCAACTTCGAATTCTAAGGAGACGATTTTATTTGTTTTTTTTGCCATAAATTTAATCTTTTTTAGTATAACACAGTAATTGTGTAAAGAAGAATAATAATTATTTTTCTTAACAACTCAACTATGTGGTCCGTAAGAAATATTTGTTATATCAAGTAGTACGTAGCAAGTATGAAGAGGAAATCACTTCATATTCATTACATAATACTTGATACTTAGTTCTTCAGACCAATTTTTTTCAATATATCACCTGATCTGCTTTTATCAACTTTCTCCAAAAAGTTAATAAGTCTGCGTCTTTTAGCAATCATTGATAATAATCCACGGCGGCTGTGAACATCATGAGCATGTGCTTTTAAATGCTCTGCTAAACGATCAATACGGTGACTGAGAAGAGCAATTTGTACTTCAGGACTACCAGTATCACTGTTACCTGTCTGATATTGCTTGATAATTTCCTGCTTTTGTGTCGTACTTAACGGCATAGTAAAAGGTATTATACCAGTTTTGTCCGCCCTTCGCAACCAAACCAATAGCAATTATTTCTTTAACGGAGTTAAAACAATAAATATGCGTTAAACGTTAGTTGATCCCTTGTAGACTTTAGGAGTTAACCAGTCTGCCGGAGGATTTGACTCCTCCATGTCTTTATGATCCTGCTGCTGATTTTTTTTCTGGTTGGATTGCTCCTGCTGCAGTTGCTGACGGATAACCTGTTGTCTGCGCTGCAATTGCTGCTGCTGATTATTCTGAGCTGGTCTGCGTTCCTGAACTGGAGCTTCCAAGATATCCTGGGTATTTTGCTCATTAGCTGGTTTCTGGTTAAAATTACGTTGTTGCTGCATTTGACGGTTAGTGTTTTGATTTACTGGATTTTGACGACGCTGGTTATTATTTGGTCGGGTTTGCATTTGTTCCATTGGTCTTTTTGCACCTTTGCGTAGTAATATAGCAGCAATTTCAAAAGCTAAATAACTTGTACCTTCCTGCTGGAAGTTATTGGTAGCAGCATGAATACCATATAATAGGTTTTGTGCTGTATCAATATCAAAATCATATCCTAAAGATAACAATAAATCAGCTACCTGCTCACTAACAGAGGAAAATCGGGGAGAAACTAAGACTACATTTCCATAGTTTTCATTTTCTTCTTTGTTATCTATATTTATTACAGTAACGTTCTTCAGACTTTCCGGATTGACCAGTTGTCCCAAATCTGACAAACGGGGAGTACCTACAGTAACAAATAATCCATTTAGCGACCCTCCATGGTTATAGCGGACATCATCTTCGGTAAATGAAAAACCCTGTTCACCTGGCTTGACAATAATATTCAAAAATCCATTGTCAAGAGTATATGAGACTTTTTCAATTTCTCCTTCGTCCTTGTACGGGAAAGATACTATTAAATCTCCACCATTTCCCTGAATAGCAGTTTTAACTTTATCAATTCCCACCAGAGATGAATGCTCAACTAAAGGAGTTTCAGGTGCAATGATATTAACTTTTTTATTAGCTTGAGTAAAGGTAAGATAAATAGAGAGAGCTGCAGCCAACTCATCCAGACTAGGCTGTTGTCTAACTGCAATAGTGACCTGATCATGCTGATCAATAATGTCTTTAATTTGCTGTAAAGCTTGACTATCCATAAGTTTATAGCTAATTAAATATATCCTATATTATTAGCTATGGCATACTAACATATCTCCCAGTTGAAAGTCAAGAGGGGTAGCTAAAACAAGTCCGGCTTCATGCCCTTTTTCGACCTTGGATTGGGTATCTTTACCAACCCGCAGAGATGCTATAGTAGTTTCACCAATCGTATCCTCACCCCGCATAATCCTGATCCTATCTCCTCTGGCAACACGTCCCTCCAATACTCTGATACCAAGCGCAAACGTCTTCTCAAAAGGAAATTTAGCCATAATCTTGGCCGTGCCAAATACCTGTTCAACAGCTGCCCGTTGCCTACCTTCCAATACATCGGTTATCTCATCAATCATTTCATAAATAATATTGTAATTTTTTGCCAATACACGCTCAGTCATGGCTAGTTTCTGTACTTCAGCCCTGATCTTACTATTGAAGCTGACTACAATCGCACCTGTTGATTTAGCCAGTAAAATATCAGCTTCAGATACCTCCCCTGTTTTTTTAGCCATAATCTTTACGTCTTCCGGTAGTGCATAAGTGATAGCCTCCAGAGACCCCTCCGTATCGGCACATACCACTAAAGAGACCTTCCCGCGCTCATCCTCTTTAGCCACGTATTTAAGTTCACGCTGCATGGGTGTGGCCTCCTGCTGTTGGATCTGTACAGCGTTTTCCTGACTTGTGAGAATACTACCCACCGGCAGGGCTTCACTCATTCCCAGAACCTCTACAGCCTCTCCCACACTGACTGTGGGGATCTGCTTACCAAGAGGCGATATTAGCGTACGCACTCGGAAGTTTTGTCCGTCACATACTACGTCATCACGCATGTTCAGAGTCCCATTTTTTACTACAATTGTGGCCTTAGCGCCCACCTTAGGATCACGCTTAGATTCGATCACAATCCCCAGCAAAGGGGCATTCGCTTTGATAGCAGTATTTGTAGACTGCATATCAAAAGAGAGCAAAATGAGATCGAGTAACTCCTTGATATTGTGGTTTGTTTTAGCTGACACTTCCAGAAAAGGTACATCGCCGCCCAAACCTTCCAATAACACATTTTCGCGCAGTAACTGTTGTTTTACTTTTTCAATCTGTGCTCCAGGTAAGTCAGATTTGGTTAAAGCAACGATAAACGGCAGTTTCTCCTGATGCAGTAGGTGAATACTTTCTCTGGTTTGCGGCATTACACCATCAGCTAAAGAGACTACTAAAATACCGATATCAGCTGCCTGTGCTCCACGGCTGCGCATGGAGGTAAATGCCTCGTGGCCGGGAGTATCTATAAAAGTTATCTGTCTTTTCTGTCCTTCATAAACAATCTCTATTGAAGAAGCTCCAATTTTCTGCGTAATACCGCCAAATTCTCTTTGCGCGATTGAAGTTTTGCGGATTGCATCCAGCAATGTCGTCTTACCATGATCGACATGGCCAAGAACTGTTACTACCGGAGGGAATTGATTGATATGTTTGATGTCCTGATTTGCCATATGTTTTATGTCCTTTCATATTACTAATTTTCATTTAAACTTAAACCTCTTTAGTCTATTAAAATTGAAAATTGTAAAGTAAATACTTATGAAGTTACTCAGTTGCCTTGCTTTCTTCTACTGGAGTCACTTGCTCTCCTTTATGCTCTACGTCTTCCTGGGCTTCTTTGGCTTCAGATGGATCATTAACTGCTTGATGAATTTCCTGTGTTACTGCTGCCGCATTAGCTTCTTTTTCACTTTGTTCTTCTGCTTTTTCTGCTACAACCTCCTCGGCTGGCTCCTCCTGTCCAGCAATCTCGATACGATAGCCAGTCAATTTAGAAGCTAAACGAACATTTTGACCTTCTTTACCGATAGCCAAAGACAATTCATCCTTAGGAACTGAGACCTGGGCAACCTTGTCAGCTTCGTTAATTTGAGCAATGACATGTTTGGCGGGTGATAAAGCCTGAGCAACATACAAAGCTGGATCATCCTGCCATTGAATAATATCTATTTTTTCCACACCATTAAATTCCTGAATAATGGCCTGAATACGAACACCCTTCTGACCAACACATGAACCTACTGGATCAATACCGGACTGATTGGAATATACAGCTACTTTGGAACGATTGCCCGGCTCGCGAACAATGGCTTTAATTTCAACACTGCCTTGCGCAACTTCAGGTACTTCGCGCTTGAATAGACCCTCAAGCAGACCATTGTCAGAGCGGGAAACAATAATTTCATCCCCACGTGGACCCGGTTTAATTTCTTTCAGATAAACCGACAATCTCTGATTTAAATTATATTTCTCATTTTGAATTTGTTCGTGTGGCGGCATAACCCCTTCTGCTTTGCCGACATCGATAATCACATTGGGACCAGCAAAACGGAGAACCATTCCATTAACGACTGTACCCATACGAACTTTATAATCTGTTAAAATTGCTTCTTTTTCCCTTTCCCGAATTTTTTGTAAAATAATTTGTTTGGCGGTTTGTGCTGCAATGCGACCAAAACCCGGAGGAGTAACATCTTCTTTATCATGAAAAATTTTTGCTTCACCCGTATTAGGATCTAATTCGGCTGAATATTCTTCTGCCACAATATCCGGATGATCTTTGCGATATGCAGCCAGAATAGCAGCATTTACAGTTTCTAAAACTACAGAAACATCCAAACCTCTCTCCGAGGCAACTTGATTTAAAGCTAACGCAAATTCAGATCTTTGTATTGCTGGCATACGAAGTTAGTATATCAGATTGAGGCCACATGATCAACCAGTATATATAACTTGAAGCGAGATTAAAAATTGATTAAACTAAGGAAAGTGAAATCTATTTTAATCCTGTTAATCGTGTTGATAGTAGCCGCAGCTGTTTCGTTAAGCGGAGGATTTAGTTCATTTTTACAAAGCGGCAATCAGGCCAGTCTTACCAGCGCAATTACCATTACAGGAACTTCAACCGGATCAAACAGTTCGACAACTCTTAATGATACTTCCAAAAGCTTTACTCCAGGATCATTGGTAGGAGATACTATTACTATCAATTCCGGTACCGGTGCTGGGCAGTCAGCAACTATTACTTCCAATACTAACAACCAAGTTACGATTGACAAACCCTGGACTACTACACCAGACACCTCTTCTAATTATACAATCACACCACCCGGAACAGGGGGATCAGCCAGCAGCGGCGGAATAGTTGTTGTTCCACCCCCCAATCAGAACGGCAAACAGTTACAGTTAAATACCTTTGAGATGATTACTTTAACACCAACCTCAGCACCTACGCCAGCAACTGCTTGCGTATCTACAGATGGACCCAGAAACTCCAATTGTTCGTGTACTACCCCGAGCGTCATCGCTGTTACCTGCAATGTTGGTAATACTAACCCTTCTGTTTTTAATGGGATTGGAGTTAATGAAACTTGCCCAGATGGAGGTGTTCCATGTGCGGATGTAAAACCAAAATATTATGCAGGTATAAGTTGCACTCCAACAAGCTGCGTATACCTTAAAAATACCTTAGTCATTCCTGGAGGTAGTACGTTACCAGCAAGCCCAAGTTATTCAAAATATGAGAATTGTACAGGTGTGGCAAATGTTTGTTTTGATAAACCAGTCATTTACTTATATTCTGATCATGTCATAAATCATGTTTCTGTAAAACTAAATATTCCAGGAATTATTACTAAAAGTATTCCATCATACCCCGAAACTGGATGGAATAATATAACAGTTATACCTGGAGGTATAATAAATTATGATAATAAGATCTATAATGAATTATTCTATGAAACTAGCGTAAAAAAAACTCCTCAGTTAACCACAGGTTACGTATATTCTACTAAAAATTTGCCAATCGAGTTAAATAATTTAACAACTAGACTAGGATTAAAACAATCAGAAAAGGAAGAATTTCTGAATTATTGGATGCCAAAGTTATATGCATTAAATAAACCATATATATACGTTGGGATTCTTTTTGCAAAAGAAAAAGAACAAGTAGATAATGTTATTATCTCTCCAGAACCTGATACGACTATCTCTTTCTTGACCATATTTAAAGGATTAAGTACAGAAATCTTAGTCAAACAACCCACTCTTCCTAATATCCCCACAAGAAAAGGATTTGTCATGGTTGAATGGGGAGGCGCAATAGAAAACTAAATTATTTTTAATGAAGATAAGATCTTATTTACTGTATTTTTATCATTTTGTCTAGTATTTTCAATAGAAAATGAGGTTTGAATAATAAATTGAATGTTATTACTTTCTAGGTAATAGACACTAGTTTGTAGCTTACCATAAGACTGACCATCAATAACTGGCCCGTTAATAATACTTGAAGAAAAGTCTGCTTGTTTACCACCAATATTTTTTTGCGTGTAGTCTATCTTAGTGTTTAGAGCAACTTCTTCTCTCTGTTTTAAACTTTCTGTGGAATTCACGATTTCTATAATCTTGATAAAAGGTGAGATTGGGTCATAATTCCCATTTTGGACAGGAGACAGCTTTATAATTTTATATCCACTCAAAGATTCATCCTGAATAGTCCAATTTTGAGGATATTTTAGTGAATATATATCACCTGAGTATTGTTTCCAGTCATTAGTAGCACTAGAGGAAACAACTCCAGCTGAAATAGCCGGATTATTAGAAGTTACTGAATTATTGATTGTAGGATTGTTGGAGGGTGAGTTAGCGCTATTTTCAGATATACTTGAATTAGATTGCTTAGGAGAGGTCGAGTACCTTAATATGATAGAAAATAAAGCTACTAGAATTAATATAAATATACCTACAAAAACCAAAATTTTTTTATTCATAAAGTCACTTTGTTAAAACAATCTGTCCACTGGCATCGACATTTAAAACGATCTTATCTCCCCTTTTAATCTGATCCTGAAGTTTTGCTTTTGCCAATAAGTCTTCTATATTATCCTGAATATACCTTCTCATCGGACGAGCTCCAAATTCAACGTCAGCACCTTCTTTAACAATTTTATCTATAACAACCTCGCTAAATGATAGACCAATATCCTGCTGTGCCATTTGACCAATAATGTCATTTAAAATTAACTGCACAATTTGCTTTAATTCCACAGGACCAAGTGGAGTAAAGGTAATAACATCATCAAAACGGTTTAGTAGTTCAGGACGGAAAATCTGATTTTGCTGCAGATATTCTAACAGCTTTTGCTGAAACACTTTATCTATTTTCTGTCCTGACACAACATTTTCACGAACAAATTCTGCTCCTGCATTTGAGGTGGCAATAATAATACTGTTCACAAAAGTAACCGTATGGCCTTTATTATCTGTCAAACGTCCATCTTCTAATACCTGCAAAAACAAATCAAGAATTTTAGGATGAGCTTTCTCAAATTCATCCAGCAAAACTAAAGAAAACGGATGATCATGAATTTTATCAGTCAGTTCGCCTCTTTCATTCCCCTCTCCGGGGGCTGAACCAAGTAGTCTTCTCTCTCCATCAATATCGGAGTACTCAGACATGTCCAGACGAATCATATTCTGTTCGCCGCCAAAATATACCGAAGCTAAGGCTTTAGCTGTTTCTGATTTGCCGACTCCAGTTGGCCCTAAGAAAAGGAAAGAAATGGGTCTATTCTGTGTAGTTAGGCCTGAGCGTAAACGCCTAAGTGCCTCAGCAATGGCCGAGATAGCCTGCGTCTGATCAATAACCTTTTCATGAATTTTATCTTCCAAATGCAATAATAATTCTTTTTCCTCTTTGGTAGGAGCACCTACATTAACCTGAGTTTTTAAACTGATTTGTGCCTCGATGTCACTGGCTAATACTACTTTTTGTCTTGACTTACCCAGATAATGAGATTGTGAAGAAATTGCCACACTATTAGCCGCATCGTTGAGTAAGTTAACAGCACTACCTGGCAGCACCGCATCCTGCTCGTAACGGTCAGCCAGGTTAATAGCAGTCAGTACTGCATGATAAGTCATTATCACACCATTTTTATTTTCTATATCATCTGTTTTGGCAATTAGCATTTGCGTCGCAATATCTTTACTGGGTTCAAGAATATTGATTAAGGTAAACACTTCATGGAGTGGATTCTGCTGCATGTAAGTTTTGTAATTACCGGGTGACATACTGGCAATTACCGGCAGAAAGCCAGACTGTAAATAGGGCAACAGAGCGCCGGACAAATCTATAGCATAAGAACTTGCTCCCATCAAATTTTCAAAATCAGGAATATACAAAATTACATTTCTGGCATGTGAGACTTCGGCTACGATCGATTCTAAACGAAGCTCTAAGTCACTACGGTCTTGCGCTCCGGCAATAAGCGGACCCACCATAAGCTGTAAAATCTTCTTATGATTAAGAAAGCCTGAAAGATGAGAGTAATAACTATCATTGGCCAACTCAGCCACCAGATTTTCTTTCCCTACACCATCTTCGCCCACCAGTAACACATTATTGTTTTCCCTTTTGCTCAGTGCTTCTAAAAGCGCTCTATATTGATCTTCTCTTCCTATTAAAAACGGTTCTATATCACGATAACTAAAGTCCTGTGTATAATTTTTAGTCTCCGGGGTCCAACCATTTACAATCCCTTCGCCTATTCCTTCACCGGTAAAATTCATTCTAATTGGTCTGGGGAACTCTTCGTTTTTAAATTTATAACGAGCCCATAATAATATTTGAAGTAGTTCCTCCTGTTTAATTTCATGATTGAAAAGTGTTTTGGTCTGATCTTCGCTCAAGAGCAAATAAGCAACCAGAGCGTCCATAGTAGTAATATAACTTCCGCCTATTTTCTCTACAATTTCTGCCGCTTTAGCAATAATTTGATCTGTGGGGATATCTAGAACTTTAATATCCTCAACTGGTATCGCTGATTTTTCTAATACAAAAGACACGGTGGGAGTTTTTAATAATTTGTAAATAAATTTTTGCAATGTAATTGCAGAAAACAAAATTTGTAATAAATCTTTACTGCTAGACAGTGTCCATTTACCTTTATCATTTCTATTTACAGGTAGATAAGGATGAGATAAGTAGACATGAAAACGAAAAAATATTTCACAGATCAGAAACCATACAAAAACAAATAACGGCAAGCTAACTGGAAGTTTATGATTTAACTGGTTGAGAAAAAGTAAAATCACAAATACAAAGACTAATGTTCTGACAGACCGCAATAGCGCAGATGTATATATAATCTTTAATTTAACTAAACCTTCAATATTCATAGCTTAATGAAAAATAAAAGAAATGAAAAAACTGGTAACAGGACAAAAACGCATATAAACATAAATTCAGCGCACAATAAAACCAACAACAGCAACAAGGAAATTAAAATAAGAGCTGTCTTCACAAAAATCCCCATGCCGATAGAAAATCCTACCAGACCCTGCCTGTATTCATTTTTAATAGGTTGAAAAAAAGTTCTTAACAATAACCCGACAGAAAACATACGTAAGAAGGAGGAATTAAGTGAAGAAAAATACGACAACAGTCCAAGCGGAGCATTTACATACCAGAATTTCAAAAACTCAACCGGCAACAGTGAATATTGCATACTAGTCTAGCATAGAAAGTTTAGTTCAAAAAAGCAAACCAGCTCAAGCCAAAGATACTTCTACTGACATGCAAAAGTACACAACTGCAATCCCCCTGCTCCATGTGAACATTTACTGACGACCTTACATCCCGGCAAAGCCATGTTTGCCTGATTTAATAAACCAGACGGGACCTTCCACTCAATCAAATAGTTGCCAGTTTGTGAGATAGTTGTTGAATAAGGTCCAATGGTTATGCCATCGGGTAATTGAGCTGTCAGCTGCAATTGTCCAAAACTAAAATCAGAAAAATCAACCGCTCCAGTGAGACTCGTAACACCTGTAAACTGCTGACCGCCAGAACTTAAAGTCAAGTTTACATTCGATATACCCTCATTACCATCATAATATCCGTTGCCATTAAGATCGTTATAGACGATAACATGTAAAGATAAATCCGCTGAGGGAGTACCTGTAAGACTAACTGTACCATTTGGACTCACAGTTGGAGATGGTGAGACTCCTTTTGTCGACAGAGGCTGACTGCTGCATGCAGGAGCAACTTCAGTTCTATTTAAACATACAGCTCCCTGCTGTGTATTAACCGGTTGCTGATCCATCTCAGTAGCCTGTAAAGCTTTTTCAACATTAACACAAGTATTAGAGTACCCTCCATATAAATCATTACAGGCTAACAGCATGTCAATATACATATCGGAAAAATTTGCTGAAGGAATTAAATAATGAGTTAGCGCCCGATATTGAATCTGATAACTGGCACTGCCTATACCATCAATCTGACAGCCGTTAAAACTTCCTCCCTCAGTCATCAAATAAAAAGCTTTATTCATCACACCCTCGTTGGAATGAACTCCTCCACTGTCTTGAGTATCACAGATATACAACGGAGAAAAAAGTTTATCCGGCTGACCAGTAAGTGTAGGATCATTCAGATATCTAAAAGGTGTTTTAACTCCCGCAATATGAACATCCGCTCCTATTGACCAGTTATGATCAATGCCGGTAGCAAAAATATCTGAATTGCTTTCATTTAATGCTCCTGACTGATAGCTATAAATTAATCCTGCAGTGTAATGAGTTACCGCATGCGTTAATTCATGTGTGACGATGTCCAAAACATCCATACCGGCACATAATTCAATCCCACCGTCTACATAAGCTGAATTAGGACAGGGGAATCCCGCAATATCAGCTCTGTTCACATAACCAAAAAGGGTTGCACCTTTATTATCTATACTGTCGCGGTTAAAATTGTTTAGATAAAACTGGTATACCTGCCCGAAAATATCATAAAGTTTATTGACGTCAGTGTTCATGGAGGGGGGCTGACCCTCTGTACGACTCACTACGCAATTATCAGAGTTGTTACAGTTGCTGATGTTGCGGGCTAAAAGTGTTTCTACCTGATTTTCCTGGTAAACAATTTTTCCACTGGTTAAGTCAATAAAATAACGTGTAGCAAAATCCGGTGGTTTGTTCGATGTAGTTATTAAAACAGCTAAAACATGATAGGTAGTGCCATTATTGCTCAGGCCTAAAGCCTGCAGATTTAATAAGTACTCATTATCATTAGCAACCTTTAAATTTAAATGAGGATTATCCTTTCTTGCCTGGTTTAAGGCAATCATTTCAGCTTTCTCCCGGTTGATTTGGGTACTCAAAGTAGCAGGTTGCTTAGTAACCACTACCCCCGAAGCAGCATATATCTCGTCCACATGCTGAATGTGAACCGCGATAATCCCATCATAAACAGGTATATTATCTATGGTTTGCTGATAAAAATAATGTTCGGTGCCTGGTAGATAGTAGGTAGGACTTTGCTGGTCAACCAAGCTTCTCTGTAAAACAACCTTGGAATAACTATTTAAACCATTCCCAAAAATCCCGTTAGGATTTGCGCTAATAAAATCTAATGCTGCTGCCTCCCCCTGCTGATTTGATTTATATAAATAACCATTTTCAGTGTACAAGGAAAAAGCATTATCATTGCTATGTGTAACAGTATAAGAATCTTTGCCTAATATCTGAGGACTGATCCTAATCTGACTGACAAAATATGTTATTAAAGTAACTAATATAAGTAATACGAAAGCTTCGACTAACCAGTATCTTCTCAAATACTTTAAAACCTTTTCTCTCATATTCTTATCATACAGGATTCTAGATTAGAGATAAAATTAATGTCAAACCACCGTGATATTCTAGACAATACCGGAATTCGGGGAATCTTCATTGCTGATCAAGGCCGCTGCAGCTACAGCAGGAGGAGCAAATGTTGTACCCGTCACACCAGACGGCATCGAGACCGGAGAAATCGGCTGAGAGGGTAACTGATCAACAATAGCTGCAGGCGAGCCCGTTAGTAGTCCTGCATCGACAGAATTCACGGGAGAACCAGAATTTAATCCTCCTACAGAAGGCATCTGAGAGGAGACTCCCGCAACAGCATTATTCATTGAGTTTGTATAACTTTGAGCGAGATCTCCCACTGTTTGCATTAAAGGCTGGGGATTATTCAAAGTGCCATCAGCAATACCAGGATCGGTCGCAATAACTGGCGACTGAGACAATGGCTGACTACTCACGCTTAAACCTGAGGTAGGAATACTGGTACTCACAATGGGTTGAGATGCTATAGTTGAAGCTGATGCAGACAGAGTATCTGCTGATTGAAGTGTAGTAGGATTTGCAGACAACTTTGTATTTGTAGGCTGAAGTGCAGAGGGATTGTCCGTGGTATCTACAGCTTGAGGCTGGGGTAGTAATTTGATAAAGCTAAATTCAGATTTTTGCTGATCATAGTCAATTTTGATAATATCTCCTGCTATAAAAGTTTTGTTAATAATTTTCATGGCAATTGGATTTTCTATCGAGGATTGAATTAATCTGCGTAGCGGACGAGCACCGTACTGGGGATCATAACCTTCCTTAGCTAAAACTTCCAGAGCTCCATCAGTAATTTGTAAAGAAAACCCCTGTTCCTTGAGTAATTTATCAGTCTTATCAACTCCTAACTTGGCAATATACTTCATATCCTGCTGACGAAGCGGCTGAAACATAATTATTTCATCAAAACGATTCAGCAATTCCGGACGGAAAAATTTATGCAAATCATCAGAAATTTTAGCTTGCATTTCCTTATACATTTTCTGATATTCCTCAGGAGTCTTAGTAGGTTTGGATAATTGATCCTGAATATCCTGACTGCCAATATTGGAAGTAGCGATAACAATAGTATTTTTAAATGAGATAGTATTACCTTTATTATCAGTCAAACGTCCGTCTTCTAATAACTGTAATAAAATATTAAACACATCCGGATGTGCTTTCTCTATTTCATCAAGCAGAACAATAGAATAAGGCTTGGCACGTACAGCCTCTGTTAATTGTCCTCCTTCTTCATAGCCCACATAACCGGGAGGCGCTCCAATTAATTTTGCCACCTCATGCTTTTCCATGTACTCTGACATATCCAAGCGCACCATTGCGTCATCCCGTCCAAATAGAATCTCCGCTAATGTTTTGGCTAACTCAGTCTTTCCTGTTCCTGTTGGACCAAGAAAAATAAAAGAAGCGATCGGACGATTAGCCGCTGATAAACCAATCCTACCTCTACGCACTGCTTCTGCTACACCACTAACAGCCGGCTCCTGATCAATCAAACGCTGATGTATACGTTTTTCCAATTCCAGCAATTTCTGGCTTTCATCTTCAGTTAATTTGGTGATAGGAATACCGGTCCATGCGCTAACAACTTTTTCAATATCGGAACGCAACACGCTATTATCTTTCCTTTTACCTGAGGACAACTGTAATTTAACTTCAGCCGCAGCTTCGTCTAACAGATCAACAGCTTTGTCAGGCAAATATCGCTCACCAATATACTTTTTAGAAAGTTTAACCGCCTGTTCTAACGCTTCATCCGGAATAGTGACATGATGATAATTCTCATACTTAGTTTTCAGAACCCTCAACATCTTTACAGCTGTTTGTTCATCCGGCTCTTCCGCCACAATTGGCTGGAAGCGGCGTGCAAATGCTTTATCTTTCTCAAAATATTTTCTGTATTCTGAAGTCGTTGTTGTTCCAATAATCTGCAATTGTCCGCGTGCTAAATTTGGCTTGATAATATTAGAGGCATCAAGCGACCCCTCATTATCACCTGTCCCAACCAGTGTATGGATTTCGTCAAAAAACAAAATAATTTGTCCGCCGCTGGACATAGAGTCACGCATCACACTGCGAAGTCGCTCTTCAAATTCCCCCCTGTGGCTTGCTCCTGCAACTAGAGATGCAACATCTATCTGAATGATTTTTTTATTTTTTAATTCCTCAGGAACATTTCCTGTTACGATAGCTTGAGCTAAACCTTCTACAATAGCTGTTTTCCCAACTCCTGCTTCACCGATAATAATAGGATTATTTTTGGTTCTGCGTAAAAGAATATGTACTAATCTGTCTACTTCTCTTTCCCTCCCTGCCACAGGATCCAATCCCCCCTCTTTTGCTTTTTCTGTCAGATCCACACCAAATTTATCCAGCACAGACTTCCTGCCTTCTATATAAGCTGAAGACTTTCCCAATTGAGCTACTACATCAGCTTTTTTTAAACCTTCTGCCTGTAACGTCGTCCCACTGGAAGAAGAAAAAACCGCCAATAAAATATCTTCCGGAGCAATAAATGAGCTACTGCGCTCTTTAGCGGTGGTAAATGCACTTTCGAAGATTTGTTTGACTTGATCACTTAAAGTGGGCTGGCCTGCAAAAGTACCTACGATTTCTTTAGCTTGTATTTCCCGGGATAGCTTCGCAACATCAACTTTAAATTGTTCTAGAAGCTTATAAATATCTGTGTCATATAACAGACCAAATAGCAACTGTTCAGGCATTATAACTGCCTGCTGTATACGCATTGATTCCTGCTTAGCATGCATTAAAACCTGCATGGAACGGGAATCCAGATGAGATAGAGCTGATAAATCCTCACGACGTGAAGGGTCCATAACTGCATTGTTAGATGGAGTAGGAACAGATACCGGAATAGAAGATGGAGCTGTCGTTGTAGTAGTACTGGTCTGCTGAAAAGTAGGAACGGGTACAGCCACTGCTACCGGAGCTACTACCATTGGTCCGCTCGCACTAATTGTGGCTGTACTACTCTGAGTAGTCTGTGTAGTTTGTGTAACAGGAGAATTCACCTCCGATTGAGCAGAAGGATTAGAATCATTATTTTTTGCACTAAATAAATTTCCTAGCATATATCTATTGTTCAATTTTTCTTTGCATTAGTCAAGCTGACTAATTATTCTGATTTATTTTTGAACTCTTCAACAGTTTTATCCTTTTTTTCATCAGCATATTCATTCACCGATACGTCCAAATGCCCCTCCAGTTTGTCCTGCTGAACTGAGGTTGTTCTTTGACTAAGAAGTGTATCCTCTTCCTCTTCCTGTTTGCCCAAGTTGGCCAGTACTTCTTTAGCAGCTTGTGCTTTAGCTTTTAAGTAAGCCACAATTTCAGATTGTGAGAAACCTCCAATCAGCAAAAACGGCAGAATTCCAGACACACGCTGCATGCCCTGACTTACTTGTAATTGATCCTGAGAGGAAAGTAAAGAAATTGTCTCTGCAATATCCTCAATATCTGAAATCAGCCATGACTTACGATCACTGATCCTTCCATCCAGCGTTTCTGGAACATCCATGTTAGTATAGTTATCAGCCCACATCTGTCTGACAGCTTCATAATCCTCAATGCTGACGGTCTGAATGCGGTTAGAAGAAGGCAGATTTGCTCCCGCATTGGAGATCTGAACACCATTTTGCGCTAAAAGTTCTAACACCTTTACGGCTAAGGGATCTCCCTTTTGTTTGGCATCCTGCAAAGTCTTTAATAAACGTTGAACTTGAGAAATAATATCGGGAGATTGTGCAGATGCCAATAATTCAGTAGCCAATTTATTACCCTTTCGACTTTCCTGTTTGAGTTGATCATGTAATTTGGTAACTGTTGGCAGATCAACTTTACCTTTTTGAGAAAATAGTTTAGTAGCAGCTAATACATTTACTGCGACAGGATTACTACTAGCACTTTCCTGATGCAATGTCTGTACAATTGTATTAAGGGTTGAGGGCAGAGTAGACGTAGACTGAGTAGCAATTTTTTGAATCATTTGGGAAATACTTTCGATTTCCGTTTTATTAATAGTATTCATAGTTGAGACGACCAGCGAAGCGGTAGTATTACCTTTTTCACTTTGCTCAACTATGGTCTGACGTATCTCATTAGCTTTAGTTCTCTCCATCTGACTAGCCGCAATTGTAGGATTTAAGATTGTATTCATGGTTTGTTGAACCGTATTTGCTGTCTGTTTGCTGACACTGGTAGCCGTAGCCAGAGACGCCGCCTGTAAAATGTTCTTTGCTAAAACATTTCCCTTCTGACTCTCAACCATTAATCTTCCTCTTATCTGGCGGTATGTATCCTGTTGAGCACCAATCGCACTGGTCGGGTTAGCAATTTTCGACAACGTTTGTTCATAACGTAGCGAGGTAGGAGAGGATTTATTAACTATCATATTTTTCTCAAATTGCGCTATGTCACGCATAGTGGGAACATTAAGATTAGTCAGGCGCATAAGCTCAGAATTTATTTTTACAGGTATTTGAACCGGTTGATTCCTTTTAATATCCACGTTTACTGGTACTTTAAAATTAGCCCCAAAAGGCAACGACTTAGCCAGACCTGTGGGTTTATACTTACTTGGAGGTTGAGGGGAAATCGGTGAAGGAGGGGGGGGATTAAACATAGCAGGACTTCTGGCTATCAGCTGCTGTACCCATGCGTTCTCATTAATTGAAAATGAATTAAGATAATCAAGAAAAATCTGCAAAAGAATAAACGGTAATAAGATAACTACCCATAACATCATTAATGCCACAATATATTCTGCAAAAGTTTCGACATAATTTATGCTATTGTTAATACCGACCTGTTGTTTGGGTCCACCAAGCAAAATATTAATAGCTGTAGGAAACCTATCCAACAACTCCGGTGAGCCGGGTTTAAAGGTTGAAGGATCCTGTCCGCCTAATACAGCGGAAGAATTATACGTATCTCCTGCCAAATCTGTATGTGTATAGTCTGTGAAGTTAAGAGGAATATAATTTACCCATACGCTTACCAAGCCGGCAAGTAATATTGAAAACAATGGTGCATACAATAACCAGCGGAAGAATTCACCTATCCAAATTTTGGCCGTATTACGAACCGGACTAAAAAATAGAAGTAAGGGGAAAACGGGAGAGAGGATAATAAAAAACCACATGATAATTTTACGCAGCAACAAAATACCAACCATAACGTAATACGTGATGGCTGTCAGCTTGACGAGTAACAGAGCAATAAAAGCAGATTCCGTAGCGGAAGGATCTGCCAAGCGCAAACCAACAAATGTGGCGTAATCCCATCCTACAAACAAGAGATCTTTTTGTGAAATATTATTGGGAGCATATGTAGGACTTTTAAGAAAGAATAACTGGATGATATCTCCTAACTGGTAGAGAAATTGAATTATACTCCAGGAAAAATATACTAAAATCACAATTACTATAAAGCGGATAATAAAACGCCTAACGCTTAAACTTCTACCCCGCGTTGCTATAATGACAATAGCGGCAACAATCAATACTACTGCCAGCATTGCATATACAATATAACTAATTTTTAACCAGAAAAGCTGTAAAGGATTTTGAGAGGGAGATCCTCCACTTCCCGGCATAAGATATACCCAACCAAAATTTTTTGCGCTTAAAGTCCAGTCAAGCAAAAGTCCCGCGCGGGCAGCATTTTGCCCGACAAAAGTTACTTCACTATCAGGCACATAAGTTCCAGTCGGCACTGGAGTGGTACCCACACCAATTGCACCTGCTCCTCCACCAGGAGTAGGAGAAGGCGTTGGCGTGGCAGTAGGGGTGGGAGAAGGAGTTGGTGTAGGTGTATTTATGGGAGCAGAACAACCACATGATGGACCAGATAATCTACTACTAGGTGCTACACAAAAACAAGTTTGTCCAACAGGGCATGTACCATTGGTACTACCCCCACAAGTATAAGTTGCTGCATCTACAAGATAAGCAGAGTTAAAAAATAAACCAAAATAAACTAACAATGCAATGAAGATGCTGGGCAGTTTTTTCAACATACTAATTTATTTTCTGATATTCATAATCTGCATTCTTCACGTATTGATTTGTTTTATACAACTGTATCCATTTTTCTTCCTGACCTGCCGGAACTGTAACCTCAAAGACAATATCAGTTCCTTTTTGATTATAAGAACCATTAGAACTGTACTGTACTAAACGGGCTGGCTCAGCGTTTTCCAGAAACAAACTTACAGCCTCATCATAATTAGTACTATCTACTGTAACCAATATTTTTCCTGCAACATAAGGAGATAATCCAAAGATTCTATAGAGACCTGTTTGATATATAAATGAGGGATTATTAAACACATACAGATATAGAATAAACATAAATAGAGTAAGAAATACTCCCAACAAAAAACCTGTAGCAAAAGAATATTTTCGCTTTGACGGTTGTGATATTTTTATCGGCATATATTAAGCTCCAAATCCGGGTAATTTTAAGATGTCAACTAAAACTATCTGAATAAACAGATAACCAAAAATAGCTAATAACAATCCGGCAATAGCATAATATAAATAACTTTTACCATTACGTAAGGCAGCAGGATCCCCCTGTGACGTAAGAAGAATATATGCTCCATAGAGAATAAATATTAAAGAAAGTCCTCCGATAATACTTAAGCCAATACCATAAAACCTTTCAGCAAAGGCTACAGGATCAGTAGGTAAGCAACCAAAATCAGTTGTGATTCCGCTTCCTCCATTTGGTAAAGTACACTGCATACTATTACGTTAGCAGAGATAGCTCATAAAAACAATATTTATGATGCCTAAAATTATTAAATTAATTTAATAATTTATAACAAAAAAACACCCTCAGCTGGATAGACTGAGAGTGTTTTTTACCATGAAAATAGTATTATTAACAAATTTTTATTCTCATTAGAAATCAGCTTGGTCTGACTTTCTCAACATAATCAGGATCTATTCAGCAGTTAAATAGCTGTACAGTCTTTGTGATTTTATGTGAAATAATTTTCGTCCTAAATGTAATAGATCTCGTGTAGCCTTCTTGGTTGTTGTTGTAAAATCTATCAGATCTCCAACTAAATTAATTTCACCAATGTTGAGATTAATGAAAATACTTGTTGTCAAACAGGATATGTTATTTACAATTCACAACAAGTTCAATAATCCGTTATATTTTATTTCTTTTTCCCTGCACCTCCTTATAAATACAATATTAACAATAAATCCTGAAAAATCCCTTAACATTCATTAATCAAAATACCACAGCTTGTATTGTCCTAGAGTAATTGATATAATTTCTACTCTTTAAATATGCCGGTTGAACAATTGTCAAAACGTATCCTAACAAGTATTATGAATTTCACTGAAGGTACCGGTGGGGAAGGGCGCTTGCCAGTTCTCGAAATTGTACCTGAGGGTAATTTTGCCAGAACAGATAATGGAAATAATATCTTCCGTGAGGGTGCTAACTTATTTGGAATATTTACTAATAAATTTGCCCGCTCAACTCTTACTTTAAATCCAGCTCCGCATGTTCCAGGTAAGATACCAGCCGAAGTTGTAAGAAATGCTGCCCTCAGAAGATTTGGTTTTATACCTAATCTGGGAAATCTAAACGAAATTGGAACTCATTTAGTAGTCTGGTGGCAAAAACTTGATACACCGCCTGAAACTCCTATAGAAGAACAAACAGGTTCTCGTTGTGATATGCTCGGCCTTGCGCAACTGCCTGAAACAGATCGCAAGAATTATTTTTCAGCTATTAGTCAACAAATTGAAAATGGTGTTAATTTAATGGCTGAATGTTTAGGTTTATCTGAGGACGGACTTAGAAATTTAAGAGTTTATGGTTTATTTGGACATGCCACTTGGGAAGAGCGTAATAAATTTGGCCTAAGTAGAGGCTCACAAAGCGCACCTGACGGACATTTAAATATTGTCTACTTACCTGAAGATGTTAGTAAAAAGACGAATCCGGAAGCAGTTACGGCTAAAGAAATGGTTAAACAGATTGGTCCATGGGATACAGTGGTTGATAACCTATTTGGCAGTGGAATACAAAGAATGATTCAGAATACTGCACTATCACGACTGAATCCGCGGGATGTAAAGGAAAATAATCCGATTTATGTCACCAGATTGTCAGATTATACCACCAGCAGTGACTTCTCTCATATGAATTTCTTTGAAGGCTATAAGTTGAATTTTGGCCAATCCATAAGCATAGAACGATCACTTGCAGTACTTACTGACATCCTTAAAAAAGGCTCAGACCTCTATTCAGCTGCTTTGTCCAACTATGAGGCTTACTTTAAAAACAGTCATAATCCTGACAGGAAAAAAGCCATATTTGATAATTTAAAAACAAGTGCTAAATTATTTGGTTTTGGTGATCGTATGGCAGGTGAATTTGCTAATTTCGTTTTCTCCATAAAACCGACCCATGGTCAGCTAAATAAATGGATTAATGAAATTGAAGCTGATATACACAGCCACAATGCCGGTACTGATAACTCTGAAATATCTGCCGACAATTTAGCTTATTTAAAAAAAGTCAAACGCGTATATCAAAGAATCGCTGTAAAATTACACGCGACAGGCGGACGGGAAAGCTTGAGAAAACATCTTCAGCATGTTAACAATTTATCCCCTCTGGATGCTGATCTACTTCTATCAGTGATTGAAGACAGATTCAAACTAATGGATGAAAAAGTGACAAACATTTCCTCTATTATGTCCCCCTTCCTCTCAGGCAGCTATATGCTTGATTACACAAGGGATAATCAGGGACATATTATGGTTAAGGGCATATCCTTGAGCACACGTCTTGGCACTGACAAAGGAGTAGTAGAAGATTTAGGAGGATATGTTATTCATCGAGCCACGGGTATATAATACTTTTAACAGAATTATTATATTCTTTTCATATTCATCCATTAGTATAAAATAATGAGATACTTAATAACGGCGGTATTATTGGGTTTAATATTTATTCTCCTTTTAATTAATTTACTACATATAAGTCCAAATAATGTTCAAACAGATATAACTTCCTCCAATTACGCTACTGTTTCAACTCCACCAGCATCAGTACCTGATTTCAACCATATTGTCATTATTATCATGGAAAATAAGCCTTTAAGTTCTCTGCAAAACAATCCGTCAGCCAGCTATATCAATCAACTTGCTAAACAGTACGCGTACGCGGCTAACTACACTGCCGTCACGAATCCCAGCCTGCCTAACTATATAGCATTGATAGGAGGAAGTACATTTGGTATTAATTCTGACTGCACTAATTGTTTTTTAAATCAGCCAAATCTAATTGATCGCTTACAAACTGCTGATATAAGCTGGAAGGCATATATGGAATCAATGCCTTCGGCCTGTTATCTAGGCAGTACTAACTTATACGCTCAGAAACATGACCCATTTATCTACTTTGATGACATAAGAAATAATTCTGCCCGATGTAAAAATATTGTTCCATATTCTAATCTAACAAAAGATCTTGCCTCGGCTTCTCCTCCACGGTTTATCTGGATCACACCCAATCTGTGTAATGACATGCATAATTGCTCTATTCAAACCGGAGATACCTGGTTATCACATAATGTTCCACTTATTCTAAAATCAAAAATTTTTACTACAAAAAATTCTTTGCTAGTGATTACCTGGGATGAGGGTAACATTTATGATAATAAAATTGCCACCATTTTTGCCGGCCCTCAGGTTAAACATAACTTTGTCTCGTATAAAGCTTATTCGCATTATTCCTTATTGCACACTGTGGAATCTTCCTGGCATTTGCACCCACTGACTAGTAATGATTCTACAAGTCCGGTAATGGCTGATTTTTTTAACCAATAATACAGTGAAGGGGCTTTAGCAGATTAAAACCATTTTTTACTCTCAATGGTCTGATCAAATTCTTCTAGCAATTCTTTTTGCCTTTTACTGACGTTTTTTGGTACCACCACTTTAATTCTGACATAATGATCACCCCGTCCCGACGAACGAAGTCTAGGCATTCCTTTACTTGATAAACGGATTAATGTCCCAGGTTGCGTTCCTGAAGGAATTTTAATCTTGACCTTATCATCAACAGTCTTTACTTCCAGTTGAGTTCCCAGTACTGCCTGAGGGAAGGAGATCTCCTCTTCAGTTACTATATCCGCCCCCTCACGCTGGAAATGCTTATCCGGAATTACATCCAGCACTACGTCATATGTATCGAACCTGATGCGTGAACCTGTATCCACACCAGCCGGAATTTTGATTTTCTGTTTTTTGTTCCCTATGGTTACTTCCCGTTCCATACCCTTTACGGCATCCGCAAAAGAAATAGTTAACGAATAAACTTGACGCCGAGCCTGACGAAATCCGCCCCCAAAGAATTGCTCAAATATATCAAAAGGATCGGAAAAACCGCCGAAATCAAAATCCTGATTATTACCACCGGTAGTATATGTATAGCTAAACGGTCCATATTGTCCGCCTCCGGCAAATGGATTACCGCCAAAAGGCCCCTGACCACCAGCTCCGGCACCCGGCCCTTCAAAAGCTGCTGAGCCAAACTGATCATATGTTTGACGTTTTTGCGTATCACCTAAAACTTCATAAGCCTTATTAATTTCTTTAAACTTTTCTTCTGCTTCCTTAGTTTTATTTCGATCAGGATGGTATTGTAACGCTAATCTACGATAAGCACGTTTAATCTCATCCGCCGATGCAGACTTGGTCACTCCTAAAATACCATAATAATCATTATTAATAGCCATAATATAATAAAAAATCCTAATTCTAAACCCTAAATCCTAAATAAATCCAAATATTTCAATTGAATTTAAACTTTGCAATTATTTAGAAATTAGATATTAGAAATTAGGATTCTACTCTACCACTTCGCCTTCTTGGGCATCTTTAGCTTTGTCTTCGGTCTTACCATCTTTTTCGTTTTTTTCTATTTCTTCTTCTTTTTGCGTTTGCTGACCCTTCTGATATGCTGCTTGTCCAATTTTTTGAAGTGAATCAGACAATTCGCGGGTTTTGTTTTCAAGGTCTTCTTTTGAGCCGGAATCCAGAATATCTTTTAATGCTTTAATTTTCTCTTCAACTTCGGTTTTTACATCCGCTGCAAGTTTATCTCCTGCATCTTTCAAAGACTTTTCAGCAGTAAAAATAAGCGAATCAGCCTGATTACGTGCTTCAACCTTATTTTTTTTCTCCTCGTCTTCTGCCGCATGAGCTTCTGCTTCTTTAGTCATCTTCTCAACTTCTTCTTTGGATAAACCGGTTGAACCGGTGATTTTAATCGACTGGACTTTGCCCGAAGCTTTATCCTGAGCTTTAACATGCAGGATACCACTGGCATCAATATCAAATGTTACCTCAATTTGGGGCATACCACGAGGCGCCGGAGGAATACCATCCAGAATAAAACGACCCAGTGATTTGTTATCAGCAGCCATTGGACGTTCGCCCTGCAAAATATTAATCTCAACTTGTGTCTGATTATCAGCCGCAGTAGAATATACCTGGGATTTAGAACTCGGAATAGTTGTATTACGCGGAATTAAAGGAGAAGATACTCCTCCTAATGTCTCCAAACCAAGCGTCAAAGGAGTCACATCCAGTAATAATACATCTTTAACATCCCCCGATAGCACACCCCCCTGAACAGCTGCACCAACTGCTACAACCTCATCAGGATTGACTGATTTATTAGGCTCTTTACCAAAATATGACTTAACAGTCTCAATAACTTTAGGCATGCGTGTCATACCTCCAACTAGTACAACTTCATGCACGTCTGAGGCTTTAATACCTGCGTCTTTCAAAGCCAGGTCAACTGGTTTTAAAGTTTTCTGAATTAAATCATCGACTAATTGTTCTAATTTTGCCCGAGTCAAAGTCATGGTTAGATGAAGCGGCCCATTGGAACCTTGTGTAATAAAAGGCTGATTGATCTGAGCTTCCTGGGATGATGACAATTCAATTTTAGCTTTTTCAGCTGATTCACGAAGTCGCTGCAAAGCCTGAGGATCTTTGCGTAAATCAATATTATTTTCTTTCTTAAACTCATCGGCTAGATAATCAACTATTTTTTGATCAAAATCATCGCCACCTAAATGAGTATCACCATTGGTAGACTTAACTTCTGTCACTCCCTCACCTAACTCAAGAATGGAAATATCAAAGGTTCCGCCACCCAAATCATATACGGCAATTGTATGTGCATCTTTTTTATCCAATCCATAAGCTAAAGCAGCAGCTGTTGGTTCATTAATAATACGCAAAACTTCCAGACCGGCAATTTCTCCTGCCTGTTTAGTAGCCTGACGCTGAGAATCATCAAAGTAGGCGGGAACTGTAATAACAGCCTGAGTGACTTTATCTCCCATATAAGCTTCTGCATCGGATTTGATTTTTTGCAAAATCATCGCAGACACTTCCTGAGGAGTGTAGGTCTTACCATCAACTTCTACGACTGCCATATCATCTCGTCCTGCTTTAACAATATAAGGCAGCCATTTCATGTCAAACTGAACCGACTTGTCGTGGAATTTCTTACCCATCAGACGTTTGATTGAATAAATAGTTTCCTTGGGTTTAAGAACCATTTGACGCTTAGCAACATCTCCCACAACATGAGTTTTTGGATCCACTACAGAGGGAATTGTGTTACGCCCTTCTGCAGAATGGATTACCTTAGGCGATCCACCTTCCATCACGGCTACACATGAATTTGTTGTTCCTAAATCAATTCCAATTATTTTTGCCATAGTTTTAATTTATTAATTAATATTATTCTTTTTACCAACTGTTACTTCAGCTGGCCTTAATAATTTATCATGCAGCATAAATCCTGCTCTTATTTCTTCAATTACTTTACCTTCTTCACCTTCTACTACTTGTATCGCTTCCATCAATACTGGATCGAATTTCTTACCCTTTGTTTCAATTTTAGTAACTCCTTCGTCCTTCAATGCATCTAAAAATTGAGCAATACTGACGAGTAAATTCTGATCCTGACTATGTTTACTTGCCAACATTAGTGTATCTAAAACTGGCAACATTTTCAAGAGAATATTTTTACCTGCGCTTTTAATCCATTCTACTCTCTCTTCACGCGAACGCTTTTCTAAATTCTGATAATCGGCTATTGCCCGCATGTATTTGCTTTTAAACTCTTCTTTTTCCTGTTCTAATTTTTCTAGATCTTCGTTTACTACATTTTCTTCCTCTTCTTCAAGTATCTCTTTTTGATCTTCATGTTTTACTTTTTGCTTATTATCCATAGTTATTTTATCTGACCCCCAATAATTCTTCTACCAAATTCCCAAAATAGCGAACTGTGGGTATAACTTGCTGATAATTCAACCTTACCGGGCCCAATACGCCCACCTGACCGGTCTGATTGAGTGGAGTATGATATTGTGTAAAGACAAAACCGTAAGGACCATTCAAACGAGATCCCAAATCTTCTCCGACCAGTACGTAAGTATCATCCTCCATAGGTGTTTGGGTTAGATGGCTAAACAAATTTTGAAAATAGTCATATTCATCAATAGTTGCCAAAAGATTTTTCGTAACATCTATATCAAAAAACTCAGGCATATCTAAAATATATGAATAACCAGATGTATACATTGTACCATCTCCACTCGTTGCTATAGCAAGTGTCCTGGTTTTATCAGCTAAAGATTTAGTTATCTCCTTCATAAATCGATTCATCTGATCACGATAATCCCACACTCTTTCTTTCATGGCTACTTCCTCTACAGTTGATAGTTCCTTTTCTTTCATCAGCTCTTTGACATAGAGTTTCATACCCTCAGCAGTTGGCACGCGGCCTGCTGAAGAATGAGGTTTTTTTAAATAACCAAGTTCTGATAACCGAACCATTTCATTACGGATAGTAGCAGGTGAGGCGCTTAAATTATGTTTTTTTTCAATAGTTTCACTGCCAACTGGTTCAGCAGTATAAATATACTCTTCAATAATACTTTTAAGAATATCTATTTGTCTTTGTGTGAGATTATGCATAATTAGCAAAATAATAACACGAGTGCCAAGAGTTGTCAAGAAGCCGAAATATTAAATTATTTGACTAAAGATAAATATGGAGTCCGTGATCTAATATTTTTTTCAGACTTCTTTACCAACAGTTGTTCTCTAATCGTTCTTCTGATAATAGCAACCTGACTCCATCTCAAACTTGCCCCTGTATGCAAAGGCACATGCCCCTCCGCATTACCTATACTTATCAAATTTCTAAGAGGATTAACTACCAATCTTCCCCCTGACTCCATCTCTTGAGCAGCCTGACTACCTAAGAAGGAAGCATATTGTCTTTCAGCTAATGATAAACGTGGTTTCCTTACGAGAGCTCGAGCACTTCTTAATATCTCAATTGACGCTATGGCCATAAAACATTTGTAGTTTTATCACTAAGAAATGCTAATGTCAAGATAGGATAATATAATTTGTGCTAACATAAATAAAATGCAGATAAAAATCTTCAGATTTAATATCTTTAACCGGTTTTTTTATCTTTTACTAACTTTAATTTCTTTTGCCACCACAGTTTACGTTATAAACATGTACTCTCCCCAGGATACTATTGATCTGCAAATTTACTCATTTAAGTTATCGTCAGTTTATGCGGTATATTTTTTAATCTTTCTTTTTTGCCTGTTCTTTATGAGAGCCATGACACGTCATTTTATTCACGGTATAAGTTTGGGGATTTTTGTAATAAGCCTGCTGTTGTTGAAATCAAATAACTTTTTCCAGGCGAGTTTAATTGGACTTCTGGTGTTACTGGTCTTTGTACTTGAGTTTGCTTTCTGGCCTAAAAGGAATAAGCAGCAAAAGCTCCCTAGAAGTTAAAGTATCACTTTGTAAAACCAGGGAGCTTAATTAATTTTGAGTCTGATCTTTTCCTACTTGTTCTCTGATTGCTGACACGGCTGTTTTCAGTTCTTCTTTCAGCTTATTCACTTCTGTCAAGTATAAAATAATTTTGGACAATAATCGGAAACAATTATAAAATAAAATTGGACATAATTGCCTAAAAAAAATTAGTCTCTCTTTTTAAACCGGTAACTCTCTCCTTTAATTTCGATAACTGTACAGTGATGCAGGAGCCTGTCAACAACGGCGGTTGTTAATGTTTTATCAATGAACACTTTGTCCCACTCATTAATTGACCGGTTGGTGACGTAGGTTCCCATTTCTGTACTTATCGTGTGGAGGGCTACTTGCTCTCCCTCACAGATAATCCTCAGCAGATGCTCATTCCACCTAATGGTCACGTCTTTGCCAACAAGACGGGAAGGAACAGAGTAATAGTTATTGGCAAAATGAATATGACAATTACTTGCCACCACTCGTTCCCCCCGGTTAAACAGTGCAAAGGGAGTGTCCGGCTGTGACTGTAGCTTACCTTTCTCCTCACTTAAAAATACCTCCATGGGTACTTTCCTGGTTGTCCCATGCACTCTTTTGTTGGCATAATTATTCATCCAGTCAGTTAATTGCCGCTTCATATCAATGCTGTCATGAAAGGTCCTGCCGCTGATAAAGTTGCCCTGCAGGTATTTAATCCCTGATTCAACAGTTCCTTTCTGTTCTGGAGAATACGGAGTACAGGGAATGATAACTGTATTGTAGTGATAGGCAAACTCTAAGAAATCCTGGTTAAATTCTAAGTCATAATGCTGGTTTTTCAGAATGGCTGTTTTCATGTTATCCACCTTAAGCCTTCCGGGAACTCCGTCAAAATACAGGAATGCATTCTCCATTTCTTGTATCAGTGTCTCCAACTTTTGATCATAGGTAATGGCATAAAAATCCAGTCGTGAGTAGGGCAGAATGACTGCTAATCCATAGGTTTTAACCAGAGGGCCAAGAGGTCCGGGGAACATCCCGACATACCCGAAATCAATCTCAGCTACTTCTCCCGGAAGAACTACCTGAACACCGAATGCCTCTTTTTGTTTGGGGAAGCGAACCTGAATATATTTACAAAGATTCACATAGGTACTTGAAACCCCATGTGTTTCTGTCAGTATTTCATACATGCGAAGAATTGATAATTTTTCTTCGATCCATTTCTTAATTTGTTCCTGGTAAGGGTCAAACAATGATCCTTTTTGTCGTGTCTGTTTTTCAATGAAGTTTTCACGAGACAATACGTTTGCAATGGTATGACGGTGGCAGCCAAGTTCTCTAGCAATCTCTGATTGTTTCACCCCCTGCTTCTCAAGTGTTTTGATTGTTATTTGTTTGTACATAGTTAGCATAACAGATCTTGGTTTTTCACCTCCTACTCCGGTGGTACCCACCAAGATCTATTATTGTCCAATTTTATTTTATAACTATGTCCATTTTAATATTATATTTAACAATACATATTTATACTATCAAATTCAACGATTATTACAAACTAACCCAAGACTCCAAATTTTTCTTGCCTCGCTATCCTACGTCTGTTAAAATCAAAGCATGGGAAAATTCTATATTACAATCGCAATTCCTTACGTCAACGGCAAACCGCATCTAGGACATGCGCTTGAATATTTTCAGGCTGATGCAATCAGAAGATTTCATGAAATTAACGGTGATCAAACATTACTCCTATCCGGAGCAGATGAAAATGCGCTGAAAAACGTTCAAGCAGCCGAAAAAGAAGGTATCTCAACTCAGGAATTTTTAGATAGGAATTCTAACGTATTTCGTGAAGCTTTTGTCAAACTAGGTGTTAATTTAGACGTCTTTCAACGCGGATCCGATCAGCAAAAACACTGGCCGGGAGTGCAGAAACTGTGGCAACTTTGTTTTGACAACGGAGATATATATAAAAAAAGTTATGAAGGACTTTATTGTGTGGGTTGCGAGAGTTTCAAAACTGCAGAAGAATTGACCGAAGATGGATTATGTAGGGAACACTTGAAAAAACCGGAGTTGATCAAAGAAGAAAATTACTTTTTCCGTCTAAGTAAATATCAGGAGCAGCTTGTTGATTTAATTGAAAGCAATACTTTGCAAATTATCCCAGATAATAAACGTCAGGAGACGCTAAGCTTTATCAAACAGGGCCTGGAAGATTTTAGTATCTCACGCTCTAAAACTCGTGCTAAAGGAGTAGGTGTTCCCGTACCCAACGACTCAGAACAAATTATGTATGTATGGTTTGATGCTTTGACGATTTATATGACTGGAGTTGGGTTTGGCATTGATGAGTCTAAATACAAGACTTGGTGGCCGGCAGATTTACATATTATCGGCAAGGATATTAATCGCTTCCATACAGTCTATTGGCCAGCTATGTTACTCTCAGCTAGACTGCCTATACCCAAGCAAGTTCTCATTCACAGTTTTATAAATGCTCCCGGTGGAGTAAAAATGAGTAAGAGTCTGGGAAATGTAATCGATCCATTTGACATGGCCCGGGAGTTTGGACTGGAATCTTTGCGCTACTACTTGCTTTCTCAAATTCCCCTGGCTGAGGATGGTGAAATGAGCCTGGAAAGATTTAAAGAGGTTTACAACGCTGATCTTGCTAATGGACTGGGTAATCTAGTTTCCCGCGTGGCTAAACTATGCGAGATGACTAAACATGAACAACTAGCCCGAGCAGACCGTTCTACCAAACATCTGATGGGTATTGATACTTACCTGCAGGCAATGGAGAATTATAAGATAAATGAAGCCTGTTCCTTTATCTGGCAGAAAGTAGCGGCTTTGGATAAGTATATTGTCGAGGCCAAACCGTGGGATTTAATCAAAACTGAAGATCCAAGACTGCGTAGCGTCCTGGCACATTTAGTAGATGGTCTGCAGGAAATAGGGATATTATTATCACCCATCCTACCTGAGACATCAGGTAGAATTGAACAGGTCTTCAAAGGCCCTGAGATAAAAAGCACCACGTCTTTATTTCCAAGGCTAAAAAAGGATAATTAGTAACTGAGATCTATATATAAACGATTTATGATTGACGCTCATTGTCATTTGAACTTTCACGCTTTTAATAAAGACGTCGATGAGGTCATAAAAAGATCTCAAGCTGCCGGAGTAGAAAGAATTATTAATACCGGTACCAAACTGGATTCAAGCGCGCATGCTCTACAACTGGCAGAGCAATATGATAATCTCTATGCGATAGTGGGAGTTCACCCTCATCATGCAGATAAAATTGAAGAAGAAGGAGACTGGGTTGGGCAGCTGAAGATAATGACTAATAACCCCAAAGTCGTGGGTATAGGTGAGATAGGTATGGACTATTTCTCATATCACTCCAATGGCATAGTTGATCCTAAATTACAGAAAAGTGTATTTGAACAGCAGATTATGCTTGCATATAACACAGGCTTACCTCTGCAAATTCATAACCGCCAGGCTGGCGAGGATGTCATTGAAGTGCTTAAAGCACATAGAAACTATTTGCAAGCAATCCCAGGCATGTTTCACTGTTTTGCAGGCTCAATGCAGGTTTTAAAAGAGGCACTTAATTTAGGATTTTTTATAGGATTTGACGGCAATTTGACCTACCCTGGGATGGCACCCGGAGAGACTACCGCTTTGTCTGATATAGCTAAATATGTACCTTTAGAGAGGATTATTTGCGAAACAGATAGTCCCTATCTTACTGCTGTGCCTCACCGAGGCCAGAGAAATGAGCCTCAATATGTTATACTAGTAGGACAGCAAATTGCCCGATTGAAGCAAATTTCGTACGAAAAAGTCAAACAACAAACTATAAAAAATACCTATACTGTTTTTAAACGTCTGAAGTAATCAGAAATGGTGTACTATGAACGATTTTTTTAATCATATTTTTACCAGGTATCCCATCAAAACACGCCGTCTTCTGGAGTTGATGCCAGGCCTTACCGCCTGGGCTATTATCTTTTTACCCATCTACGGTTCGTTCCTTTTTCCCGAAGCCCTCTCCTGGATGATTCTTTTCTTTGATGTCTATTGGCTCCTCAAATCTTTTCATCTGGTTATTACCGCCTATAGAGCTACAGCAAAAATATTAGCTTCAGAAAAAGAAGACTGGAATGCCAAAGCCTCAAAATTACCTCACTATAAAGATATGACACATGTATTAGTACTACCCAATTATAAAGAATCGGTCTCCAAGTTGAGATCAACCCTTGAAGAGTTAACTCATCAAAGTTTCCCTTTAAAAAGAATCTTTATTGTCCTGGCAATGGAAGAGAGGGAAATCGAGGCAAAAGACAAGTCTACTCAACTCATTAAAGAATTCAAACCATATTTTGGCGATGTCATTGCCACTTTTCATCCTGACGTCATAGGAGAAGTAAAAGGAAAATCTTCCAATGAAGCCTATGGAGGCAGGGTCGCTTATGAAATGCTTTATGCTAATAATAAATATGATATAAATTATGCAACCGTAACGTCAGTTGATGCAGACTCTATATTTGATAAGCAATATTTTGCTTATCTAAGCTACAGTTTTATAACGAACAACAACCCATATCGCAGATTCTGGCAATCAGCCAACGTCTTTTACAACAATCTGTGGGATGTTCCCGCGCCGAACCGAATTATTTCATTCTTCGGCAGTATGTATAGAACAGCTGTTCTTGTACAAGGAGATCGCTTAATAATCAATGCTACCTATTCCTTATCTTTTAAACTTCTTAAAGAAATAGATTTTTGGGATGTTGATGTTATCCCTGAAGATTACAGGATTTTCTTTAAGGCTTTTTATCGTACCAAAGGTGAAACTTATGCAGTGCCGATTTTCCTAAAAACCTCCCTCGATGCACCAAAATCCCCGACTTATTTAAAGAGTCTGCAAAACAAGTACCAGCAGGAAAGGCGCTGGTCATGGGGAGTTTCTGATGATCCTTTATTTATTAAATGGTGGCTCACAGTTCCTGGTGTTCCTTTCTATAGAAAAACTGTCCTACTTTTCAACGTTCTTTTAGATCATCAGCTCTGGCCAGTTAACTGGTTTATTATTACAGTAGCGGCTAATATCATGCCTATTATAAATCCTGTCTATTCACGTACTACACTTGGCTACATGCTTCCTCAAATTGCCGCTTCCATTTTGACCTTGTGTTTACTCGCCATCGTAGCCTTAATTTATCTGGATTATAAAAATTCTACTGAACATCGCTATGTTTCCAAGCGCAGAAGACTTCTTTTCCCTATTGAATTTATTTTAATGCCAATAGTCGGATTTTTCCTTTCTGCATTACCAGCCCTGATCTCCCATACTCAACTTATGTTGGGTAAACGTCTTGAGTATAAGGTCACGGAAAAAGCATAAGAGTTAAGTTATTAGATTGAATAAAAAGAAAAAATTGATAATAATTAACATATGAAAGACCTTCTCTATAGACTGGAAAAATCTACTGCAACATGGGTACTGCTTATTACACTTTTTATTTTCTTTCTACTGCGTCTTCCTTCCCTGGTTGAACCTTATTGGTATGGTGACGAGGGAATTTATGAGGTAATCGGTAGTGCGTTAAGACATGGTGTAGCTTTATACTCAGGTATTTGGGACAACAAACCCCCTCTACTTTATCTTACTTATGCTTTATTTTCCGGGGACCAATTTTCTGTAAAACTTCTGTCGCTTATTTTCGGCTTGCTAAGTGTAATTGTTTTTTTCTTTCTTTCTAAAAAGTTGTTTAGTCAACCCAAAATCCAATATTTAACAACTATTATTTTTGCTTTACTTTTTGCCACTCCAGTCACTGAAGGAGATATCGCTAATGCTGAAAATTTTATGCTTCTCCCTATCCTGCTAGCAGCATATCTGGTTTATAATCTGTCCCTAAAGAGAGACTTCCATCTGATGGTAGGAAAGGGGGAAATAGGTAATTCTATTGTTAAATATCAAATATGGGCAGGGCTTTTATTAGGAATAGCTTCTCTATACAAAGTTGTTGCAATATTTGATTTTGCAGCTCTGGGATTATTTTTGTTCTTTTCGGTTTACTCAACAAATTATAGAATTACCGATTTAACAGATACAAAAATTCTTAAACCTCTGGCAAAATTACTTTTACCTTTTGCTATTAGTTTTTTTGCCCCACTTGTAATTACATTAATTTATTTCACTTCAAATGGAGCAGGAGTTGATTTTTTAAGGTCAGCCTTTAGTAACAATGTAGGATATGTCGGATACGGGAATACCCTTGTTATTCCTCAAGGATTTCTGATCTTAAAAGTTTTAATTCTGCTATTAATTGTCTGGTGGTTATACAGGCAAAGAAAAATATATACTAAAGAAACAATTTTTATTTTATTGTGGTTTACATTTGAAATTTTTGACAGTTTTTTTTCTCAGCGGAACTACACCCATTATTTTCTGATGAGTATTATAAGTATATCTCTTTTAGTTGGATTACCAAGTTTGAAGAATAAGAATAATTGGAAGATAATTATACCTTTTGCTGCCTTAGCCGTTTTTACTATAGTATTTTTTATAAATATCCGGTTTATAAACTTACCAGGTTATTATCAAAATTATCTCTCCTACATTACTAATCATAAATCTGTTGATAACTATCGTAGTTTTTTTGACAAAACTACAACTCGTGATTATGCTATTGCTGATTATTTGAAACAGAATACTAAACCATATAGTAAGATCTTTATTTGGGGCAACAGTGCACAAATCTATGTGTTATCAAAAACACTTCCTGTAGGAAGATATACAGTCGCATACCATATAACAGGGAAGGCAATTGACGAAACCCAAAGTACAATCGAAAATCAAAGACCCAAATTTATTGTAGTTCTTTCCGATATATCTCAATTCCCATTTATTATCAGCAATTATCAACCAGTTTTTTCTATGTCAGGTAATATAATTTATGAAAAAAACATTTAATCGATTATTCGCCGACCGTTTAATTTTACAAGCGACAACATTGACTTTTATTTTCTTATTTTTAAGTGTAATTGCCATTGCAATCGCTTGGCAATACTTGCCACCTGTTGTTCCTTTATATAACCAGGCCAGCTGGGGAGACCCAAGGCTAGCCGATAAAATATTTTTGTTTCTTCCATCTTTAATAGTCCTAACAGGTGTGATAACCAATTCGATAATTGCAAGACTTTATTTAAATTCTATGCCAATGATCGCAAGGTTTTTGACTATTACTATCACTTTTAGCGCAATTTTAGTTTTTATATTTGATATCAGAACACTACAGTTAATTATATAGTTTAAATCTATGAACTCTATAACTTCTTCTTTGCTTTTTTTAGTTTTTATACCTTTATTGTTATCTTTATTTTTTACTGGTATACTGACACCCATTTTTATCAAAATTAACACACATTTAAAATTAATTGATGATCCAAAAAAACATAAACACCCTGCAATGTTACATAATAAAATAATACCAAGAGGCGGAGGGCTACCATATTTTTTAGGTATTTTAATTACAGCATTGTTTCTTCTGCCAATAACTCAACAGAATATAACTATTTACATCGCCGGTGCGATTGCACTAATTGTGGGTATTATAGATGATAGAATGAATGCTGAAGGAAAGGATATCTCTCCTTATATACGTTTTCTTTTTAATATCCTTTGTGCAACTATCATTGTCTTTGGTGGAACCAATAGTACATTTATTACTAATCCACTAGGAGGTATTTTACATTTAAATATATCTTTTATTCCATATTTACCTGTTACAGTTGCTCAAATAATTTATATTATTTGGATTGTATGGGTTATGAACATTTTAAACTGGAGTAAAGGAGTGGATGGACAAATGCCAGGTATCGTTTCTATTGCTGCCATCGTAATTGGAATTTTAAGTTTAAGGTTTTCCCTCCATGACCAGAATGTAATTACAGATACCAAATTGTCATTTATGATTGCAGGAGCCAGCATCGGTTTTTTAATTTATAACTTTCATCCAGCAAAAATTTTCCCGGGGTTTGGTACTACTTCAGTTTACTTACTTTTAGCTGCTGTATCTATCTTATCTAGCGCCAAGCTGGCTACGGCTATATTAGTAATGGGTGTACCAATCGTTGATGCAGCATTTACCATAATACGCCGTATTTATCACAAAAGATCTCCATTTTTGCATGACCGTTTACATCTGCATCATCTGCTGCTTAACCTTGGGTATTCACAAAAGCAAATTGCGTTGTTTTACTGGGCAATATCTGCTATATTAGGACTTGTTGCACTTACATTGCAAAGTACAAATAAATTTTTTGCTTTATTGATGCTTTTCGCAATAGTGGGTGGAGGTTTATTGTTCTTGCATTCAATAACACAAGACAAAAATGAAAAAATTTCTCCTTGAGTCCTTAAGATTGTTACGACCAAGACAGTGGGTTAAGAACCTGGCTATATATGCTGCTCTGCTTTTCTCAAGACAGCTCTTCGATCCTCAATCATTTTTAAATGTGACACTTGGTTTTATAGCTTTTTGTAGTATATCCAGCGCAATTTATGTTATCAATGATATTCTTGATGTAGAAAAAGATCGCCGTCATCCGTTTAAACGTTTCCGCCCATTAGCAAGTAAAGCGTTATCAATACAATACGGGATTATTCTATCGATTATTTTAATAATCTTTTCATTTACAGTCAGTTTAGCCCTCTCTTTTCCGCTTTTACTCTTAATTATTGCATTTTTGTTTTTACAATTTTTATATTCTTTCTATTTAAAGCAAATAGCTATCATGGATATTATGGTCCTAGCTACAGGTTATATCATTAGAGTATATGGGGGAGAGTTGATTACTGGTCATCATATCTCTGTCTGGCTATTTTTAACAACTATTTCACTGGCTCTATTTTTAGCAGTAGGTAAAAGAAGACGCGAACTTACACTCATTAGCGGTTATACCAATACTCAAGTTGCTTCTATCCGTAAATCACTATCTCACTATTCGGAAAGTTTACTGGACATGTATGCTGCTGTTTTTGCTACGTCTGCTTTTATTATGTACTCACTTTTTACATCCAGCGCAAGTCCGCAGATCACTAATAATTTATTTTTACCTGATTTTTTGCCTCAACAATTTCAGCGTAAATGGCTAATGATTACAATTTTGCCGGTAGTTTATGGACTAATGCGCTATCTGCAGGATATTTACGAAAAGCATGAAGGAGAAAGTCCGGAAAAGGTCTTATTTACAGATAAACAGCTATTAGCCACTGTTCTGGTTTGGGTAATTCTGGTCATTGCAATTGTATATGGGTTGCAATATTCTCCGCAATAGCTAATCTATTACTAATCATTTTTTTGTGCATATTGTGAACTTATCCACCCAATTTTGTCATCTGGTAACTTAACCTCATACCATCCATTTTTTTCATCCAAAAGATATAAGCTATCACCCGGCTTTACCTGTTCAACTTCTGCGCTGTCTATATTGGCATCAGCTCGTACGCGCAAAAAACCTGTTGGGGTATCTAATATAGTAACCTTTGCCACCACAGGTGAAGGAGAAAGCTGTGCAGATGATGATGCATTCTCACTCGCACTACCGGATGCAGGTATTGGCTGATTAGACGCAGCTAAATAAATTGTCGCTTGCAGAATATATCCATTCGGGGTATTTATATGTAGTATTTTATCAACGTAACCGTTTTTTTGTACTACTAATTTATGATCCGAAGCTGTCGGATTGTTATATGATAGAGGGGTATTACCTATAGAATTATCATCAAGCAGCACATTAGCAGAGCTGGGGAAAGATGTAACCAAAAGCGAGCTACTATTAGAATTGTTTGCAGGATTTAACTCCAGAACGCTTCCGCTGGATTGTCCCGGGGGGCCAAAAGTGTAATCAACTACTGTCAAAACTCCCTTTCCTATTGAAATATGCTCAGCAAATGGAGCACTGCTCCCCTGCTTAGGGACAAGAGAAATGATGTAATTACCAACAGGCAGTACATTGCCGCTTTTGGAACTCTCACAACGACAAATTGGAGTATCACCTATATATTTGTTATTCAGATATACCTTAGAAACCGGTTGACTCGTTATCTGTAGCTCTCCAGTACTATAGCCCTGCCCGAAGAAAAACTGCATGGTAAAGAAAATTGCCGCTGTTATGAGTAATGATAGAAGTAAAACTAGAACCGCTTTTTTCATAAATATGATTTATATATTTAAACTAAATTAGAAGCTCTATCAACTATATCATGGAAGAAAACTTAGGATCAAGGAATTCAAATATATTATCATTCCCAGAGTGCGAAACGTTTACTAATCTTCTCTACTTCTTCATTATCACCAAAAAATCCAACCGCATACAATTCAATGTCTTTTTCGTCCTGTTCTTCTATCATTTTGCCTAACTTTGTATCATCGGTTGTTTCAATCATATCTTTATTAAATGCCAGATGTAACATTCTTTTGTTTTCTACTTCCTGCAAAACATCATGTAACTCTGATTCGCTGGCAACTAATATGATTATGGCATATTGAGAATTACGCGGGAGATCTTTACCGTCTTTAGTAATAAAATATTCACCAGTTCCAAAATTTACTCCCATTTTATTTCCCAAATATGCGCCTACGTGAGCAGTTGCATTCATCGCCTTCCAGGAAGGTAAATCTTTACGCACAATTACTGCTGCTTTATGGGAGAAATCCTGTTTTCCAGAGTGCTGTCCTTCGTTTTTTACTTTTTGTCCTTCATCTTGTTTCATGGTTGGAAAGAATACCATTTCACGAACCGGTTTATCTACGAGCATACTAAATAATCTTTCTGAAATACCAAAACCGGCAGCTGGAGGCATACCATACTCTAACGCTTCCACATAGTCCTCGTCCATCATCTGTGCTTCTTCATCTCCTGCCTCACGCAGTCTCATCTGCTCTTCAAATCTTTGCTTCTGGTCAATGGGATCATTTAGTTCAGAAAATCCTTTACCCAGCTCTGAACCCATTGCTAAAATCTGTGTTCGCTCAACTAAATTTTCTCTGCCCGGAATACGTTTGGCAAGTGGTTCTACTTCTACCGGATGATTCATAACAAACATAGGCTGAATAAGTTGGGGACGGATAGTTTTTTTATATAAATAATCAAGCAATCTACCTTTACCCAAGTTAGGTTCAACCTGAATATGCAGTTTATCAGCTAAACGATACAAATCTTCAATGGTCATTTTCTCTGTATCTACCTGCCAATGCTCATTTAACAAATCTAGGTATTCTTTACGCGGCCACTTTCCGGACCAGTTAATCGTTTGTCCCTGCCAACTTGTTTGCAAACCAGCAAAAGTTGTTTTAATAACAGTTTGGTACATATCCTGCAAAAAATCCATCAACTGATTATAGTCCGCATATGCCCAATAAAATTCCAACTGTGTATAATCCTGTAGATGTTCATCATCAATGCCTTCATTACGAAAGATTCTGCCAATTTCAAATACTTTTTCAAACCCACCTACCAATAAACGCTTAAGTGGTAATTCTAGCGAAATTCGAAGATATAAATCCATATCCTGTGCATTATGATGAGTTATGAATGGTCGGGCATCCGCACCTCCCGGAATTGATTGTAGAACAGGTGTCTCAACTTCTAAAAAACCATTATCAATAAGATACTGACGCATACTTTGCCAGAAAATTGTTTTCTTTTTAAATAACTCACGTAATTCCGGGTGCATTAATAAATCAAGATAGCGTTTACGCAACAGTACTTCTTTATTTTTTATATCGTAAAATTCACTTGGTAAGGGTAATAGTGCTTTGGTCAGTAAGGTAAAACTAGTAGGAGCGATTGAGATTTCCCCTGCCATTGTTTTTACCACTTCACCCTCAACTCCAATATAATCTCCAATATCTAATAAGTTTAGATTTTTATATAAATCTCCCAACAGTTTTTTTTGAAAAAAAATTTGAATTTTACCTGTCTCGTCCTTTAAATCGGCAAAGGCGATATTGCCATGTGTACGAAAAGAATATAGTTTACCAGCTGTCTTAACAGATCTACCTTCCATCTGCAAACACTGAAAAACTGTCTGCTGCCTATCATATTTATGTATATAAGGATCCCATCCAATTTCCCTGATCCTGGCTAGTTTATCAATTCTTGCCTGTTTAAAGTTTACTTCATCCATAGCTGTATTGTAGCTTATTTTCTATTAACTAACAATTTTCAAATCTAAAATTCTATTTTTTCTGAGCAGACAAATTGCAGACCTGTTTCAGAGTGATAGTATAACTGGTAATAATCAGCAAAATCCTTAAAATTACAAATAGAATAAATCTTATTGCCATCTGCTAGCCCTACATTTAAGGCAAAGATTTCTCTACTATTATCTTTTAATATTTTTTTTAAATTTTCTAATGCTTTTTGGGGGGAGTTATTAACCAGTTCGTTTTTTAATAAATTCCAAATCTTCTCGGCTCCAATTTTTCCTCTTATATTAAGCGACACACCACGAAGAAGCCCATTAAAAACAAAAGCGTAACTGCCTTGTATATATGGCTGGTTAAAATCAATATTATTTTTGTGTTTTGCAAAAGACGCGCTTCTTGCATGAACTACGAACATATTACTGTTTGGTATTATCTCAAATAGATCTCTGTCCTGCCAAATTGGATTTAGTGATTTAAACACCCGCCATTTTTTATCCTTATCAATCCATGCCACTCCCCATCCATCAGCTTGTCTGTCACCGTCCGGAGCCATGCTTTTTTCAGCTAAATCGGCAAACCTGTTTAAAATTACTGTTGACTCATTATTATTTTTTGATTGAATGAGTAGAAATCTACACATATCTTAATCTAAATTTTCAATTATTTTATTTAAACTTCTTATCATTAAATCAATATGTCTTTTTTGAATAATATACGAGGGTAGAAATCTTATTACGTCATCTCCTGCAGGAATGACCAGAATTTTTTCATCCTGCAACTGTTTCATGATTTTATTCCTAATGTCTTTTTTTACTACCAGTCCGATCATTAAGCCCTTACCCCTTACCGCTAATATTCTGTTGTTTTTTATTAAAGATAGCTCCTTCAAGAGATACAGTCCGTTATTTTTAACTTTAGTTAATGTTTTCTTATCAAGTAAATCGAGTGTGGCCATAATTCCGGCACAAGCCAGTGGATTTCCCCCAAATGTCGAACTATGAATATGCTTAGGTACCAAATTTGCCACCACATCTGTAACAATCGTAGCACCGATTGGAATGCCCCCAGCTAATCCTTTGCCCAAGCATAAAATATCACCTGCAATTCCACCACTGGCAATAAATTTTCCAGTTCTGCCCATACCTGTTTGAATTTCATCGATGATTAACATAATTTTTTTCGATTTGCAAATCTTTGAAATATTAATTAAAAAATTATCATCAGGGACATGGATACCTCCCTCTCCCTGAATCGGTTCTATAATAAAACCTGCTGTATTTTCATCAATTACATTATTTAAGCTTTCAATATCATTGAATGGTATACTGACAAAATCCCACAATAATGGCATGAAGGGTTGTTTATACCTTTCACCCGAAGTTGCAGAAAGTGCCCCCAATGTTTTTCCATGATAACCATGGTCACAAACGATAAATTTTTTCTTACCTGTTGACAGCACTGCAAATTTTAATGCAGTTTCAATTGCCTCTGCTCCTGAGTTACTGAAATAAACTTGTGTATAATCATTGCCGCACTTATTTACCAGACGAGCTGCCGCACGCGCTCTCGTTTCATTAGTAAAACTTGCATGTAACGTAGTCAGTTTATTTATCTGATCAATCAGTGCTCTATTAATCCTCAGATTATTGTAACCTAAAATATTCACTCCGTAATTTGTCATGAAATCTAAATATTGATTATCGTTCTCATCATAAAGATATACCCCTTTACCAAGCCTTAAGGATAGCTTTCTGTCAATATATGTATTGACTAAATAATTTTTCTGTAAAAACCCACTGATGTTCATTTAACTAATTACTGTACCTCCACCTTCTAATATTTTAACTATTGGATGAACAATCCTCCCATCTCCCCAATACATTTTTTTTAGGCCATATGTAAATGCTTTTTCTGCTCCCAGCAATTTCTTTTTCATTCTTCCTTTAGCAAATTGCATATAATTATTAAGTTCAGCTCTGTCAATTTTTTTAATTAAACTACACGGATCATCTGCATCACGAAGTAAACCGGGCGCAGCAAAAAGTGATATCATTTTTTTAATTTTTAAATCCCTAATCATTACTGCTGCTGCAAAGTCATTATCTGTATTAACAATTTCGTTTTCATTACTTATGGCCGGCGGACAAACTACAGGTATATACTTATTACCCAACAATAGTAATAATAAACGAGTATTTACCTTTTCTACTTTCCCAGTTAGATTATCAGTTATGAGTTTTGTCTTGCCATTCTCAACTGAGTATACGAAATTCTTTCTACTGGCTTCCCATAATCTACCATCCACTCCAGTTAATCCAACTGCATTTACCCCATATTTTTGCAAGGTTACGACAAGTCTTTTGTTGATCAGTCCAGCATAAGTCATCAGAAAAATATCAATAGCTTCATCGTTTGTGTAAATGCTACTTACCCCAGAAGGTGAGTGCAAAACTTTACTTGGAGCTTTTAACTTTTTAGCGATTTCATCTCTTGTCTCACTTGCTCCATGGATGATGATTATTCGTTCTTTATTTTTCAACAAATCAGATATATCCCTGCAGATAGCATCAATATTAAGATTTTTGCCCCCACCTATTTTAATTAAAACCATAATCTTTAAGAAACCTGTTTCATTGCCTTTTCTTTATACTCTTCACCTATATGATAACGATTAGCAACTTCCCAAAGTATAGACTCACAGGTATTATCTTTACCCATACGGCAAGACTCATCTTTATAGATATTGGTAATTACCTTTGCAAGAGTATCACTTACTCTATAGCCATGTCCTAATAAATAGCTTTGCACATGATGCCATCCGCTATAAGGATTAAGCACAAACTGATTCTCAGGAACTCCAAACACCGATAGATCCACTGAACGATAAGCATTAGGATTTTTCATTACTGCATCTGTATGTACACCTGCACAATGTGTAGCATTGTCTTGGGAAACTAATTCTGATTCTGGAACAGGAACTTTCAAAATATTACTCATAAGTTGATTTAAGTTGAAGATAAGTTTTAGATTAAAGCTTCTAAGCAAATTGGGATTAAATTCATAAAGTCTAAGTAATAAATTTCCAAAGGATGTTATTCCTGTCCGTTCTGCCCAACCCCATATTGATGTGTCAATCAGTGACATCCCTGCTTTTGCAGCTATTAGTGAATTATGCAACGATTCGCCTCTATCATTATGAAAATGTCCCTCCAAGTACTTATTCGGATAACGAGTTTGCATCTCTTTTATAACCTTTTTTATAGTTTCTTCCGTAGCAACTCCCACTGTGTCAGGAATTCCAAATGTATTTACATAAGGTTCAGCTGCATCAAATGCCAGTTGTCTATCAAGTGGATCTGACCTGAAGGCATCTTCAGTACTATAACGGATATATAATCCAGGATATGAGGAGCGAACTTCCCGTAAGGTTCTTCCCACTCTATCTGCAACTTCGGCAGGACTTTTCTGATGTCCGGCATATTGGGCTACCCCCATATAAACATGTATTCCGTCAACACCTCCCTCAATAGCTGAATTTATATCGTCTTCGTGACAACGAACGTGGGCATTTATTCTTGGCCTTTGTCCTTCAGGATAGCTATCCGCGAGCAGACGAACAGCCGCCAAACTCTCCCGTTCAAGACCGTTCACATTAGGTGAGAAAACCTCAAAATTGCGTACACCTATATCATACATTGCACTAACCAGTCTTAACCTCTCATCAATATTAAGGGTTGGCCTTCCAAAATATCTTCTACTCTGTAAACCATCTCTGAGGGTTGTATCAATATTAGTTATATATTCCCCATTTACTTTGCCCGATGTTGGAAAGATTTCTGGTGATCCTGTTTCTTTTATTCTCATAATTTTAAATTGGGTGCAAGCCAGTAAATGTTAAACTTGTCGTTTCCGGCCATCCACACATTAAATTCAATGCCTGTACCGCCTGCCCAGCCGTGCCTTTAACTAAATTATCTATTGCCCCTATTACTACTAGTCGATTAGTATGTTTATCTAATTCAAAACCAATATCACAATAATTAGTTCCCTGTAGAATCTTTGGTTCAGGGTAGCGATAAAGACCGCTTTTCTCTTTGACAATCCGGATAAATGGTTCATCTCTATATACACTTTTGTATACTTTCCAAATTTCTTTCTCAGTTATCCACTCTTTCGGTCTGGTATGAATAGTCACTAATAAACCTCTTACCATATCTATGGCTGTTGCAGAAATAGAGACATTAAGTCCAGCTAATTCCTGTTCTATCTCAGCAGTATGACGATGACCTGTTGGCATATATGAGCGCACCACACCTGAGCGTTCAGGATGATGAGAAGATAATGAAAAACTCATACCTGCTTGTGAACTGCTCATTTTTGCATCGATAATAACTTCACTTTCAATCACATTATTTTTAACCAATGGGAACAGGGAAAGTATGGAAACCGTAGCTTCACAACCAGCACATGCCACATAATCGGAATTTTTTATTTCTTCCCGATGTAATTCAGAGATACCGTAGACAAATTGTTTAAGTAAATCTGCTGAAAGATGTTTTTGGTGATACCATTCGGTAAATTTTCCTTCATCATGTAAGCGAAAATCCGCTCCCAAATCAATGATTTTTTTTGCCTTTCTTTTAAATTTATTCATTAAACTCATTGATATTCCATTAGGCAATGCCACAATTAGTACATCACATTTTTCTAATTTTGCTGGCGATACAAATGACATATCGGTTGCTTTGCGTAAATTAGGATGAACTAAACTTACCGGTTGATTAGCAAACTGACGTGATGTCACTTGTTGCAAAGAAACTTTAGGATGTTGAAGTAAAATCCTCAAAAGCTCACCGCCCGCATACCCGGATCCGCCAACAATAGATACCTTAATCATAAATTTTTATATACCTCCAAACAATAATCGATGACCTCTCCAGAAATATTCACTCCCGTTGGCTCTTCAGAATTCTTAAATTCCATAGTATGATTTATTTCATTGACCAAATATCCTTCGTCTGTTTCAAAAATATCCAGAGCCAGAATACCACCACCAACTGCATTTGAAGCATTACCGGCTAAAGTACGTAATGCTTTATTTAATTTACAATTTAAAGCTTCCCCTCCCCTGGCTGTATTAGTAATCCAATGCTCTGACTTACGATAAATTGCACAAACCGCCTTCCCGTTTATTACGAACACTCTGATATCTCTACCTGGTTTTCTAATATACTGCTGGATATAGAGCGACTTCTGCTGTGGAGAACCGAGTACATCTTTATGTTCAATCAGCGCTTCTAAACTATCAGTATCATTCACTTTGGCTAATAGCCTACCCCATGAACCCAAGTTTGGTTTGATAACTACTGGGTAACCTCCCATTTGCTCAATTGCTAATCGCGCTTCTTCAACCCCAAATACTAATGCAAATTTTGGTGTTGAAATTTTATTCTTCTGTAAAACTAGAGATGTCAAAAACTTATCCTCACAAATACTCGCTACTTTTGATGAGTTTATGACTTTAACACCCTGTGACTCTAAAAACTTAGTAGCATAGCCGCCTTTAACAGTAGACACACAACGTTCTAATGCTAAATCAAATTCTGTAGTATAAGTTAACGGATTAAAGACTACATTACGGACGTCAATTAATCTTATATTTAACTTACGCTTTTTTGCAGCATCTAAAAGTAGTTTTTCATCAGCACGGATTAGAGTATGTAAAATACCGAGAGTAAGCATATATTTATGTGTATTTGTGGTGTCTTACTCTCCCCAATCCTCCTCAACTTCAGGAGCCTCTTTTAAGACAGCTTTATTGTCGTTCAAATTGTCTATTACCAGACGTGATTTACAATCTGCACATGAAATAACTTCGGCAACCTGAGTTGAAGGAACCAACTTAGTTGTAGCATCACATACAGGACATACTGCAAGAATATTTTTCATAATAATTCCATTATATTATTTGATTTTCTATAGTCAATTTATTCACAATATTTGACAATTATTTTAATTAATGTTACATATGTAACAATGATTACTACTACTGAAATAGTAAAGGATATTATTCAAACTTCACCTCTGTTGGAAGATGGTCTGGCAAAAGGCATTATTAGTTACTCAGCTCTAGCAAGAGATATTAAACCAATTATTGAAAGAAGATTATTAAAAAAAGTTACAAGAGGCGCTATCGTCATGGCTATTAAAAGATCAAGTATAAATTTAAAAAGAAGCAAAAAGCTTATAGAGAATATAGTAAGCTTAAGTAGCCTTACTGTAAGATCCAATCTTATCGAGTTGACATATCAAAACTCAGATACAATAGTTGAAAAACACAAAAAACTTTTTCTTTTGGCAGAGAAAAAAAATAATGCATTATATACCCTTTCTCAAGGTATTAGAGAAAGTATGATAGTGGTGGATGCCAATTTGGAGCATGATGTAGAAAATATATTGCTGGATGAAAAACTTATTAAAAAAATTAGAAACTTATCCTCAATCACAATACTATTGTCCAAAGATACAGTTAATATTCCTGGAGTCTACTATTCTATCCTGAAACTATTAGCATGGAACAGCATTAGTGTTGTTGATGTTGTATCAACTCTATCAGAGCTAACTATTGTTCTGGAAGACGCCTATGTGGATAAGGCGTTCTCCCTACTTAAAAACTACAATCTTTAGAAAAAATAGCTTTAAATTAGCGGGTCAATAACAACATAATTATTTTCAGGATCATGTAATCCATTTTTCTTGATCATAACATTACCCCAATTTATATCATAATGTTGAAAGGACGGAGACCAATACCTATCTTTAATAGGATCAATAATTTTTTTAGCGGCTATTGCGATCTTAGGAATTGAATCAAAAGCAAAATCCCAAACTCCATCGATAATTCTATCATCCTTTTCCAACACACCAGATCTCTGCAACTTCTCATAGTCATCAATTATTTGTGCAATAGTATAACCTTCTATATTCTCCTGAATTAGTATTTCACTAGATCCTAAATATACCTCGGGGACAGGTATGCCATTTTCTCCTAAATGACGCAAGGCAATATAATTTCCTAAGCCAGTTACTCCACTAAGATTCCATTCTTTTCCTGTTGTATCATCTTCATATTTTTTCCTGCCTACAGATGCTTTCCATCTTTGTTCTGAATAAGGAAATGCAAAGTTAAAGTACTTTATACAAAGATCAGGATAAGCTCGTTCTACAGTCTTAGGAGAGAAGCCTACTGCACCGTATCCACCACCTCTAAAATTAGAAAAGCTGATAGAACCAGAACATACACTGTTTAAGAATAGCTTTAGTATTTCTCCAGCCTTTCTTCTATTTGTTAAATTTACCACCAATCTATCCAGTACTACTTTATATCCCTCTTTCCTCGAGACATCCCGAACTGCATAACCATGTACTGCATTGGTTATCATGCAATCCACATGACCACCTTTAGAAAAATACATTAAATCTAAAGACTCCGGTGCAGTTGAAGATAACCTAGACAAATCGACTGAGTCTACTCTATCCACTGGAGTGTCTGCCATAAAAACATTATATGGCCTAGCTTTTGGGCTCTTATGATGAAACTCACTTCTGGCCCGGGCGAACTCTGCTGGAATTTCTCTACCTTCTATCTCCATAGCTACAACTAAGGAGGCATTTTATCATATCCTTATATCTTTATGATAAATTTTATTTAACCTTGAGGATTTGCACTTCAGGCTCGGGGGTAAAATTAAATGTTTGTGTAAACCTATCCTGAATTGCATTAATAATAGTCAAAACATCTTCTGCTTTTGCATTACCCATATTGGATATGTAATTATTATGTTTCTCCGAAACTTGCGCACCTCCTACTTTATATCCAGCAAAACCTAAGCGACCAATAATATATGCCATGGAAACTTTTCCATACCATTTTGTTTTAACAAGTAACTCTACGTCAGGCCATACTTGAATTATTCTTTGTACTTGATCCAATTGATTAATATTCTTAAACACCGAACCGCAAGAAGGATACTCAAGGGGATGATGTGATTTACGATAATCTATATTAGTCTGACAAATTTCCTTTTGTTTTTCAATTTCAATTGCGTCAGCCTTTTGTAATTTAAAAGTAGCAGTAACAATTATTAAGTTAGGATTATGTTTAAAATAACTATCCCGATAAGCAAACTCGCATTGTGATTGATCAATAGTCTGCAGTTTTAATTGGGGATCTGAGAGATCTATATAACCTACAGTACTAATAGTATCTTTTATTTCCGACCCAAAACACCCCGCATTTCCTCTTACGGCTCCCCCTACCGTGCTGGGCAATCCACCCGCCCAGGCCAGACCCGCCAAATTGTGCGTAAAAGAGAAATCTATTAAATCAGCAATTTTAACTCCTGCAAAAGCCACTATATATTTCCCATCAATCTGCAAAGATGAGTTGTCGCCTGTTATATGTAAAACTACACCATCCAAATCTTCATCTGGCAAAAGCAAATTACATCCAAGACCCAAGATATAGACCGGAGAAAGTTTATTAATTTTTATAAACTCTAATGCTTCTATAACCTCCTCTATAGAAGAAGCTTCAATAAAAATTTTAGCATTACCTCCTATACCATAGTAGGTAATTTTGGAGAGATTTATATCTTGCTTTACTTCCATATATTTTAAGAAATCAGAGAGGGTGACTAATTAACTTTAACAGTAGTATAACAAATATTAAGTTAACTGAAAAATTAGTGGCTTTATTGAATAGATACAACAGTATAAACTACTTTCCCTGCCGGTGCTTCAACTTCCACTGTCTCACCCATTCCTTTCCCTAAAAGGGCTTTGCCTAAAGGCGATTCGTGTGAAATCTTTCTAGCAATTGGATCGGCTTCCCACTCTCCTACAAGAGTATAAGTTTCAGTTTTACCATCTATTTTAAGATTAACCCTTGAACCTATGGCTATGCTTTTATCCTTACCCTTAACGGAACCTTCCTCCTTAACTACTATTGCTTTTTTAATCAGCTCTTCAATCTCCTCAATCCTTCCATCAATAAAACTCAATTCCTCACGTGCAGCTGAATATTCTGCATTCTCCGATAAATCACCCATGTCACGAGCATCAGAAACACGATCAACTATTTGAGGTCTTTTAACCTTTACCAACTCCTCGTATTCTTTTTTAAGTTCTTCCAAACCTTCTTGTGTCAGTAAAACTTTTTTGTTATCCATATTATTTATTAAAAAACTCTCCATTAATTTAAAACTGGGAGAGATGTATAATCTCTGCGAGTATAAATAATACCGTTTTCATTGTCAATGTCCCATAATTATATATTTTTCACATTTTTTTCACGAATATTATATTGGTTTATTACTCTTATCCTATAATCTTTAGGATGAAAGGCAGCCATATGAGCGTTAACTATTTCCGTAGTTTTATGTCGATTTATTAGCATGAACTGTATCCACCGGGAGGGATATTCGAAAATGGCTATTATATAACACAGTACAGAATTAATAATATCTCCTCTCCCATTCATATTAAACTCTAGATGCGGATTGTAGTTAGCTAAATATTTAGCATACCAGATATTTGAAAAAAGCAACTTACGGTAGAAATTAGCTCTATCAAATAGTGGTTTAAGTTGAATTAATTCATAAGCAGTATAAAGATCCTGATGATTTTTACTAAAGTCAAGATTTGCTTCGTCCATAAAAAAATTCAGACAAATACTGTCAGGAGCATATTTCACGCTGCGCTTACGTCTCCTCTTTAAAAATTGCAATATTATTAAGGATAAAAGTCTGGAGATCCATAACCTATTCCTGGCAGTAATTATAAACAAATCGACGTCAGCATTAAAATCTGCATTTTCCCTGGCAAGACTGCCGCTTAGACCGATAAATTTAATTGTAGGAATTTTAGCAATAATTTTGATTACTCCTATAGCAGAATTTAATTTATTCTGACTGATTGAAAATCTGTTTTTACGTACGGAGATGATTTTTTGCCTGTTTTTCAGACAATAAAAAGGACGCCTATATTCAATATTTTCTAGTTTGACTCCATCTAATTCGTCTTTAAAATACTGCCAGCTGACAGGAATTGGAGTTATTAGATATTTAAAGATTTCCTTTTCTGTTAGCGGATAATCAAATATATCGCTGTATTTTAATGTCTGAATTATTGCCAGCTTTAGATTTGTGTTCATAATTTAAGCACTATTATGCCACAAGCGAACTAATTAGCAATAATTTATTGTACGTATTGCTGTATAACCTGATTCACACCGTTAGCTAATACATTAACAGCATCAGAAAGAGAACCATTTGCTGCCAAATCATTTACTGCCTGTTTCAAATAGCTATTGCTCTTATCATTAAGCCCATTATCATAGGTATTATCATTAAATATAGTGGAAACTGCGTCTGGACCCTGAACTTCAAATGGATAAAGCAAGGAATTGGATTTGAGAGTAGTAGCTAAATCCATACGTGCATAAGGCTCTCCATATCCTCTGACTTTTGCAGCACTCGCATAAAATTCCTGTTGTGTAGTTTTTTGATTTAAGAAATTCATAAATTCCATCGCTTCTTGCATATGCTGACTGTGTATTGACACTCCCTCAACCCAATAGCTAGCTATTGTACGTTTCACTCCCAGATCAGAAGGCATAGGATATATCTGAAAATGCAGATTGGGATTTAACCTCTGAATGTTGGAAATATCCCATGAATAACCGATATACATTGCTAAATTGCCTGCAGCAAACATCTGTAAAGAACTAGGCAAAGTACTACTCCAGGTTGCATTACTACTATTGGTGAATTGCATGAAAAAATTCAATGCAGACTCTGCTCCAGATTGATTGGCTGAAATATTGGTGTAATCTACGTTGCTTTCGGATAATAATAACCCTAATATATCTGGGCCATTATTAATATTCTGTAAAGAACCTAATGCGATACCTGAGGTAGTAATAGTTCCATCTGAACCTTTAACTGTCATCTGCGGAGCATCCACTTGCACATCGTTCCAGTCAGACGGAATCTTAACTCCAGCCTTCTGAAATATTTCCGGGTTGACATACAATGCTAGCGTATCAAAATCCAGCGGAATTCCATAAATTGCCCCGTTATGAACTAAATCCTGACTCACTACGGGAAAATAAGTATTGCCGAAATCCTGAGGAGAAACCACAGATTGAGACATCGGGGCTAAAACTCCTGCTAATTCAGGGTACCAATTGTTATGAAACCTGAAAATGTCAGGACCGTTTCCCGCATTAATTCGTGCAATCAGGCGCTTTGGATATTCCTGGTTTTCGTTATATAGACTTTTGATATCCTGCAATTGGTAGTCAATGGTTATATTGGGATGCTCTTTCTCAAAAGAATCAATTACTGGCTGCATAATATTTTTATCATCCCATAAACCCCAGTAAACCAGAGTCACATGTCCCTGGTTTTGCTTATTCATATTTGGCAGAACTATGAATAAAATAACCCCTAAAACAATCACTAATAAAAGAATTCCTAAACCTAATTTAAATAAAATTCCCAGTGAGGATCGCGGCCTAGGCGGCGGCGGTGGAGTGGCTGGCGGAGGAGTCATCCAACTTTGGTTCTGCCGAAAAGCGCTCACTGGTTGAGACGAAGCAGGTTGAGCTGGAGCAGTAGGGACGGCACCTGAAATACTATTTGGAGCTGATACATTTTTAGGATCAAATAAAACATTTTCTGGCATAATACTCTTTCTCTATAGTATAATATTCTCCAACCTTCTGGCAAACTGTCTATGAGATTAAAACCAACTCACTTACATCATCATGTAATTCATTTCTCCCGTATGATTTTCTGGTTCATGATAGGTGGAGTTCTGGGTTTGATATTTTTTGTAAGCTTCCTGCTTATATTCTATCAACATATATATTACCAAAAAGTCTATCCTGGTGTAATGATAAACGGAGTTAATTTTGAAGGACAAACACAAAATCAAGTCAGAAATTATTTTTTACAACAAAATGCTAAAATTGCTGATAATAAAGTTACTCTTACCTATAAAAATCAAATAGCCACAGCATCTGCCTCTCAATTACAACTGGGTTATAATGCCGACTTACTGGCACAACAAGCCATAAGCATCGGCCGTTCAGAAGATATTTTCAGCAACGCAAGTTTATTATGGCAAGCTTATACCAGTAATGTTTCGTTGCCTCCTACCTATCAGTACGATCAACTGTCTTTAACTAACCTGTTAAACCCATTGGAGAGGGACATAAACAAAAAGCCTGTTAATGCTTCCTTTACTATCATTAACTCGCATGTAACAGCTTTCCAATTGGCTCAATACGGACAAAAAGTAGATGATGCTCAAGTTTATCAGAATCTTCTATTACTGATTCCACAAATGCTGCGCCATCCCGAGGATAAATATGTAAAGTTTACTTTACCTGTTACAACTCTTAAGCCTCAAGTCACCGACCAAAGTATGCAAAGTTATGGTATTACTCAGCTTATCGCCACAGGTACTTCATTATTTGCCGGATCAAATCCCAGTCGTGTATATAACATAGGCTTGGCCGCAAGCCGTTTAGACGGAACACTCGTTCCTCCTGGCCAAATATTCTCTTTCAATAAAGCAGTTGGCGATATCTCATCACTGACGGGCTACAAACAAGCATATGTAATTTCTAATGGCCATACAGTATTAGGTGATGGAGGCGGAGTATGTCAGGTCTCGACTACTATGTTCAGAGCAATTCTTAATGCAGGCTTACCAGTTGTGGAGAGACATGCTCATGATTATGAAGTTGATTATTATACCGAAGATGCACCATTAGGATTAGATGCTGCTATTTATCAACCGACAGATGATCTGAAGTTCAAGAATGATACAGGTCATTATATCCTAATACATTCTATTTTCCAGCCTGAGGAAAATAGTTTAACCTTTGAATTCTATGGTACTAGCGATGGTAGAAAGGTCAGTATTACGCAACCAGTAATAACCAATGTTCGACCTGCACCCCCACCTCTATATCAGAATGACCCCAATTTGCCAGCCGGAACGATACAGCAAACTGACTTTGCCGCTCCAGGCGCACATGTCTCTTTTACCCGGACTGTTACCAGAGATGGGAAAACTATTTATTTCGATACATTCACATCAGATTATCAACCGTGGCAAGCTGTATACTTAAAAGGGACCAAAACAAATTAATATGATTCTTTCTCTCCAGCAATTACAAAAACAAAATCTCCCAATTAAACCCAATAGAAAACTTATTTTAGTCGGAGGATGTTTTGATATTTTACACAGAGGCCACATTGAATTTATAAAAAAAGCCAAGATGCAGGGGGATGTCTTAGTAGTTTTACTCGAAAGTGATAATTCTATTAGACAAAAAAAGGGGTCGAGTAGACCGATAAATTCTCAATTAGACCGGGCTGAATTTCTGCAAGAATTAAGAAGTGTTGATCATGTGGTCTTAATGCCTGAGAATACAACTAATCAAGATTACTATGAGGTGACCAAATTGCTAAAACCTGCTATAATCGCAACTACTAAAGGGGATCCTGCAAGACGAGAAAAGGAATTATGTGCTAAGGCAGTCAACGGACAAGTTGTAGATGTCATTGACTATATAGCTGCCAAATCTTCATCTCGCATTGCTGATCTTCTTAAAAAAGAAGACTTATGAAAACAATTATTGGTTTGTTTGCGATATTGTTTGTTGTTATCATTATTACTGTGTCTGCTCTACACAGCAATAACTATAATCCCTTCACAACTAAATCTCCTATGATACAGATTGGAGATAAAACGTTCACTGTTGAAGAAGCAAAGACACAGGCAGCATGGCAACAAGGACTATCTGGAAGAAAGAGTATGCCTGCTGATCAGGGTATGTTATTTATCTTCCCCCAGGCAGATTATCAGCAGTTTTGGATGAAGCAAATGTTGTTTCCATTAGATATGGTTTTTATAAACAATGATAAAATAGTGACAATTCATCAAAATGTTCCCATACCCCCTGCCAATGCCAGCCTCAGTTCATTACCAATTTATGCGTCAAGTGCACCAGCAAATTATGTTCTGGAGTTAAATGCAGGTACGGTTAAGAAAGATAATATAAAAGTTGGCGATAAAGTTACCTATTATAACTTATGATCATCCTCGGAATAGAAACCTCTTGTGATGAAACCAGTGTGGGTATCATAGAGAAATCGGGAGAGCATTTGAAACTATTAACAAATGTTGTAGCTACATCATTAGCGATTCATAGTAAAAACGGTGGAATAATTCCTGAATTGGCTGCCAGGGAACAGGTGAAATTTATTCTACCGGTATTGCAACAAGCACTAAATGAGGCATTTGAGCAAAAATTTACAGATTTAAATTCTCCACCTCCACCAGTCGATGCTATCGCTGTAACGTATGGTCCAGGACTCATAGGATCTCTACTGGTAGGAGTCGAAACTGCTAAAACATTAAGTTATCTCTGGCAAATACCGCTAATACGGATTAATCATATGTACGGTCATATTTATGCCAACTGGCTAAATCAGGATGGGAAATTACCACAGACTGAAAACCTTCCGGCACTAATACTGGTGGTCTCGGGAGGCCACACAGATTTGTTAATTATGAGAGAACATGGGGATATGAAAGTAATCGGGGGGACCAGAGACGATGCTGCAGGAGAAGCCTTTGATAAAATTGCCAGACTGCTAGGTTTACCTTATCCGGGCGGTCCAGCCATTTCTAAAGCAGCATTAAAGGGAAATTCTGATTTTATCCACTTTCCAAGACCTTTAATAGGGCAAGATAATTTAGATTTCTCTTTTTCCGGCTTAAAAACGGCCGTTTATCGAGAAGTACAAAAATATAAGCAAAAAAATGAAATTTTATCTTCTCAATTAGTCAATGACTTAGCTGCTTGCGCACAAGCTGCAATTATTGATGTTCTAGTTAAGAAAACTATTAAGGCTGTGGAAAAGTATAATGTTAAGTCTCTTTTATTATCCGGTGGAGTAGCAGCAAACGACTTATTGAGGAAAACTTTCATAGAAGAGATCAACAAATGCGCTTTACAGACTGATTTTTTTGTCCCACAAAAAACTCTCTGTACGGATAACGGAGCGATGATAGCCGCAGCAGCAGCTTTTAATTATAAAGCAACTCCCTGGCAGGAAATAACCGCAGATCCTCAATTGTATTACTAATTGCTAATTCATGATAAAATATAGTCCATGTCTTTTGACACTGCCGTCATTATTATTCTACTCTTCGTAATCAGTGGATTGCTGTATTACTTCAATCGTAGACTCTCCACTCTGCCAACCAATCAACCAGATCAGACTTTGCTTGAGTGGCTAAAAACCATGCAGAACTCTTTAGAGAACACCAATAAAACTCTTAATGATGCCCTGAACAACAACTCATCTCATCTGGTACGGACTCTCCAAGAGAACAGCAGACAACTTAATGACCGTTTAGATAAAGCGGCATCTGTGATTAAAGAGGTAGGAATTGAAGTCGGACAGATGAGTGAAATTGGACGTAGTATGAAAGAGTTACAGACATTTCTTAAAAGTCCAAAATTACGAGGTAATATAGGAGAGGAAATTTTAACAGATCTGATTGAGCAAATGTTTCCTAAACAATCTTTTAATCTGCAATATACCTTTCAAAGCGGCGAGAAAGTTGATGCAGCAATTAAAACTGATGCAGGCATTTTGCCTATTGATGCCAAATTCCCCCTGGAAAACTTTCAGAAGATGGTTAAAACTGAAGATGAAATAGAGAAACAAAATTTTCAAAAAGAATTTATACGTGATGTAAAAAAACATATCGAGAATATTGCTAAAAAATATATTCTTCCCAACGAAGGTACAATGGATTTTGCACTAATGTATATACCCAGCGAAACAATTTATTATGAGATAGTAAATACAGTAGAGATTATGTCTTTTTCCAGACGTCAGCGAATTTATATTGTTTCACCTTCGACTCTTTATGCACACTTACAAACCATCCTGCTTTCGTATGAGGGTAAAAAAGTAGAAGCTAGATCAAAAGAGATATTCAAGCTTTTACGAAGCTTACAAATTGATTACGAAAAACTACAAGAGAATCTGAATATTTTGGGTAAACACCTTAACAATGCATCTGCCCAGTACGGCCAAGTTACTATCAGTTATTCCCAATTTGGTAAAAAGCTGCAAACCAGTCAATTAATTGAAGCAGAAAATGAAAGCATATAAAAGATACTTTTTTATTGCTCTATGGTAAAGCTTCTGTTATTATAATTTCCATGTCAAACAGTGTTGATTTAACTACATTAAATGAAGAACAACGCCTAGCGGTGACACATGAAAACGGGCCCCTGCTAATTATTGCCGGAGCTGGTACCGGAAAAACAACAGTAATAACTAAACGCATTCAATATTTAATATTAGAAAAGAAAGTAACCCCCCCGAATATTCTGGCTCTCACCTTTACTGAAAAAGCAGCAGCAGAGATGGAGAAAAGAATTGATGAAATACTACCTTATGGATATACGGAAATGTGGATAGAGACTTTTCATGCCTTCTGTGACCGTGTTCTTCGTCAGGAAGCAATCCATCTGGGGTTGGACCCTACTTATGAATTAATGACAGAGGCAGAGACATTACTCTTTTTACGTAAAAGTTTATTTAAATTTGATCTTGATTATTTTCGCCCACTAGGCAATCCGATGAAGTTCTTGCAAGGAATGACTCAACATTTTAGCCGACTAAAAGATGATGATGTAACACCTGAGGATTACCTGAAATATGCCAAAAACTTAGACCAGAAAACAGATGAAAGTGAGATCAAACAAACTTTAGAATTAGCCAACGCTTATATGCTCTATGAAAAACTGAAAACACAAAGTGGAGTAATGGACTTTTCAGATTTAATTTCAAATACACTAAAACTTTTCCGTTCGCGTCCACACATCTTGAAGAAATACCAAAATCAATTTCAGTATGTACTAGTAGACGAATTTCAGGACACTAATTATGCCCAGAATGAAATGGCGATCTTACTGGCTGGTAGAAAACAAAATATTGCAGTTGTGGGGGATGATGATCAGTCAATTTATCGCTGGCGGGGGGCAGCTATCTCCAATATGCTGCAATTCCGCTCTCATTTTCCTCAAGCCAGTGTTGTGACGTTAACAAAAAACTATCGTAGTACTCAACATATTCTGGATAGCGCTTATCAATTAATCCAAAATAATAACCCGGATCGACTGGAGATCAAAGAAGGTATCGATAAAAAACTAATTGCATTGCGGGAGAACAGGAATAATAACAAGCAAAATGTCGAATTTATTTATACAAATAGTGTTGATGAAGAGGCTGAAGAAGTAGCCAAAACTATAAGAAAACTGTTAAAAAATAACAATGTCAAATACAATGATTTTGCCATATTAGTACGGGCCAATGATCATGCCACACCATTTCAAAGAGCTCTGGAAAGAGCAAAAATCCCCTATCAATTTCTAGGACCGGGACATTTATTTGAACAGCCTGAGATAAAAGATCTTTTATCTTATCTTAAAGTTTTAACCAACTTTGAGGACACAGCCTCTTTATATCGGGTCTTAACTATGGAGATTTTTGACTTACTGCCTAGAGATATTGCAGCGTTACTTAACTATGCAAAAAAGCAAAATCTTTCTTTGTTTGAAACCCTCGAAGACGTGGAGCAAACTATGCTAACCTCAGAAGGCAAAGATAAAGTTAAACAAATTGTTGAGATGATACAAAAACATTTAGCACAAATTCCTCACCAGACTGCAGGACAAATATTATATTACTTCTTTGAGGACTCTGGTTTGATGGGACATTATTTAGATCCTAAAACAATTAAAACCGAAAGGGAAGCACAGAATGTGGCCAGATTTTTTGAAAAACTACAGAAATTTGCTGCCAATCACGAAGATGCATCAATTTTTGCAGTAGTTGACTGGATTGATTTATCAATGGAATTGGGGGAAAGCCCACTTGCTGCTGAGGTTGAATGGAATAATAATAATGCTGTTAATATCTTGACTGTCCACTCGAGTAAAGGACTTGAATTCCCGGTTGTTTTTGTGGTTAATCTGGTTACTCAACGCTTTCCAAGTAGAGACCGTAAGGAACAGATTCCTGTCCCTCAAGGAGTTATTAAGGAAGAATTACCAAGTGGTGACGAAAATATTCAGGAAGAAAGAAGGTTGTGTTATGTAGCCATGACACGTGCCAAAGATCAATTATACTTAACTGCTTCTAAATTTTATGGTGAAAGCAAAAGAGAACGTAAATTGTCTCCGTTTATTGTAGAAGCTATCGGGCAGGAACAACTGGAAAAAATAGTTAAGACACATAATCAGGAAGAATCTTCACAACAGTTGTCTTTGTTGGATATGTTTAATGAAAATACTAGAGCTGAACCAGTTAAAGTAAACTCATCTTTACTAACTGTTGATAAGGTTCATAATTTGTTTCCTATTACATATATAAGCTATTCTCAAATCCAAACCTTTGATGTTTGTCCCATGCACTACAAACTTCGTTACGTATTAAATTTACCGGCCCCGGAATCTCCGGCATTGAGTTATGGAATAAGTGTACACAATACATTAAAGGAGGGGTTTACATATTTACTACAGGAAAAAGAGCTGAGTGAGGAAGTAATAAAACAACTGGTAACTCATAATTGGCTGAAAAAAGGGTATTCCAGTAAAGAGCATGAGCGTAAAGCTTTTCAGCAAGCCGAAAAAATACTTGTGGATTATCTGCTTAAATGTAATGATAGTAAACCAGATACTTTAGCTGTTGAATTACCATTTCAGTTTTGGTTAAAGCGGATCAAAGTAGGAGGACGAATAGACCGCATAGACCGCTTGAAAGATGACAGAATCGAAATTATAGATTATAAAACGGGCAACAATGTACCTGATGAAAAGAAGCTATTAACAGATATGCAGCTTACTTTTTATGCTTTAGCGGCAAGTGAGGTCCATGATAAAATTTTGAATCATAAACCCGAAGAAATCGTTCTATCACTTTTCTATATTGAACCTAATGTTAAGTTAACTACTACTCGTACACTTGAACAATTAGCTGAGGCTAAGAATTTTATTTTAAACAAGGTTGAAGAAATCTCATCCAGTGACTTCAAGTGCTCACACAGTCGCTTCTGCCTAAACTGTGAATACAAGATGATCTGTAACTCATAATTTCAGATCATATGGGAATTTCCAATGGTAGTTAACACTTCGGGTAACTTCTTCTCATCAACCTTATCTATCTTAATACCTTCTTTTTTCAATAAAATAGGTCCCAGTATGATTTCTTTGGCTATGAAAGCATCATTTAATCTAAGTGCACCAATCAGCATGGGATCTTTTTCTCCCCTAATATGCAAAACTAAAGTTGCTAAAAATAATGTCAGTTCACACTCCACATCTTCAATTACTTCCAATACAATTGTTTTCACCGAATAAGATTTAATAAAATAAGCTTTATAAACAGTTATGTTTTCCTCATCAATAACTATTTCTTCAGGAAAAAAAGCGAAAGGAAACATTCCCTTTATATGCAGCAACATGTGCTCAGGTTTATCTTTTAGCTTGGATAGTCTCTCATTTTCATTATCTTTATCTTCACATTCTTCTTTGTCAGCTTTGTGTTGCAAAGTTTTCTGTAATTGAGAACTTTTCTCAGTATTATTTTTGTCTAACAAGCTCTTCTTAACAACACCTTTTTTGGAGCTGGATAATTTTATTAACTTAATATCAAATATAGTTTTGGTATCTTTCATCAATTCAGCCTACCATTCTTAAGTAAAAATAGAGTAATAATAGGCACAAAGTTGAGTTTAATAGCCTTTCTCTGAACCTAAATTATTCAGCTTGATCTCCTATAGTAGTTATAGTACAATGAACATATTCTCGGGAGGCCGGACCACTACCCTGTTTTTATTAACACCAGGGAGGAAAGTCCAGGCAGCACATATACATGGGACGGAGCGCAAGCTCCGAACCGCTTTATTTTAAAGCGAGGCTAGTATCTCAACTCTTTACTCACATGTGGAGTTGAGAACAAATCCTGAAATGACAGGATTTGAGAGCAACAGAGACGAGTGAGTATGAAACGGGTAATCCTACCTGCTGCAACTTCCGAATGCTGCGTCTGATCTGTATATGGAGAGCAGCAAAGCATGAAGGCATCTTATCTAAAAAATAGGACAATGTGATAAAACATCATATTGAGATAGATTGTGGTTTAAAAACAAAACCTGGCTTATGAGCTTTCCGAGAATAAATTAATTTGTTACCGTGGTTTTCTGGTTATTACTATCTAAATAATTTTTAACCTCATTCAATAAATCTGCCGGAGTAATTTGGCTCTTAATGATATAACCATTACCTAAATCTAATGCTTTTTTAATGTCAGCTTCATTATCTAAATTAGTAAGAAAGACTGTACATTTATTCGTGAGCTGGACCTGCTCTTCATTTAACTTCTCCATCACCTGAATTCCATCCATTATAGGTAGAACAATATCTAATAAAACCAAATCATAACCCCCTGCTTTAATTTTGTCGTACGCTTCTTGACCATTAACAGCCAAATCCACTTCATACCCAGCAGTTGAAAGGGTCTCATTATACAAGTCTCTAAGAAATAAATCGTCTTCTACTAACAGCAGCTTTTTCTTATCCATATATTTACAAGGGGCAGTTAACTATATTTTCTCACTGAGTCTATCTGGTCAAAGCAAGGTTAGGTACAGTTCCATCAATAGCCTGTGCATCAGGAGCATAAACAGTTATGCGATTATTTGTTGAAGAAACTGAAATCTGATAACCGCTGTCATAATTGGCAGAACATGTTATTTGTTGACCATTGTTGATACTTGGATCCTCTGGAAAAGCTGCAACATAAGATGGGACAATAGTAGAACAAATGTCTGCTTCACCAACTGCGCTATTTGGATAAGGAGCAGTAAGGCCAGCACCTAGTTCATAAACCTTACCATCAGCATTTAGTCCTGTAGGCAATTGTCCGTGATGGTCTGCTAAATACTGCCCAACAGCATCAAGAATAGTCTTAACAGCACTCTGTCTCTGAGTATTATTGGCCTGAGCAAACTGACGAGCTGGATTAATAGCAACCAGTACAATTCCCATCAAAACGGCTAAAATACCAATCACAATTAAAAGCTCAATAAGAGTAAAACCCCGTTGAAGTTTAGAAATTTTTAATGCTGTAGAATTCATAATTAATTTATTGATCTGTATTTAGTATTAATTGTTTACGGTTGTTTGTCAACTGGTATTAAATATATCTATTTAATGCAATTTGCAAAAAAAGAAGAAGCCTAGGCATGAGCTTCTTCTTTAATTGACTTATTCTTAATAATAATTATTTAACTGCTTTTCGCAAAGTTTTCCCGGGAGTAAACCCTGGTGATTTATGCGCAGCAATGGTAATTTTTCCGCCTGTATGTGGATTTCTGCCTGATTTGGCTGCTTTTTTTCGAATAGAAAAAGTACCAAATCCCGTTATGACTACTTTCTCTCCTCTTTTTAAAGAATCACGTATGGCATTTAGCATTACATCCACTGCCTCCCTTGATGCACGATTAGTTAAGTTAGCTTTTTTAGCAATTAATTCAATTAAATCTCTTTTGGTCACTTTCTTCACCTCCTTTTAGTGAAATGTTACAATTAGACTTACAGTATAATTAAATTGTAATATTGTCAAGTGAAAAATATTTAAATGGGATGAAGAAACTCTATATTGTGGTTTCAGGATAAACAGCACGGAACTCACGAATAACGGTGACTTTTACTTCACCGGGAACTGCCAGAGAACGACTAACCTCCTGCTGAATTTTTTGTGCCAAAATAACCGTATCTTCATCAGCTAAGCGGCCCGGATTAATGATGACTCTCAGTTCCCGACCAGCCTCAAAAGCATATGCATCTTCGACGCCTTCATAACGTTTGGCAATAACTTCCATTTCCTGCAAGCGCTTGGCATAGTTTTCAATGTCTTCATAGCGTGCACCGGGACGAGATGCAGACACAACATCACCAATATGAACAATCACCGATTCTATACTTGAAAACGGCTTGTCTTCATGATGCTCGGCTACACAGTTAATAACTGCTTCGGGGAAATTATAACGTTTCAACAGCTCGACCCCTAATTTGACATGACTGCCTTCTCCTTCTAAAACTTTTCCGATGTCATGAAACAGAGTTGCTAAACGAACAGTATTTACATCCGCCCCTATTTCTTCAGCTAAGTGAATACCAACTTTAGCAACTTCCAGAGAATGGACAACTAAATTTTGTCCATATGAGGTACGGAATTTAAATCTGCCTAGAATGGGATATAAATCTGCTGGTAAATTAAAAATATTGACTTCATTAGCAATTTTTTCACCCTCAGTGAATAAAATTTTCTCTAATTCTGCTCTTGTTTGTTGGACAACCTCTTCTATACGAAAGGGCTGAATACGCGTATCTTTAAGTAACTTTTCCAATGCACGACGGGCGACTTCTCTTCTGATCTGATCAAAGGAAGATAATCTGATTACACCTTCTTCATCCAAATCAACATCTACACCCGTAGCCTGTTCAAACGCTCGAATATTGCGTCCTTCCTTACCTATAATACGACCTTTTATTTCCTCATCTTCTACTTTGACAACAGAGACTGTATATTCAGGGATGTAGTTTAATGCTCCATGTCTCATACTATCGAGCAGAATTTCCTGAGCTTTTTTATCAGCCGATCTTTTAGCTTCTTCTTCGCCTTCTTTGATCATGCGCGAAATCATTTGTGCGCTCATATGCTCTGTTTCCCTGAGAAGTTCTTGTTTGGCTTCTTCACGTGTCAAGCCTGACACTCTCTCAAGTTTTTCTGCATATTCCCCGCGTTTCTTATCTAATGCTTCCTTATCTTTTTCTATCTGTTCCTGCTTGGCTTCAAGTTTTTCTTGACGTTCAAGTAATTTTTTCTCAAGAACCAATAAATCTGCTTGTGGTGTTGCCATAATATCAATACTAATTTTGCAATAGAAGAACTGACAAGTGAATGCGGATTACTTACTTATTAATAAAGTTAGAGAAATAATCTTTTGCATATTTCCTGCAACTTCTATCGCTATGTTTAATTATACTGCAAATACAAATCTGCGTCAACGCGATCTGAAAATATAACTGTATATATAGAGTAAAGCCTCTCCAAATTTATAAATTGTATACATCAATAGTCTACTTATTCAAAGCTGCCAAAACATTATCAATTGCTTTCTTGCTCACTGCCCAGGAAAACCCCTTACGCGCCAAAACTCCTCCTAATTTGTTATAAATCTCATGTCTTTCCATCCCATTGTATTGCCCTACTTTTCTTTCAACCAAATCCTCTGCCATCTCCAAATCACTTCTTACCACTGGCGTATCAATTATTACCTGATCAATTATTTCTTTACTGATCCCCTTTTGTTGTAATTCGTATCGTAGAAGATACTGACTGCGTGGCTTGGAACGAGACCGGGATTCTACCCACGTACGAGCAAATGTTTCATCATTCACCAAACGTTGAGACCTTAATTTAGCAATTATTTTCTCAATTATCTCCTCTGAAGCATTTTTCTTTTCCAGGTTATCTCTTATCTCTTTTTCCGAACGTAAGCGATAATTGAGGAATCGATAAGTACTTAATAAGTATTTCTCAAAAAAAATATCCTGATCCATACATTAATAATAAATTAACAGCATAACAAAAAGAATTCTACTGAGAGGATACTGTGGTCTCTGAATTAACTTCATCATCATCATTCTCTACACCTACGGCTACTGGCATACGCGCACCATCGGCATTTTTAGCTCTTATCTCATCTACAATCTTTTTTTGTAAATCTTTATTTTCTTTAAGTTTATCCATAGTCGCAGCCTTACCCTGGCCCAACATTTCATTACCATAGCGATAAAATGCACCAGATTTGGTAATTATCCCCAACTCAACACCTACATCAACAATTCCACCTTCACGGGAAATACCATCTCCGAAGACATCAAACTCGGCAATACGAAAAGGGGTAGAAACCTTATTTTTTACCACCTTCACACGGTGACGGGAACCTATAACCTTATCTCCATCTTTTATGGTCTCTATTTTTCTGATATCCATTCTTACTGAAGCATAGAATTTCAAAGCCAAACCGCCAGTTGTAGTTTCAGGGTTACCAAACATAACCCCAATTTTCTGACGCAGCTGATTAGTAAAAATAACAACTGTTTTTGATTTAGAGATAACACCCGTTAATTTGCGTAAAGCCTGTGACATTAAACGTGCCTGCAATCCCACTACTGCATCTCCCATCTCACCTTCGATTTCCGCACGTGGTACCAGAGCAGCAACTGAATCTATAACCAGAACATCTACGGCTCCTGATCGAACTAAACTTTCAACAATTTCCAAAGCCTGTTCCCCAGTATCCGGTTGAGAAATCAATAAATCATCCAGCTTAACACCTATTCTCTCTGCCCAGAGTGGATCCAGAGCATGTTCGGCATCAATAAAAGCGGCAATACCACCATGCTTTTGGGCCTGAGCAATCGTTGAAAGACAAACAGTAGTTTTCCCGGAAGCTTCTGGTCCGTAGATTTCAACTATTCTACCCCGAGGTAATCCCCCTACACCCAAGGCAATATCCAGTGGTAAGCAACCCGTAGATACGACAGAAATGTCTAATTTTTGTGCTGCTTCACCAAAACGCATGATTGCTCCACGACCATATTGTTTTTCAATTTGGTCCATTGCCATACGAATGGATTGTAATTTGGCTGTAGCGTCAGCTGATGGCTGTACTGCAATAGATTTTGTAGAATTATTAGAGGATCGAGCCATAAAACTATGCTCAATATATACTACATTATGATACAATGCAAGTACCAATTCCGGGAAAAATAACCAAATATTCTGAAAATTTTTCAATATTTCTTCTCGTATTAATTTGGTTTATGATTAATGCAGATATCGGGGAGTAGTTTAACGGTAGAATGCGCGCATGGGGTGCGTGTGGCCGGAGTTCAATTCTCCGCTCCCCGACTGGTATAGAAAAGTTCTTAGACAGCTTTTACTTCTTCTGCATTAAGAAAGTTATCAACAATTGGAATCAATTCTTGCCTGTCAGAGAGAGGATTAAACCTACGTGAGGGATTATCACTATACGCAAAGCCTAACAATCGGGCTGTAATAGTCTCAACAAACTCTTCCTCAATAGGTAATTCCTGACCTGGCTTTCTATAAAATTAAGAATAATGTGAAACAGGATCATATCTTTCTGCAGCCTGAGCAAAACGAGTCATAAAATCCAACCCATCAACTACCTCTCCGCTGGGTAAGCGCAAAGTATATCCTTCTGTATATAAAGCTTGTGTAGCCAGTGTATGTGCGAATTCATGCACTAAACCCTCCGCATGGATAATTTTCCTAACACTCTCTGGAATAAAGGAAGGAATTTCAAGTAGCCAAATATCACTTGAGGGACTGCCTGACTGCCGCCATCTGGTATTGTCTGTATATGAGGGAATAATAGCAGTTTTACTTAATGCTAACGCTGGATCAGATGTTGTACTTATGTTCTCAGGTGTGGCGTCATGTGCGAAATACCTCGAAGGTTTGCCTATAATCCCTCCTGTGTTGAGTCTCGATATCCTGTGAGCACGAGTTGGAAATAGGTGTAAAAGTCCACTTACTTCAGCGGACGTAACATGCAGGTGTTCAATTCCTTGTAGTGAGAATGGAGGAGCTTCCTATCTGGGTTGAGGCAAGAGTCCAGTAATCTTAGCCGTATTCCCACTATACCAGTCAATTGTGGGTCTCATGTCCAATCCGGAATTGTTTGATTGAGGCTCAGAAGGCTTGATTTGATCAGTTTGCTTAAATCTCTCACCTGCCATAAGAAGAATTATATAATTTCAAATTTATAATTGCAAAAACTTATGAGCTGCATTGGTATTTGTTCACGTTTAAATCTTTATCTCACTGATTACAGGTAAATGATCAGAGGCTCTGGTTTCTCCCACATAAGTTTGCAAAACTTCAACATCCCGGCTGGTAAAGATATAATCAATGCGGTACTCAAGTCCATTTACTTTAAATCCTCTGTAATTGGCAGGATATACACTCCATGTTTTTTGTTTTAGATTTTTATCTGCTGATTCCAAAACTTGTGCTATCATCTGAACAGTGCTGCTTTCAGGCAAACTATTAAAATCTCCTAATAAAATCACTTTATTTTCCCGAAATAGAGAAATTAATTTTTTAACCTGCCTGTTACGAATTTGAGATTCCTCAAAACCCTGTGAATAACCTAAATGGGTATTAAAAATAGTAAACTTTACATTGCTTACTGTAATTTCTGTCCTTATGACCACTCTAGGTTCTGTGTCAGCAGAACCCTGGTATTCAGTTAAGGAACTCAATTCTATTACTTCAGACGAGGAGATAGGAAATCTACTTAATATTGCATTCCCCAGATCATATTCCGGATGATGTCGATCAGTGTGAAAAGCTTTGAAGTAGATAAAATTGTAGCCTAATTCATTTGCAATGCTTTCTGCTATATTAAATTGTTTACCCTCTCGTTTCTGTTCAATTACTTCTTGTAAACCAATTACATCAGGATTTTCTGTTTTTAAATATTGAATAATTCCTGGTAAATATTTCCCATGCCAGATATTCCATGTCATAACTTTTATTTTCATATGTGCATTCTATAGAACTCCTTCTATATAAGCAATGTGCTGCAAGTACTGGTATTGGTTTGACACTATTGGTAATTACCAAAAGATAATTACTTTATATCACAATCATATTCTTTGAGCTATAATACTACTGTGACTATTGAGGAAATCCAACAAAAAGTTATTAAATTTCGTGACGACCGGAATTGGAAACAATTCCATAATCCTAAGGATCTTGCACTGTCTCTCACTCTAGAAGCAGCTGAGGTTATGGAGAAATTTCAGTGGAAAAATTCACAGGAGATGGGTGAATATATTCAGAATAATAGATCCAATATTGCAGAAGAGATCGCTGATGTATTTAAATACTTATTAATAATTTGTCATGATTTAAATATTAATTTAGAGCAAGCTACACTTAAGAAAATGAAGAAGGATAACCAGCATTATCCCGTAAAAAAAACCAAAGGAAAACACACCAAATATACAGAACTTTAAAATCTGTTAGGATATATCTTTACCTATATCACAATTATCCTGTCAACTGCCCTTATTCACATCCTTGCACAAAGTTATGGGAGACTTCTAGCCCTGCTTGATTTTCGCCTAGATTTTGAAACAAATAAATAACTTATCTGCTCCATCGCGCATAAATTCCAGTTGATAATAGTCTTTTTCTGCTTTTTTCTTCCAGCGCTAATTCTCCAGATTCAACTGTCCCATCAAACTTTTGCATCATATCCTCAATTGTGTTCAGTAGCATGATGGAAGAAGCGGAAACTGCATAGGCATTAATTAGCACAAACAGTGGAGTACTTGATAAAACCTGCTGACAAGCGTCCACCAATTTAGGGAAACTTTCCGTAAACTCCCAGCGTTCACCTTTGGGTCCGTGACCAAAGACAGGAGGATCCATAATTATTCCGTCATATTTAATACCTCTTCGAATCTCACGCTGCACAAATTTTAAACAGTCATCCATTATCCAGCGGATTGGTTTGTCGGATAGATTGGACAGACTTTGATTTTCTCTCGCCCAACTAATCGTCGGATAAGATGCGTCCACATGGGTAACATTTGCTCCATTAGCAGCACATACCAAACTTGCAATACCAGTATATCCAAATAAATTCAAAACTCTTATTATTTCTCCATGCTTGGTTTTTGATCTTTGCAATTTTATTTTTCCTTCCAGCCAATCCCAGTGCAGATGCTGCTCCGGGAAAACCCCTGTATGTTTAAAAGGCGACATTTTAACCCTGAGGGTCAACTGTTTATAGCGCATTTTCCAGCTTTCAGGCATAAAATGGCTACGCATCCAACTTCCTTTACCGTTCTGCTCCCTAAAAGATGCGTCAGCCTTAACCCAGTCTAAATTAGAGAGGCCAGGCTGCCAGAGGCACTGCGGATCAGGCCGTGACAGAATATAAGGCCCAAACCGCTCTAGACGCCTCAGATTGCCGCTATCCAGTAGTTCATAATCCATCCATCCCCGAGAGGATAAAATAGTCATGTTATTTAGTATAATCTTAGACACCCTCACAAGCAACTCGTTTAAGACTACACAGATTAGGCACATTTTGTGCTCACATTGTCGTACAATTAAAATGATCACATTTTTACTATATATTATGCCTGATTTGTGCCTATAGAGTATATTTTATACTCAATATAGATCTTGTTCCCTGGTCAACCCTGATGTATAATGGAGATTACGTTATGAAGAATGATATGAAAAGTAGACTTATTGATTTTTCCAAACTTAAATTCGAAGTACGCAAAGCAATGCGATATAACGACGTCGGAGATTACTTTGGTAATACTATTATTTCCTACGATATGGGCGATGAAATAGTTAATAATGCTATTATGCTTCACGAATTTATTGAATATACGCTGATTAAATCTGCCGGTATTCCAGTTGGACTGATTGATGCTTTCGATACTACCGACGATGCTGAAGAGAAATATCCAGGAGAATTCAAACTATATAGTAAATTTCACAGATTAGCTAACGCAATCGAGAGACAATTTATAGAGAATTTAGGTCTGAACTGGCAAAAGCACGAGAAGACTATTGATACAGCTAAAGTAGAAGTGGCGATGAAAAAAATTGAAGAAGAATTGCATAAAGAGCATCCATCCGAAAAAAAGCTTGAAGCTTCAAAAGATGTAGTAGAGGATGTGTTTAAGGAAAAAGGAAATAAGTAAGCTATTTAATTTCCCCTACTTTTACGTCAAAAGGCAGACTATAAAGATTTCTCTCCAAACCATAGTTAAGTCTGTTTAAAATTGATGAGGAATAATCAAGTGACAAATAATCATCTTTTGAGCGATAGTAGGCTCCAATAAAGGCAAACCCATCAACATTACGATACATCTTATTAACTGCTTCATTAATACTTTTGCCAGCGCCTGTAATTACAGCTAAATTCCAATCAGTTCCCACTGAGACAAATTTACCACGCCGATTACGTTTGACATCCCATAACCACAGATCTTTTTCAATCTCCGGCTTAAAATCAACAGTAAGATCAGCAGATATTTGTTCAGTTTCGTCATTGCGGTTAAGATTAAAAATCCGTACTGAAGAGCCTACAGTTCCAATACTTAAAGGATTTTGTTTTTTAACCATTCTCTCAAAATATTCATGAACAGAGGGCGCTTGTGAAATTTGCGTAAAGTATTCATTATATCCAGGACGATTGGAACAAAATTCACCAAAATATATTCTGCCATCTTTTTTATTAATCAAAATTGAAGCATCCCAGATAAACAATCCCTTCCTAGTTTTGGCAATCTCATCAACAATGGGAGGAAAACACAGTTTGTTAATTCTGTCTTCCATCAATGTGGGGAATACTAAATCTTCTGAGCATCCTGTCTGAATAGAAATATTTCCGCTGCCAAATGATTTATTTTCTATATCTATAGAAGTTCCAATAGGAACTCCATCATAATATAATTTTTCCGGTGTTAATTCGATAATGGATGGTATAAATAATTCAAGTATAAAACCACGTTTTTCGTATTGTTCGGGGAAATTAATTAACATTTCCAAAATCTGTCCTTTTGCCAAATCAGGATCATAAACATCAGGAACAAAAGTACGAGCACCATCATCTTTGCCTTTTAAAACCCATAAATCATTGGAAGTTTCTAGGAAAGCAACTGCTTCTTTAGTTTTTTCAAATTCTACAACGTCGGGAGTATACAACTTAGGATAATTCTGACGAACAAATTTTTTAGCACTGTCTCTATCAATTTCTAACATAAAGTCTTCTTTTGTCGGAAAATTTCCTTCGAATCCTTTATCTCTTAAACGTTCAGCCCATCTATATAAATTATTCTCTTCAAAAAAAAGATACCATTCCTGAGGATTTTTTACTTCTAACAATTCCTGTACTACCTTCTCTGCAGATTTAATATCCAAAATACCTTTAAACAGCTCTAATCTTCTCTGCTTATTAAATGAAGATTCTGTTGCCCTTGAAACTTCTTCCTCCATGACATAATCTTTTACATCTTCAATGATACCTACCAAAACATCATAACCTTCCTGTTGTAATTTATAGGCGATCGGCAAACTTAGTCCACTAAAAGTAATAAAAGCATATTTCATATCCAATTAATTAAACTTCATAAAGTGAAAAAAATCAATAACTAAAATAAGCATTAAATTATTTTTTGATGAGGTTGATTAATATTTTTTTTATATCGTTAATTGAGTCATTATCGTAAATAGATATTTTATAAATTTTTTTCTGCAAGTTCTTCAACTTTTCCTCTTTTATATTTAATTCTTCTTTAGTAATTAAATCGATTTTTGTTAGTAAAATAATTTCCTGTTTTTGATTAATCTCATTACCATATTTCTCAAACTCATCATGAACGGCTAGGTAATTATTAACTAAATCATCTTCACTACAGTCAAGGCAATGCACTAGTACTCTTGTCTTCTCTATATGTTTTAGGAATTTAAATCCAAGTCCTCTTCCCTGACTTGCTCCTTCAATCAAGCCGGGAATATCAGCTAATATAATTCCATCCATTACCCCTAGGTTTGGTTCAAGGGTAGTAAAAGGATAATTGGCAATTTTTGGTTTTGCGTTAGTCAATACTGATAACAAACTGCTCTTACCTGCATTAGGTAAACCTATAAAACCAATATCCGCAATCAATCTTAATTCCAGTTTTAAATTTTTCACGCTTCCTTTAGTTCCCGGTTCTGCATAATGAGGGGCCTGGTTAGTTGAAGATTTAAACTCAGTGTTACCTCTACCTCCTATACCACCTTTAGCGATTAACAACTTATCTTCTATATTGTCTATTTCATAAGTCTTATTTTTATCTATATCTGTAACACTTGTTCCCAGAGGTACAAAAATTACTAAATCCTCTCCGGTACGCCCAAATAAGTTTTTATTTTTACCATCTACTCCATTCTGAGCTTTCCATTCTTTTTTAAATTGAAATTGTTGCAATGCAGTTAAGTCAGTTGACCCCTGCAGATAAACACTACCACCGTTACCACCGTTTCCGCCGTTAGGTCCTCCTTTAAAATTAACTGATGTGTGTAAAAAAGTGGAAGCACCATTTCCTCCATCCCCACCTTTAACCGTAATTAAGACATTATCTATTAACATAATCATATTGTATCATCAGTGATACTTAAAAAGAAGTTTTTTTCTTACGAAAGATTTACCATATCTTTTTTCTCGTCTAATCAAAAAATTAGAGAATTATTTTATTATATCCAATAATGATCTAACTAAAATTCCACAGATGGCAAATAGTAATACCACGGATCCAACTTCCAATAACGATAATGAAATGAGAGATACAAGGGAATTTAATAGGCATCACACAGAACTTAGCCAATAATTTCCTTTCTAAAAATGACGGAAAGCCCAAAACTACTATATAACTGGATCGAAGAGACTCGATAATGAGACTGCTCAAGAAACAGATAGCAGTTAGCCTGAACATTCTGGTAAATTCAGAAAATTGTCAGATAAAAGCAGCGCTATTCAAGATCTAGTGGATGAAGGGCACAATAAAAAATATATAGGACAAACACCTCCAAGTATTCAGGTGGAACCCTCTGCTGCGGTCGAGATTCCCGATCCTGTCTCAATCAAAGATACGCTTGATAATGCACAGAGCATGGAGATGCAAGAGAAAGAAGACTTAGAGTATGCTGAAGCGGTCGGTATTAAAAGATCTGTAGATGAGGCGGAGAATACCTAAAAATACACTAAACTAATAACTTCTCTTGTTTCCACTTTTTGTATAATAAACAAATGATTTATGGAGTAGTATTAATTGGGGAGCTCCTTTTACTTTATCTATTTTCTCAATTATTATCAAAATCTATCTCTTTATTGTTCCAGATATTCAGATTCCATCAAATATTAATTGTATTTATCATGGGTATTATTTTTTTGCCAGGGACTTTAATTCATGAATTAGCACATTGGTTCATGGCAAAACTTCTTTTTGTACCAACCGGGAAAATCTCTCTTTTACCTAAGTTACAAGGAAATACCATTCGAATGGGAACGGCAGAGGTTGGTAAATCAGATATTGTCAGACAATTATTAATTGGTGTGGCCCCTTTTATCCTAGGGATAACAATACTGTTCTTGAGCTTTTATTTTTTACTACCCAAACTTTCTTCTTTAAATTATGTGCTTCTAGATTTATTCATTTACCTGCTGTTTACAATCTCCAACTCTATGTTTTCAAGCAAGAGAGATTTGGAAGGCATAGCATTCTTCTTATTTATATTAATTATATGTTTTAGTTTATTGATAATTTTTGACAAAGAAATAATTGTTCAATTACAAACATTACTGTCTTTATTACCCGCACGATATTGGCAAACAGCCATTTACTATTTGTTGATACCTTTAACGCTTGACATCATCATACTAATCGTATTAAGATTGTTTATTCAGTTATTCAAATAATATACCTATGAGAAAAGACATTATCAGCGCTATTATAGTTTTTGTAGTAATTGTTGCTGCAGGAACTGGACTTATGTATGTAAGTGCAAAAACTTCATCAAGCAATGCCACTCCTACACCTACTCAACAACAAAATAGTTCAAGTACCTCAACAGCTGATACAAAAAAGCTACAGATTACTGATGAAAAAGTTGGGACAGGTCCTGCTGCTAAAAAAGGTGACACAGTAACCGTCAATTATGTAGGTACTCTGATGAATGGTAAACAATTTGATAGCTCTTATTCCAGAAATCAACCTTTCACTTTCACTATCGGCGCTGGTCAGGTTATCAAAGGATGGGATTTGGGAGTGGTAGGTATGAAAGTCGGTGGAAAAAGAAAATTAGTGATTCCACCGGATTTAGGATATGGGAGTACTGCTCAAGGAAGTATCCCTGCTAATTCCACTTTAATTTTTGAAATCGAGTTATTAAGTATCAAGTGATCATTTTCTCTTAAAAACTCGATACAAATCCATTTGAGAAACATAAACTCTAGTAGGACGTCCATGTGGACACGTAGTATTATTGCTGGTTTTATTTAATTGTTCAAGCAATCTCTTCATCTCAGAATTAGATAACATGTCCCCAGCCATAATAGCTTGCCTACAGGATAGATATGCCAGTGTTTTGTGGGTTTGTATATCTGTTCTAAAACTTTTTTCTTTAGCTACTAATACATCATCTGTCCTGGTGAGTAGTTCTAAAATTAAATCTACATAATTCCTGTCTCGAAAAATCAAAGGTACTGCAGTTAAGAATAATCTTGTCTTATTTGTTGAAAACGTAAAACCAAATCTCTTTAAAAAATCTCTTGAATCTGTCAATTTTTGCATCTCGACAAAGGGCAGGTCTAACTCTACCGGAGCAGATAGAATAAATTGTTCTACTTTACTCTGCTCAAGAAGAAATGCTTTACTGAATTGTTCATACAAAATACGTTCATGTGCGGCATGCTGATCAACCAAATAAAATCCTTTTTTTACAGGAAGTAAAATAAATGTTTTATCAATTTGTAATGGATCACCTTTTAACGCATTTTGCTCACTATCCCGTACCATCCAGGTATCTACATTTTCTTGCAAGAGTAGCCCCATGACAGAGTTAGTAGTTTTGTCTTTAGGGGAAAAAAGAAGATGCACATCTGAAGTAATTGTATACTTTTGGAGAGCCTGCTGAACTACTTGGGTTAACTCCTCAATTAAATTTTCTTTGTTAGCAATACCTACTTGCTCTTTACGTGGATGAATATTAACATCCACAAACTCAAAAGGAAGCTTAATAAAAATTATAAAATAAGGATATCTGTGAAACGGCAATAAACTCCCATATGCCAGTTTTATAGTTTTCTGCAGTTGAGTATCAGTAATTTGACGTTCGTTAATATAAATTATTTCTTTATTAGAAGTAGATAAAGATTCCGTCGGTGGACTTATTAATCCTCTTATCTCAATAAATTGATCTTTATGACTAACTTGTATCATATTACTCATCTTGGAAACCGGAAAAAGTAAACTGATACGTTCTAATCTTTCTTTTGATTTATTCAGAATCAATATTTTTCTTTGATTATGATATAGAGAAAATCCAATTTTAGGATTACCTACTGCTGCAGATATCACTATATCTATTATATGTCCTAACTCTGTTCGTGCACTTTTTAAAAATTTTTTGCGGGCTGGTATTGTTTGAAACAAATTATTAATAATTACCGTCGTTCCTACTGGCATACCTAGCGGATTTATAGAGTTAACAACTCCATTTTTTAATTTTACTTCTGTTCCCACTAAACTAGATTCATCCCTACTTTGAATAACCAATTCCGACATAGCTGCCATACTAGCAAGTGCTTCACCCCTAAAACCTAAAGAATTTATATTGCTTAAATCATCAACTTCATGTACTTTACTGGTAGTATGAATCTTAAATGATTCAAGCAGGTCATCTTTACTCATTCCATGTCCATTATCATGAACAATAATCTTTTTTAACCCGTTATTTTCTAAATAGATAGTTAAATTATCAGCTCCCGCATCTAAACTATTATCAATCAACTCTTTAACAGCGTAAGCTGGTCTTTCAATCACTTCACCTGCAGCAATGCGTGAAATAACTTCAGGTGGTAAAAGTTTAATAGTTTTCATCTCACCTACTGTAGCAAAAAATAATTAAGAAGCCAACAAAAATTCTGTTGATAAAACCTTTCTACGCTGTTGTCAGTCTAAATTAATCTTTTTCAAAATAATTTTGTTTATTCTCCTGATTAAATATTTTCTGGTGTTCTTTCAATTCAGCCAATTTATTCAGAGCTTCCAAAGGTGTCATTTGCGAAATATCAATTTCAGTCAACTCTTTACTAATTAAATGCTCAACAATAATTGTAGGTTGGGTCGGGAAGTTAATATTTCTTTGTATCTCACTTTTTGTTTCTAATTCGCTTAAAATTTTATTGGCGCTATTTATAACTTCCTCTGGTACTCCAGCCAATTTAGCAACAGCAATTCCAAAGCTATGTGAAGCACTACCAGGCATTATCGTGTGTAAAAATATCGGCCCATCTGTTCCGTCCTCTGTAGCCATGAAATAATTGGAAATCAGTGTAGGATATTTTTCCGCTAAACCTTGCAACTCATGATAATGTGTGGCAAAGAGCGTCCTGGGAGGAGAAGAGAAATGAGTTACTAAATACTCAGCTACTGCGCTAGCAATACTAATACCATCATAGGTGCTCGTTCCTCTGCCTATCTCATCCATAATGATCAAGCTTTTACCAGTCGCCTGACGTAAGATATAAGCTGTTTCTGTCATCTCAACCATGAATGTAGATAATCCCTCGCCAATAACATCGGATGCTCCAGAACGAACGAAGATTTTATCAACTAAAGACAGCTCTGCACTTTTAGCGGGAACAAAACTGCCTATTTGATTCATTAATACAATCAAAGCAATCTGGCGGATAAAAACTGATTTACCTGCCATATTTGGACCGGTAATTATCCATAGTGACGGACTATCTTGGTCTAAAATCACACTATTAGGACAAAAACGCTGTTCGGCTAAAAGTGTCTCCACTACAGGATGTCGTCCTTGCGTAATAGAAAACTTTCCTTCCACAAACTGGGCTCTTATATACTGCCTTTTTTCGGCTAATTGAGCAAAGTTTATCAGACAATCTAAAATGGCAATTTGTCTAGCCGCTTGTTGAATACTGTTTGTATACGATAAGACATATTCAAGTATTTGCCAGAATAAATTATATTCCAACTCCGACATTTTTTCCTCAGCCGAAAGAATAATTGCTTCCTGTTTTTTTAGTTCTGGAGTAGTAAATCTTTCACCATTCACTAATGTCTGCTTACGGAAGTAACTTGAGGGTACTAAAGTGAGGTTGGCCTTACTCACTTCAATGTAGTAACCAAAAACTGAGTTATAACGGACTTTTAAGGAACCAATTCCTGTTCGAGTCCTCTCTGCATTTTCAAAATCATTTATCCACTTTTTAGATTTTGCAATAATTTCATGAAGTTTATCCAGTTCAGGACTGACTTCCTTTTGTATCATCTTCCCGATGCGCAAATCTATAGGAGGCTCGGGGACAATATTTGCATCTATATAAGGAATAAGTTTTGTTAAATCATCGCTTATAGATAAATTTATTTCTTTTAGTAAAGGCGATTTCGCCTGCTGTAAGAGCATTTTGAGCTCTAAAATTAATTGCAAAGCAAGTTTAAGATTAACTAAATCCCTGGCATTCCCTATGCGCACACTTAAGCGTGAGAGTAAACGTTCTATATCAATAACTTCTTTTAATCTATCTGCTAACTTCTGTCTCAATTTAGAGTCTAGAAGAAGTTCATCAACTGCGTCATGGCGTGCATTAATTTTTTCTACACTATATAAAGGAGACGTAATCCACTGACGCAATAGTCTGCCTCCCATAGAAGTAATAGTTTCATCTAACACAGACAATAGACTCCCTTTGAAATTATGTTCACGAATTGTCGAAAGAAGTTCAAGGTTCAAAATTGTTGAACGATCAAGCTGGACCGACTCTTCATCCACAATCTCTTCGATCGTACGTATATGTACAACTTTTGTTTTCTGAGTTTGCTGTAAATATCCAATAAGAGTTGCTGCAACTTCCTGCAGTAATAAATTAGTCGCGATACTGAAGGCTTTCAGGCTGCCGACAGCAAAATGCTGTTGCAAAATGCTAGTCGCCTGATCAGCTATAAAATTCCATTCCTGAAAACAATTAATGTTTAAGTTATTTTGCCTGCGTAATAATCTAATAAAATCTACATTGTTATAAAGACTGGGTGAAAGAATACATTCTGAAGGCTGAAGCCTGGAAAGTTCGTTAAATAAAGTTGTTGCTAAATTAATAAATTTTACTTTCCTTACAGCAAAATAACCAGTCGATATATCAGCAATAGCTAAAGCAAGAACATCTTCAGATAAAGTTATACAAATAATATAGTTATTTTCTTTTTTCTCCAATGCTTTCTCATCAAGAATAGTTCCAGGAGTTACAACTCGTATAACATCCCTTTCTACTAGACCTCGTTTATTAGGAGGACTTAACTGCTCACATACAGCCACCTTGTAGCCCTCCTTAACTAGCTTGGTGAGGTAAGAATCAACTGCATGGAAAGGTATACCAGCCATGGGAATATTACCGTCTTTTCCACCTCTTTTATGAGTAAGAGTAATATTAAGAATTTTACTACCAATCAAAGCATCTTCGAGAAATAGCTCATAAAAGTCGCCCATGCGATATAAAAGTAAGCAATCTGTATATTGCTTTTTAATCTCCTCATACTGTTTCATCATTGGTGTTGAGAAAGACCGCATAGATATATATCTTAGGCCAAACTCACAGACATGTCCAACTTATAAATTGAGAATATTGTACAATGTAATTATGGAAAACAGTATTGTCCCTACTGGTTATGTTCCGCAACCTAATGCACTTACATGCCAAGTTTGTCATATCGTTGTCAGAAACAACTGGTATTTTTGTCCAAACTGTGGCAAGAAACTTAAGAACGCACCTCTCTCTACCTCAGCATGGAAACAATTCCAACTTTATATATTGAGTATCTTTTTACCTCCTTTTGGTTTGATTCCAGGTATGAGATACTTATTTGATAAAAATGGTAACGCGAAACTAGTAGGAACAATTTGTTTACTTCTAACTGTGCTGTCGAGTATATTAACTATCTGGATAACTATGGTACTTGTACAACAGATTAATATTGAACTCAATCATGCACTTACCCCATTGCCAGGTTTACAATATAATCATGGTTCTTCGAATACTAATAACTCGATGAATTATACGAATAGTATTCTCAAAAGCCTGCAATAGATATTCCCATCTAGAGAATGTCAATTCTAGTGAGAAGTATAAGATAGAAAGTTAGCGTTTTGGAGATTGCTTCTTGCGACGGGCTTTTCCACCAGTACCAACTTTACGTCGTTCCCTAACACGAGCATCGTGAGTCAAAAAACCTTTGGATTTCAATACTGCACGATACTTTTTATCTTCAACTAAAGCTAAGGCATTAGAAATTCCACTGACTATCGCAGCTAGCTGCCCACTCAAACCACCACCGTCAACTTTTACAGTAAAAGTGTATTTATTAGCGGTGTTAGTTACTCGAAAAGGCTCAGAAAAAATATGACGTCGAATAGTATCGGCATATATTTCATTTATCAGCTTACCATTGACTAAAATATCACCTTTATTAATCAAGACGTTATCCCAGCTCAAACTATCCTTAACATGTTCATATAAACGAACACGTGCCACTGCTTCACGTCGACGACCTACTGCATAGATAAAATCCTGCTTTTTATCTTTTTCTGTTTTTTGAGTTGTAACTTGTGTGTCTGCCATATCTATAATTAATTTGTTTTAAATTTGTCTGCAAATCGATGTTCGCTTCCGGCAAAAATAAATAATCGCTTGAGCATCTTATCACGAAGTTTGCTTTCAGGCAACATACCTCTGACAGCTTTTTCTACAATTTCCTCCGGTTTACGTGCCCTTAATTCTTTGACAGTTTCAGATTTAAAACCTCCCGGATACATGGAATGTCTCGCATACGATTTTGCTGTTTCTTTCTTACCTGTTAATCTTACATTTTTTGCATTAACTACCACTACATAATCCCCACAGTCCAAATTGCGAACAAAATAAGATTTAGATTTACCCATCAATAACTCTGCAATTTTAGTAGCTTGTCTGCCCAAAACCTGATCATTCACATCGATTAAATGCCAAGTTCTTTTAATATCATTAATTTTTGTTGCTGGTGTCATAATTATTTAACCTCTTTCTTAGCCTTAGATGTTTTTTTCACTTTGGTAGATGTCTTTTTTGCAGAGGTTTTCTTAGCTTTTGCAGTGATTTGATTTGATTCTTTGCGAGTTAATTCTTTTTTATCCGTTTTAATTGTTTGGCTTTGATTTTTAAGATTCAAATTCTTACTCTCCGTCCATTCAATAAAAGCAGTTTGTGCGTTATCGTTAAAGCGACGACCTAACTTTATAATCCGAGTATAACCTCCCTGACGATCAGCAAAACGGGGACCCAAATCATCTATTAGCTTCATTACTGCAGTTGAGCTAACGAGTGGCTGTAACAAGATTCTAGCATGTAATTTGTCATCATATTTGGCTTTGGTAATCAATTTATCAGCGTCTGATTTAATAGCTCTCGCTTTTTCTAAAGTTGTTTCAATTCTCTCATGTAAGACAAGCTCTGATAGCAAACTCTTAAAGAGCGCTTTTCTCTCATTAACATCTCTTTTAAATTGTCTACCAAATACATTTTTTCGCATAAATATAAAAAAATCCGAGTCTCAAAACCCGAAATACGAAACATTTCAAATAAAATTTCTTTTAAATTAAACCGACAGTTTGGAAATTATTATTTGTTTCGAATTTCGATATTCGAACTTCGGATTTATTAGATAGTTAAATTAATACCTTTTTGTTGCAATTTTTCTTCAATTACAGCAATTGATTTACCACCCATATTGCGCATAGAAGCAAGTTCTTTTCTCGGAGTTTGTAGTAATTGTTCCACCGTTTCAATTCCGCCATTGCGCAAACTATTATAAATTCTGGTAGGCAGATCTAATTCATCAATGGTCATATTTAAAGAAGGCTGTGAGCCGGATACGGGAATTGCCGTTTCTACACTGGAATCAGCATCTGGTGAATATACCTGTGTAAATAATTGACTTAACGTCTTTGAAGCAAAATCGAGAGCTTCCCTAGGAGTAACACTACCGTTTGTCCAGATCTTCATGATTAACTTATCAAGATTTGTTTGGCGTCCCACACGAGTTGATTCAACACTGTAGGTTACTCTTTTAACAGGAGAAAAAATAGCGTCTGTTGGAATGACACCAACTGAAGATACCTTACGTTCGTCTGCAGGGGAGAAACCATATCCTCTTTCAACTATCATTTCCAATTCCAATTTGGCTTTTTCATTAGCCAATGAACCTAAATATTGATCTTTGTTTACAATTTCTACACCATCACTGACATTAAGATCAGCAGACGTAACTTCTTTAGGACCCTTTACGGAGAGATTAATTGTTCCTGTTTCTCTATTCTCTGACAGTCGTACTTGCAGTTGTTTCACATTTAAAAGAAGATCAATAACATTTTCTTTCAATCCTGAAATAGTAGAGAAACGATGCTTAACTCCAGAGATTTTTACTGAAGTAACTGCTGCCCCAGGAATTGAAATATACAAAACTCTTCGTAATGCGTTTCCCAGAGTATGTCCATATCCTGGCTGAAGCGGCTCTATCACAAACTCCCCAAAATCTTGAGTTGCCGTTAATTCTTTTACTGTAAATTTTAAATCTTCCATATCCTGTATTGTATCACTATCTTGAATAATATTCAATAATCTGTTGAGTATTAAATGGCACTTCTATATCTGCTCCTTTTGGCATGCGTAATAATTTGCCAGTGGTTGCTTGTCGTTCCAAAAACGGCAAGATATTGGGAGTGTCCTCTAATAGTTTAACAATTTGTGAATTTTTTTGCAACTTAGGACTTAAACTTACTACATCATCCACTTTAACCTGGTAAGATGGGATGGACAATTTTTCTCCGTTTACCAACACATGACCATGTGAGACTAACTGACGAGACATATAACGACTAGAAGCAAATCCCAAGCGGTATACTACATTATCCAGTCTAGTTTCAAGTAATGAGAGTAACAATTCCCCCGTATCTCCTTTTTGAGTAGCAACTCTATCAACCAAGCCTTTAAATTGTTTTTCTAAAAGTCCGTAAATTGCCTTGGCTTTTTGCTTTTCACGCATCTGCAAACCATACTCTGACATCTTCTTCCTACGTTTTTTACCATGAACACCGGGCGGAACTGATAAACGTCGCAACAAACTATTGGAAGTTTTATCTAGTACATTTATACCTTCTTTTCTTGCTAACTTATGTTTTGGTCCAGTATATCTTGCCATATTTTTAAAATCAAAAACTATACACGTCTACGAACGGGCGGACGTGGTCCATTATGCGGAATTGGTGTAATATCCGCAATAGAATTAATTGACAATCCAGCAGCTTTAACTGCCCTTAAAGAAGAATCTCGACCAGAACCAGGTCCTTTGACAAACACATCCACCGTTTCCATACCTCTGTCAACAGCTTTTTTAGCAGCAATTTCCACAGCAGTAGAAGCGGCGAATGGAGTAGATTTACGTGTGCCCCGAAAACCAGCATTACCGGCAGAACTCCAGGAAACAGCATTGCCTTTATCATCGGTTATAGTAACTAAAGTATTGTTGAAAGTAGCCGTTACGAACAATCTTCCGTGTTTAGACACGGTTTGAACTGTTTTTTTATTACTACTTGTTAATTTAGTTGTTTTTTTAGTTGCCATAGATTATTTTGTTTTTGCTGCTGTCGCTGCCTCGATCTTGGCGGCTACTTCTTTCTTAATCGCTCCAATTGTCATTCTCTTACCACGCTTAGTTCTAGCATTCGAACGAGTTCTCTGTCCACGAACTGGTAAATTTCTAGCATGTCTTAATCCCCGATAAGCACCAATATCACGCAAAGTTCTAATGTTGCCACTAACTTCCGCTCGTAAATCACCTTCTAATTTATAGCTTTCTAAAACTTTGGTTAATTTTTTAACCTCATCTTCTGATAATACTTTGGCTCTAATGCTCCCATCAACTGAAGCAGCTGTCAAAATTTTTTTGATATTACTCCTGCCTATCCCGTAAAGATAGGTTAAAGCTATATCAATTCTCTTATCATCAGGTATATTGGTGCCTAAAAATCTCATATTTTAATAATTAACCCTGGCGTTGTTTATGCTTCGGAGTTGAACAAATAACCCGAACAACACCTTTACGTCTAATAATTTTACATTTCATACATCGTTTCTTTACACTTGCTTGTACTTTCATCTTTAATCTCCTTATCTATAACGTAATATAATACGTCCTTTATTTAAATCATATGGCGTCATCTCAATCCTTACCCTATCGCCAGGAAGAATTTTGATAAAATTCATTCTCAGTTTTCCCGATAGATGACATAAAACAATTGTTTTATCCTCTAACTCTACTCTAAACAATGTATTAGGCAGCGACTCTCGTACTACTCCGTCTTTCTCAAATGAACCTTGGTGAGCCATAAAAAAAATTCAAAACCCAAAATGCAAATATCAAAATCTAATTCGCTAGTATACTGCGAGCAAACTTTTAATTTTGACTTGCAATTTTGCCTTTTGAATTTTGCATTTTGAACTTAGGATATTATAGCAAACACACTACGCAAGCGCAAGGCTAGGGAGTAAGTATTATTGGCTCCCCCCCTGTAATAGCGATGCTACGCTCAAAAACAGCAGACAATGACCCGTCTTTACTGACTATTGTCCAGTCATCTGTACCTAAATAAACTACCTCTCCCTTGCCCATATTATATATTACCTCAACAGCTATCGTCATACCGGGTTTGAGCAATACAGTCCTTTCAATCGAACCTTCTAAGTATCCTGGCACTTCAGGATCTTCATGCAGCTCACGACCAACCCCATGGCCGATCAAACTGCGTACTACAGAATAACCGTTATCCTGTTCTACAATCTGTTGAATAATCTTTGAAATGTTTCCGATATGATTACCAGCTTTTGCCTGTTTAATAGCCGCATTTAATGCCTTTTTACCGGTAGCTAAAAAATCATCAATCTGTAACTCATTATTAATCTTGCCGCCCGCCGATTTAATTTTAACTGTCTCACACATATCTGTATGAAATCCACCGTAAAAAACACCCATATCAATATCTATAATATCTCCGTCCTTGAGACGGTAATTGGTAGGAATGCCATGTACTACCACATCATTGGTACAAGCACAAATTGTATTATGATAACCGGGAACTTTCATGAAACCAGGTTCTCCTCCTTTTTCTCTTATCAGCTTCTCAGCCATTTCATCCAGTTCTAACTCAGAAACTCCGGGTTTGGCGGCCCGACATACTTCCCACATCACTTCTGAAAGTATTCTACCTCCAAGCTGCATAAGCTTAATCTGTTCAGGTGTCTTAATATCAATCATAAATTTCTATATCCTCTGACCTCATCAATAACTCTTAATATTTTCTCAATTGTCTGCTCTTCTGTCAAATTGCTATCGTCTACTATATTATAGCCGTATCTTTCGGGCTCAGACACCAAATTATGTAAATCACCAAACATATCTTTTTCGTCCCGATATTTGGTTTCCTCCAGCACTTGTTGCAAACTCTCATCTGTATCCATGCTTTGCTGCAAATATCTCCTTTTTGCACGCGTTTCAAGATCTGCTGTCAGATAAATTTTAACTTCTGCATTTGGAAAAACTTTGGTCACCATATCTCTTCCTTCCGCAATAACAATCTTTTCTTGTGACATTTTAAGTCCTATTTCTCTCTGCATTGGTATCAAATAATCTCTTACAAAAGAATAATTGGCTACGATAGTTACTTCTTTATCCACATTAGACTGTTTCAGATAACCTGTGACATCTTCTTCGTTCAATATCGTAGTTTCTCCACTCACACGGACTTTTATTTTTCTTAATATCTGCCTTACCGCTTCACTATTGTCAATGCTAATATCATGCTGAAGGCAATAATAGGTAACTGCACGATAAAACATACCAGTGGTCAGAAAAAATGCATTTAACCTACTAGCTAATGCTTTTGCGATAGTCCCTTTTCCTGAAGCTACGGGGCCATCAATTGCGATAATAAAACCTTGACTCATAAATTAATAACAAAATACTTCTCTTACAGTACTATCCAACTATTTTATTTAATGTTTATACTATTCTTCACATCCTTATGCACTTCTGCAATCGGCTTCATTCCATCAACTGTTAAAAGTTGATATTTGCTTTGTATAACCTGTAAACGTTCAACTAACTTGTCGTTAAAATATGCCAAACGCGACTTAATGCCCTCTATTGTATCATCCCTCCGTCTACGTTTGCTTACCAGTCGTTTGATACTCTCTTCTTCAGAAATATAAATATACAAAACCACTACTGGTAGTGTCAATCGCGATTCCTTTAACAAATCATCAAACTGTATTGTTTCCTCATATGTGCGTAAACTGCCATCTAAAATTACCCCTCTCTGATATTGTTTTCCATTCAATGTCTTAATAAAAATTTGTTTCAAAAACTTTGCTGCTAAATAGCTGTGGCTGGCAAACATTTTTCTGGCAGCATTTCCCAATTCTCCTCTATCATTCTCGGCAAAAGAGCGAATTAAATTACCCGTTGATACATACGGCAATCCAGTCTTTGTCGCCAGTAAATTAGCTTGCGTCGATTTTCCAGCCCCCTCCGGCCCAATAAAAATGAATATTCTGTTGTGTTGCATATCCCAGTAAGGAGGCACTTTGAATTAAAAATTTAATCTAATTTGTTTGCGATTTCATTGAAAACTTCCTCTATTGATTTCTCTCCATCCACCTCTACTAATTTATGATGGTGACGGTAATGAGCTAAAACTGGTTCAGTGAATTTATGAAAGAGCTCTATACGCTTAAAAATAGCTTTTAAAGTATCATCTTCACGCTTTTCTTTTTCGGTAACCGAGCGTCCCGCTAAACGCCAAAGAGCCTCTTTGTCGGAGACTTTCAGGTACACTACCTTAGTTATACCATTGGAAAACTTTTCAGCCTGCTGAATGGTACGAGGAAAACCATCTAAAATATAACCCGCTTCATATTCAGACCTATGCAAGTATTCACTTACGATTTCCAGTGTTTTATCGTCTGGAATTAGATAACCTGCATTCATCACTTCTTTAATGTAGCGGCCTAAGGGTGTGTGCTCTTTAGCAATCTCGCGAAAAATATGCCCTGTGGATAAGTAAGGAATTTTGAATTTTTTCGACAGCATATTACCCTGAGTTGATTTTCCTGCACCTTGGATACCAATCAAAATAAGTTTCATAAGTTACCTCTCCAAAAATCCTTCATAATTGCGCATGACTAAATTAGCTTCAATCGACTTATAAGTATCTAAGACCACACTTACAACGATCAGAATACCTGTACCTCCCAAAGTCAGTGTAGAAATTCCGGTAGCAGAACTTACTATTGTGGGAAAAACTGCAATTATACCTAAAAAAATGGCTCCGACCAGAGTAATACGCGTCATGATGTAATTTAAATATTGGCTAGTAGGTGTTCCTGGACGAACACCAGGAATAAATCCCCCGGCTTTCTGCATTTCCTCAGCAATTTTCTTCGGATTGAAAACTACAGCTGTGTAAAAATAAGTAAAAGCTAAAACTAAAAGGAAATAAGTGACATTATACGAGATGCTGGTTGTACTAAACCACTGAGTTAAGTTGGTGCCAATAGCATATAAAGTAGTATTCTTAGAGGTAAGCAGGTAATTACCTACCACAGAAGGCAACAAAACTAAAGATACGGCAAAAATAATCGGAATTACACCTGCCTGGTTCAAACGCAAAGGCAAATGTGTGGTATCACTGCCACTGGCAATATTATTTCCCCGAGATCGCCTGGCATAGTAAACTGTAATTTGTCTTGTTGCTTCATTAATAATGATAATCGAAACCACCACAATTAAGCCTAAAACTGCAAAAGTTAAATAACTTACAACCGATTGAGTAGAAGCCGTAGAGGCTGTCTGTGTTAAAGCTACTGGCAATCTTCCCACGATACCAGCGAATATTAATAAAGAAATCCCATTGCCTACACCTCGTTCAGTAATTAACTCACCTAGCCATACTAACAGCATTGTCCCTGCTGTCATGGTCAAAATGAACACAATCACCTGTACTGGACTTAACGTAATAATAATACTTTGTGAGCGCAGTAAAGCATACATGCCGATTGACTGCAACACTGCCAATGGAACTGTTAGCATTCTTGTGTACTGGTTAATTTTACGACGACCACTCTCCCCTTCTTTTTGCAACTCCTCCAGTTTAGGCATCACCATCATCAATAACTGTAAAATAATCGACGCATTGATATAAGGATTTAATCCTAATGCCATAATGGAAAAGTTAGCCAAAGTTCCTCCTGAAAAAATGTCAAGTAAACCCAAAAACTGGTTTTGTGCAAACAAACTTTTAAGTTGGGCAACATTAACACCTGCTACAGGAACATGAGCAAATATGCGAAAGACTAGAAAAATGAGTGCTGTAAAAAGAATTTTATTGCGAATCTCCGGAGTACTAAAAGCTGTTTTAAAAATTGAAGTAATACTATTCATGTAATTTGTCTTTGGTTTTTAGTCGTTCGTCTCTAGATAAACCAAAACTCTGTTTACACCAAGGACAAATGACCAAAGACTACAGACTAACCGTGCCACCGGCTTTCTCAACCTTTGTTTTTGCTTTCTGAGAGATGGGCAAACTTATAGTCAAAGCTACTTTTAATTCACCATCTCCTAGGATTTTAACTCCCCTGAGTTGAGCATCATCTATCCTGACTAATTTCTTTTCTACCAAACTTTCAATTGTAATAACACTTTTGTCTGTAAAACTATTCAAATCTGACAGATTAATCACAATCGGCTTTACATTAGCTTTGTTGCGTCCTTTACCTCTTAAATAAGGGAGACGTTTTGTCAGCGGTAAAGCACCGCCTTCAAATTTAAGCCCTCGAGAACTACGAGCATTCTGACCTTTGGTGCCACGTCCGGAAGTTTTTACTCTCCCAGAACCATGACCCTGACCAAGACGTCGTCTTTTTTTAGCTGTAATAGATGGTAAAGTATGAATATTCATATTATTTTTTCAATGCTGCTTGTTTAGCACTACGCTCACTCAAAATCCTCAGAGCCTCCAAAGTGGCTAACACATTATTGGCTTGATTTTTAGTACCCATCACTTTAGAGGAAATGTTTTTGATACCAGCAGCAGAAACTACACTACGTATAGCTCCTCCAGCAATAACTCCACTTCCCATTGGAGCTGGTTTTAGCATAACTTGAGCCGCTCCAACCTTGACATCTACACGAAAAGGAATGGTTCCATTGACAATAGGCACAGCAATCATATGTTTTTTAGCCAAAATAATACCCTTGCGAATGGCATTAGCCACATCCGGTGCTTTACCAAGTCCTACACCTACTTTTCCATTTCTGTCCCCAACTACTGCCAATGCGGCAAAACCGATCTTATTACCTCCTTGAGTCTTCTTGGAAGTACGACTGATACGTACAATCTTCTCGTCAAACTCACTCTCTACACGAGGTGCATTATTCTGACGATCTCGGTTTCTATTTTGATTAAATTGTCTATTATTTCGATTATTATCCATATATTCTAAACTTATAACTTCACCCGAGTAATTTCTGAATTAATATTTATCAGAAGTTAGTAAGGCAATATTAAAACTTAAGCCCTCCTTCTCGTGCTCCTTCTGCAAGGGCTTTAACTCTGCCGTGATAAGAATAACTGCCTTTATCGAAAATTACAGTCTTAATTTTCTTTTCTAAGGCTAATTTAGCCACTTCCAAACCTAAATTCTTTGCCTTATCTGTTTTTGTCCCTTTAGCTTTAGCATCCCGCATGCCCAGCAAAGTAACATGCTTTAAATCATCAATAAATTGTACTGCAATCCCTTTATTGGAACGAAAAACACTCATTCTCGGTCTATCAGCTGTACCTGTTATTTTTGCTCTAATTCTTCTTTGTCTTTGTAATTTATTCTTTTTCATATTGATAATCAACTGACTATTTAGCCGCTCCAACCGCTTTGGCTGCCTTACCTGCTTTGCGCCGGATATATTCACCTACGTATTTTATTCCTTTACCTTTATATGGTTCTGGCGGACGGATGGATCTAATTTCCGCTGCCATTTCGCCTACCATCATTTTATCAATTCCAGCTATCGTAATAACATTCTCTGCTACCGAAAATGTAATACCTGGCTTAGCTTTAACTTTAACCGGATGAGAAAAACCTAGTGACAATTGTAAATCAGTACCTTGGATTTGAGCTCGATAACCAACTCCTGATAATTCAAGTTTTTTTTCAAATCCTTTATCGACACCAGTTATCAAGTTAGCCAAAGATGCACGTGTCAAACCAAACAAAGCTCTTTTTTTAATATCATTAGGAGTTTTCTGACTAACCACAATCTGGTTGTCTGCTACAGCAACATTAATATCATTTGGAATTACAAAGCCTAGTTCACCTTTAGGGCCTTTTACGACAACCTTACCGCTATCTAAAGTTACTGTTACACCTGATTGTATCTTAATTGGCATCCTTCCGATCTTTGACATATATTGGATTTAAGAAACTTACACAAATTACCAGATCTGAAAAAGTAACTCTCCTCCTACTCCTTTCTTGTTAGCCTCGCGTCCCGACATCACGCCCTGGCTGGTTGATAAGACAGAAACCATAGAACCATTGTGTGCCGCAGAAATTTTTTTGTTAGTTGCATAAGCTCGCAAAGACGGCTTAGAGATAATCTTTACCCCCTCGACTACTGGTCTACGATTTACATATCTAAGATTGACCAATAGCTGTTTTTTATTCTCAATCGTTTCTTCTCTTACGTCAGCTAAGAAACCTTCTTTAACTAAAACTTTAGCAACGGCCTGACTTAGCTTAGAGTAAGGCATGTAAACCTCCTTACGATGTGCATGGGAGGCGTTTTTGATTCTAATTAAAAAATCAGCAATATGATAATTCATAACTTTATTTTACCAGGTAGCCTTAACCACTCCTGGCAATTCTCCTTTCGATGCACGCTCACGAAAACATAAGCGGCATAAACCAAACCGTCTAATATAACCTCTTGAACGGCCACAAATCCCACAAATATTTACATATCTTGTAGGATATTTTAACTTTCTGTCATAACGAACAACGTCCGATGTTTTTGCCATAATTTTATTATATTAATTTATCCAGCTTCGGAATTATAACAAATCTGACTCAATTATCCAAACCAATCTCTTTAATATCACTTGTCTTTCGTAAACGGTATACCCAAAGCTTCCATTAGAGCGAATCCTTTTTCGTCAGTTCCAGCATTAGTAACCACAACAACTTCCAAACCTTGAATTCTGTCAACAGTTGATAAATCGATTTCAGGAAAAACCGAATATTCCGGGAAACCTAAAGCATAGTTACCATGACCATCAAAACTGGTTCTACTGACTCCGCGAAAATCTTTAATACGTGGCAAGACAATAGTAATAATCTTTTCTAAAAATTCGTACATTCTTTTGCCATGCATAGTCACAACTACACCGATTGCGTCTCCTTCGCGCAATTTAAAGGTAGCAATTGATTTTTTAGATCTTACAACCTTGGGCTTTTGACCAGTAATCTGAGTCATTATTTCTACTGCTTTGGTCATATGCTTTTTATCCAAAACAGCATCTTTTACACCCATATTCACCACGATCTTCTTCATAATGGGAGTAGCCATGACATTTTTAATACCCAACTTTTGTTGTAGTTCTTTAGCAATTTTTTCTTTATATCTTTTTTCTAATGTATCCATATATTTAACTTTTGTTTAGAATATTTATATCGCCTCCCCGCATTTCTTACATATTCTTTCTTTAGCATCTTTGTTGATAGAAAAACCTACACGAGTCGGCTTCTTGCATTTTGGACAAATCAATTGTACGTTCGCCAAGGGTAAAGGTTTAGTAATAGAGATAATCTCTGATCTCTGTCCTTGAGCACGAGCTTTGACATGACGCTTAAATTGATTGATACCTTCTACCAAAACTTTATTCTCTTTAGCAAAAACACGCTCAACCTTGCCGGTCTTGCCCACATCTTTTCCTCTTATAATTTTTACTTCATCATTTTTCCTTAATTTCATAAACTTTTAACCCTTTCACAGAACTAACCTACTTGTTTTAAGCCCATCATCATACGACTTCCGGTGCCATACTTGCAATCTTGGTAAAACCCACATCACGTACTTCTCTGGCAATGGGCCCAAAAATACGCGTACCGCGTGGATTTTTGTCATTTGGATTGTCAATCAAGACAGCTGCATTATCAGAAAAACGAACATACGAACCATCCGGACGGCGATATTCTTTCCTAGTACGCACAACAACTGCCTTTACTAATTCTCCATCAGCTACTGCACCGTGTGGGGTAGCTAATTTTACTACACAATTAACAATATCACCAATTGTTCCGCTCTTTCGATTAGAACCACCGAAAATATGTACTACCTGCAGAATTCTGGCACCTGAATTATCTGCTGATGTTAACATTGATCTAAGCTGAATCATATTATTTCTTTTCCTCCTTGTTTCCTGTTATTGTTTGCAAAACAAAATGCTTACCTTTAGAAATTGGTTTGGTTTCAACAATGACTACAATGTCTCCATTTTTTACTGTTTTACCGGCTGTATCAGCCTTAAAACGACTCGTTTGTTTTAACAATTTTTTATATAAAGGATGAGGAACACGACGTGTTACCTCTACCACAATTGTATTTTGCATTGCAGTTGATACAACTGCCCCTGTAATTGTCTTAGCCATTTGTTTGCTCCTTTCTTGCCAGATGAGTCAAAAGATATGATATCTCTTTTCTCTTCCAGAATTCCAGCCGGGTATTTTTATTCTTACCCAAAGCTTTATCCATTTGAATATCAAACAGACTTTTTCTTGCCTCTTTAAGCATTTGTCTAAGTTCTGTTGTTGATTTGTTAATTAGATCTTTTTTATCTCTCAATTTCATATTTCTATTCCTCTTTAGTAATAAATCTAGTTTTAACGGGCAATTTATGAGCGGCTAACCTCAAAGCCTCCGAGGCTACTTCCGCACTGACTCCAGCCATCTCAAATAAAATTCTACCAGGCTTTACAGGTGCTACATATTCATGGACATCACCTTTCCCACTCCCCATACGTACCTCTGGTGGTTTTTTGGTAATTGGCTTATCTGGAAAAATTCTGATCCAGACACGACCACCACGGGCCGTGAAATGAGTAATAGCACGACGTGCAGCCTCAATTTGACGGCTACTTATCCAACCCATATCCAACGCAGTGAGCCCATATTCCCCATAGGTAAGAGAGGTACCATTGTAAGCATCCCCCTTCATCATTCCACGCATCTGTTTACGATATTTAACTCTTCTTGGTGCCAACATTATTTAATTCCTCCTTCAGTTTTATGAATCCAGACCTTTACACCAATATAACCCTTAGTAGTCAACGCTGGTACTGACGCATATTCGATATCCTCACGAATCGTAGATAGCGGTACTGTACCTACCTGAATCTTCTCTGTACGATGAATTTCAGCTCCTGCAATACGTCCGGAAAGCACTATACGTACCCCTTTAGCGCCACTACTCATCACACGATCAGAAATCTGTACCAATACACGCTTATAAGGCAAGCGGCGGACTAACATATCAGCAATATTTTTGGCGACTAAATAGGCATCTAAATTAGGTTCTTTGACTGGTTCAACGCGCAATTCTAGCTTAGGAGCCTGTTTACCATGTTGTTTTTTCAAAAATGAGTTCAAGGTCCTCTTTAATTCTTCAATTCCTGATCCTGAACGGCCGATAACCATACCTGGCTTTGCCACAGAAAGAATAATCTGTAAACTATTAATAGAGCGCTCTATTTCCACGGAAGAAATTCCGGATTTTTCCAGTTTCTTAAACAAGATATTACGCAAGTGATAATCTTCCAGCACCACATCTTTGTACTTTTTATCATCAAACCAGCGACTCTTCCAGGTGTCAGTTACTTGTAATCTTAATAATGTTGGATTAATTTTTTGACCCATATTTTATTTACTTTCTAAGACAACTGTTATATTACTGCTTCTCTTTTTGTAAGGATGAATTCTTCCCCTAGTAGAAGCATGATAACGCTTCAGAGCCTGACCTTCGTTTACAATAATTTCCGCAATACGCAATTGATCTCTCTGTAATTTAGCATTATTGACCGCATTAGCTACAGCACTTTGCATCACCTCTACTAATATGTTAGCTGCTCTTTTGCGCAACAAAGGAAGCTGACCTAAAGCCTGTTCTAAAGGCAAATTTCGCACAGCATCAGCAACCAGGCGAACCTTTCTTGGACTGACTTTAACTTGTTTAGCTGTTGCATGTACTTTCATATTATTCATTATGTTTTACTAATTTCGCGCGCTACTACTCTCCCATGACTTCTAAAAGTACGAGTAGCGGCAAATTCACCAAGTCTTCGTCCTACCATACTTTCTGAGATCAGTACGTTTACAAAAATTCTGCCATTATGTACTGCAATTGTATGACCGACAAATTCCGGTGGGATTTGACAGGCTCTGAACCATGTCTTGATAGGACCATGATCACCGGTCTGCTTTTGCTTTTGCACCTTTTTCATTAATCTTTCGTCAATATACGGACCTTTTTTACTACTTCTTGCCATAAAAAATCCAAAAGTTAAAATTCAAAATAATATTCAAGACCAAAGATTTATTAATTCTGTTCTTTGAATTTAGAATTCTGATTTTACTTGTGTGATCCTCCTTTTCTTCTTTGAACAATATACTTATCAGAATACTTATTTGGTCGTCGTCGCTTTCCCACTGCTGAATTACCAGCATAATTCTTGGGTGAGGACATACCAATACCCGAACGTCCTTCTCCTCCTCCATGAGGATGAGAACGAGGATTCATAGCTACACCTCGTACGTTAGGACGAATACCCCGATGTCTCGAACGTCCCGCTTTGCCTAAAACCTCATTTTTCCAGTTAACTTTACCTACTTGACCTATTGTAGCGTAGCCACTAGCATCAACTTTGCGAATTTCAGTCGAAGGCATTCTTAAAAAAACTAACCCTCCTTCACTGGCATTTACTATTACGCTTGTTCCTGCACCGCGGGCAATTTGTCCTCCTTTACCAGGAGTCAATTCTACATTATGTACAACTGTACCAACTGGAATCTTGACCAGGGGCAAGGCATTCCCGGGCTTAATATCCGCACTAGGAGAAGCTACAATACTATCTCCTATCTTTAGCCCTTCAGGAGCCAAAATATATCGCTTTTCCCCATCACTATAATGGATTAAAGCAATATCACATGTCCTGTTTGGATCATATTCAATAGTGACAACCTTACCATCTACATCAACTTTATTGCGCTTAAAATCGATAACGCGATAAAAACGCTTATGCTCCCCACCCTGATGCCTTACAGTTACCTGCCCAGCCAAGTTGCGACCTGAATGCTTTTTGCGAATATGTTTTAGTTTTTTCATATAATTCATTCATAGACTATGAGGCTAATTGTAGCATACAATAGCCGCAAAGTCTAAGCACCTAATTCAAATAAACTGATTTTTTGTCCTGACTTAAGTTCAACCAAGGCTTTTTTAAAAATTGAAGCAGAAACTTTTTGACGATTACGACCAATCCGTTTACGTTTACCTTTAACCACCGTGGTCATGACACTCACAACATTTACAGAAAAGCTACTTTCAACCGCCTTTTTGATATCTTTTTTACCAGCACTTTGAGCTACAATAAACGAATATTTTCCTTTTTCAGCCTCGGCCATAGATTTTTCTGTAATTAATGGTTTATATATAGCTTTCATAATCATTTCCCCAACCTTTTTTGCAAACTCTCAACTGCTTCTTGAGCAAATAAAATTTGTCGAGCCGTTAAAACATCATAGGCATTCAATCTGGCTGCCGAAGTCAGGGTAACCCCCTCCAGATTTCTGGCCGCACGTACTATATTTCCAGTACCATCATTAATAACAACCAGCAACTTGTCATTACTCTTATTTCTAAGCTTTAAGTTACTTAATGCAGCTGCCATAGCTTTAGTTTTGGCTTCCATCGTGGCCAAACCAGATACTACTTTGATCTCCTGACCTTTCAATTTTGCTGATAAAACACTAGTCAAGGCTTTTTGACGCATCTTTTGTGGCATTGTCATACTAAAGTCAACTGGTCTTGGACCATGAGAAACTCCTCCATAATGAACAAATAAAGGAGCTTTTAAGGAACCATGACGAGCGCGCCCTGTCCCTTTTTGGCGATAGATTTTGCGGGTAGAAGCGGAAACTTCTCCTCGTGTTTTGGTAGACCTTGTACCTTGACGCTGATTAGCCAAATACACACGCACTGCTTGCGCAATTATAGCTTTATTAGCAGCCACACCGAAAACATGCTTAGCAAGCTCCAACTGACCAGTTACTTTACCATTAACATCAAATACATCGACAGTCAAATCTGACTCTTTTTTCACAGTTTTAGAAGCAACAGTCTTTTTAACGACTGCACTGGTAGTAGTGACTTTTTTTGCTGTCTTTTTTACTGCTTCTGCCATATTATTTAGCTTCCTCCATGGACTTTTCTACTTTTACTTCTGAAGTTGGTGCTGCAGATTCAAATTTGGTTTCTTCAACTTGATTAGTCACTTCAGCTTTAGGCGCTTGGGTATTGGCAGGTTCTTCACTAACCGGCATACCGTCCATATTTTCCATGCGCAACATTGGGCTGAACTTTTTATCAGCCATTTTACCTGTCTTCTTAATAACCACGAATGAATTCAGATGTCCTGGGACTAAACCGGCTAAATATACTTTGTTTCCAATAATATCAGCTACAAATAAGTTTTGTACTGTAACAGTATCTGAACCCATACGCCCAGCCATTCTTTTGCCTTTATACACCCGTCCAGGAGTAGTAGTTTGCCCCAAAGAACCAGGAGCACGTTCACGGTCAGACTGACCATGAGTTCTGGGACCACCACGAAAATTGTGTCTTTTTACTACCCCCGCCCAGCCTTTACCTTTGGAAGTACCTGTAGCATTAACGATGTCACCAGGTTGTAAAACATCGGTCAAACTGATTACCGCACCTACTTCCGGCATAACTTCATTGACATCAAAAAACCGCACCTCTTTAATGACTTTTGGTGCGGCAGTTAGATTGGCTTTCTTAGCGGTTCCGAGTTGACTGCGAGTAGGATTCTTATGAACACCCGCGCCAATTTGTACGGCATTATAGCCTTCTTTAGCCATACTTTTGCTAGCCAAAACTTTATTTGGATTAACACAAACTACCGTGACTGGAATTCTAGTCCCGTTTGTTAAAAATCTTTGTGTTTGTTCTGATTTTTGACCAATTATTGTCTGCATATGTACCCCTTGTGCTAATAATTTTTATCATTTTCAAAAAAAAGACAGCCTCTCGACTATCTGTTGTTGACGATAGAACCTGAACAAGTATTATACAGTTAGGATTATACTATATATCATTGTTTGGCATCAATATCTATCAAATATAATCTTTTAAGATTACATTTTAATCTCAACATCAACTCCAGCCGGTAATTCCAAATGAGTAAGACTATCAATAGTTTTGTCAGTAGGAGAAATAATATCAACTAATCTCTTATGCACACAGATCTGAAAATGATCTCGGTGATTCTTTTCAACGAAAGGAGCTTTATTGATAGCATAGACGCTGCGCTGAGTGGGAAGTGGAACTGGACCCACAATCTTGGCACCGGTTCTAATAGCCGTATCTAATATTTGCTGACAACACGCATCAATTACACGTGAGTCATAGCTTTTCAAACGAACACGAATTCTTCCTTTTGGCATAGCTTTATTCTCCTTCTTTCAAAGTTCTTACTTAAAGGTAAAAGTAATTATACAATACTGCGCTCAAATTGTCCATAATTAGGAACGCTTAAAAATAAAAGGTAATACACTGAGCTAAATTTAAAATAAATATGCTAATATGTTAGCTATGCAGGAGAAAGTTTTTACACCTCTAAAATCCGGTTTCCTGGACGTGAGTGATGGGTACAAGATTAGATACGCTCAATTTGGCAACCCCCAAGGTAAACCTATTCTTTTTCTTCATGGAGGCCCGGGAGGAGGAGGTTATGAAAGTGAGATTTACAATTTGAATTTTTTTGACCTCTCTCAATGGAACATTATAACTTTTGATCAACGAGGAGCAGGTCAAAGTACTCCCTTTGCCAGTGTAGAGAATAATACAACTCAAAAAATAATTGAAGATATTGATAAACTCTTAAAATTATTTTCTATTGACAGAATTTTTCTCTATGGTGGTTCCTGGGGGTCAGCGCTTTCTCTATTTTATGCTATACAAAATCCTCAAAGAATCACCGGCATACTTGTTCGGGGAATTTATTTGGGTTCGAGCAGTGATAATTATCATCTGATCAATGGGCCTATCAAATACAATTTTCCTGAAAACTGGGAACGTTTTATGAATCTTGTACCTGCAAATCAACAACAAGACGCTCTCTCTTATTATTTAGATAAGATATTACATGGAACTGAAAATGAAAAAGATAAATATGCTTATGATTTTGATCTTTATGAATCTGCCTTTTTAACTATGAATCCTACACCAGGAAAGATTGAGAAAGACATGTCCAATGGAGCGTATCGATCTTTTGCTCCTATTGAGGCAACGTATATGCTCAATTTATGCTTTATGCCTGATAATTATATTTTGAATAATGCCCATAAACTTTCCAATATCCCAGTAACTATTATTCATGGCCGATATGATTTTATTTGTCCTCCCGCTAACGCATGGAATTTACATAAGACAATACAGAATTCTAAACTCAAATTTGTTTATGGGGCTCATAGTGCCAGAGAGGATGATATGCAAAAATTAATCACGGATGAATTGTCAATAATGGTAAAATAACTGCACGAAAAGATCTTTAATAAATCCCCTAATGGATTATATTTACCCTCGATTAGTGTTAAAATTCCCAACAATATGAATAAAGAGAGTCCAGCTTATCAGAACTCACATCTTGAACAAATCAGAAGACAATTCATGGATACCAACGAACATCGGGACATTTCAATTTAAACAAGACTAATGGATTCAGAAGAATTAACAAAAGCATATGTAATTTTCCCCCACCTGAGCAATCTGCCTGATGGTGCCTTTATTGTAGATAAAGACTCAGGTAAGGGGACCATTGCAGAGCACACTGCTCGATATTTCCGCAATGCAAGAGTAATTGCCATGGATATCTCTCTGCTGCTATACCGAAGGTAAAAGATTACGAAACATTCTTACAGAAATGAAAAGATAATGCTAAAAATTTATAGCTGGAAAAAGTAACCGCAGCCTCATCCTAACCTCTAATAAGGCTTAAACAAAATTTGTTTTTAAACTCCAAGTGAAACATATTTATTTAATCCCAAATAAAAATGTATATTTTCTTTTATCTCTTATTGACAAGACAGATCTTACTTAGTCATTATAATGATATGAACGAACAGAAGCATGAAAAAGTAAAGGCAATTTTACCATCCGTTGATTATAATTATTTTATTACTCCAAAACAACTGAAAGTTTTTCTTTTTATATTATTCGCTTTACTCACTCCTTGTATAATTTTCATGAGTAGTATTTTTGTGTTAACTTATATTCATAGGAATGACTCTATTAATCAGACACTTATCAACCCTGGTATTTTGCCCGATAATCCCCTTTATCCGGTAAAAATATTTATTGAAGACAATTTTGTCCGCCTATTACCGAAAAATTCAGATAAGCTAAACTTCAATATGCATCTATCCAACGAGCGTCTGGCAGAAGTTCATAGTTTGCTTATACAGGCAGAAAGTTCCGGTGTTACCTTTAATAACAAACTAAGCTATGTACCTAAGGCATATGCCCAAACCGGGTCTTCAACCATGTCAAACAACCAATCAACTGGCCAGTTGCAACAAAAAGCTGATGAGTATTTAACTTTTACTCAACTGCAGCAATATTCTATTCAGAACAATCTCCTGCTAGCTCGAAAAAACAAGGATTTGACTATTACCTACTGTTTAGAAGATAAACTATCACAAATAAACACAGTTTATTCTAATCTTCAAGCTACTGTAACAAATCTTGCGAATGCTAACACTACAAATAATATTAACCTCATAAATCATGATTATATTTTGCTGAATATTAATTTAGATAGTGCTAAAAGAATTGCCCAGATGGCTGACCAATGTATCGGAAACTATACTGATAATTCACTTGACATAAATAACTCACCCCAAGGCTCTGCTTCAGCGTATCAAAAGATACCTCTGACTCTTAATAACTCTGCTAATTCATCTAATTCCACTGCAATTTATACATTTCCTAATCTAACCTACTCACTTTCCATCTCAAAAAACCTTGTTGTTAATATCCCCACTGCGCTTTCCGACTATTCGCTACTGCAGCAAGAGGCTCAAAGTGAAATAAACAGAATCAACGATACACAATTACTAGCAAGCAATATAACTATGGCCAACACTCAACAAAAACTACTTTCAGATGATGTAACAGGAGAAATTTCGAGTATATTCAATGACAAGTCTCCTGTACCACAAGAGGCTTTGGATATTCTGCAACCTATAGAAGCGAGCATGCTGATTTCTCACGACACCTCTACCCAAGGCATTAATAAACTAGCTCAATATAGCATTCCTATCGCCAGTACTTTCACTGTCAACGATATTCATAACCTGTCTAATATTGTACATAACACTCTGTTAGTTCCACAAACGAGCCAAACGGTTCAACAGACCGAAGACTTGATGCAGTTGTATATGAAAGATGTAACAAACGATACCGCTTTGATTGGAAATCTACCCAATTCAAATAATATAAATAAAACACTAAAAAAACAATTTTTATCGTCCCTGATACTCGTACCTGACCAGTTAAAAATTAATGAAACATCTACTCCTGCTATCGCGGCGGTTATCAGTAATATTCTTCCTTTGAATGCTTCATCCTTACAAAACGTTGTCACGAGCATAACCGGCTTATCGGTACCAGAAGCAGTAAACTTTTATATTTCTCAAATGAATATAGATAAAAATACCATTAATCAATTTATCGCAGAAAAACAATCCTCAGTATATATTATTCCTATTATTTTAAGCTTTAACCAAACAGCAGATGATACTCGAAATATTCTTAAATCAACTAAGACATCTATACCTAACAATCAAGGCTATTTAACAAATACAGCTTTGCTAACTTCATCGGTCAATCAAGCTTCTGCAACCGTACAATCTCCCTACTATATAGGCAATTCTACTACTAACAACCCTACAACTGGCTCTAACTCAAATACATCCTCTGAATCTTCACCTGCAAATAACAATACAAATAATAACAGCATCAACTCATCAAATAATCAAACGCTAACCCCTATACCAACAATTATATTAACACAACCCGGTTCAACCTCTACAACTCCTATAACAAACCCTATGCCCACTCCCACACTTATTCCTATTCCTACTCAAGCAGCTACAATTCAAATCATTCAGTCTGACAACCCATCAATAGTAAATTATATGCCCTCAACAGCTGACTGTAGTAATAGCAACCCTAATGGTATATGTAATAATGGACAAACTTGTCAAAACCTAGGCACGTCGTTTGCTTGTGCATATGCTACATGTACAAATGGCACTTCCTGTCACAATCCTAATAGACATGGCGCCTATGACTGTGGGGCACAATGTAGTGCAAACGGATCCGAATGTTGTCTCATTCCAAAACAAACTCCCACATCTTCTGCTGCTAATGGACAAGTCTGTGCTCAGTCATATGGAGGTAACTGTTACAGCTGGGCGACAAATGCCTGCCCATCCGGACATCAAGCAGCTAATCCATCTGATCCTTACGTTGATTGCCGCACTGAGAAAAACGCTCCTCACCCCGATTACTGTTGCATTACTACTTCTCAACCGGCATCCAGCGTACAGTCAAACTCTCAATCCAATCAATCATATAACTCTAATACACAAAACAATGGCAGCATTAATACTAATACTGCTAACAATAACAGCTATAATACCAGTAGTACTAATGCCACAACTTACAATTCAAATAATAATAACTCAAGCAATGGATTGAATATAACAGCCAATGGAAATTAAGAGAGTGTTATCATGTTTTAAGTAGAATGATATAACTTTATATGCATATTCCATTATTTAGCACCATAACTTTAATAGCAGAAATTATTATTTCTTGTATTGTCTTTTATACTTTTTATCGAAGTTATATGCACAATAAATTCCCTACCCCTCTTGTTGCTTTCGCACTTCTATATGAAATAACTTTTAATATAAGCTACATGGCTACAAGAGTATCAGCTAATACTGAAAAAATTGAAATTCCCTGGCATATTGTTCTAGCAGCGTCCCATGGCATTTTGTCTTTAATAATGTTTATTTCGTTAATAATTTTTATGCTTTTAGCCTGGAAAAATTACAGGAAAGGGATAAACTATTTTAAGCAGCATAAATATATAACTATTATCTTTCTAATTTTTTGGTCAATATCAATCATATCAGGTATCTTATTATACTTCGTGGAATACTTCACATAATATACCAGGTTAAGCAGCCATCGTTCAATTATAAGCATTTTGCTACAATCATTGCCATGTCAAATGTACTACACTCTTTATCTGATTTTGTGAGAATATTACCCCCGTGTCTATTTTTGAATTGCTAGGGAATCAGATTCCATCACAAAAAAGAATTGTCAATAATGACATAGCTATTTGCTATAATAACTTTTCTTAGAGACCACTGGATATTCTGGTTGCACGAAATGACGTATTAGTAGTGAGCCCGGGCACTATTATTGGCAAGGAATTGGCGAGATTATTTCATTTCGCTGCTCTATTAAAGGTGTCTGGTGTGGGTTCAGCAGATACCAGAAGTGATTGGTATAAACTATTTACTACACAAAACGCTCAACTTCTGAGGACACATAAAACTCTACAGGGTTTTCAAAATTTCGAATCTTACAGAGAATCCCTTTTAAAATTTATCAATCAAGCATATAGAAGAAATAATGAAGAATTGATTAGCTCTGTAATTAATCTTCATCGGAGCATTAAGTTCGGATTACAAATCACTTCAGATGAAGTTCTGAGTGAACTAATTAAACTAATGCCAGGGATAATCGGCAATAAAAACAAAATATTACCCATACTGGGACCTCTTCTGGTTGCACCCTATACACCTGATTTAACCCATACTTGGACCGGTGATCATGGACACAGACCCTAAAAGTTAATAAAAAATACTTCTAAAAGTTAAGTTATCCACAAAAAATCCCGCTCGTAGCGGGATATCTTGTTTGTACATGAATCTAATGTTATTTAATAATTTTAGAAATTACTCCTGCGCCAACAGTGTGGCCGCCTTCACGAATAGCAAATCTCATTCCTTCTTCCAAAGCAACAGGAACAATCAACTGGACAGTCATCTTCGCATTATCACCAGGCATAACCATTTCCACACCTTGTGGCAAAGTTGCCGTACCAGTCACATCAGTAGTTCTAATATAGAACTGTGGTCTATAACCCGTAAAGAAAGGTGTATGACGTCCACCTTCTTCTTTGGTTAAAATATAAACTTCAGCCTCAAAATCAGTATGAGGTGTAATACTCCCAGGTTTAGCAACTACTTGTCCTCTCTCTACATCAGACTTTTCAATACCACGTAGAAGCAAACCAACATTGTCACCAGCTTGACCTTCATCAAGTTGTTTTCTAAACATTTCTACTCCAGTTACTACCGTACTCTTAGTATCTCGAATTCCGACTATCTCAACTGTATCATTAACTTTAACTATTCCTCTTTCAATTCTTCCAGTTACAACTGTACCGCGTCCCTTAATAGAGAAAACATCTTCCACCGGCATCAAGAAAGGTTTATCTAATGCCCGTACCGGAGTAGGAATATATGAATCAACTGCATCCAACAATTCCTGTATCTTTGCCTCATAAACTGGATCTCCTTCCAAAGCTTTCAAGGAAGAACCTCGAATAATCGGCACTGTATCACCTGGATAATGATATTTAGTCAACAATTCACGTACTTCCATCTCAACCAAATCAAGCAGTTCTTCATCCTGAACCATATCACATTTATTGAGGTAAACAACAATAGCAGGAACTCCTACTTGATAAGCTAATAAAATATGCTCACGTGTTTGTGGCATTGGGCCATCAGGAGCAGATACAACTAATATAGCACCATCCATCTGAGCAGCGCCTGTAATCATATTCTTGATGTAATCAGCATGACCTGGAGCATCAATATGTGCATAGTGTCTCTTTTCAGTTTCGTATTCAATGTGAGCGATGTTAATCGTGACGCCACGAGCTTTCTCTTCAGGAGCATTATCAATATCTTCATATTTTTTGGCTTGTGCCATACCCTTCTTGGCTAAATAAGTAGCAATAGCTGCAGTGGTGGTGGTTTTACCATGATCGACATGACCGATGGTTCCAATATTCACATGTGGTTTTGAACGAGTATATTTGTCTGCCATATGTTTGTAAAGTAATTATACTAAATATTCCTGAGTAATTCAATAGTTATTTTTAAATTAAATTAGCCAAAAATAAAACTCACTTTTTTAATGAGTCTGAAAAATATTCTACGATAATTTCTTATCTTCGTCAAGAGGTAAATATTTTGTATTTTAACTTACTATATATATAAAAAGTAAATAAACAAAGGTCAGAACAAACACGGCACTGATAAATATATAGTTTAACTTTAGTAATTTTTCTAATCTCCAATGTAGAGGAATTCCGATCTGTTGTTTTGCCTTCAAAGCTTCTTGAAAATATAAACGGTTGTATATATATAAGATTAAATTTAAAATTAAGCAAATAAAAGCTACTACATACCTATAATCCATACTTAATGACCGGATAGTTTAAAATATTATTTCTTGACGTTATCTCCTCAAAAGGATTAAGTTTTCTCTTGGGATTTTTTTGCTTAAACCAAATGACTTTGGCAGGAATGTTAGAGATAGCTCTACTTTGTAACACTCTTTGCTGTTTTACCTGAATCGGTAACAATAAACCGCATAGCTGACGACTTAATAGATGAAAGTTTTTAATAGATTGTAAAATAAAAGCATCTCTATGAGTAGGCCGATCAAATGTGACAATTATATCTCCTATGTTTAAATATTTATATAACCAACCACTGGTTGCAGTATCTATCTCTGTACATCTCACCTGTTCTAAGAGTACATTATTTAGAAAATAGGAAGCTAAGGGTGTATAACAGATCTCCAATAGTCTTCTTGATGTTAGTATATAAACAGTAAAATACCATTCTGTTAAACTCTTGATAAGAAGTGAAGCAGAAAGAGTTAATAACGATAGAACTAGTACTAGCGAAGTTAAGATTCCAACAGAAAATTGCACTGATATATAATCCAGCGCTATAAAGCTCAGAATTAAACCTAATATTATAGATAGCACTACCGGAAGAAGTACGAACCAATGCTTACGCTGTAAAAACAGTATCTTCTCTTCCTCTAAAGCCAATGAGTTGCTCCAAATTTTTTCCTGGTCATAAGTATTTGTTGTATTTGTAGGATACATAGTCTGAATAGAACATAGTAAAAATGCAACGACTATACAGAGTAAGTACATCACAAAAAATATATAAATGAATGTTAACAAAATAAGAATTGTGTAATAGGTCTAAAAATAAGAATATGCCCAATAGCCAAAATTAGTAATTCCTTTCTTATGTAAATATGCCATCTTCGCCTCAGATGACACAAGGTCTTCAAACCATATTATATGGCTTTGACCATTATCCGTATAATGAATGACCGTTTCTTGAGAGTTCCTATCTCTAGATATAGTACAATTTAATTTATAGCAATGATTTAAGAATTGTTGTTGAATTTGTAGATCACTTAAAGCTGTACCACTTCCAATAGTCTGTTCTTTAGAGTCTACTGTCCAATCATAGCCAAACATTCCAAACACCACCACAAGCTTATCCGCCTGCACAACAATCTCATAATCACTGATCATTTTTGACAAATTATAATCACTGTTATCGTTACTTACTGATTGAAGTGGAAAGTTGGGTCCTGGTTGACCACTTGCTTTATGCAAATCGTAAGCCATAATATAAACTTTATCAACATCCTTGTTAAGATAAGTTAAATCAAATGGCCTAGGCCGGTAAAATAGATCTCCATACATTGTAGTATCAAAGCTTAAATTATTTTGTTTTGTCTGTTGATGAAACTTGTCGTAAAACTTATCAATCTGATCCACAATTGAGCTAAAAGGTAATGATTGCAGTTCCATATCAATGACAACTCCATCAAATCCATTGTTTTTGGCGATGTTTATTGTCTGATTAATAATCTCTTGCTGTATTTGTATATTAGATAAAATTTTACTGTTATCACTGTTATCAAGCATACGTAGGGTCAGTAGCTTTTTCTGGTTAGCTCCAACTAATCCATTAAAAACTTTAATGTCTTTATATCCATCTTCAGTGGTTTCAATACCAGAAGAATTGGCAGCAATACCGAAATAAACAACCTCGGAATACTTTGCATCAATTTTAGGAGAAGAGCCGGAAATACTCCAGTAAGGAACGAAAATTGTATATTGATTCGTCCTTGCCATCTTTACTGTTGGAGTAGGACTATCTGCAATCTCTTTAAACACTGGCATAGGAACCGGCGTACTCAATATGTGCCATGCAATCAAAGCCGCAATGAATATAAAAACCCAAAGGATAGCAAAGTGCTTCATGTTCACATTATAACAGGGGTATTAAAAGGTAATTAAATCTACTATGCTAAAATTATCTGGTGTTTCTCTTTATTAGTTTAATCTATTTCATCGACTAAGATGTTGAATCCAGCATTAATTACCAATCGTCTATTTTCTATATTATTGTAATGACTCTAAAACATCTCTATACCATTAAGGTTATCTTCTGTTCCCTACCAATTATAACTACCCTATGTTATTAATAAATAACCATGAATATCTAAAAACGAATTAAATTTTTTTAATAGTTCCTGATGCTCTTTTCTCAGCGAATGAAAAATTGGATAAAAAGATACTACAGAATTTACTTTTCATTCTTCCTTCTTAAAATATGTCATGTCCTGAACCTTGTACTCGGCTGAGGGAATATACTTCGTGACTAATGCAATCATTCTTTCCGAAATATCAATACCGATAACCCTATGTCCTCTATCTACAAAATATTTATCTATGGTAATTCCAGCCCCGCAACCAACATCTAAGACTGTAGAGTGTGCCTATAATTTTTTATTTATCTGATCTAAATAAAAAATATTTGAGAACATATTTTTGTTAGCATTATATTCTTCAGCAATTTTGTTATACCCTTCTTTTATGAAATCATTTAGCATAGCAAACTTTATCTGACTAGAGTGGAGAAGCCTTAAATTTTAATAGATAACCTAAGAACGATATTATCAAATGTAATGAAAAATAAATTGTAAGTATTGTAAAGTATAAATACCATGATAAAATTACGACTGGTAGTGTAAAAATAATCCCCCCTAAGATGTAATCTATTTGATCAAAGATAAACCAGCTTTGTCCTGAATTAATATTAATTTGTCGTTTAAAGAAACTTTTAACGCTATCTCCTGTCAAAGCACCCAATCCCATCAGCCCACCACACCATAGCTGATTTAAATCATGCCCATCGCTTATCTTAAATTTAAAAATCACAATTTCAAACCAAGCAATTAATATTCCCATCACCACACCACTAAGTAAGCCTCTCCAAGTTTTATGGTCTCCTAAAATCCTTTTACCTCTAAACTTTGCATATCCATCCAAAGGATAGTTATACCTATTAATAATAGGTATTTTATTGACTAAAACCGGAGCCATATTCGCAAAACCTGCCGGCAGAAAAAATAAAAATGCAAAAATAACATCATTCATAAGATTTTGTAAGTTTAAATAGCTAAACTACGAACGATTTATAGTTTTGTTCTATCTGTTCATCAAAATTGCGCAAAAAAGTGATTTGTTTAGGCAAGACGGAAACTTCAATTCCTTCCTGCCTCACAACCGGATCTCCATCGATTTGCACATAAGGCTCACCCTGGATTAGTAAGTGGGAGGCTTTAAAATGAACTTTTCCCAACTCAGAATAAAAAGGATGCTTGAAACCCCTCAACCGTAAATTTTGCACATAAGCATACTTTGTAGAAAATAAAGTACAATCCAATAATCCATCATTCAATCTCGCCCTAGGTGAAACTAAAAAATTTTGTCCCACTACTGGTGAATTGGCGACTACCAGAGAACCGGCTGTGGCCTTTAATGTCACTTTTTTATCGATTGTAAAAGTAATCTCACTCTCCGGATGACTGAAGAAACTCCTAATACCAGAAATTATATATGATTTTAAACCTATGTAATGATAGTTAACTCTATTAAACACTATACGTGCATCAAAACCAGCACTAATGTTAAAAACTCCAATTGGTATTTCAGGAATGTTACTTTGCATAATATCTATGGTTATGGAATTCGGTTGAGTTTGTAATACCGCCATCGCTTTCTCCAGAGTCTCTACTCCCAGGCAGAAAGATAAAGCATTGCCCGTACCCATAGGTATGATTGTTAAAGTAGGTTTTCTCTTAACCTGCACCACAGCCTGACAAACTTTATTAATGGTGCCATCCCCTCCTGCAATGGCAAGTATATCAGGCTTCTCTTTTTCAATAAAAGATTGTAGATTTGCTATCTTAGTAACAAGATAAGGGTGTTCGGGCAATTGAGGAAACTTCTCTCTTCCTTTCAGCCATATTTCAGTCGATCTACCATCACTTGATTTGGGATTAAGTAAATAAACAATCTTTTTCATATAGGTCATCTTGCTAATCAAAGAATGAAAGCATCTTCTTACGAACACATCTCGCTCAGGAAGACATTATTCTTTTTATTTTGTTCCATTTAGGACATAAATAAGAAAACCAGGGAGCTGCAACTTCATTTCTTGTGCCTTTCTCTAACAGACTTACTAAATTCTTTCTTGACGGTATCTGGGTAAGCAAGTTGTAGGTTTTACCGATACCCAATTTACAATGAGCATCGCTATTAGCTGCTGGAGTTAACTTATATGTGGAGATAAAAACCTGGGCTAGTTTACGAGTTTGTGGCTGCATACTACGACCATTGAATACCTCTATTATATCGACAAACTTAATTATATTACATAAACTTTGTTCACTTATTCCTTTTCTTAAAATCTCAAATGGGTGGGGGATACAAACTAAACCATTTTGCTTACTAATCTGTTTTACTGTTTCTAAGGAAGATAAGCCCGATTCAATTTTGCTATTTAAAAATAATCCGATTATTTCTCCTTCTGTGGTATTAATTTCTTCACCTACAATAATTCGCTCACCTAACTTTCTTTGTAACTTCTCAGCAAAGTCAATTCTATTGTGATCTGTAACGGCAATTACATCTAATGTTTTGGATAAAAGCAAACTTTTATAATCATTCTCGCTTAAACCACCATCTGGTGATAGAATAGAGTGTGTGTGAAGATCGATTTTAATATTCATATTAATTATGTTATCAACATTTAAACCTTACATTGACAAAACAACACAAAAACTAGTTTCCCCTCTGGCCAACGTTTCTCCAAACCTATTAACTATTATTGGTATTGTACCATCAATACTCTTTTTTATTTTAATTTTAAATCATTTGTATGTCTGGGCATTAGTTATTTTTTTAGGTAATGCTTTTGATACCCTGGATGGTGCGGTTGCTAAAAGATTTAATAAAAAAACTCCTTTTGGGGGATTTTTAGATTCAACATTTGACCGTATCGCTGATTTTTTTATTATAATGAGTTTTGCTTTTGCGAATATAGTAAGGTGGCAAATCTGTGTTTTATTATTAGCTATTTCTTATCTGGTGAGTTATTCCAGATCTAGAGCTGAGTTAGCAAGTAGCACTAGACAAATATTTGCGGTAGGGTTGATTGAAAGAACTGAAAGGTTAACTGTTATCTTCTTATCTTTTTTTGGTTACTTTTTATTACCTAATTTTACTTTCGGTAACTTAAATCTACTGGAAATAGTATTTATCGTTCTAATTCTCTTATCAATTGTCACTTTTTTACAACGCGTTGCCGCTGCCTATAAACGCCTTTGATACTAAAATTAGCTCTAATCGAATTTCTTTAAACCGTTTATAGATAGAAAGCTGAAATATTGATGAGAGGTCTGTTTAAAATATGAATTTTATTCAACTCTTCCGGTGAAGGTGGATTTGGCCAGCATAGCTGACACAATATTTTGAGGAACTACATCATAATGACTTGGTTCCATGTAGTAACTTGCCCGACCTTGCGACATACTGCGTAACTGAGTGGCATAACCTGAGAGTTCGGCTAAAGGAACCAGAGCGTTAACTATAGTTGCACGATTTTTTTCTTCTGTACCCATGATTTGAGCACGTTTAGCAGATAAATCACCAATAATATCTCCCATAAATTCAGATGGGGTAGTAACTTCCACCTTCATAATAGGTTCAAGTAACTGCATACTAGCTCTTTTAGAGGCTGATTGCAGAGCCATAGAGGCAGCAATCTTAAAGGCCATTTCGGAAGAGTCGACATCATGGAAAGATCCATCATAACATGTTACTTTCACGTCAACCACGGGAAAACCTAACAGCATACCGTTTTCCAATGTTTCCTTTGAACCTTTTTCAACAGCTGTCACAAATTCAGCCGGTATAGCTCCTCCCTTAATTGCATCTACAAACTCATTGCCCTCACCACGAGGCTTTGGTTCAACACGCAAAAAGCAATGTCCATATTGACCACGACCACCCGACTGACGAATATACTTACCTTCTCCTTCAGCCATTTGACTTACTGTCTCTTTGTATGCAACTTGAGGAGCACCTACGTTGGCCAATACATTAAACTCCCGCTTCATACGATCAACCATAATTTCCAATTGTAACTCACCAATACCAGAGATGATGGTCTGGCCTGTCTCATGATTAGTCTTTACCGTAAAAGTTGGATCCTCTTCCATTAAGCGCTTTAGTGCATAACCCAATTTTTCTTGATCTGATTTTGTTTTTGGTTCGATTGCTAAAGAAATCACAGGTTCAGGGAAAGAAATTTTCTCCAATACAATTGGTTTAGCTTCATCACACAACGTATCACCGGTGGTAGTTTCTTTCAAACCAACAATAGCCACAATTTCACCCGCATAGGCTTCTTTAATTTCTTCTCTTTGATTGGCATGCATTAACAATAAACGTCCTACACGCTCTCTTTTGTCCTTTACACTATTATAAATATAAGTCCCAGCTTCAATCTTGCCGGAATATACACGATAATAAGTCAGCTTACCTACATGCGGATCATTTTGAATTTTGAAAGCAAGACCAGCTAATGATTCTTCTGGCACCAATTTTCTTGTTTCTTCTGAACCTGTTTTAGGATTATGGCCAACCACGTGATCTAAATCTTTTGGTGAAGGTAAGTAATCTATAACTGCATCCAAAAGTGGCTGTACTCCTTTGTTACGCAAACTGGTTCCCGCATAAATTGGTACTAATTTATAAGCGATTACTGCGGCACGTAAAGCATTTTTTAATTCTTCTAAACTTGGTTCTTCACCACCCAAATATTTCTCTAATAATGCATCATCTGTTTCACAAATTTTCTCAATTAATTTAGCTCTATGTTCTTCGACTTGAGCTTTCATTTCTTCAGGAATATTATCTGATTCATCATATTTTGCTCCTAGTTCATCCGACCCCCAAATCAAAACTTTGCGTGTTAGTAAATCCACGTTGCCTTTATAAGAAGACTCTGCTCCAATTGGCAAGACCATTATCGCAGGGTTTGCACCTAAACGATTTTCAATGCTTTGCACTGTGGCAAGAAAATCAGCACCTAATTTATCCATTTTGTTAACGAAACAAATACGCGGCACACGATATTTATCTGCCTGACGCCATACAGTCTCAGACTGTGATTGAACACCTTCTTCGGCATCCAGAACCGTAATACCCCCATCAAGTACGCGCAAAGAACGTTCTACCTCAGCAGTAAAGTCAACGTGACCTGGAGTATCAATGATATTAATACGATTACCTTTCCAAAAGGTAGTAGTAGCTGCAGAAACGATAGTAATACCTCTTTCTCTTTCTTGTTCCATCCAGTCCATCTGAGTATTACCTTCGTCAATGTCACCAATTTTATAAGTACGTCCGGTATAAAATAAAATGCGTTCGGTAGTAGTGGTTTTACCTGCATCAATGTGAGCAATGATGCCTATATTGCGGATTTTATCTAAAGGATAAATACGTGATTTGTCATCTGTCATAAAAAACGCCAAAAGTTAGGCTCTTTACTATTCCTTCCTTTTGACATAAATAGTATATCATATTTTCAATAGCTATGCCACCAAGTAAACTACAATTTAAAGACTTATAAGTGCTTTGAGCTTTGACAAACTCACCTAAACTTTCTAGACTAAATTAGGACCTGTATGAGTTCAATCAATTTCTTTCAAGAGCAACAAAATAATATTATTGATCGTCTGGTGCAATGGACACTAACGTATGGACGTATGGTTATCATGGTGACATATTCTGTAGCCTTAGTTGCATTTCTTTATCGATTTACTGTCGATTACAGACTTACTAACTTACATGATCAGATTAAAAATGATCAAATAATAGTCAATGCAATGTCCGATTCAGAATCGTTATTCCGTAATTTACAAGCCCGACTTCAGCTGATAGGACAAATAAATAGCACTTCCGCTATCACTGTTAACCGGTTAAAAGATCTAATTGAAATTTCACAAGGTAATATTACATTTACTGATGTTTCTATATCAGATAAATCTGAGTTAGCAGTTATTTCTACGAATTCAATTGAACAGCTTAATTCATTTGTAACAAATATTAAACAACTTAAATATGTAACAGATATTAATATTGAGAATATTCAAAACAAGATTTCGACTGGACAGGTCAATGCCGTTTTAAATATAACAACCAATTAAATAAAAACTCGTAAATCAATATGCCAGACACAAAACCTACAAATCCAGAACAAGTTAAACTCAAGACACAACACGAAAAAAACCTGGAATCTATTCATAGGCGAAGGTATTTATCTACTATTCATATTTTGCCTGATTTACGTAATAAGAAGAATCAGGATTATTTAGAAACATTTTTGACTTTAACTGCCTTAATTTTAGCCGCAATTTTTGCCATCTACCCTACCTTATCAACTATTGTAGATTTACAAAAACAACTTAGCGATGCGGAACAAATATTCCAGCAGCTCCAGACAAAAAAAGACGCCCTGCATTCACTGCAAACTCAATATACCAACTTACTGACTCAGCCTGTATTTAATGAAATATTTTATGCAATTCCTAAATCACCACAACTTGAGAATCTAGCTGCTGATATACAGTCAATCGGTAAAGAGAATCATCTGGTACAAAAATCTATTTCTATCTCACCAGTTAAAGATGCTACGAACTCTAATTTACCAGCTAATGTATCAACCTTTTCTGTTGCTGTATCTTTTGAAGGAAGATACCAGGACATGCAAAGTTTCCTTAATCAGGTAGTTGATATTCAAAGAATAGTGACAATTAAGTCTGTGGAGATCACCAAAAATCCTGCTGATAATGCATTAGCTTTAACTGTATTATTATATGGATACTCAGTAAATTAAACTATTATGAAAATACAAAAGAATATAATATTCTTGCTCTATTCAACCCTTTTTTTTGTAATCATTTGGATTATTTCCAGTATTTACCATATTTTTTCTACTTCAACTATAAGCCCTGACCTTCAGCTAATTGTTCAACCTATCCCAGACTCGTTCAGTCAATCGGTAATACACCTGGTACAGGAGAAAAAACAGGTTACTCCAATATATTCAATTGCAAATACAATAGCATCTACCTCAGCTAATTTATCACCTGTACTTCCTATACCTCCTACTTCATCAACCCTCTTAAATGATCTGAATACTGTAGAGAAGAATGCGACAGCTTCATCCAATCAAACTCCTAATTCTGCACCAATTGTTATAACGCCATCAGGTCCATTACCATGAAAAAATCGTTTTTAGATAAACAGATACCTGGATTATTTCTAGTTCTTATATTAATTTTTGGTTTCTTTACCGTATCTTTTGTTACTCAAAATAAAGTAAATCCTTTCAGTCATGCTTCGGGTAGCGGACAGCCTGAAAACATACGCATAACCAACTTAAGCGCTACCAGTTTTACCATAAGTTACACAACTACCCAAGCTACGAGCGGAACTATTTCTTATCAACAAGCAGGGCAGACCAGCAGCGTAGAGTTTGATGATAGAGATGTCAACAATGCATCAAATAATTATAAATTACACTATTTCACTCTAAAAAATCTACAACCAGATACAAATTATTTTTTTAGCATCTTATCTGCAGGCAATACATACGATAATAACGGGCATCCCTACTCGATAAAGACTCTTTCTCCTCCAACCAGTAAGCTTTCTCCTCAAAATATACAAGGAAAGGTTATAATTCCCGCCTCTATAGACCAGGAAGCTATAGTTTATGCTACTGCTTCTGGAGCACAGGATTTATCGTCTTTGGTATCAAATAATGGAAACTATAGCTTGAATTGTTCAAACTTTATTAGCTCTAATAATAATAAACTCACTTTATCCCAGACCAAAGTCTACCTGCTTGTCCAGGCGGATGGTCAACAGACAACCCTTACACTCCCCAATGGACTGGCACAAACTGTCCCATCAATAGTAATTGGCAACAATTATGATTTTTCTTCCATGCCAAACCCAACGTCGACTAACATTGCATCATCTTCTGGTCTACCAACTGCTACTTTTACAAAAACCATACAGAAGAATGTGAGTATAACCAGTCCTGCACAAGGACAAGCTTTTGCCGACCAGCAACCAACTTTTGCGGGAACAGCTGCTCCTAATACACTGGTGACAATAACTATTCACTCTTTCAATGCCATAACCACCACAGTAAATTCAGATAAGTATGGTAATTGGCAATATATCCCCTCGGCAAATTTGAGTCCAGGTCAACATACTATTACAATCACTGCAGTAGATAATTTAGGTTTTTCTCATACTGTTACATCTACTTTTTATGTCTATGCTTCCGGAGGTCAATTTTTGGTACCTTCTGTTGAGATATCTCCAACTCTTACCCCAACTTCACCTCCTACTGATACTCCAACTGTTTCACCAACTTTAGCTGTAACAGTGACACCTAATCCATCTCCTGCCACGATAACACCTACTGCAGTTATCACACCTACTGCCACTATTACTCCTAGTGCCACACCAACTCTAACTCCAACAGCAACTACTGCACCGACAACTGTTATTGCTCAGACAAATACCACTATCACCCCGCGCCTTACCGGAACACCGGTTACAGGAAGCGATTCGGTACTTACTAGTATGATAATTGCATTAATTCCTGTTATACTTGGCGGGCTGCTCATTTACCTATCAAAAGGTGTTATCAGATAATATCCAAACTTGATTATGAAAATTGCTATTATCGGTGCCGGCTTTACCGGCTTGACTGCTGCTTATCGTTTGGCTCAGGAAGGAAATGATATAACTATATTCGAAAAAGACCAGAAACCTGGCGGATTAGCACTTGGTTATAAAGAAAAAGGTTGGGAATGGAGTCTGGAGTATTTCTATCATCACTGGTTTACAAATGATGATTCAGTACTTGGCTTAGCCAAAGAATTAAAATATCCTGTATTAACGAAAAGACCAAAAACTTCTTCTTTAATTGATAATCGTATATATCAGCTTGATTCACCGTCAACACTTCTTTCATTTTCTAAACTTTCACTACTCGAAAGAATTCAAATGGGTTTAGTATTGGCTTTTTTACGTTATAATCCTTTTTGGAATTTATTTGAGAATATCACTGCTGCTTCTTTCTTAAATAAAACAATCGGAAGAAAAGCTTACCTTATTCTCTGGCAACCATTACTAGTTAGTAAATTTGGAGAGTATGCAGACAAAATTGCTCTGACATGGTTTTGGTCCCGTATAAAAAAACGTACTACTTACTTAGCCTATCCTCAAGGAGGATTTTTGCATTTTGCCCAACACCTTGCAGATGCGGTTTTGAATAAAGGAGGGAAAATATATTTTCAGGCAGAACTCAACCAGGTCAAAAGCGATGGCGTTCCATCCATATCCTATACTATTAATAATCAATCAAAAATAGAAAATTTTGACAAAGTTATAATAACGTTGCCTTCATTTGCTTTTATCAAGATTGCCCCCCAATTACCCGAAAACTACAAAAAATCACTAACTAACTTAAAAGGCATTGGAGCCGTTGTTTTAGTATTACGCTTTAAGAAAAAGTTTTTTGCAGATGATACATACTGGTTAAACATTTGTGATACTCAAGCACCAGTACTTGCTGTGGTAGAACATACCAATTTTATAGATAAGAAACATTACAATAACGAACATCTAGTATATTTAGGTAATTACTTGCCTAATAATCACAGGTTTTTCACCATGAGTGAAAAACAAATCATGTCTGAATTTGATAACTTTTTAACAAAAATAAATCCTGATTATAAAAAAGATCTAATTGCAATCAGAAAATTCTCTACGCCTTTTGCCCAGCCAATCTTCTTTAAAAACTACGGGAAGATGATACCTACTTTCACTACACCTTTACAAAATATATATCTGGCTAATATGCAACAAGTTTATCCCTGGGACAGAGGGACAAACTATGCAGTTGAACTAGGAGAAAAAATAGCGAGACTTGTTACTGACTCTCATTAGCCTTACATTTAAATATTTTTAAGTACAAATCAACCATGCATAAACTGTTCGTTAAAAATTACCAATTTTTTATAATTACAGTTCTATTAGTAATTGGTTTTATCTTAAGATTTTATAATCTTAATTGGGGAGCTCCTTTTTATTTTCATCCTGATGAAAGAAACATTGCATCATCTATTTCAGAACTGAATTTCCCAAATCAAATGAACCCTCATTTTTTTGCTTACGGTTCCTTACCTATCTATTTAGTATATTTTATCGGACTGCTAATGAATCTTTTTATTAACTGTCATATATCCACTTTTAATTGTACCCAGATTAATTTTACTCAAGCAATTTTATTGCTGAGAACTATCGCAGCGGTCAGCAGTTTATTATTAATTCCTTTATCTTTTTACATTGGCAATTATCTTAAAAACAGGCCCGTTGGGTATATGGCGGCATTCTTAACAACTTTTAGTGTGGGATTAATACAGTTCGCCCATTTCGGCACTTATGAAATGTGGCTAACAATCTTTTCTACCTTAATGTTTGGTACTTGTCTTTGGTACTACAAAACTAATAAGCTCCTACCCTTTATTTTAATGGCTCTAACAACAAGTATACTTTGTGCAAGTAAGGTTACATCTTTTGTATTACTACCCATTCCACTTCTGCTTATTATCAAACTATCAATTGAAGAGTTTAAAATTTATAAGTTTATAAGACATAAAGTCTTTCATTCTTTTTTTGTTCTCCTAAAGTTGATACTTTTTTTATTCATTGTTGCGGATATTTATATTCTGACTAATCCATATACATTTCTTGATAAACCCTCCTTTTTAAATAGTATGCATTATGAATCTGGAGTAGCTCTGGGTACCGAACCAGTCTTTTATACAGGAGAATTTTATAATACTACTCCTGTTATCTTTCAGTTTATTCACGTATTTCCTTTTCTACTAAATCCTTTAATAACGGTAATTTTCCTTTTTTCCTTCATTTATATTTGTTATCTGATAGTTAATCCTTATCTAAGTCATATATCTCTTTTAAATTTAAATTCTAAACCATTTAGAAATAGAAGATCTCAATTCAATTATTTTTTAGTTATCATTTTTTTTCTGCTAATATTTCTGTCTCAAGCCTTCTTCTTTGTTAAATGGACTAGATATATGGTTCCAACATTGCCTTTTATATATCTGATTGTTTCAATATTCCTATTTGACTTTTATACATATGCTCAAAAAAAATGGTCTAATATACGGATAACTACAGTCTATGTGGGAGTTTTGGCGTGCACTGTTATTTTCGCTTTAAGTTATATAATCAGTGTATATGTAGAACCTGATACCCGTCTGCAGGCTTTACAAGCAGCAAAAGAAATTTTACCTTCAGACACCAATATCCTAAGTGAGGTGTACGATTTAGGTATAATTCCTTTTAATAATTATTATACTAATATCAAATTATATAATTTTTATGATTTAGATAATCCTTCTTCTCAAACTAATTCAACAACTTTAAAAAATGCTTTACAGGCAGCTCAAGCAATAATTTTGCCTAGTCAACGAATTATGAAAGTAAGAATAGATAATCCACAAAAATTTCCTAAAGGACACAATTTATATTCCAGATTGTTTTCTGGACAGCTAGGATTTAAACTTATTTATGAGACTCCTTGTGATATATTTTGTAAGATTACGTATTTGGGTAGTCCTGTTTTCTCCTATGAAGAAACAGCTAGTGTATTTGATCGTCCAACCGTATTTATTTTTAAGAAAATTAAACAAAAATGAAATATAAAATATTGCTTTTCCTGATTGTAATACTCGCAGCCGTATTTCGTTTTCATGGTTTAAATTGGGATCAGGGAGAACATCTGCATCCAGACGAAAGAGCAATCGTAATGTATACATTACAGCTCCAATTCCCCAGTAGTATAAGTCAATTTTTTTCTATCCAAAGCCCTTGGAATCCTCACTTTTTTGCTTATGGTTCACTCCCGTTATATTTGCTTAAACTTACAAGTATGCTGTTTACAAATCTGGCTCCCTATTTAACTACCTATGATGGGATCAACCTTTTAGGAAGAGCAATCTCTGCAACTTTTGATCTTATTACCATCATCTTTATATACCTTTTAGGGAAGACCTTAAAAGGTTATAAAGAGGGTCTAATGGCCGCATTCTTTTATTCAATAAGCGTTTTCCCTATTCAGACTTCTCATTTTTATGCAGTTGATACTCTGCTTACTTGCTTTATTACAATTACTATATATCTTTTAATTAAATTCTATGCAAATCCAAGTTTACTTAAAGCAATACTCATAGGAACCAGTATAGCTTTTGCGATGGCAACTAAAATCAGCGCGACAGTTATAGGCGTGTCGGTAATAATTACATTATTGGCAGATTTCTTTCTATTAATTGCAAATCATCCTTTTCATCCTAAAAAATGGTTATATCATCTTCCGAATTTTATCTTTAATTTATGTAAATATAGTTTGAGTATAGTTATTACTTTACTCGTTGTTTACTTCATATTAGAACCTTATGCTTTTATAGATTTTAATGATTTTATTAACCAGACCTTACAACAGGATGCCATGACAACTAATGCCTTCACTTTTCCTTATACTCTACAATATGTGGGAATACCACCATATTTCTATGAAATAAAAAATATTTTTTTGTGGGGACTTGGTCCTCTTCTTGCAATTTTGGCTTTTACAGGAACTCTATATGTAACTTATATCTCTTTACTAAAAATTGTTTTCCAATCTGAGAAACCATACAAATATAATTTGAGCTCAAATGAGAGAGTGTTATGGGCTAATGAACTTATAATATTAATCTTCTTCTGGGTATATTTTTTTATTGTTGGTAAATTTGCCATTGGGTTTATGCGCTATATGCTCCCGCTCTATCCTCTACTTTGTCTCTTCGCCGCAATATTCTTGCAACATCTTATAGATATTTTAAAATATAAATATGTAAAGAAAATACATAAATCTATTTTTCTTACAGTACAGATTATTATTTTTATTTTGTTTTTGGTCTGGCCAATAAGTTTTATACAAATCTATTCTCAACCAAATACCAGAGTACAGGCAACTGAATATATTAATCAGAATATTCCAGTGGGGACTGGAATTGCAGTAGAGCATTGGGATGACGAATTACCTCTAGGAACTGCCTCTAATTATCAGATGCAAACCCTACCTCTTTATGATCCGGATACTCAGCAGAAATGGATAAGTATCATTAACCAGCTGCAACAAGTACAATATCTCGTCATCGCTTCCAACCGTCTATATATCCCAATACAAAATTTAGGCAGCTGTAAGAAATATCCTTTTCCACACTGCTACCCAGTTGCGAGTATATATTATAAAAATTTGTTCGCAGGTAAACCTCTTCTCCAAAACACACCTTATGCGAATACTCCTGGCGCAAGAAATTTAGTTTTTAAAGAAATTAAACAATTTTTGGTTACTCCTCAGATTCCTATATTAAATATCCCCATCAATGACCAATCAGCCGATGAGTCATTCACCGTTTATGATCACCCCAAAGTTATGATATTTAAAAAAGTTTCATGACAATATTTTTTAATAAATACATTATACTACTCTCAATTATTTTATTAGGAGCATTTTTGCGTCTGTATAATTTATCTAACGATCCAGCTGGATTTTTTTGTGACGAGGCTTCAATTGGCTATAATGCATATAGCATATTAACAACTGGTAAAGATGAATATGGTGTTTCTTATCCTGTTTTCTTTCAATCATTCGGGGACTATCGACCCCCTTTAGCGATCTATTCAACAATTCCTTTCATTATCTTATTTGGATTAAATGAATTTAGCACTAGATTACCATCAGTAGCTTATGGACTAATAACAATCGTTGTTATGTATTTCCTTGGAAAAGAAATTAGCTATAACAAAGGTAATTCTTTTGGATTACTTGTTGCTTTTATAACTGCAACAATGCCTTGGCTTATTCACTATAACAGAACTGGCTTCGAATTTACCATCTATGTAGCTTTCTTTACGATAACAGAGCTTTTATTATTAAAATCAGTATCTAGTAAAACATATATTGTACCTGCTTTTACGATTGCGGCTTTAACTCTTTATACATATCAACCAGCCAGACTATTAGTACCATTATTGCTAACTGGATTCATTCTTATCCATAAAAAATTATTTTTGTTCCACAAAAAAAACACAAGCGCAGGCTTATTAACTTTCTTTATTTTAAGTCTGCCGCTTGTATTTAGCTTCTTTAATGGTCAAGGTTTTGCCCGTTTTAACATGGTCTCTGTATTTTCAGCGAATTTAACATTTGAGAAAACCATTCTGCTTATTATTCAAAATTATTTTATACAACTTTCTCCTTCCTATTTTATTTCAGGCGAGCCCACTTTTATAACACGTCACTTTGTTGGAGGATTAACTCCACTGCTTATTTCAACTCTTCCGTTTGCACTTATCGGAATCATCCATACATTTGTTAAACTTAAAGATAATAAAAATTCACAATTGCTCATGTTTTTACTTCTTATTTATCCAATAGCAGGCGCAGTTACTGCTAACGCTCCATTTACAAGTCGTTCTGTTATCGGAGCTCCCTTATTTGCAATTTTTATTAGTATAGGTATCATACAGACTATATTACACACAAAAGGGTTTATTCAAAGTTACTTTTTTACTTCTGCAATCATTGTTGTTATTCTGTTAAACTTGATATTTTTTATAAAATTTTATATTTATCAGTATCCTTTATATTCTGCGGATTTCTGGGGTTGGCAATATGGTGCCAAAGATATAGTTACTTATTTTTCTCAACACGAGAAACACTATGATCAACTTGTCATGGCTCCCGAGTTTAATGCTCCAGAAATTTTCTTCAAGTTTTATGCACCTAATGACTGTCAAAAATGCATGATCGGCACTCCTGACACCTTATATAATGCAAAACTGAAACAAATCTTTGCAGTGACCCCTTCTTATTTACTTTCTCATCCTCAATATCATTTCAGAACTTTGAAAAATGTTATTTATCCAAACAAAACTATTGCTTTTGAAATAGGTAAAATTGTACAATAGAACCAGTTAATCAATAGAAAATATCTATCTGCCCAATATATCTTCTGTGTAATTATTAACTTGAAATCATCTATGAGAAAAACAAAAGTATTCATCACTGGAGGCACAGGTTTTTTAGGAGTACATCTTGCTAGAAGATTTTTAAAAGCCAGATGGGAAGTTACTTTATACGATATTGCAGATTTAGATGCTCAGGATCTGATTGGAAAAGTAAAATTTATAAAAGGAGATGTAACTAATAAGACTACGCTTTTAAAAGCCATGAGAGATCACGATTATGTCGTGCACACTGCTGCTGCACTACCTATCCAAGTTGAAAAAGATATAATTTTTCATATTAATATCGATGGTACTGAAAATACGCTTTCATCAGCTTTAAAAAATAAAATTAAAAGATTAGTCTTTATCTCCTCTACCTCAGTTTATGGTGTACCAAAATACTTACCAGAAACAGAAAACAGCCCACTAGATCCAATTGGCTGGTATGGTATTTCTAAAATTGAAGGTGAAAGATTGTGTAAAGAATATATGCAAAAAGGTCTACAAGTTAATATAATACGTCCCAAAACTTTCCTGGGTATTGAAAGATTAGGTGTTTTTTCCTTATGGTTTGAAGCAATTTATAACAGTCGTCGTTTATATATTTTAGGTAAGGGAAATAATAAATATCAATTACTGGCAGTTACAGATGTAGTTGAAGCAATTTATAAAGCTCTCATCAGCAAGGCTCATAATGAAATTTTCAACGTGGGAGCAAAACAATATGGTACCTGGAAAAGTGATTTGGGATATGTGATAAAACAAAGCAAATCGCATGCTAAAATTACGGGACTTCCAGTACTAACATCTCAGTTTATACTAAGCATTTTAGAAGGACTAAATCTGTCTCCAATAGCTGCATGGCATTATAAAACTATGCCGGTAAATTCTTATGTGTCTATATCCAAAGCGGAAAAACTACTTAATTGGCATCCTAAAAAGTCAAATAAAGAACTCTTTTTAGAAAGCTATAACTGGTACAAAAACCATAGAGACGAAATTATTAACAAAAAAGGTAATACTCATAGAGTTAACTGGAACTTCAAAATACTGGATATAGTCTCAAAATTATAAGTTTGAAAGGAGTTAAAGCTAACTATTTTAACCCCTTTATCAACAAGTGTGCTGCCTTCTATCGCTTGTCTGAATCATATAGAATACTTTATACTTAATATTAAATTATGAATTTAGGTTTTGATCTAGACAAAGTGTTCGTTGACTACCCGCCGCTGATTCCAGATAGTGTACTGAATCATCTCTACAAGAAAAAAGCCAATGGTGCTTTAATCTATAGAATTCCTTCTCACCCAGAACAGATTTTACGCAGTCTGATTCATCTTCCAGTCCTCAGACCTAAAATTAAGAAAAATATCGAATTTTTAGAATCAATCTCAAAAAAAGAACATAAGCTTTATCTAATTTCAAGTAGATTCAGATTCTTAGAGAAGACAACTAATAAGCTAACAAAAAAGCATGGTTTTGATAGGATATTTGACGAAATGTATTTTAATTATTCTAATAAACAGCCACACTTATTTAAGGATGAAATTTTAAAAAAGCTAAAGATAGATCGATATGTAGATGATGATTTCCATTTGTTAAAATATGTCGCGAAGACAAATAAACATACTCAGTTCTATTGGTTAAATCCTCAGAGAAAAACACATATGCTAACCAGAAATATTACTGCCATATCCAATTTAGCAGAAATGCTTAAATAACATAAAATATGCCATTTTCAGATTTTGTTAACTTATTATTGTGGTGGTTTATTATCTTTGTAATTGGGATCACCTTTCTGCCGATAGCACAAAAGATTTTCAGGGATTTTTTTGACAAAGGCTATATCTTTAGTAAAATTCTCGGGTTTGCTATCTTAAGTTATATAATCTTTGTGTCAGGAATCATTCATTTACTGCCCTTTTCAGGTATTAATAGTTGGTTTATATTAATTCTGATCTTTATTTTTTTACGAGTTAGCTGGAAAAGGAAAGAGGGTAAATTAATCATACATAAAAACCTTCTTCTGCTTAATAACGGACGTTGGAAAAGTGCATTCTTTGAAGAAATAATTTTTTTTATTTCCCTTTATAGCTGGTCATATATAAGAGGCACTAATCCTGATATCCACGGTCTGGAAAAATTTATGGACTTTGGATTTGTGAATTCTATCTTAAGATCGACCTATTTTCCTCCCAGAGATATTTGGTTTACTCCTTTACCCATAAATTATTACTACTTCGGTCATCTGGTAACTGCAGTATTAACTAAGTTGACATCTATCCCTTCAAATATAACATTTAACCTGATGATCGCTACTCTTTTTGCTATAAGTTTCAGTGCAGCTTTTTCAATTGGCGGAAATTTAATTTATCTTAATCGAAAACAAGTATTTACTAAATTGATCATAGTGGGAGGGTTATTAAGTGCATTTCTAGTAACTTTAGGTGGTAATTTACACATAATATACGCTTTTTTCAGCCCATATCCCAATGACAGTCCAGTACCTCCATGGCAGTTAACTTTTCAACCTTTTCTTTTCCCCAATAACTATTGGTATCCTAATGCCACTCGTTTTATTTATCATACTATACATGAGTTCCCTATATATTCATGGGTAGTATCGGATCTACATGGTCATGTTTTAGATATCCCATTCGCCCTAACTACTATAGCTGTTCTACTGAGCTTTTTCTACAGACAAGAAACATCCAAACATCTAACAAAAGGTTCTAACATCTCATTTGTAAGTAAAATATCAGACTTCATTACTAAAAACTTTACAAATACTTTCTTAAACTTATCGGATCTTTTTCTTATAGGATTTCTATTAGCAGTAATGTATATGACTAATGCGTGGGACGGTGGTATTTATTTATTATTAACGGCACTGGTTTTTTTCTTTCTGCAATTAAGACAAGCATCTACTATAAAAAAATGGGGAGACAGAATATGGAGTATGCAAGATGTAATTTATCCCTTAATTGCCATTGGAATCTTATTTTTTATCTTTGCCTTACCATTCTCTATATTTTTCGACCCTTCTCAACTTGTACATGGTATCGGTATCATGTGTGCTCCTAACTTTTTAACTAAGATAGGGCATATAGGTCCATTTTTATTTGAACCAAATCATTGCCAACGATCCCCCTGGTGGCAGCTGCTTATCTTATATGGTTTTTTTGTTTTCTTTGTTATCTCATTTTTATTTATGTTATTGAATAAGAGATTTCAACGCCAGGATGTAAATGAACCATATCTGCAAAATGCATTCTCCTATAAGCCAAACTCGATGACAGATATATTTATCCTCTGTCTGATTATTCTCTCTCTATTCCTTATTGCCGTACCAGAATTCGCGTATGTCAAAGACATTTATCCTACTTATTATCGAGCCAATACCATGTTTAAATTAGTATTTCAGGCATTTATTATGCTTTCTTTATCAAGTGGATATATTTTATACCGTTTTTCTCAATGGTTTCGGTATGTCATCAAAAAACGTTTACTTAAATTAAGTTTGATTTTGACTATTTGGTTTTCCAGCGCACTCTTTCTTGTAGGACTCGTTGCTCTTTATCCATATCTGGCAATAAACTCATATTATAATAATTTACAAACCTATCATGGTTTAGATGGGACCACCTATCTAAAAACCCTATATCCTACCGACTATGTTGCCATACAATGGATAAATAAGAATATAAAAGGACAACCGGTAATTTTGGAGGCGCAGGGAGACTCGTATACTGACTATGCCCGGGTATCTTCAAATACCGGACTTCCAACGGTTCTAGGCTGGACCGTACATGAATGGCTCTGGCGTGGTAGTTACAGTATTCCTGCACCAAGAATTACTGATGTACAAACTATGTATGAATCAACTGATTTAAATCAAGTAAAACAACTACTAGAAAAATATCATGTTGAATATGTATTCGTAGGAGATCTGGAAAGACAGAAATATCCGACTATGACAGAAAGTATATTCAAACAATTAGGGAAAATTGTCTTTAAAGATGGGAATACAAGAATCTACAAATTAGACCTTTAAGACCTAAACATATACAAGAATATTAGATTATATATTCCTATTTTACATTGAAATGGTAGGAGTTAACTTCTTCTTAACTTCAGTTGTAGGATTGGGAGTAGGGGTGGGACAGCCAATATTCTGAACCTTACAAGCGACAAATTCATGTATTTGAGTGTAATTACCATAACCTGCCCTGGGTTCAAGGACATATGCACCACCAAAATCATTAGGATTTCCTTGTACCAATAGATTACCCTGATCTGTAGGATCATCTGAATAATCAATAACATAGCTGTGGATTTTAGCCGATTTCAGCTGTTGAGCAAGTTTAATAAAATCAGGAATTTCACTGGTACTAATATCGGTGTCAATGCTTTCTTTTACGATATTAAATAAAGCAATCATCTTATCGGGATTTAGAAGAGTTCCTGTAGAAAGTAACTTTGTTCTAATAGCTTCAATAATCTCTTGCTGCCTCGCTGATCTCGCAAAATCAGTTCCTTCAACCCCCATAGCATGTCTGGAACGTGCAAATTCTAATGCCAGTTGGCCATCCATATGGACCAAACCAGCCGGTACATGCAAATGCATGTACCTACACGGAAATGCCTGTGGATCAGTAGCACTACCGGTAGCCTCCTGGGCAGTTAGATCAATGATTTCCTGTGGAGTATGGCCACATGTAGCATCAGTCATGGAATCAATAGGATATGCATAGTCATCAAGAGTCCGGGCAACGTGTACATCAACTCCACCAATTTCGTTAACTGCTTTCACGAAACCATTAAAATCAATACGTAAAGCATAATCAATTGGTTGTCCTATAACTTTACTTACGATATCTTTCGCTGCAGCTAAACCTGATCCTACCTGATTCTGTTCAGCTAAAGCATAGGTAGCATTAATCTTCTGATTAATTGCCGGGTTCCATAAATCTCTTGGCACAGATACTAAATCAATTGTATTATGATTTACATCTACGCTGGCAAATTGAATCGTATCAGTTAATAATGGTCCATCATGATTGCCACCTCCGATACCTAAAAGTAAGAAAGTTATCCGATGATCTGGAGTAGTTTTTTGTATATGAATTCCCGGTTTACTATACTGCACAAAGAAAGGTAAAAGATAGCCAACTATCAAAGCAATAACAGCAAAAAAAGCTACTACGATAATTAACCCCATGAATTTGGCAAAACTATTTCTACGACGGCGATGCATATTAGATTAATAAGTATTTAGTATAAAGGATTGACTAAGAATAAACAAACAACTTTTAAGAGTTTTTAACTATTTCGTAGAAACTGTCAGCCTTCAAACTTGCACCTCCTACTAGCACTCCACTGATATAGATTTGGCTAGTAAAGACCTTTACATTCTCGCCCTTGACACTTCCTCCATATAATACGGGCACATCTCCTACAATATTTTTTAACTGTTTTCCAAAATCATCGGCATGCTCAGGTGTATCTGGAATTCCTGACCCTATAGCTTGTAATGGTTCATAGGCAATAATTATTTGTCCCGGACTAAAAATATTTTTGATATTTTCTCTTTGACTATCAATTTCTTCAAGTTTAGAGATACATAATATAGGAGTTAGATTATGCTTCCTTGCATGAATCAATTTGGATCCAATTGATTCTTCCGACTCACCCATCGCTCGTCGTTCAGAATGACCAATTATTACATAATCTACTATGTCTTTCAACATTTCTCCCGTTTCTTCGCCTGTATGTGCTCCCTGAGGAAAACGAGAAATATTTTGCGCACCCAAACTTATCATTAAATCATTCTGTTCAATTAATGCTCTTACTTGTATGAGTGAAGTAAAAGGGGGACAGACTATAATTTTTTTTAACTCATCATTTTTAATTTGTAAACTTAAGAATTTAAACTGCTCTGTCCAGTCTTTAACGACAACATTATTTGCTTTCCAATTCGCAACAATAAAAATCTGTTTCATTGTGATAGAATACTATAGATAATCCAACTAACTGCTCAAGCCTCGAATAGTTGTCGAATTATCAATATTATAGCGTATGTCAAATACTCTGCTCAAGGAGCTAAATCCAGCACAACAGAAAGCTGTATTACAAACCGAAGGTCCGATGATAATTCTTGCCGGTGCAGGGTCAGGTAAAACCCGAGTTCTAACATACAAGGTAATGTACTTAATTATGGAGAAGCAGACCCCTCCTGAAAATATATTAATGATTACTTTTACTAACAAAGCAGCAAAAGAAATGAAGGAAAGAATCATTAAGTATTTTAAGCAAAACAATGATCTGAAGAATACTCGTCAAATTCCTTTTGTCTCTACTTTCCATTCATTTTGTGCCAGACTATTAAGGATTGAAGGTAAATTTATCGGCTTATCCAACAACTACGTGATCTATGATGACCAAGATCGATTAGAAGCAGTCAAAGAAGTAATGCACCGGCTTGATATTTCCCAAAAAGATTTTAAACCTAACTCTGTATTATGGACAATATCTCAAGCTAAAAATGAATTACTAGGCCCTGAGGACTATGCTAATTTTGCCCGGGGAATTTTTCAAAACAAAGTAGCTCAGATCTATCCCCTATACCAGCAAATCCTTAAAGAAGCTGATGCAGTTGACTTTGATGATTTGATTTTTAAAACTGTTGATCTATTTAAATCAAATCCTTCATTATTGGATAAATATCAAAACAAATTCACATACATTCTTGTTGATGAATACCAAGATACTAATCGTGCGCAATATGTTTTGACCAAACTTTTGTCGGAAAAATGGAAAAACATTTGTGTGGTAGGGGATTTCTCACAAAGTATTTACTCCTGGAGAGGTGCTGACTATCGTAATTTAATGCGTTTTCAGTCCGACTATCCCCACGCTCGAACTTTCTCCTTAGATCAAAACTATCGCTCGACTCAAAAAATACTGGATGCTGCCTCTACTGTTATTAGCCACAATAAATCACATCCTGTTCTCAAGTTATGGACAGAAAACCCGAAGGGTGAAGAAATTATCATTTATGAAGCTTCCAATGAACAGGACGAGGCAGATTTTATTGTTCAAACGATTAAGGATATCGGTGAGAAAGACTTACATTCAATTGCAGTTTTATATCGTACCAATGCCCAGTCTCGGGTTATTGAAGAAGCTTTTTTGCACTATGCTATTCCTTATTTATTGATAGGAGGAATAAGATTTTATGAACGTAAAGAGATTAAAGACGTTATCTCATACTTACGCTATCTGATAAATCCCAACGATTTAGTAGCCTTTAAAAGAATTGAAAAAATTGGCAAAACAAGATTAAAAAAACTTTTAGAGTTCCAAAAACAACTTCTAGAGAAACCTGTCTTTAATGATCAGACAACTTCGGTTAGTTTTGAAGAATCAACTGCGTGGTTGGAAGAAGATCAATCTTCAGAAAATAAGACATCCGAGGATAAACTCACGACGATTGATTTACTCGATGCTACCTTACGCACTACTGAATATCTTAATTTATATGATAAAAATGTAGAAGAAGATGCGATGCGTTTTGAGAATGTTAAAGAACTTAGATCAGTAGCAATAAACTTTCCTAATATTACTGAATTTTTAGAAAATGTGGCTCTAGTGGAGCAAGAATACTCTAGTGAACCACAAAAGAATGACAAAAAAAATGCCATAACTTTGATGACCTTACATGCAGCTAAGGGGCTGGAATTTGAGAATGTCTTTATGATTGGGATGGAAGAGGGAATCTTCCCTCATAGCCGTAGTCTTATGGATAGGGATGAACTGGAAGAGGAAAGACGCTTGGCTTATGTAGGAATTACCAGAGCAAAAAAAAGACTTTTTTTAACTTATGCACGCAGACGTATGTTTTTTGGTCAACGCTCTAACAATACCGTTTCACGCTTCATTTTAGAACTGCCAGAGCATGTCCTCACAGAAGAATTTAGCCGACTAAGAAAGAAAGATGAACTTCCTGATTACTTATAGTTACTATTATAAGTTCTTCGTTCAATAAGCACTCCCTGCTATAATACTTCTATGACCACCAGAGATATCAGGCCGGAAGATAGAAGTCTATATAACTCAGTAGTCTCCCATCCTCTGCAGTCATATGAATGGGGAGAATTCAGAGAACAACAAGGAATAAAAGTTATTCGAAAAGGATTATTTGATAAAGATAAGTTAGTTTCTGCATTTCAATTAACCATACATAAAATTCCACATTCCATTTTTACTATTGGTTATCTGCCAAAGGGCACTTTACCAAATACAGAACTATTGGAACAATTAAAAAAGATTGGTCAAGAAAATAACTGTATTTATATTCAACTCGAACCTAATATCCACAAATCTGATAATTTTGACTTAAAAATCAAAAATTTAAAAAAATCATTTCATCCTCTATTTACGAAATATTCTTTTATATTGGATTTAACCAAGTCAGAAGAAGAATTACTGAAAAACATGCACCATAAAACCAGATATAACATCCGAGTTGCCCAGAAACATGAAGTGATGATAGTCGAGGACAATTCAGATGAAGCATTCGAGACTTACTGGAAGATCATGGAAGAAACCACGTCCAGACAAAAGTTCTATGCTCACACAAAATCTTATCATAAAAAACAGTGGGAGATTTTTGCAAAAAAGAAAAAATTTGATCCAAATGAACTGCAATATCATCTAATGCTTGCTAACTATAACCCACCCTCTACCAATCAAATTGTAACTCTAGCAGCATGGGTGCTTTTTACTTTCCACGATACTCTTTACTACCCATATGGTTCTTCCAGTAGTGAGAATCGGGAGACTATGGCAAGTAATCTAATGATGTGGGAAGCCATAAGGTTTGGCAAAAAATTGGGTCTAAAGTATTTTGATATGTGGGGCTCACTGGGACCAAAACCCGATATCAAAGATCCATGGTTTGGATTCCATCGTTTCAAACAAGGTTATAATCCACTACTAACAGAGTTTATGGGAAGCTATGATTTAGTCATTAATCAGTTGCTATATCAGGTTTTGAAAGTCGTTGATAAATTAAGATGGATTTACCTGCGAATGAAAAAATAATATTATTTTATTCTGCTTCTACTTCTGGCTTTTTTGGGAATTTCGTAAACATAAATAAGCCTCTCTTTATCTTCAGTGATTAAATTTAAATAAGGGATTTTATAACGATAACAGATTACACGTGTACCCGGTTTAAGTTCTGATAAAACTTTTCGTTTTAATCTCTGTATAGCTTTAGGGACAAGATAAATAAATACCACGCTGGCTTCATCAATACTTACCTTAAACATATCTTTACGTAAAATGGTTATCTTATCTTTAAAACCGGCAAAACTAACTGCTCTCTTGGCATACCACACTCTCCATGGATCTATTTCAATCCCCACACCTTTACTTCCATACTCTCTGGCGGCGGTGATCAAAGCAGTACCTTCGCCACAGCCTAAATCATAAATAATATCACTCTTTCTTACTTTAGCCATCTTGCACATAATCAAAGCAGATTTTTTATCTGTACTCCACCAGGGAGCCCACGGACTATCCGGGGGCCAAAACCAGGAAAGAAGATAAAGAAGAAAAATAATGACAATAAGGAGGAACAGTTGTGTAAACAAGAACGAAAACATGTAATTATCCTAGCGTGAAACAAGAATTTTAGCAAGCCTTTCCTGCTCTTTAGTTGTAAGAAACGGCATAATAGCATTAAATAATTCATGGGTAACAAATGCGTTACGAAACCTTCCTTCCTTCTTATATCTAATTCCTCTCCTTTGAGCTTCATTTGACGCCATATCTACCTGTAAAAGTAGCATAAATGTTTCCACACCAGAAATAAATAACCTCGTTTTCTCTATCTCTGAAATACGTGTCGCATTAATTTGTAGATCTTGGATTGCCGCTCCCGCAACACGATCCATCTGATCAAATGACTTATTTCTTTTCATAGCATAAATGAAAGAGGCAAATGCCAGATCTGAAGTATCTCGTAAATTAGGGGTATATCTGGTTAAGGAAGCTCTAGAAAAAGGATACACAACCAGATGATGTGCCTTGATATAAACGGCTCTAGCCACCTCGTCCATTTGGGAAATTGTTCTATTCTGTTCTGGCTGTAAATGACCGATCCTCCAAGTACTGGAATCCATCCTGTTAGGATCTATATAACTCTGTCTATCTACCATAAATCATATTTTAACACAGTTTTTAACATTACACTATGGGTCTTATGTTGAATTATATGAGGCTAAATCATTGGCTAGCTTATCCACTCTTTCATTATTAACATCTCCACTGTGACCCATAACTTTCCTGTAGTTAACTTTTAATTGATTCCTGGAGATTATATCTGCAATATCTTTAAAAATATCCTGATTGACTTTCACTTTGGAAAAATGTTTGCTGACACCAAAAATAGAGATTTGACTATCTGTATAGATGTCTATATTTTTATATCTTTTCTGTGCTGCCCACTGCAAAGCATATAAAATAGCATATGCTTCTGCCCGATTGTTAGTTTGTTTTCCATTTACTAAACCTGCTTTTTCATAATCTCCAGCAACAAAAGCCCAGGCTGCTTTAGCTTGCGGACTTCCATTATTAGTACACGCACCATCAGTCCAAATCTTTACATCAGGAGGGGAGAGAGAAGGTTTTTCTTTAGTAGAGAACAAATCATGATTAACTACTTTAAACTTATCCTCATGATAAATCCGGTGACAATTGGGACAAAATAAATAAGCTCTATAATAATATGGTTTAACTAAATTTAAAGATTTATTTTTAGTTTCTTTGATAATTAATTCATGACCACAAGATCGACACGTCTTCATAAAGCATACTCCATATTCTAACAGAAAATATTCTAGTACTACTTGACTAAATCAGACCACTATTCTACCGTCTTCCACTTTAGGTTTAATCGTATCACCTGGTTTAATATTACCATCCAATATCTTCTCTGCAATTTTATCTACCAGCTTTTCTTCGATAATTCTTCGCAGTGGTCGAGCACCAAAGACAGGATCATAACCATTTTCAGCTAACCAGATTGCTACATCATCATTATATTGCATATCTATATTATTTTCGTTCATTCTAATTTTTACCTCTTTTAATTGCTGTTCAGCAATTTTGACTATATCCTTAGCTGACAATGAATTATAAATCACCACACTATCCAATCGATTCAAAAATTCCGGACGAAAACTTTGTTTCAAAACCGTCCACACTCTCTCTTGCAAATTCTCTTTTGTCTTTTCATTCTTGGCTTCAGCAATAATATCACTAGCAATATTGCTAGTCATAACGATAATAGTATTTCTAAAATCGACAGTTATTCCTTTGCCATCAGTAAGACGTCCTTCGTCAAAGAGTTGCAAAAATATATTAAAAACTTCTGTATGAGCTTTTTCTACTTCGTCAAAGAGAATGACAGAATAAGGTTTACGTCTAACTGCTTCTGTCAACTGTCCACCTTCATCATACCCCACATAACCAGGTGGAGCACCGATCAGGCGAGCAACCGAATGTGGCTGAGAATATTCACTCATATCAATACGTATCAGGGCATGTTCATCACTAAATAACAATCTGGCGATTGCTTTGGCTGTTTCGGTTTTACCAACGCCGGTGGGACCAAGAAAGAGGAAAGTACCGATTGGTTTATTTTTCTCTCCCAAACCAGAACGGTTTCTCTTAATAGCCCTGCTGACAACTTCCACCGCTTTATCCTGTCCGATAATTTGTTCTTTCAACTCTTTATCTAATGAAGCAATTCTTTCTGCTTCAGAAGCCAGCATCCTTTGAGCGGGAATACCTGTCCAACGGGCTACAACTCTGGCAATATCATCTTCATCAACTTCTACACGTAAAACTCTATCTTCAAATGAAATTTTCTCCCATTGATCCATCTTGTTCTGCAATTTTTTTTCCAAATCGGGAAGTTTACCATATTTTATTTCGGCTGCTTTTTGTAAATTGACATCTTTTTCAGCTTGTTCTAAATCAATTCGCAAAGCATCACCCTGTGCTCTGATCTCCTGTATCTGCTGAATTAAATCTTTCTGTTCACTCCAGTGTTTTTCTATACTGGATGCTTTTTCTTTTAACTTTTTCAACTCAGCTTCCTGTTGAATCTTACGAGCTTTTGATAATTCACTTTTTTCTTTATTCAGAGCTGCTAATTCAATCTCAATCTGGGTAATATTACGTCTCAAACTATCCAGTTCTGCCGGCATACTCTCGGTCTCGATCTTAATAGCCGCCGCTGCTTCATCAATTAAATCAATTGCTTTATCGGGTAAAAAACGATGTGGGATGTATTGCACCGAAAGCTTGGCAGCAGCGATAATTGCATTATCAGTTATGCGAATCCCATGATGCAATTCATATTTTTCTTTAATTCCGCGCAAAATGGAAATAGTATCAGCAATCGAAGGCTCATCAACAGTAACAGGTTGAAAACGGCGGGCAAGAGCGGGATCTTTTTCAATATACTTACGATATTCACCAGCAGTCGTAGCTCCAATCATTTTCATTGTTCCACGGGCTAGAGAGGGTTTTAGAATATTCGCCGCATCAGATGATCCTTCTGCTGCCCCTCCGCCCACCAAAGTATGCATCTCATCGATGAATATAATATATTTTCCATTTGATTCTTCTACACCTTTAATTACACCTTTAAGACGCTCTTCAAACTCTCCACGAAACTTTGCTCCAGCCAATAGTAACGAAAAGTCCAATACTAACAATTCTTTATCTTTCAATGTAGTTGGTACCGTTCCATCAGCAATCCTCTGTGCCAATCCTTCTACAATCGCGGTTTTCCCCACACCTGGATCACCAATCAAAAGCGGATTATTTTTTGTACGACGGGAGAGTATTTCCATTACACGTCTAACCTCAACTTCGCGACCAATAACAGGATCAATTTTATTTTGCTTTGCTGATGCTGTGAGATTAATAGTGAACTTTTTTAATGCTTCCTGAGGGGAAACTGGTTTAAGGAAATCCGGTACTTGATTACTATCCATATTCCCTATTATGCCATTAGCAGTTCGGTGTGTCAAGTGCTATTTTTAAAAATTTACCACAAATAAGGAGAGAAGCTGCCCCGCCTTCTCTCCTCCTTTTATTACTAGCCAATTCATCACCCGCTATTGTACCGGTGCTGAAAATACTGTGATAAAAGCACTCAAGACTTTATATATTTGTCTATCTATCCATTCTACAAACTGATTCATAACAAATAAATTTTATTTATACTCTATATATTCTAAATAAACCTGCCTGATTTATTTATTAATACCGGACTTGCATTAACCAGACGTTCATTTCCTTCGTTCTGGAATGCAGATGTCTCAGTAATATAATAAACACATTTTTTGTTTATATTAATTTATTATAGAAACATAATATACCCTTAATATGATAAAAAAACTAAATTTCTGTAAGGAAGATGCAAGAAACTACGAGAAATATATCATCTTACCCCAACCTAAAATAGAAAAAGAAGTAGAGTAGTTTAAATGAGCCAGTCCATAAATCATCAAAAAAGCAATTACTATTATTAAAATTATTAAACCAATTAATACAGCACTATTTGAATTTTTATCTACAAGATTCATAGACTATATTGTTTCCAAAACAATTTCAGTAAAGGGAAAAGATGATCTTATTGAAAACCAATATAAATAATGTTGGAAAAGTGTAAGAATTAAATAATAAACAGCTGATGTGAAAAGTTAAGTTATTAAAAACCTAATTCTTCCTTCACAAGGATTAAATTTATTCGTGATGGATTTACTTCTCTATTATATATGACCAATTTACTAACGAAACTCTCCCAGTCTGCCGGAAGTCCATAAGCTTTTCTAGCTCTAACAGTCTCTAAAGGTAGCGTATATTCACTAATACGCTGCTCCCCTTCGGTAATATCTTTTACTACTTTCTGCGCACCGACTATCCATACCACGTGAGAAGAACCATATAGATATCCAGGCAACTGACTTCCCGAATTAGAGGCGATTAAAACCTTCCCATCCTGAGTGACAGCATGTACACTACCAATTGAGTATTCTGGAGCAGCACCTAATTTCTGCATTTCCAGACTCTGGGTATCACGATCCATTTTATTTAACTTTACTTTGATAGAATTATATTTACCCGACTCATCGAAAATCGAGGGTAGACCCAAAGTTGCAAGAGTAACAGAGGTCATAGTCATTACTTCCGAACCTTGTGGAATTAACTCCAATGCTTTCTTTTTTGCTTCTTCCCCACTCTCCACTATAGTGGTATTAAATCCATTAACATTAAGGTTTTCTGCTGTAGATTTTAATATACGATCAGAGGGAATCTGTTTCCAGTCTTTCATATTAGTTTTAATAATATCACTAATACTTTACTATGTAAAGTAGTTACATTTTGGATAGTATATGCTATAATTTGTTAATATTTTTATCAGTTTAGTCTTCTCTATAAAGACTCTCTGAGGGGGGTATATAAACTATATGGAAAAACACTGTGGAGTAAGTAACACATTAAAGATTATCGGTAGTAAGTGGACTATACTTATACTCCATCAACTGTGCTCAGGTACTAAACGTTTCGGTGAACTACAACGTGAATTAAATGGAATAAGCCCAAAGACACTTTCCTTAAGATTAATACAACTAGAAAAACACGGTATCGTTAATAAAAAAGTCTTTGCAGAAATTCCCCTACATGTAGAGTATTCTTTAACCGGGAAAGGGTCATCTTTGAAAACAGTCATTGATGGAATGGAAAACTGGGGGAAGAAGGATAAATAATCAGCAATTACCGATTCCGTTATTACTTCCAAGCAGATGAGCTCTCACCACTACTGTATCATAGCTTGTATGATCAAATGGTCTTACGTATTTAGGTCTGTCAAAGACTACTTTTTTATTGACAGCTGGTCTAACGTCCGAACGCTTCACTCCTGTTTCAGATCTTGCCCTACTAAGCTGATTTACATGTGCAGCAATAGCAATATCTCTTTGAGCTAAACTAAAATCTTTTCTGCGTCCTTCAGACCAAAATCGTATTTCATGTTCAATTGGAAATTTCATAGAGAGGGTATTCTAACATTTACATCTCTCTATTGCAAATATTCTATTTGTTCCATTTAAAAGAAGGGATTTTTGTCTCTTGACAGTGAACGTTTGTTTACTGTATATTGTTGTTGATGACTATTGAAAATGCTAGCAGTAAACTGAAAAAATTCTTTATACAGCAAAGAAGATTACCTTCATATGCGGAAATGTGTGTTCTCTTTGGCTTTGCCTCTAAAAAGGCAGTATTTGATCTGGTTAATAAACTAATTGATGCTGGTCTGCTGGAGAAAGACAGCAAGGGTAAACTTTCTCCCAAGCGCTTATTCTCAATTCCACAATTGGGAATTATCAAGGCAGGATATCCCACACCCGGGGAAGCGCTTGCAGATGACAGCGTTGATTTATATGAGTATCTGCTCAATCTACCGGGGGCAATTTTCTCTCTGATCGTCAAAGGAGATTCCATGATAGAAGAAGGCATACATGAAGGAGATGTGGTCATTGTTGATAAATACCGTACCCCTCAAAATGGTGACGTAGTAGCAGCTTGCATCGACAATGAATGGACAATTAAGTATTATCGTAAAAATAATGCTGGCGTACACTTAGCTCCAGCAAACTCTAACTATCCTATCATTTTCCCTAAAGGTGATTTATTAATCGGTGGTGTAGTAATCAGCGTGATCCGTAAATATCATTAATATGAAAATCACACTTGCCAAGATTTCTGATGAAATCGAATCTATCTCACAGATTTATACTCAAAAATTTTCCATCAAACGGGATGAGGATTGGTATATTTTGAAACTTCATGAAGAAGTAGGCGAACTGACTAAAGCATATTTATCTCTGAAAGGTCAAACTCGTATTAAGGATAAATCTCCATTAGAATTACGTCATGATCTAACTGATGAAATTGCCGATGTTTTTTCCCAAATATTACTTATTGCCAAATATTACAATATTGATATTGAAAAGGCTGTAGCAACTAAATGGATGATATATAAAACTTAAATAAATTCCAGTAATACTCGATTCATCATTTTTGTTTGACTAAATCCTCTCCGTTTTAATTTTAATTGTATAGAAATATTTATGATTCCTAAAATTTAAAATCCTCGTAAACCTTTTGAGTACTTTTTCATTAATAAACTCACATCGTATCTAGTAACAATCGAAAACTCAAATTCTCAGCTTCTTCTAGATTAAGCCAACCGATTGCGATGCATTTATCAGGCTCATTGATTACAGGTATACCAAGTATAATTTTACTAATATAAGTAGGATAAACCCAATGCTGCTTTTCTTCAGGAATGATATGATCACATTTTCCCAGCAGTTCCAAGATTTCAATCTCTAATCCTAATTCTTCTCTAATCTCTCTTTTAATTGCCTGCTCAAAAGTTTCTCCAAACTCTACACTTCTTCCGGTTATTTCCCATTTACCTCTTTCAATTTTAGCTTTTTCTCCTCTCTGGGTATCCTTTCGGAGTTAATAATAGCCGCACCAACGCCCCCCCCGATATAATCAATTCCCCGTTGCATAATTTATTTAAAATATATAGAGTATATCAATTAATTGCACATGGTAAACAAAACTCAATTAACAGATCGTGATAAAAAATTAAAAGATATTTTAAATAGGATTTGGCAACTTAAGGAATCCCCTTTATATAAATATAGAACCGAAAACCATTACTATCCCGTAATTGGTGAAGGATCACATGAAGCTAGAATTATGTTTATTGGAGAAGCGCCCGGAGAGAACGAAGCAAGAACAGGTCGCCCGTTTTGCGGTGCCGCAGGTAGATTATTGGACCAGTTATTGGAATCTATAAATTTACAAAGGGCAGATGTATATATTTCCAATATAGTAAAAGATCGTCCACCTAATAATAGAGATCCTTCACCCGAAGAAATAGAATTATATTCACCCTTTTTGGATGAACAAATAAATATAATTCAGCCGAAAATCATTGCTACTTTGGGTAGATTTTCTATGCAATATGTTCTAGAAAAATTTAATTTACCTGAATCAGGACAAACTATTAGTAAACTCCATGGTAGAGTACTTAAAACGAAAACTGTTTATGGCAAAATAATGGTTTTCCCACTCTATCATCCTGCTGCTGCATTGTATACTGGTTCCTTAAAAGAAACTTTAATGAAGGATATGCAAAAATTAACTAATGTTCTATCAGAGTAAGTTGGTATTTAGAGAAATGCTCCGCCCAACGCATAAAAGATTAAACCTACAACTACTGCCAAAACCAACAAACTTGATAACCCTGCAAAGACCAATATTCCCAGTATAGACAAAATCCAAAAAATGAGAATAACTCCAGCAATTTGTCTAAAAGGAGATGGTAATACGCCTACAATTGTAGCCAGAACCAACAATATTAATAAATCCCATAATGTAATAACTTGATTATTAATGGTAAAAATTGGAATATTGGGGATCACTAATCCGCTAACATGAATATAGCCCAAAAACCAAAGGACAGCCAGAATAATAATTAATGCCCCAATCATAAGATGATTATAAATTACTACCGTTTAAAAGGAATCAAAATTAGGTAAGTAACTAGTAAGAAAGGCTGAGGCAAATAAAAGAGGAATGATAACACATTCCTCTTTTATTAAAAATATATATTAGTGGTAAATTACTCTACCTATCCATATGAGCACCACAGCTCCTACTAAGGCAACAATTACACTATATAAATTGAAACCATTCACTCCCGGCTGACCCAGCAGGTTCATTAGAAACCCCCCTACCAATCCACCTATTATTCCTAAGATAATGTCTGCTAAAATACCATGACTTGATTTCATGATAATTGAAGCTAAATATCCAGCAACTGCACCTAATATTATCCAAGCAATTAAACCCATATTCCACCTCCTTTCGTTGGTATTAATGTTAAATAAGATGTTCTAAAAGCGGGTATAAGAAAGGTAAGGATAAAGTAAGACCTGATTTACTGTTTTCTAGCTATAGCCCTTTGATATGGTAATATTAAAGAGAATGTTGACCCTTTTCCCTTTTTACTCTGTATTCTGATCTCTCCGTCATGACGCTGGGCTATTTCATGTGATAAATACAACCCTATACCCAACCCGGGAATTCCTCTAGCCTCTTTGTCTCTGATTTGATAAAAACGGTTAAATATCTTTGAGATGTGTTTTTTATCAATTCCTATTCCGAAATCCTCCACTGAGACGATGCATTTGTTCGATTCTAATATAGCTACAGTAACATTCACTCTATCTGAATCGGGAGAATATTTAATCGCATTAGTAATCAGATTGATTATTATTTGTCCAACTCTATCTCTGTCACCATTAACAATGGCATCTCCAAATATTTTAAATGATAGTTTATGTTTATCCAGCGTAGGTTGAATCATCTCTACGATTTCTCTTGTAAGATCACCTATTGAAAAATTCTTATAATCAAATAACATTTTCCCAACTCTAATTCGTGAAATATTAAGTAAATCTTCTATTAATTTACTTAACTTATCTATCTGGGAGTCCATGCGTTGTAAATAAGTATTTTCAGTTAACAGTCTTTTTTTCTGTAATTGTTTATTAATTACTTGAATATAGACTTTCAAACTAGTCAAAGGTGTTTTTAGTTCATGAGAAGCTATACTGATAAACTCATCCCGAAGTTTAGTAGCCATCTGTGCCTGACGATATAATCGTGCATTTTCTATAGCTAATGATGCTCTTGCAGATAATTCTTCAGCAATGACTAAGTCCATATCTGTGTAATGGATGTTAGGATTAGTACTCAAGAAAGTCATTGTTCCTAAAGTTTTATGACGAGAGAACAGAGGAACTATAATTACAGATTGTAGATTAAGTCCATTGACAATTTTCTTTGTTTTTTTATCTTTTATACCTTCAGCAAGCATTTCTGGAGTAATAAGAGGATATAATTCAGACTTACCTGTATTAAGAACCCTTCTTATAATTTCTTCGTTCTTTAAAATAGAAGGAAATAACTCTCGCATTTTCTCAGCCCATATAACTTTCTTAACGTCCGCATTGGTTATAGCTACTGTTTCAATTTCCTTATTGGAATTTACAATATCAATTACGCACCAGTCTGCCATATGTCCGATAGCTAATTGAGCAACATTCTTCAGAGTGGTACGGTAATTAAGCGAGGCCGAAAGCACTTGACTTACTCCTGCTAAAAAGATCATATGTTTTACTGATCGACGTCTCTCCAGATCTATTCTGTCTAAATCAGTAGCATTTCTCCAAATCAAAATTGTATAAACAATAATAGTAGTAACTATCAGCAATAAATATCGATAATTAGTATCATATAAACCCACCCTATAACCAGCTAAAATAATGGCACCCAGTAATAGAGGAGTTAACGTTGTCATGAATAAGAGTTTTCTTGCCATCAGACCTCCGGCACTTTCACTAACAACAATCCTCATGACTCCTCTTTCTGGTAAAACAAAAAAAAGTCCTGCAATTAATAAAGAAAATGCCACTGCATTTAATAACAAAGGTTCCATAAATGTTTTATAAACAAATTGCATATTATAAACATATCCAATAATAGTGGGACTTAAAATTATCCCTGCCATTAATATAAAAAACTGGCTTACTCGATGATTTAAGATTTTTATATTTAAGGTGAGTAAGGAAATACTAAGTAAAATAAAAAGGACTCCAGAAACTGAAGAAGTATTATATATAGAAATTATTCCTGAATATTTCAGAAATGGGGAAATTGGTAATAATGTCCAATTAATATGTACTAATCTTTCTACTAACGAAAAACTACCGATAAGAAAAACAGTTAAGGCTGAGAAATCACGAATAAATCTAATGAGGAATCTTATATATATATTTCTACTTGATGTTTGTACAGTTATTAGAGCCATACTGGAAAAGACAAATGCGATCGAGCTTCGGGGATCAATACTTAGAACTCCATTATCAATCAAAAGCGACCATTTATATCTCCAGCCAATAAAAGATAATATTCCAATAGAAAAAGTCAAAAAACCGCAAAATTTAGAGAATGTCCTTAAGCTTTTAATAAAATTTTCCGGTGAAAATGTATAAATAGACTGAAATTTGTTAAAATAATTAGTTATAAATCTTTGATTCTCAGCAGTTCTCGCTCTTGTAAATAGTCTGTTCATTGTGGCCACTATTGTACGAGTTATGTAAGTAAATAACAATACTTACCAATATCACTTGCAAGAAAAAAAACTCTGTATATAATTGAAACTGTTCACAGAAAGGGGGTGAAATTTTATGTTTAAACTTCCTGACCTTCCATATAGTTATGATGCTTTAGCACCATATATTAGTGCCGACATTCAGCATCTTCATCATTCAGCACATCATGCAACCTATGTAAAGAATCTTAATACTGCATTAGAAAAACATCCTGAATGGCAAAATAAGACTATAGAAGAAATTATTACTTCATTAGATAACCTACCGGAGGATATTAAGACTACTGTTAGAAATAATGGAGGAGGTCATTATAACCATTCAATGTTTTGGAAAATGATGACGCCAAAAGCACAAGGTAAACCACAGGGGGCAACTTTGGATAAAATACAACATTTCTTTGGAGAATTCGAAACTTTCAAAGATCAGTTCTCTCAAGGTGCAACAAAAATTTTTGGCAGTGGGTGGCAGTGGTTAATAATTGAAAACGGAGAGCTCAAATTAATGAGTACTCCCAATCAGGACTCACCTTTGTCACAAGGTAAAAAACCGCTTTTGGGATTAGACGTTTGGGAGCATGCCTACTATCTGCAATATTACAATAAAAGAGCTGATTATATTTCAGCTTGGTGGAATATTGTAAACTGGGAGTATGTTTCTCAGCTTTTAGATGAAGCAAAGTAAAAATTACCTCTCTTTACATACAACTAGTACTTTCATGTAACAGAGAGGTAATCTATTTGAAAAGTCTTTCACTTTTTTCTGTGGGAATTTTTACCACCTTTCCTACCTATCTCAGACATATGCTGTCTATTTCGGCTTACGGCCAGACCTCCTTTACTGCCGATCATTGAACGCTGATCAGAAGTTAGATTATCCTGATGACGTCTGTCGGTATGATTAGTCATTCTTGTCATTTACTTCACCTCCTTTCTTAAAAGTACACAGTCTGTGTTACAAAGCAATAATATGTAGTTATCCTGAGAAACAAACCAAAATCTTGTAGCAAAAATGTAAGAAGCGGGTGTTATTCTGAAAATTAAATAGTTTAGGAGAATTTGTGCGTCTGGGAGGACTCGGACCTCCGACGTGATGTGTATAAGACATCTGTTCTAGCCGCTGAACTACAGACGCAAGCGCAGTAAGTATACCACACGCATGATATGAAAAGAAAAGTTTTACAACTTAGCTCTTTGTGAAATCTCTGACTCTACAATTTTTACATCTCTACCAAATTTCAAACGGGACAATTCTTTTACTAATTCTGCAACTCTAGCATTTTTCATTTTGTCCTCTTGAGAAGTATCTTTGGTTAAATCTAAAGAAAAAGGCGGAACCGGTTCTCCATCAACACCTGTTCTTATATAGGCATTAAAGCGATCAATATTAATTAAGTCAGCTTCTGTAAATGTCGGAGTAAATTCGTGTTGTAGATAGTTAGCATCAGTTACTCCAACACGAAAAGAAACAATCGTTCCCACATTTCCAAAAATAGCATTTTTAATTTCTTCATCCATCTGTCCAATAAACTGATTGGCAACAATCAAATTAAGTTTATATTTTCTCGCTTCTGATAAAATTTGCGCAAAATCAGGTGTGGCAAAGTTTTGAAACTCATCAACGTATAAATAAAAATCTTTACGCTGCTCTTTGGGTATATCCTGACGACTCATGGCGGCAACTAGAATTTTAGGTACAATAATTAAGCCTAAAAAACTAGAATTTTCTTCACCGATCCTACCTTTTGAAAGATTAATTAATAAGATCTTTCTGTTATCCATAACGTCTCTAAACTGAAATGCGCTATATGATTGACCAATAATGTTACGGATCATTTTGTTAGTAACAAAACGTCCGAATTTGGAAGTAATATAATCCAATACTTCAGACTTATGAAAGTCACTTGTCTGGGCAATCTGATCTGTCCAATAACGTCTAACAATTGGATCATCCACTTTAGGTAACAATTCCTGTACAAAAGCTGGATCTGTTAACACACGCATAACTTCAATAAACGTATTCCCAGGCTCAGACATAACCGTTAACATAGCATTACGTACGGCATGCTCAAAACGCGGGCCAATAATACCTGTTTTGTTAGGATCAAAAAGCTTATACATTAAACCGATAATCGACGTTACTACCATATGCTTCTGGTCCTCAGATTGTGCTTCCAGCATGTTCATTCCCATTGGCCTCTCAATATCTGAAGGATCAAATAAAATCACATCTTCTGCCCGCTGCGGTGGAATAAGCTGTAAAATATCCTCTACTAAATCTCCATGAGGATCTACCACCGCCAACCCTTCTCCTGCTCGAATATCCTGCATAATCATCTCTTTCAAAAATTCAGATTTTCCTGTACCTGTCTTACCTATAATATACATATGTCGCTGGCGGTCAAATTTACTCATATATACTGGTCTGCTAATACCCCTAAAGATGCTCTTACCGATGAATAAACCATTTGATGGCAAGTTAGACGGGGCTGGTGCTCTTTTTGAGTTAACCCAATGTATACCAGGTGTTGCAACCCCTTTATTGGGGAAATGAAAAATTGTTGCAAGCTCTTCGCTAGTTAAAACAGATGTATGATCCCATAGTGGCCAATAACGATAGACGAAATCCGTAATAAAAGCACCCTTCATACGAATTTTAAGTTTTTTAAACTCATTCGATCCGCCATACTGACTAAAACCATTAATTATATTAGAGAGATGCATATTTGCAGCCTCAGTAGAACTTGAAGAAACAACAACCCTAATAGTAGTATCAAAACCTGGTTTGGATATCTTATTTTCAATACCCTCCAGCTCCTTACTGTCGACTGAATATTTCGCAGTTTCCGGATTTGACTCACTTTTTTTGGTTTTAGCAATATACGCTTTGCCTTGCGACTTCCAATGTTTATCGGCAGGACTTATCAGAATTTGAACAGCTATACCTTCCCCTTCTCCCATCTTGGCTAGTGTGGATGTAATAGAGGCCATGGGATCAACAGGAAAATCTTTAAATACTTTAATTGGATAATAAGAAGCAGATTTTAATTTTAAGGAAGCGTATGCAACTTTTCCTGTTTCCGAAAAAATATTATATTCCCCACCCAGAATAGAATCGGTTCTCTGATGTGCAGCCGAGTCTCCAACCTCGACAATCAGAGCATCCGGATAAGAACCATTAATTTGCTTCTCTACGAAGTCACGAATTTTATTTGGAACATGAATATAATAGCGAATATCTCCGGGCATACCGACTATTTCAAACGAGAGATGTGGTTGGGGATGCAAAAAATGGAATCTTCCACCCTTTTTTATAGCAGCCAAGCTGGAAAACAACTGTTCGGCAGCATCAATTTTGATCTCATTATCACGTGGTACAGCTACCTGAAGTAAAGTTGAATTCAGAGCATCCTCTTCACGATGTCTATACTTATACCACAAAAAAAATATATACCCCACGAGAGCCAATAAAGCAAAAAAAATTAAGAAACCTGCAGCAAATAACACCAGACCTATTAATAGTCCTGTCGGATCTCCAGCCAAAAATGAACTTACCACATCCATAATTAAGTTATGCCGCTTTTTCTACTAACGCTAACTTCGACTCCTCCTTTTTACGTAGTTCCTTTATATGAAGTTTATGCAAGATAGATAAAACAAGTACAGCAAGCCAATGCTTAGATTCATCCGGAGAAGTAGTTTTTATTATATCAGCAGCCTCATTGCCTGTAAATGGTTGTTGAGGAAACTTCATGCTTGCTGCAATATGAGAATTCATAGGTACAGATTCTTTAGCAGGTTCCAATCCGGCTAATTCTTGAGAAGCAGACAATTTTAACTGTTCGTCATCTTTGGATTCTTCAACTCCAATCTCCTTTAATTCTGCACTTATTTCAGGCTGACTTTCGCTAGCTTCTGAAACATGCATAGCTTCATTAGACCGTATGGGCGTTTGTTCTTTGTGAAGCGAACTAACGGGATGATAGGATTGAGAAGATTTAGTTTGAACTTCGCTATTATTCAACTGTTGAATGCGATCGTCCTGACTAATAGTTGCCATAGTTGGTGATGAGCTGGAATGGTCTTGCATTACATTCACCTGTGTACCAACGGTACCAGGCTGCACTGTTGATTGATCATCAGCTGTTAACTGCGCTAAGGGTTGAGAATTTGAATTCTGTTGTATACTATCATCCATATATTTATCTTAACATGTATGTAAGTATACAACAAACAATACTTAAATTTATTAACATGCGTATTCTGTAGAACCTTTACAGGAAGGACAATGTATTTTCCCACCCTTTATAATTGCATCTACGTCTTTTGCCTTACAAAGAGGACATTCATTACATTTTAATGTTCTTTCACCACTTAAGGAGGATGCCATTCCGCCTGGAACATAACCAAAAGCCATTTTTGCCTGCTCATCGCCAAAACCAACTCCTGCGCCACAACTTCCTCCAGCCGATGCCACATTAGTTAAAAAACCTGAGCCAATTTTATTTTTAGACAATGTTTTGCTTAATGACTGTTGGATATTTTGGGCATATTGCTTAAAGTAATTAGTAATAAATGCTTGAGACATTTGAGGATCGTTTAATAACAACATCTGAAAAATTCGTTCCAACATCCACTCATTATCTTGCAAAATCTTCTCGAATTCTTTAACTTTTGTCTCATCCCCCATGTCGGCACCTGATTTGTTCTCCAATTGTTTTATTTTTGCTTCAATATCACGAGGAGATAAACCATAATTAACTTTTATTAGCGTAGATAAAAGTTCTAACGAAGAAGGAGTGTCTGTAAATATTTTCTTACCTACTAAATCTTCCAGTAATTCTTTTTGCACGTTATTCTCTAAATTATTTTTAACATCCCTACCTTTTAAAACTTTAACGACTTTTGATTTACCACCCTCATTCAAAACTAATTCATCCACCTCATAAACATGCGTCATCGTATAGCCCCCATATATTTCTCCATTTAATCCTTCATTTTCCGGAGGAGGACTTGTCCAAATAAAAACATCCCCTTTGCGGGATTGGGATAAAGGTTCAGAGAATTTTTTAGTCACTTCATGTTCCACAAGCCTTCTTTTTTTTTCATATTCTGGCACATCTTGTTCTAATGCTTTTTGAGATGCGTCATCAGCATAGCCAAATGACGGATGATATAAACGCGTATTTCCATTATCATTTACAATATGCCATAGATAATGAGTTGTCTGTATGCCGCCTATATATTCTTTCGCCCAATATTGTGCGTTTTGCATGAATCCATCTCTGGCTAACTTTATTTGTCTTTCATCTTTGGAACCCATCGCTTCTAACGCGCGATCTCTTTCATGTGATAAGTTAAAAGACAAATGATTAGTGCTTTTAATTTCAGAGGTAGATGGTAGGGGTCGTTTTGCTTCAATTGTTTGTAGCATATATTATAATCTCCAAATCTTTTCTCTTTGTTTTTCAATATGATTTACAAATCTTGCAGCAGTAAATAAAAAATCTGATAGGCGATTGAAATAACTGATAATTAAATCCTCTATCTCCTCAGTCTGTTTAAGTTCTACAATTCTTCTTTCTGCTCTACGGCAGATTGTGCGAGCTAAGTGTAGTTGTGCACCTGCTAAACCACCTCCTGGTAAAATAAAATTTTTTAATTCAGGTAATTGCTCTGTTATATCATCAATTACTTTTTCAAATTGTTTAATTCGCTTTTCTAACTGTGGTAAGGAAGGATTCTGCGGATTAGCCAAGGTCGACCCAATGGTAAATAAATCATTTTGCACTTGCTCCAACTTACCAATTATTTCCATCATATTGTTATTGGATTTGGTTTTACTACCCACACTAATTGCTATACCTATTACAGAATTTAACTCGTCTACTGTGCCATATGTCTCAACTCGTAAATCAAACTTATTTACTCTCTTGCCTCCAAACAATGATGTTTTGCCTTTATCACCAGTCTTAGTATAAATTTTATTTTTCATGACTATTTTCCTCTGGGTTAATACTTAGATATATGCGTTGTTTAAACCAGGGTTTAATTACTAATTCATAACTGCTAAAAAATAATCCTATGTATAGTAGATATCCCATAATTGTATTGCGGAAAAAAGGTAAGGCTAAAATATAACAATTAAATAGCCCACTTAGTGTATGCGGATAAAAACTGGTGGTTAACCAGACACCAAAATTAGTAATAATGAAAAATTGTAAAGACGATAATAAAGTTATACCGACAATATTAGCCTTTGTTTTATATCTTCTAATCCATAGCCCTAATAAACCCGTAATCAAAAAACTCCCATAAACAAATGGCATTTGCCAATAAAAACCCAAAAAAATATCAGAAATAAATAAACCAATTAATGGAAGTGATAATGCATACTTTTTATTTAGATAGACTCCTGAGAACAACATTATTGCGGTAAGAGGAGACATGTTTGGAGGATGCGGTAGAAGCCTGGCTATTACTACTAATATAATTAGTATAAATGAATTAACTATTTTATTTTTATCTATTAATTTCTTTGCTCGAAGTAATTTCTCCATAAAAAACCCTCCTAAGCGAGGGTTTTTGTCGATGCATAAACAAATTCCTGCTCGGGATAATATAAAACTATCTAGTTTTCTGTCTGTAACAGTAGCGGCACTGATGAGGATTTTCACCTCTATTACCTAGATGTTTTTTAATTTTAATGCTAACACTCACTATAGCCACAGCTATAGCATTTTTTGCAACCTTCTTCGTAAGCAAAACTGTATGTTTGGCATTCCGGACACATATCAAACAAATTAGTCGTACTATGTTCCATTTTTACTGGTGTATCCGAAGTTAAACTAAGTTGCTGCGCAGAAGCTGCAACCGGCATATCCACAGGCTGAGTAACTGAAGAACTAGCATGTCCATTAGTCAGACCGGTCGCTGCCAAGATTGGCTCAGCTTTCACAGCAGCAATCACTTCTTTATCTTCTACTTTACCATTAACTCTAAATTCAAAATGTCGAGCCAGAATTTTTGCCACTGCATCCGGCAACGAACGTACACGATTAGGACCAAAACCTACGGTACGCGCCCCTCCAATGCCAGTTAATTCAGATACTATCTCACGCACACGTTCACGCTGGGGAACTGGACTATGAATACGCAAGTTAAAAGAAATCATACGACCTAATGCATCAGCCATGGCTGACACATCTGATCCAGATTTACCGTTGCTTATAAATACCTCAAATGGCTCATTCTTTTCATCGTGATTAATCGTTATATATGTATTACCAACAGGACTCTGCGTTTTGTATGTCGTACCCATCAGCATCATAGGACGAGGAACTCTTGGTGTAGCAGGAATAGCTGGTTTAACTTCTTCTTTCTTCTCTTCTTTTTTATCTTCAATCCTCTCCAACACTCCCTGTCTGGATCCATCACGCATATAAGTAATACCTTTTAAACCCATATCATACGCCAGCATATAAAGCGTTTTAACATCGTCTACGGTATGTGTCTTAGGAGCATTAACAGTCTTAGATATACTCGAATCAATATACTCCTGAGCTACTGCCTGTACTTTAGCATGTTCTAATGGAGTCAAATCATTGGCACTGCAGAAATAATCAGGTTTGGCAGCAACGGGGTGATTTTTAATCCAGGCATCATAAAGAGGATGATACATAACTTCCTCTCCACCTCTCCATTTGCGTAAAAAGGAAAATTCATAGACGGGCTCAATACCGGAGGACACACCTGCCACTAAACTGGTAGTACCAGTGGGAGCCACTGTTAATAAAACACCATTACGAATTCCTTGCTCACGAATCTTATCACGTAACTTCTTGGGTAAAGCCTTAATAAAATAACCCTGCAAATATTTCTCTTTATCAAATTTAGGGAAACTCCCCTTCTCAGCTGCAATATCACTTGATGCCTCATATGCACTATCTCGCAACGTCTGGAATATTTTCTCAACTACTGAAATTGATTCTTCTGAGCCATAACGGACATGCATTTTAATTAATGCATCTCCCAAACCCATGATCCCCAACCCAGTTCTGCGTATATCCTTAGCTACTTTTTCATTCTCTGAGAAAAAATAATGAGTCTGCTCAATTACGTTATCCATAAAACGCATTGCTACCTTAACATCCTGGGCAAACTCTTTATAGTCAAACCAGCCAGCTTTTTCATTGGCTAAATCTGCATCTTTAACATAAGCTGATAAATTCATGGCTCCTAAATTACACACCGCCCAACCACTCAATGGCTGTTCTCCACATGGATTAGTAGCTACTAATCTTTCAAAATACCAGGTATTCGAACGTTTATTTGATCTCTCTAAAAAATGCAAACCTGGCTCGGCAGATCTCCAAGCTGCTGTACAAATCAAATCCCATAAGTCACGCGCCTTGACTGTCTTATAAACTTTTAATTCTTTCCCTAAGGACTTCCACTGATCTAATTCTCCATTCCATTTGTCATCGTAATCTGAATCGCTAGTATCAGGATAAACCAAATTCCAGTCTCTATCAGCTTTAACCGCTTCCATAAAAGCATCAGATACACAAACGGAAAGGTTAGCACCACTAATTTTGGTTAGATCTTCTTTAACTGTAATGAATTCCTCAATGTCCGGATGCCAGTCATTCAACATTAACATTGTTGCACCTCTTCGTGACCCTCCTTGTTGTACAATATCATGAGTAGCAACTGAGAATAGAGTAGCCCAATTGACTGGACCGGAAGAAGTACCATTTACCTTCTTAACCCTGGCACCCTTGGGACGAAGGGAAGAAAGATTAAGTCCCACCCCTCCTGAGCGAGCTTGAATTTCAACCAATTGCCCCAGAGATTCTAAAATCCCATGACGGGAATCTTTCGGAGAGGGAATAACAAAACAATTGAAGTAAGTAACTTGGAAACCAGTACCTGCACCTGATAAAATACGCCCACCGGGAACGAACTTGAAGTCTGACATAACATTATAAAATTCTTCTTCCCAGTGCTCACGATCTTTAGCCTTTTCACTTTGGGAAATTCCTCTAGCCACTCTCCTCCATGTTTCTTCTGGGGTATGTTCTATTAAATTACCCTCCTTATCCTTCAGAGCGTAACGGTCTAAAAATACTTTTCCTCTAATTCCATCAAGTTTCACCATATTATTTATCTTTTTTATTTAATCTGTTTCTTTTATTAAATACTTGTAGTTCTTTTTCAAAATCTTCCGCATCTACAAAACGTTTAAATACACTAGCAAATCGAATATAAGCCACCTTATCCAGCGCTTTAAGACGTTTCGCAACTAATTTGCCAATCAATCTGCTATCTATCTCAACAGTGTCTCCATTCCTTAATTCTCTTGTTACCTCTGCTACTAATTTATTTATCTCTTCAACACCAATTGTCGTTTTTCCACAAGCCTTAATGATTCCTGAGCGTAGTTTTTCAATATTATATGGCTCTTTCTTCCCATCTCTCTTGATTACAGTTAAATGAACATTCTCAACTCTTTCGTAACTGGTATATCTTTTTTCACATTGTAGACAAAGTCTTCTGCGTCTAATAGTATCGTTGTCTTCATTATCCCTGGTTTCAATCACCTCAGATTTAGTATGTCCGCAATATGGGCAATGCATAAAGAATTTAGAACTCAAAATTGCCTACCTTTATTCTGAACTCTGAATGCTAGTTTTCCGAATTCATCTATTTAGTGTACACAAATAGGATATTGCACTACGGGTAAACAGTCAATATATCATAATATATCGTTTTTCAGCTTAGCTTCAACTTCTTATTTAAAATATATGTAAGAAAATTATTATGGGTAGTAAATCTTAGCTAAAAACTATTTAGTTAATGAACTAGCCTGTCGAATAAGTTGCACAACATTCTGTTCTAGAATTTTCAATTCCTGTTGCTGTGAAGATGGAACTAAATTATCTAAGCTATGCAGGACTTCTTCGTGTTTTCTAGTTGCCAAGTTAAGATTCCTTATTACCTCGCTAGTATCCTCATGCTGAGACCTAGCGACTTGGACTTTTGACAATGCATCGCTCATATAATTCTCCCCTTTAGAAATTGTTGACAGTGCAAGTACCGCATTGTTTTTGTTTTCCTGTAATAAAAACACACCCATCTGCAATCTTTTATTGGCCATTAAGAGATCAAATTGAGTTTTTTTTAAAGGATCAGAGATCATCCAACTGTAAATATTGTCGCGTAGAGTTTTTAAAAAATATAATGGATTGTCAGGTAGAATACCCGGGTATGGCAAAGTATAATTAACAGGAGTTGGAGATGGAGTCATAACAGCTGGAAGAGATACAACCACTGAGGGAGTTTGTGCAAAAACATTTTGATTCGAAACAAAAACTAATACAAACAAGGAGATAACTAAGCCAAGATATTTCATATATTATGAGCAAAGTATACTCTACGCGAGATGATATTTCAATGATAATTAATCTATGAGAATGATATAAGACTCTAAGAGTGAAATCCGATATGCTGAAGAACGTATTCCAGACTATCCTGTTTATTAAGAAAATATGTATTTACTATCAAATCATAGTATTTTTTATCCCAATAAACCCAATCAGGATCATGAGGTACGTACATTCTGCGCCATTTTTCTAAATTACCTGCTTCCCGTTCTTTAATCTCCCTTTTTGCATCATGTACCGATATTCCCTTGCGGTTTACTAACCTATCAACTCTAATTTCTGTTTGGTCTTTACCTTCCTTATCATTACAAAGAGTCAATATTTTATAAACATTCTCTATGCCCTGAGCTTTAAATCCTGCTAGATGTGATTGTACAACATAGTGCTGATCATATCTCAAAATATGTTGCATATGTTCGTCAAACTCCCTATCTAATTCGTCAGGACGCAGGTTAACATTTACTTCATTTTTGCCTATCTGTTTAAAAAAATCGTCATTGTATTGACTGCCATCCAAAAATTTCCATTGTAAAACTTCTGCTAATTGTTTGGCCAACGTAGTTGCCCCGGTAGCAATTCGGCCTGTTACTGTAATATTACGAATATCGGGAAATTCAATCGGCATATTTATGATTTAAACAAAAAAAAAGAATAAACAAATAAAATATTTAACTTATATATCTTGTTTGTTTATTCACTAGGTTTTAGTTGACTACCCACTAGCAAGCATAATTCAACTAAGCGGTTGGCATACCCATACTCATTATCATACCAGGCTATTACCTTAAGCATATTGCCACCGACAACCTGCGTCAAGGATAAATCCGCAATTGAAGAATGCGAGTTTCCAATGATGTCTGAAGAGACTACCGGATCATGAGTAGTCATCAAAACACCTTGATAATTCGGCTGTGCAGCTGCTTGTTCTAAAGTATTATTAACCTCCTCAACTGTAACCTCTCTATTAAGTAAAAATGTAAAATCAGATAAAGATCCTACAGGTACTGGAACTCTGATTGATAAACCTGCAAACTTATTCTGTAAGGCTGGTAAAGCTTTCCCTGCAGCAATAGTAGCACCTGTACTTGTAGGAATAATATTCTCCGTTGCGGCTCTAGCTCTGCGATAATCTTTATGTCCACCATCCTGTAAGCGCTGATCTGAGGTATAACCGTGAATTGTTGTCATCATGGCTTTTTGAATACCAAATGCTTCCTCAATTATTCTCGCCACAGGTGTAATACAATTAGTTGTACAAGAAGCATTGTTTACTAACTTCTCACCATGATATTTATCATCATTTACGGAAATAACGTAAGTAGGAGTATCATCCTTAGCAGGAGCAGAAAGAACTACCGACTTAGCTCCTGCAGTAATATGTGCTTGCATTTTTTCACTAGTTGTAAAATGCCCTGTCGATTCTATGACTAAATCAACATTTAAGTCCTTCCAGGGAAGAAGAGTTGGATCTTTTTGAGAATAAACTGCTATCGGTTTATTATTGATGATTAATTGTCCTAGAAAATCTTTTTTATTTTCGTCAGTATTAGGAGTTATACTCATCTCTGCTTCAAGAGGACCATAAACAGTGTCATACTTAAGTAGATACATCCAACCCTTCAAATCTGTTGAAGAACCGGCATTGATAGCCACTACTTCAATTTCTTCATTATGCCACTGTAGAATGATGCGATGTGCCATTCTACCAATTCGTCCATAACCATTTATTGCAACTTGCAACATATATTATATTCAGTATATACATCATTTACCAATTAGACAAGAGGAAAAATATTTCTCACTCTAAGTAGGTACAAGATCTACTATCCATATAACTGGAGAGAACTCAACATGTGTTGGAAAATATATATTGTTTCTGAAGAATTAGCGGTAGCACCGATACCAAAGTAGTAATTGCCATATCTTATAATGGCTGCTACTGTATTCATACCAAACGATCCTTGGGTGTAGATAGTCCCTGAATAACCATCAATTGTTATAGGAGCAATTGATGATGCCTGCGATTGATTAATATAGGGAACCTGATAATCATATTGTGAGACGCCAAAACCTATTGCCTCAAGTCCATCCTGAATTGTAAGAGCGGTATTCATACCTGAAGGATATATAGATACCCCTTCGTGTCCGTTATAAAAAGTTCTCACTACTTGCCAATTAACCGGTATCTCTATTGTATAATAATCACTATTATTCACATAAGTCTCCCAACTTAAATTAGCTGGAGCTGCTGTAGGAGCCACATACTGTTGTAAATTACCATTCGGATCCTGGAAGTATAATATAACCTTTGATAGATCTGTATTGTTACTGGAATTATTAGAACTTCCTGCGCTCCCCTGATTATTGTTGTTGTTACTTGAGGACGATGATCCTGCATTTTTAACTTTATTAGAATTTGAAGCGAAAGATGGATTCTGTGAGAAAAGAACTTTAGGGGGTGGAATAGTACCTGTTAATATTGTAGAATATTTAGAAGGTACAATACCTTTTATGACACCTCCCACTCCATTTAGTTTCTTATCCGTTGCTGACGAGGAAGTATTAGATTTAGATGCAGTTTGTCCCAGATTATTACTATTGTTGGAATTATTTGCTGAACTTGTTTGTAGGTTGAAAACTTTTTTGTTACCATTACTGCTGGCAAGTAAAGAAAAACCTGCTGTTATGAGGAATATCAGACATACACCAGCAAATACTAATAATACATTTTGCCTTTTGGAATTACCCGCATAAGGTAATTTACCACGCCATTCCTGAATATTGTATGAAAGTTTATCTTTCCAAGTTAAGTCCATATTACTAATGTACCAGAATGGTTTAAGCAAAACAAAGAAGATAATCTCTTTACTTGCCAATTTAAAAGAGAAGTGGCATACTAGTGCAGACAAATATGCTAATCAGTGAAACAGTTGTCTGGCAAAAGCTGCAAAAGTATAGTATTGAAGCTAAAAAACTTCAACTTTCTCAACTTTTTTCCGAGGATCCCCGAAGAGCAAAAAACTTTTCTTTACAGTTCAGTGATATTTTTTTGGATTATTCTAAAAATCTGGTAACGAACGAAACCATGGAACTGCTGTTTGAGTTGGCAAAAAATGCTGATATTAAAAATAAAGCTAAGGAAATGTTTACCGGAAAAAAAATAAATGTAACTGAAAATCGAGCGGTTTTACATACAGCATTACGCAATGTAAAAAACACCCCAGTAAAAATTGATGGTCAGAACGTTATGTCAGATATAAATGCTGTCTTAAAGCACATGCGCACTTTTGCAAAACAAATTCGCAGCGGTAAATGGAAAGGCTTTACCGGCAAAAAGATAAGTAATATCATTAATATCGGTATTGGCGGATCTGATTTAGGGCCAGTGATGGCCTACGAAGCACTTAAAGCATACTCTGATAGAGATCTAACTGTAAGATTTGTTTCCAATATCGACTCAACCCATTTAATTGAAGCCACACGTAATTTAGACCCGGAGGAAACCTTATTCATCATTGCCTCCAAAACATTTACAACAGAGGAAACAATCACAAATGCTCTGTCAGCCAAACAATGGCTACTTAAAAAATTAAAAAATGAAAAAGCTGTACAGAATCATTTTGTAGCATTATCAACTAACACACAAAAAGTCAAAGAATTTGGTATCTCAGAAAAAAATATGTTCCAGTTCTGGGATTTTGTCGGTGGGAGATATTCTCTTACTAGCGCGATTGGGCTATCATTAATGATTGCCATAGGCCCTGATAATTTTAATCAGTTATTGGCTGGTTTTAACGTTATGGATCAACATTTTCTAAATGCCCCCTTGGAAAAAAATATGCCAGTAATTATGGCACTAATAGGACTTTGGTACAATGATTTTTTCGATGCACAAACCTACACTGTCTTGCCTTATGAACAATACCTACATCGCTTTCCTGCTTATCTGCAACAGCTGGATATGGAAAGTAATGGCAAATCGGTGACCAATAACGGCGAATGGGTTAATTTTCAAACCGGACCCATCCTATGGGGGGAGCCAGGCACCAATGGTCAACATGCTTTCTATCAGCTTATTCACCAGGGCATGAAGATGATTCCTTGTGACTTTATTGCATTTTTGCAAACACTAAATCCATTATATGATCATCATGATAAGTTGTTGGCGAATGTATTTGCGCAAACGGAAGCTCTGGCTTTTGGCAAAGATAAACAACAATTGATTAAAGAAGACGTTCCCGCTAGTTTGCTAAATCATAAAACGTTTCTTGGCAACCGACCGACTAATACTTTGTTAATAGATAAGCTTACACCATTCTCTCTGGGTGAATTAATTGCTCTGTATGAGCACAAAATTTTTGTACAGGGAGTAATCTGGAATATTGATTCTTTTGATCAATGGGGAGTAGAGCTGGGTAAAGTATTGGCAAAAAAAATTTTATATGAGATAAAAGAAAATAAGAAAGACCTTCAGCATGATAGTTCGACAAATCAACTTATTAAAAAATATATAGATAACAAGCAATAAAAGAAGTCTGTACAACTATGCCTCATGTATTCAATTCGTGAATTCCTGAACAAACATTTCTCCGTAAATACCTCCATTAACTACGCCAATCCCAACTTTATGAAAACTAGTTGACAAAATGTTTGCACGATGACCCGGACTATTCATTAATCCTTGCATCGCTAGATCTACATTGGCAGCCAAAGCCAAATTCTCTCCAGCTGAAGTGTAATTAATCCCCGCATTATTCATACGTTCGAAAGGTGATAAGCCATTTTGGTCGTAGTGAGAAAAATATCCGTGTATAAACATATTGTTAGCATATCTTTCAGCTAGTTTTGTTAACGAATCATCTTCTTGCAGTGAAGAATCTCCGTGCAAATTGCGCTGCTGATTAACATCAGCTAACATGACCTTTTCGGCACTTTTATCAACTGAACCATTGTTAACAGTAAAATGTAAATTAATAGATTCATTGCTTTGCGGCTCTATTGTCAGATAGCTCATGGTATCCTGCAATGCACCACCAAAAATTGTGCCAAGTTTCCCTTCAAAATTAGTTGTAAATATCACGATACGCGAACCCAGCAGAGAATGGGTGACCATATCTTTTAGAAAAGGAGAGACAGGAAGAGAAAGAATTAATGTCAGTAAGAAGGCAATTACCACTAATCCCGAAGCGAGCCCTGGCAGCATGCCCAAAATATGATCAGTAATATGATATATTTTTACTCCTTTAGTCGTCAGTGGCAAAGGCAGACGAGGATAGACAAATCTACGTAAAAGTATACTCATTACAACTTCTGCAATCAAAGCTATCAGGAAAAAACCGATGGCATTGCTTAATCCCAGCGGTAATGGGAAAAAATCGAGTAGCAAATGCGCGGCCAAATTATATAGGCGTAAAGCCAATAAGAATGAGACAACAAAACTTACAAAATCAAAAGCAGCCAAAGTAAAACCAACGTCATACCCTTCTACAACATAGAACCATATTACAATTAAGATAACTATATCAGTCCAATTAATACCAAACCAATTATAAGAAATTATCTTTTGCACAAAATCGATATTAAACATATAATGGATTATACGTCACTTAGTAGTGATTAGAAACGATACTTGCTATCATAATCATAGGTATATGTTAAAAAAGACCTTCATAACAAAACTAGTCAATAAAAAGACAAAGCGTTTTTTTAGACTAAGATGGATCTTACTACTATTAGTTATTATAATAGGTGGAGGATTGTTCTATCAATATATCTTAAGTGACCTCCCCTCACCTAGTCAATTGGGCTCGACTTCTTATCCACAATCTACTCAGATTTTTGACCGTAACGGCAAGCTGCTTTATACAATTTATGCCAATAAAAACCAGTCCTTCGTACCACTATCTAAAATTCCTTTATTTATGCAAGAAGCAACTATTTCGATTGAAGATCGATATTTTTATACACATGGCGCAATTGATTTGACTGGTATAGCCAGAGCGCTTTTGGCTGATTTATCCCATCAAAGTCTGCAGGGAGGTTCAACCTTGACACAGCAGTTAGTAAAGAACTCACTTTTAACACAAGACCGTACCATTCAGCGTAAAATTAAAGAAGTTATTCTAGCCTTTTTGACAGAGGCAATTTATCCCAAAACTAAGATCTTAGAGATGTATTTAAATCAAATTCCTTATGGAGGGACTGCTTATGGAGTGGAAGCAGCCAGTCAGACGTATTTTGGCAAAAACGTGCAGAACTTAGATTTAGCACAGGCATCTTTCTTAGCTGGATTACCCCAAGCTCCTAGCGAGTATTCTCCTTATGGGAGTGATCCTACACTGGGTAAACAACGGCAAATTGAAGTCCTCAACGCAATGTACAACCAAAAATACATAACCAAACAACAGCTAACTCAAGCAGAAAATGAGCAACTCAAATTCAAAAAAATTTCTGATAATATTTTAGCCCCCCACTTTGTATTTTATGTAAAGAATCTCCTAGAGCAAAAGTATGGAGTTAAGACAGTCGAACAAGGCGGACTAAAAGTAATCACATCTCTCGATCTAGACTTACAAAATTATGCTCAAGCATCGGTCGCAGCTGAGATAAACAGAATAATGATTCCTGATCATGTTACTAATGGGGCAGCATTAATAACCGACCCCAATACTGGTGAGATTTTGGCAATGGTGGGCAGTATAGGATATAACACGCCTGGTTACGGTAACGTCAACATGACTACTGCCCTATTACAACCTGGTTCGTCAATTAAACCAATTACCTATGGTCTTGGTTTAACCAAAGGATATACGGCTGCTACACCGTTTATTGATGATAAAACCTGCTTTCCCGGTAATCCTCCCTACTGTCCCCATAACTATGACAATAAATGGCACGGTGCGGTACAAATGCGTTATGCCCTGGGTAATTCGTTTAACATTCCAGCCGTAAAAATGTTAGAACTGGATACTATTCCTGATTTTCTGGCTACCGCCTCTGCTATGGGAATCACTACTTTTAATGATCCAAGTATTTATGGACTATCTCTTACCCTCGGCAGTGCAGAAGTAAAAATGACTGATATGGCTACTGTCTATGGTATTTTTGCCAATGGGGGTTATCGGATTAATTTACATCCCATCCTGAAGGTTACTGACTCAAGCGGTAAAGTGCTTGAACAATATAATCCGCCTTCAAGTCCAATTTTTGGTCAAAAAGTTATCTCTGCCGGTGTTGCTTATATCATGACTTCGATGTTAATGGACAATACCGCACGTTATGTTGATTTCGGCTCCGACTCATCACTTGTAATTCCAGGACAAGCAGTTGCGGCAAAAACAGGTACCACAAATGATTTTCGAGATAACTGGACTATAGGCTATACTATCGCCCCAGCCTACGTTGTGGCAGTATGGGTTGGAAATGATGACCGTTCACCTATGAGCAGTATAGCCTCCGGAATCACGGGAGCAGCCCCTATCTGGCATATACTTATGACTCATTTGTTGCAGGGCAAAAAGTCTGAGCCTCCTGTTATGCCTGATGATGTCATAGGTAAGATTATTTGTAATCCTTCCGGTCTTTTAGTGCCTGCTCATCCTGACCCTACGTGTAATTCTCGTTATGAGTACTTTATTAAAGGCACAGCGCCTACTCAAACTGATCCCGGTCCACAGAATGTCTGGGTAGATAAAACCACCCAGGACTTACCTGCTCCAGGACAGACTACCAACCTTGAATTAAAACCGCACGTTGTTATAACAGATCCTACTGGAGATAGATACTGCCTGGATTGCCCACACCCATCACCTACTCCTACCCCTACCCCCGCTCATTAATAGAAACGTGCCTTTTAGAACAAATATTATGTTCGCTATATCTTGTATTATAGATTTGCTCTTTCAATTTAGCCTTGTTTTTTGTATAATTCTAAGCAAAATCCCCTGCCGAGATTAATTTCCCATATGAAGAAAATTAACCGTTCAAAACAACGGCAGAAAAATATTGAGTTATTTTTCTTGCTCTTATATCGTGTTTTACAATTAATTCCTATAACACTAATTTTTATTGGAGATACTGTTATTTGGATATTTATTCACTTATTAACACTTATACAGATAATAATTAGATCATTAGCCACCAGTGTTAAAAAAATCAGCAAGACACTACGTACTATTATTTTAAAAATCAAAAAAGTTATTTTCCACAAAAGATATAAAAATAGAGGTACAGTTTTTAATTATCATCAACACGCAAAAACAGTTGGTAGACAACGCAAGAAACGTCCCATTTATCTTTCGCTTTTATCTAAATTAAAATATATAATTGCAGGCTGCATCTTTTCTTTCTTTTTCATATTTTTACCCTTAGTCGCTATAATTTTTATTCAAGATCTACCAAATCCCAATGAATTAACACTCGATCCTATTCCTCAGACAACCAAGATTTATGATCGAAATGGTCATTTATTGTATCAGCTTTATGCTCAACAAAACCGTACACTAGTACCACTTAAAGATGTACCTATTAATCTGCAACATGCCACTATCGCTGTGGAAGACAAGACCTTCTATACTCACCCTGGATTTGATATTCTATCCATTTTAAGAGCAGCAATAAATGATCTGAGCGGAAAGCCTCTGGAAGGTGGATCTACTATTACACAGCAGTTAATAAAATCGTCCCTGCTTACACCCACACAAACACTATATCGTAAATTCAAAGAAGTAATTTTAGCTTTCTGGGCAGAAAGAATTTATACTAAAAACCAGATCCTGGAAATGTATCTCAATCAGGTTCCATATGGAGGCACAGCCTGGGGTATTGAAGCAGCCAGTGAGTTGTACTTTAATAAACATGTACAAAATTTGGATCTAGCACAGTCTGCTTTTCTGGCCGGATTAACGTCTTCTCCATCCACCTACTCCCCTTATGGACCCTATCCGGGACTCTGGAAAAAGAGACAGGAATATGTATTACAACAAATGATAGATGCTAAATTTATTACCAAAAAACAGGCAGATGCGGCAGGAAAAGAGAAGTTAAATTTTGTTCCACAAAAAGAACCTTACCTTGCGCCTCACTTTGTTAATTACGTCATTAACTGGCTGGAGCAAAAATATGGAATAGCCGAGGTAGAAAAAGGAGGTTTGATAGTACGTACCTCTTTAGACTTAAATATACAAAATATGGCTCAAACCATCGTCACTAATGAGGTAGTTAAAGACAACTACCTAAACTTGACCAATGGAGCTGCTTTGATCACAAATCCGAGTAACGGAGATATCCTTGCTATGGTCGGTAGTCATGACTTCAACGATCCCAACGGAGGGAATGTAAACCTCACAACTTCTCTTCGCCAACCAGGATCATCAATAAAAGTTGTAAATTATAGTGCTGCTTTCGAGCGAGGTTTAACTGCTGCCACTATAATTGACGATACCCCTACCACATTTACAGATAAATGGGGTAATTCTTACACTCCTGGTAATTATGACGGTAAATTTCATGGCCCAGTAACAGTACGCACAGCACTGGCCAATTCTTTAAATATACCCGCCGTTAAAGTCTTGAACCAATACACAGGTGTCCCTAATATGGTAGATATGGCACAGCAAATGGGAATTCACAGCTGGGGAGACCCGAGTCAGTATGGTCTATCCTTAACCCTAGGCTCTGCTGACGTTACCATGATGGATATGGCTAGAGTTTATGGTACTTTGGCTAATGAAGGAACCGAAGTAAGTTTGAATCCAATACTAGAAATAACCGATTATAAGGGAGACATTATAGAACAAAAGAATACTGCAACCATTTCCAAACGAAATGTGCTCGATCCCGGTGTTGCCTTTATCATAGGCAATATTTTAGCTGACAACAATGCCCGCTCTATGGAATTTGGACCCAATTCTCCCCTCTACATTCCCGGATATTACGTACCGGTTAAAACCGGCACTACCAATAATATCCGAGATAATTGGACGGATGGTTATACTCCCAATTATGTCGTTATCACCTGGGTGGGTAATAATAACAATTCTCCTATGAATAATGGATTGGTTTCTGGTATCACAGGCGCTGCGCCAATTTGGCATCAGATCATGACTAATTTATTACAAGGCAAGCCTAATCAAATTCCTACTATACCGACTGATGTAATACAAAAAGTTTGTTATGGGAGACCAGAATTTTTTATTCGTGGTACAGAAAATAGCGTCAATTGTAATTACAGTCCCTATCCTTCTGGCACACCCACTCCTACCCCTTCTCACTAAAGTGATTTAATTCAAATACTACACGTGGGTCAATACCATAATCTGAATAGCGAATCCAACTTGGAGAAACTCTGAAAAATACATAATTTGGTTTAGTGTCATATTTTTGGGCTTCAGGATGCTTAGAAAAATATATATTTTTCATTTTAACTAATTCTTCTCCTTCAAGCTCCCCAGCTTTCCCTTCATATTTAAGTGTCAATCATTCATGGTCATCAATACAATTAGATACAAAAGCTATTGAGCTATTTTTAACTAAATTCTCATACTTGCGGGATTTACTATCGGTACCAAAGATAATATAAAGATCATCAGTTTCGCTAAAACCTATCAGGGCAGACTCAGATTTATTATCGTTACTAACAGTAGCAATATTACCTAACATTTGTGATTTGAGATGAATTAAAATCTCATTTTTTTGTCAATTTTGCTGTACAACTATTTTCTGCAGCTCTAAGAACCTGGATCTAACATCTTTTGTTTTAAATAAACTGCTTGTTGTGACAAATCTGTTGGCTCCTGCTTCTAAAGCTGTCTTAACTGTGTAATCATTTAAACCTCCGTCCACCTCAATTGTGAGGGTATCGCTCATCGCACGTAAATCCTTAACCTTCATTAACATTTCTGGTATAAATTTTTGACCAGAAAAACCTGCCTTAACTGTCATAATTAATACGGCATCTAAATCAAGTAAATCAATATTTAATTGTTTAATCTTATCAAGCGATGTTGGTGTATCAATGGCCAGACCCACTTCCCCTAACAATTGGGTATCAGCAATAAATTTTACAGGATCAGGCATCTGTTCAATATGAGCGATAAAACGTTTGAATCCTGCCTCTGACCAAGATTTCACATATTTTAAGGGGTCATCAACCATCAAATGTAATTCTAAAAAAAAGTAGTCTGCATATTTTATATATGGCTGAGGGTCAAAAAAAGTTTTATTATGAACAAACTTATTATCTATCAAATCAACATGTATAGTACTTGCAAACGGTTTAAGTAGAGTAAGTTTTTTTTCAATCTCCTCCCAATCTGTCTCTAAGATACCGGGGACAATTTCATTTACTACAGAATTATCATTCATACTTGCTGAAGATACTATATATTATAGCACCGATAAGTCTTCGATCTTTCGCAACCTCCGTGCGTAACGCTCTTCTTGAATATTAAACGGTGTACTTAAGAAAAGCATCACCAGTTTTTTCGCCAATTCTATATCGATATAGTCAGCTCCTAATGAAAGAATGTTTACGTCATCATCACTACGGGCACGCCTAACTTGATCCTCACTGAAACCCAAACATGAACGGATATGAATTGTTTTGTTAGCAACAACATCTACTCCGACTCCGCTGCCGCAAATAACTATCCCCATAGCAGGACGCTGTGCTTCAATTTCGTCACGAACACGATTAGAAACTGCGACGGCATAGTCTACATAATCATCATCCGGATCTAAAGATAAAGCTCCCAAATGAAAGATGGACAAATCGTTATCTTTGGCCCACACCATTAATGCTTCAGCCAGCTTGAAACCGCGGTGGTCCGCTCCGAGGAAAATCTGTGGACGTAAGTTTGGCATACTCATAAATCATCTGGCCAACTAACTCTTCCTCTCACAATACTCATTTTCATAACATCTGTCAATAGTAATGCCTTATTTACCCACAATAACAATCGCATCTGTACTATTAGTAGAACTTAAAGTAGCTGAAGCTGTCCCTAAGGTATAACTTTTATTTAGATCTGTCTTCAATTGAGCCAAGATATCCGGTTCCGATTTTTTAACCTCAATAACAATATTGGCATAATCAAAAGACTGCGCATTACCAGTACTACTGACTGTGTATCCTAAGTTTTTAAGTGTTGCTGCCATTTTACCTGCCACTCCAGGCGCACCGCTACCATTCAAAACTTGAACAGTTATATTTGCTTTATTGACACTAGGAGTGGGTGTGAGTTTACTTGCCGGAGTTACGGTAGCAGAGCTACTAGCTATCCGGGTAGGAGTTTGAATTGGTATCTGTGTCGCGGTTGGTGTAATTATTATCTGTTTATTAACAATAGACTTCTTATTTAAGAAATAATTGGCCGCAAAACCTAAAGCTACCATTAAAAGAAGAAAAACAACTATAAAGGCAATTATTTTAGGCTTGTTTGAGGGAGTCTCATCTACAGCAAATAAATCTCCTTCATCTTTCATATAATATTTCTTCTGCCAAGTCATATTTTAAACTTAGGCAGGCATCTTAAGTTTAGCATACTACGCTCAAATTGCAAACTTATCAACTTACTGCTATTTGATATAATAGGATAAGTCAATGAAAGCACTGCTCATATTTTTTTTAACACTCATTGCAGGATTGTTTTTCTTAATGTTAGGTCAGACTCTGTATGCTGACTCACAACCTGTGGATTGCGGAGACAATTTAGACTGTGTTAATAAACAGATTTCTGATTTGACTAATGCCCTTAACCAATCTGTTGCTGCCACCAAGCCGCTGCAATCTCAGGTCACAGCCATGCAGGCTCAAGTTGAGCAAATCAAACAAAATGTGGCAATTATTGAACAAGATTTAGCGCTTAAAAAACAGCAAATTGATAAGGGTTTTGCCGATCTGACTAGCAAAGAAAGAATCCTTAATGCCACAGTACGAGATTTGTATATAAAAAGCTACAGTAATTCTCCTCTACTAACTTTACTTTCGAGTAATACTGCCAGCAATATGACCCAACAGCTGGCTTATCAGAAAGCTACTCAGGACCAAGATAAATCCATAATAACTAATTTAGTGCTGGCAATTACTGACCTGCAGCAACAAAGACAAGAACTAAACACCCAGGAAACACAATTGATTGCTACTAAAGCCAACCTGGATGTACAAACTGCTAAATTAAATCAGGTTATTGCTGGTGCCCAAGCTTATCAGGCAAGTTTAAACAGTCAAATCGCCTCACTTACTGCCAAACAGCAACAGTTATTAGCAGCTAAGTTAGCCAGTTTAGATATTCCTCTTTACGCTTACAACACACAAGGGGGCTGTTCCAGCGATATTAACCCTTACAAGGATCCTGGTTTCGGTGGAACAAAATTCGCATTCTTTACCTATGGTGTGCCTAATCGAGTAGGCTTAAATCAATATGGGGCTCTTGGTCGGGCACAAGCTGGACAAAATTCTGATACTATTCTTCATGCTTACTACAACTTTGATGGTTACCAAAATTCTAATATAACTATTAAAGTTAATGACGGAAATGGCTTTAATACAGGTAATATAATTTGGACTGGCAGCTTGGATGACTATGTTAAAAGGATCTATGAGGTTCCAGACAGCTGGCCAATAGAAGCACTAAAAGCTCAAGCTATAGCTGCCCGATCTTATGCAGTAGCCGCTACCGACAATGGTGCTATGTCAATTTGCGCTAATCAAAACTGCCAGGTTTTCCAGACAAATGATAAAGGTGGCAACTGGGATACTGCCGTTAACGATACTGCTGGACAAGTAATGGTCCAGGGTGGTCAGGTAGTCAAAGCCTGGTTTTCTTCTACACATGGTGGCTATGTACACTCATCTGCTTTTATAGGCTGGTCAGCGACTTCGTTTACTAAAGACGCTCAGGATGCATCCGGACCGATTAATAATTGGTCTGACTTGCAGAATAATGCTTATGATAAAAATTCTCCCTGGTTCTATTGTGATTGGGGTGGTCGAAGTCAATATAATAATACTGCTTGGCTACAACCAAGCGAAGTAGCTGATATTGTCAATGTTATTTTATTAGCTAAAGCAGATAGCAGTACACAGCCTCATTTATCCCAAACTGACAAACCCAATCCCGATGGCACAGATACCTGGGATGCGAGTCAGGTACAACAGGAGTTACAAAATCGTGGTATTAAACCTTTTACCACTATCTCCAGCATATCTGTCAGTGCAGATTTCGGCAGTGGTGTAACGACAAGTATCACCTTTAATGGGGACGGTGGCCAGCAAACCTTCAGCGGTAGTGATTTTAAAAACTACTTTAACTTACGTGCTCCTTCAAACATTAATATAGTAGGCCCCTTATTCAACGTAGAAGAACATTCATAATGCCGTAATTAATTGCATCAACTCTTCTTTACTTCAAATCTCTTGGCAAATCCTGTATAATGGCCATGATCAATTGGCTTAACTCAATTGCAGACATAGTTCAATATCAATATGCCTGATATATTCCAATTTAATTCTAATAAACCCATTCCTGCTACAAATCAATCTGGACAAAATACTGGCGCTTCTACAACAGCTAGCAATCCAACCCAACCATCTGATCCCATCAATCCAGTAGCTAAAACAACCGCTGCACAGTCTATAGCTAATTTGCCCCAAACTGCTATGAACTTATTCTCTACTCTTTCTGTAAAGCCCCGGGGTGTAAATTTTGCCAATCAAGATCCCAATGAAGATGTAATCCTTTTTTTTCGTGCCGATTTTATTACTAACGCCTTTTGGATTTTTGCAACAATTTTCTTATTGTTTGTACCGATAATTTTTGCGATACTGGCTCCTATGGTCAATTTATCTCTTTCCATGCTTAATCCACAAGCCAATTTAGTTATTCTATATTTCTATTACTTATTAGTCTTCAGTTATGCTTTCATAAGCTTTATGTACTGGTTTTATAACGTTGGCATGGTTACCAACAAACATATTATAGGTGTCCAATTCTCTGATGTGACGTATAAAAATATTTCAACCACCCCCTTACAGGAAGTTGCTGATATCGATTTCACCCAACAGGGATTTTCACAAACATTTTTTGATTATGGTACTGTATCAATACAAACTGAAGGCATTAACCCTAAAATTGATTTAGTTAAAATTCCTCAACCAGGCAAAGTTACTGACATAATCTTGCAAATCAGGGAGGCACTCAACGAATGATCGATTTGAGCTTTTTCTTCCAATCCAACGGCGGCAATCTGATACTGAAAGTGTCATTTCTGATTTTGGAGGTGTTGTTTATTGCTTTTAGTATCATAGTAGTAAATCAGGTTGGCTCGTTAAATAAATTATTTTTTATTCAACCGGCATATTCTTCCCGAGTTATACAGATACTTGGCATTTTACAATTAGTATTTGCTATTTTTCTTTTTCTTGTCACTCTTGCTATACTATAGCTAATGCCCACCTCACAATTAAGTTTTACTAAAATTGTTTTCCCTCCTACCGCTACATTGGCGGTTCATACCTATACAGCCGGAAGTTTTTTTGCGGTTATTTCTCTTAACACAGCAGATATTAATCAGGATGTACATACGACAGGAAAAACTCTTTTCTCTAATTTAGAGACTGACTTTTTCTCTCTAGAAGATAAAACTCTGCCAGCAGTAAAGTCTGTTATCAAGAATGCTTTGGAACAAATACCAGACAGTATTATATACTCATTAGCTGCCGTCTATATCAAAGAAAATATTGCTTATTTATTTGTCTCAGATAGTGGTTCGGTTTTATTAAAAAGAGAAGATAAGCTGGCTCCGATACTTCATTTAGAAAATGATGGCACACACAAACTGGAAGTATCATCTGGTTATATTCAACCTAACGATCTTTTTTTTCTTGAAACATCCGACTTCGCACAACACATTTCGCCTTCCAAATTAAAAACGGTCAGTGACAGTTTACCCAATGAAATTGCTGATGTAATTTCGAGTCAGTTGGAGGCAGCAGAAAATAGCGGGGCTGCAAGTATAATTTTAAAGGTGGAAGGAATATTAACTCCTGCATCGTATGCAACTCCTACCGAATTAATAGCTCAATCAAATGAAGCTTCAAATCCAGTCACACCTGATAGCTCTGTAGTAAATGAACAGAATAACCATGAATCTGAATATAATACTTCCTCAGAGTCAGAAGCACACACTTTGCCCGGTATTTTTGCTGCATTTAAACAAATCCGAATACCGCGTATTTCGCTTTCATTTTTACCCACAATTAATTTAAGTATTAAATCCAGAATTGGTATTATAGTGGCCATCATTGTACTTCTAGTAATTGCGTTTAGCATTATTGGTATAAAATCTCAGCGTGAACAAACCAAAAATCAACAAGTTTTTCATAAGTATTATGACGAAGCAGAAAAAGATTATGAAAGTGGTAATGGAATTATCGCCGTCAACCCTGTCTCTCCTAGTGCTACAAGTTCGTTTGAAAACGCAGATTCATTATTAAAACAAGCCCTGCAGCAATTACCGGCCAAATCCGCAGAGGCGAATCAAGTTAACGCTCTATTAACACAGGTAGATGCAAAATTAACCCAGACACAAAATATTCAAACAGTCTCAGTCAGTGATGCAAGCTCCAGTGATTCTCCCCTGTTAGCCACTGAACAGAAGCAGGGAGTGAAGTACGTGAGTATGGATCAAAATAAGACCTATTATATTAATAATAGTGGTATCTATCAAACAGGCTCATCTAATGCACTGATCAGTAATAATGGAAGCTGGAACCAGCTAGCCGGTTTTAGTGTTTATTATGGCAATCTATATGTACTGGATAAACAAAATAACATTCTCAAATATGTCGCAGGCAGCGGAGGTTATGGAAAAAGCAGCTATTTAAAAAGCGATGTCTCGCCTAACTTCAGTAAGGCTGTAAGCATGGCTATTGACAGTTCTATCTATGTTCTCTCTTCTGACGGAACAATAAACAAATATACCAAAGGTGAGGTGGATACTTTTGTGGTTAAGGGATTAGATAAACCTTTTGCCAATCCCACTAGAATTTTTACTACCCCAGAATTAAATAGTGTTTATGTATTGGATAACGGTAATAGTCGCATAGTTCAACTGGGTAAGGACGGTACCTATGAGGCACAATATGCAGCTGATGCTCTCAATAAGGCTACTGATCTTGATGTTCAGGAAAGTAACAAGAAAATCTTCTTCCTGACACCTTCAGGTATTAAAAGCATCGACCTCAAATAATTTGTTTATTCGCTTACAATCCTGTATCATAACCTCATGAAAATTACTAATTCCAAGGCTTTTTATGATTATCGAATTATTGAATTTTTTGAGGCTGGAATAAATTTGCAGGGAGCCGAGGTCAAGGCTGTCAGGCTTGGTCATGTCGATCTAAAAGGTAGCTATGCACGCATCATAGGTAATGAAACATACCTGGTTAATGCAAAGATTCTTCCTTATACTTACGCCAGACCGGAAGGATATCAACCTACACGCACAAGAAAACTGTTACTGCACAAGTCTCAAATATTGGCTCTAAAATCAAAAATGGATGGTCAGAGCTTGACTTTGGTACCTCTTTCCATCTATACTACAAGACGGTATATCAAACTCCAACTAGGCCTCGGAAAAGGTAAGAAACAGTATCAAAAGCGAGAATCTATAAAGCAACGAGATCTCGATAGAGAACTGGAGAGCGAGTTTGGAGAATAATCAATATTCGCTGCTAGCTATTAAAACTTAATACTAGTTGACAGGGGATGATTTGATTCGACGTTAAGTGCTCTTTAAAAACTGCAAGCCGGCGATGATTCACAGCCGTAAAATAGAATCAAAATATAAATGCTAAAAACGCATTAAACAGAGTCTCTGACGCGTTTGCATACGCAATGCAAGGTTTCTCTGGCCAAACCGCGCCAGCTTATTTACAAGCTGTAGCCTAATGGCTGTTCATACTATCTTTCCTAACGGGATATTGTGGGCATAACTTAGTTAGGGAATAAATAAGAGGGATTGAATTCCCCTTTTATTGGTTAAAAAGAGTTCTTACTCTTATTTTCCTGTTTATCGGAAAAGAATAAGAGGACATCTTAAAGATAAACTACGCTTGTAGACGCTTTTAAAAACATTTTTCGGACGCCGGTTCATTGCCGGCCATCTCCACAAATATACCCATAGTCTTTGACTACGTCTTCTTTTATGTTACTATCTCCTTACGCTTTTTAGTCTCTTACAGGCACGTTGGCGCCTATTTTGTGACTAACATGCCTCCTGACTTTCGCAGATTAACAATTATCTGAAGTAATTAGCTTTAAAAAGCTGTATTTTAATTACACTAATAGTTAGAATCAGAACATGTTTTTTATCGGCTAAGTAAAAACTGCTAGTGTTGCTATCGCAATACAAATTGCATACAAAGAGTATGGACGTATTGTCAAAATTGACCACCCAGACACCTTAACACATTACTGTCCATAGCCAAGAAGCTCTTACTGGGTAACCAGCAATCTTTGTTTAAAGAACAGAACTCTTCACTAAAGATAAGTCTTAAGTAATCGGTGTCAACGGTACTTTTGGAAATATTGAGCGAGTAGGTTTGCAAGAGCTGAATGATACAAATTTTGGCTATCTTTGTATCGCTCGTCTTGTTGAGGATACTTCAAAACTTGATAACCTCCGGGTCTTTACAAAGCTAGGGATAACAAAGATACGTAAAGACCAGATGTAGCGTTGCCTTGGTCAAGTGATTGAAGAGAGAACTGGAATGAGCATTAAACGATTACTCAGAACACTGCAGCCAATCCGGTCGGGAACAGTAAAGATTAACGGTAAAGACTATCAAGCTGGAGCTGAGTTATCGACATAAGTAAAATCTCTCATACATAAATTACAACCATGATACTAATTTGCAAAAGTCAGGTGTTAAAGAGCATAGAATGGTAATAAGGATTTAGAAGTTGATAATGTTGTCTTCGCTTCCATACTTCTACTTAAAGGACCAGTAGTACAACCATTAAGGGGTTCGATTTTAAATGTATAATTACTTTGAGAGGCTAAATAGTTTATAGTATATTTTATTACACCTAACTGTTCATTTGTAGATAGAACTGCAGAATAAGTCATTGGCATTGACGCAACCCCATAATATATGATATATCCCGTAACAGGAGAATGGGCAGGAACAAAATATAAAGTAGCATTATGATTGGAAGTATCAATTTGAAATAAATCAGGCTGACTAGATGGAGCTGGATTAGTGCATGGTTTATATGAACTGGTCGTTGAAACAAATGCATTGGGACTACTTCCTGATGAAATAACTGGTGTTGGGGTGGCTATAGATAATGACATGGTATATAATGAGGACCCCCCAGAATATCCTTCAAAGTATAGTATATTGTTTATGTCTGTTAACCCAGAAGATGGAAAAATACTACTCACGATAGCAGTACCCGCATTAGTACCATCTGAGGAATATAAACTATATACATTACCAGGTCCAATCCCTTCAAAATATAAAAGACTGCCTGAAGACATTATATAATTTGAAGCTATACTACTTGTAACTTGAACTGTACCAGCCTGAGTTCCATCAGTTTTCCATAAGTTATCATTATTATTACTAGGATTGTTGCCATCAAAATAAAGGGTATTATTTAGAATGGCAAAGTTATCAAATGGATCAACAGTACTAACCTCTATTGTACCAGCCTGAGTTCCATCAGTTTTCCATAAAGCATTTAGGCCATCTGGGCCAAAGCCTTCAAAGTATAGATCATTATTAAAAACAATGAATTGTGAAGTATAACCAATTGAACTTGGCCCTTCTGGATCAACGAGGGAGTCAACATTTACTGTACCTGCGCTAGTTCCATCTGATTTATATAATGAATAGATACCACCAACATAACCTTCAAAATATAAGTCACTATTCATTACTGTAATATATGATCCTACCTTAATAGTATCAACATTTACAAATGTAGTACCATCAAAACTCCATAAAGCACTAGTCGAACCATTGGAGCCACCAAAGTACATCAAGCTTCCCATCACAACTGGGCAACTAGTTAAAGTATATAATGAGCTAACTTGTACCGTACCAGCGTTTGTTCCATCTGATTCCCATAAAGTTCCATTATCAATATATAACTTATTTCCATATACTACCATGCATCTGGGTACTACAGAATTGACTAATGTGGTACCTGATGCTGTACCATCTGTTTTATATAGTCCTAATCCGCTTGAGCTATGGTTATTAGTACCTGTAAAATATACATAACCATTAAATAGAATAAAATCATTCCACCATGGATCTACACTAGTTGTAACTAATTGTGGCTGAGCAGAAGAAGCTAAGACCTCTTTAGGATTGAAGACAATGAAACTTAAGAAAATAAATAATAATCCTACAAGACAAAATGTCACAATTTTTATACTCCTCATATATTCCATTAAACGATATCATGTCGTATTAAGTCAAGATAAATAAAAACAAATCTTGTACAAAACCCTTAATAGGTTGATTTAAAAGATACGAATTATACTAATATACTTCGATGATTGAGAGAGATGGATATAGTCATATAGTAGAATTTGGGATTACGAATCAAACCAGCCGTACAGCAAAATTATGCCGAAGTTCAACTGGTAAACTACATAGTTATATATATACATGGCACCCAATTACTTAAAAGATATAGATATAGATAATCCTTAACTTTTTGCTTTACCTGTCTGTCCATGACCTTCAGTCAATGCTAAATTTTTCCCCAGATCAGCTATAAATCTTTTTACAAACTCTCTACTCATTCCAACCCGGCTGACTATCCTTACACCACCAGAACCCATAATAGATTGCCCAAAATTAAGTATCACTCCATCTGGACTAACGTTCCAGTAAACATTATCGGCATATAAAACAGGTGTGCTCTCAATATTTAAATTAACGTTTGCCTGTATCGGTTTTTTATCTTCCATAAACCTCCTTTCTCCAAGAATTAATAGTGTCCATTTAAATTCATCTGTAAATCTGCCAGCTCTTTTCTTCTTTGTAAATATTGCCCATCTGAACTGATAGAATTTAAAATTTGTAAAGACCTCTCCATTCCCTGTTTAGCATCTTCAATCATTTCTGCAGACTGATAAATACGAGCCAAATCAAAAAAAACAATAGAAAGAAAAAATTTATCGTTCGTAGATTCAAGCAAGACAATCGCTTCCTGCATCAGAATTACGCCTTCTTTCACTTCTCCTTGTATAGCCCGTACAAATCCCAGCTTAGCCTGCGACATAGCATATTGAGAGGTTAATTTACTGTCTTTTAGACCGGATACACTCTTAAGTAACAACTCTTTCGCTTGAGCAAAATCCTGCACTTTATAGTAAATTAGACCTAAATCACGATAAGTAATTGCCGAAAAATCTTTATCATTGATGCGCTGAAAAATTTCTAATGCTTGTTGGCAATAATCCTGTGCCATTGTTAATTCATTTTGCTGATAATAGCTCACACCTATCATATGCAAACATTCAGCTGCCAGTTGAACATCACCGCCCGATATTGCTGCCAGACGAATCTGCTGATAGTCAGCTATTGCGTTATCAAATTGTCCATTTTCTCTTTTTTGTTGGGCTAATTGAAACTGCTGATGTAAATCCATACGGCGGTTGAAGTAATTTGTTGGTGCTATTATACCAACTTTTATTTAATTCTTAATTTATAAATTTTACATCGTCCTTTCACTAACATATTAAGCTAATCGGTAAAGACGTGGATACATCTCTGATTATACTGATATAGTTTGTGCGGAGAGTGTGGGGGTCGAACCCACTCAGGATTTTTTAAGACCCTGCAGGTTTAGCAAACCTGTGCCTTACCGTCCGGCCCACTCTCCTGAGCATGATATACTCCGAATGATTATACAACCAAAATACATTTCTCGCCATTTTAATTATCTTTGTTTTCCTAAAATAAAGGTGATAAATTTAACATTATAGATGATGTATATATAGAAAAATTCCCGTTTCAGAGACAAGCACCCCAAGTATCAATAACAATCCCGACAGACCCCCAGCTAGAAAGTCAGATCCTGAAAAAATAGCTGTTTTTGTACCCGCTGGAGCAATAGTTTCTTTACAAGATAAACATGAAGCAAAACCAGCCATAATAGCAGATGGTAATTCCACTGTTATAAATGGGATTAGCCTATCTCCTATATTCAGAGAACCAATCACAAAACCTTTTATTACTCACCTTGGCGGTACAAGAACCAATGGTGGAGGAACCAAAGAGAGAGCTATAAGAATAGCCCGCAAAAAACAGCCCAGCAAGCAACATTTAAATAGATGGGAAATAAACTTCTTAGTATATATTAAAATCACCAGGGCCATTGCATTCTAAATTTGACAAAACGCTTCCTACTGAATCACGATAGAAATTGCTTAGATTTCCGTGAGGA
>DAIDHK010000002.1 GCA_027459725.1 Candidatus Levyibacteriota bacterium
TTACGATATGATAATCGCATTGATATACACAGTGCGAAATATGTATCAACCCCATACTTGCATTCTACCGCAAAAAAAGTGCAGGGAATACTCCATCCCTCGACCTTACGGTCGGGGATTTAAGTAAGGAGTTGTTAAAATATATGCTGCAGGCTAGTTCATGAGAGGTTCTAATACGAAATGAGAGCCATCTACAATTCTTCTTTCTTGCTTTAATATGAAATATTAAAAATTAACTGACTCTTAGTGAGCGGGATACGAGAATTGAACTCGCTTCTCTACCTTGGGAAGGTAGCATACTACCGGTGTACTAATCCCGCAAATTTATAGATTCTCCATCATTCTACCTCCCAACTAAAGAGTGAACTAGAACGAATTGATTACAACAACCAGATACTGTTTTAATTAAAAAACAACAGTATAAATTCTAATTTCCTATTTGCTTATTATAACCTGAAAGAAAAAAAATACAATGTGATACTAGAGAAAAATATTACCGAGGAATAGTGAGTTCATTTCCTGAAAAAATTAAATCAGGATTCCTAAGATGATTAGATTGTGCAATTTTTGTCCACATATATCCATTATTATATGCTCTTACTGCAATATTCCATAGATTATCACCTTTCTGCACTGTATAGTGATCACCTGAAATGGCATTACCAACTGTCTGATTTGACTGTTGTGTAACAATTTGAGTAGAGTCATTCGTGGACGATGGTTGAATTGGTTTTTCTGCTGGTAAAATGAGAACATCTCCTTTAAAAATCATACCTGGGTTGGCTAAATGATTAACCTTGGCAATATCTACCCAATTATAACCGCTTCCATAATGATTAAGTGAAATATCCCAGAGATCATCATCAGCTTGAACAGTGTATTTTTCTTCTTTCACAATTTTTTCTGGCTGAACGTGTTTGGGAACTGATGTGGGTTTGATTGTGGGTAAAGAAATCATGGTTGGTTTGGGAGTGGGTTTAGTAACGTGGCTCACTGGTGATTGAGTAACAGAAACTCTCTGAACAAGTTGTGTTGGAGCTATGCTGATAGAAGACGTTTCCTGTCTTAAAGTAGGATTTGTATGCTTGCCTCGAACTAAAGTGATTAAAAGGAGAGAAGCAAGAATCACAACTACAATACCAAGTATAAGACTGGTATAAGATTCATCAAGACGTAATAATTCACCCCAATCAATTGATCTATTTTTTTTGTTTTTATTTGCTGATTTTCTGCCTGGCATAGATTTACATCCTTTGGGCAGAATTATAAATAAGCTGCGGGGCCAACGGGACTCGAACCCGCGACCTCCTCCGTGACAGGGAGGCGCTCTAACCAACTGAGCTACGACCCCAAAACAGTTATTAGTCATTGGTCGCTAGTCCAAAAACCTAAACTATCGTGTTAATTTTAACAAACTATTGGCTTGGGGTCAATCGATACTCTACTTTTTCCAGGCTCAATGATTGCAAACTCGAGTTCAAAAGTATAAACTATCAATGTGAACAATAAGTCAATTGCTAATCTTTTAAATAAAGTTGCTGTTGCTTATTCAATCAAAGACGAGAAAAAATTTCGCTTTCAAATTCTGGCATATCAAAAAGCTGCCGATGTTATTTCCAACGAAGTTCGTGAAGTTAGTGATTTATATAAAGAAAACAAGCTTAATACTATCCCCGGCGTAGGAGCCTCTCTGCAAAAACATTTGGAAGAGCTCTGTAAAACAGGCCATGTTTATCAATATGAAACAGTATTAAAAGACATTCCTGAAGCTGTTTTTCCTCTACTTGATCTTCCTACCATTGGACCTAAAACAGCATTTAAGCTTGTCTCCGCTTTTAAACTTAAAGATCCTACGACAGTACTAAAAGATTTGTTAGAGATAGCTAAGGCTGGCCGAATCGCACAAATGGAAGGTTTTGGTGAAAAATCTCAAAGTGAAATAATCAAAACAATTGAACAGGCTAATTTAATTGACAAAGCTGCAGAGCGAATGACCCTACCCTTTGCATCACAAATGGCGGATCAACTGATTGAATATATGCGCAAATGCAAAGATGTAAAGGAAATTTATACTTTGGGCAGTTTGCGACGCCGGATGGAAACCATTGGAGATATAGATATCGCAGTGGCTACTGATAATGCCACAAGTGTTCTGGATCATTTTGTCAACTACCCTTACAAGTCCCGTTTGCTTGATAAAGGAGATGTATCTGCTTCTATTTTAGCCTCTAATGGCCGGCGCGTTGATATAAAAACACAGTCCGCACAATCATTTGGTGCGATGTTACAGCATTTTACAGGTAATAAAGAACACAATGTTCACCTTCGTGAAATAGCCATCAAAAAAGGAATGTCTTTATCTGAAAAAGGAATAAAATTTTCCAATACTGGTAAAATAAAAGAGTATAAAACTGAAAAAGAATTATATCAGGCATTAGGCATGCAGTGGATTCCACCCGAAATGCGTGAAGATGCTGGAGAAATTGAACTTGCTCAAAAACATGCTATTCCTCATTTAGTTGAATTAAAAGATATAAAAGGAGAATTTCATATCCATTCCAGCTTTAATATTGAACCAAGTCATGATCTAGGAATAAACGACTTTTCCACAATGCTAAAAAAAGCTAAGGAATTAAATTATAAATATTTAGGTTTTTCAGAGCACAATCCTAGTGTTTCCAAACATACCAGCGAGGACATCTATAAGTTAATTAAAATGAGAAATACATACTTGGATAATAGCTGTTCGAACACTATTGGTGTTCGCGTACTTAATTTACTCGAAACTGACATTCTTACCGATGGTAGATTAGCAATTGATGATAAAAGCTTGTCTCTATTAGATGCAAGTATTGTTTCTATACATAGTTCGTTCCAAATGGATAAAGAAACAATGACCAACAGAATTATTAAAGGACTATCAAATCCTAAAGCAAAAATCTTAGCTCATCCTACAGGAAGAATAATTAATAGCCGCCCAGGTTACCAGGCCGACTGGGATAAAATTTTTAGATACTGTCAACAAAATAACAAGGCACTAGAAATTAATGCATATCCTACCCGCCTGGATTTAATTAGCAATTTAGTTAGAAAAGCTAGAGAATATAAATTGAAGTTTACTATCGATACTGACAGCCATGCAGTAGACCAAATGAACCTGATGCAGTATGGTGTGGATGTGGCTAGAAAGGGATGGCTGACAAGAAATGATATAATAAATTGCTTAGATTACCAAGATGTTATAAAATGGATGAGTAAGTAAGGAGGTGAATTTACACAAGATGTCCGCAACTTTAATTATTATTTTGATCGTAGCGGTTGTATTAATTTTCATATGGATGTTATACAACGGCTTGATAACTGCCAAGATTAGAGTCTCAGAAGCTTTTTCACAAATTGATGTTCAGCTAAAACGACGAACAGATTTAATTCCTAATCTAGTAGAAACTGTAAAAGGTTATGCAGCGCATGAAAAGACAGTTTTCGAAGATGTTACTAAAGCCAGAACTAGTTTAATGTCTGCTCAAGGAACAGCAGCCAAAGCTGAAGCAAATAATCAGCTTAGTCAAACTCTTAAGTCATTATTCGCAGTCGCTGAAAACTACCCTGACTTAAAAGCTAGTAATAACTTTATGGAATTACAGCAGGAATTATCTGATACAGAAAACAAGATCGCATATTCTAGACAATTTTATAATTCAACTGTTCAGGATTACAATACAAAGCTTCAGATTTTTCCTAACGTAATTTTTGCCAGAATGCTTAACTTTCAGCCAGCAGAATTCTTTGCTGCTACTGATGAAGAGAAAAAAGCTGTTCAGGTAAAATTTTAAAGATCGACCAGACGTCATTGTAGGCATAAAAATATTTTTTAAACTTGCAGTGACGTATTCGATCAGTTTGTTATATTATTATCTAAAATGAATATTTATAGTTCAATATCACAAAATAAATGGAAGACATGGCTAATTATGGCCTTATTTGTTTTGCTAATCACTACGGTAGCATTTGTATATGGTAAAGCAATCGGCGATCCTATAACTTTTGTTGCTTTAGCCTTTATTATCTCTGGTTTTATGAGTCTGGGAAGTTATTACTGGTCAGATCAGTTAGTAATTGCTACTACTGGCGCTAAGGAAATACAGCAGAAAGATAATCCTGAATTGTTTCATACTGTAGAGAACCTATGTATAGGTGATGGCTTAACTATGCCCAAAGTCTATATTCTCAATGATCCTTCACCTAATGCTTTTGCTACCGGACGCGATCCGAAACATGCAGCTGTTTGTGTTACTTCAGGACTACTACAGAGATTAAACAAAGTAGAATTAGAAGGTGTTCTTGCACACGAGCTGTCACACATCAAAGATTATGATACCAGATTAATGGCTATCGTAGCTATATTAGTCGGATTTATAGCAATTCTGGCCGATTTGTTTATGCGTAATTTGTGGTGGGGAGGCTTAAGAGATAACGAAAGAGAAGGTAATCGCAGTCAGGGCATTTTTTTATTGATCGGCATAGTTTTTGCCATTCTCTCCCCAATTGTTGCTACTTTAATTCAATTAGCTGTCTCCCGCAAACGTGAATTTCTAGCAGACGCCGCTGGAGCCTTATTGACCCGTTATCCAGAAGGTCTGGCCAGTGCTTTGGAAAAGATTTCTTCTGATCCAAGACCTGTAAAAAATGCCAGCAATGCTACAGCACACTTGTTTATCGCTAATCCTTTCAAAGGCAAGTCAACAGGTGCGTGGTTTGCCTCTTTGTTTGATACTCACCCCCCCATTGAAGAACGCATTAAAATCCTAAGATCAATGTAAATTGATTTCTTAATTGTGCGAGTATATAATTCAAATTACTATGAGATTTACTGAGATATATGATCATCGTCCTCGAAAAGTTGTTCATCTTACTAACAATGAAGCCTGGGTTCTATGGGGCTTTGATAAAGGTAGAATTACTCCTTATGCACTATCTAAACAAATACACATGTTACCTTCTAATACCTATCGTGCAGTCGGAGGCTTAGAACAACAAAGATTAGTAGCTGCGTATAATCTCTCAGGTGAAAAGGAATTAACTAAATGGGGTCGTCAAGTTAGGAATGTTATTCTCAAACCGAATGGACGGCAAGCTAGAACAATAAATGTCCAGATCTCCGAATCTGATATAACTCTTTAGCTTATATCCTGTATAATAATCCAAGATGAACTTACTAGCGATTTTACTTGGGCAATTTATTAGCTTTATTTCTCGCTCATTCAACCTTGGCAACGGATCCACCTGGCCAGGACATTTAGCTCTCAAACTAAACCACCATTTTATCTCTTCTTTACTTAAAAACTCCAAGACTCAAATCGTGCTCATTGCAGGTACCAACGGCAAAACGACGACTTCCCTGCTTATAAAAACGATTCTGGAAAGTAATGGTAAAACAACAATCCATAACTCATCTGGAGCAAATTTGCTCAATGGAATAGCTTCAGCTTTGGTTTTACAATCCAGCTGGACAGGAAAATTGAACACAGATTATGCTATCTTTGAAGTTGATGAGAATGCTTTATCTAAAGTTCTACAGGAAATAGATCCACAATACGTCCTGCTACTAAATTTGTTCCGTGATCAGCTAGACAGATATGGCGAGGTAGCCAATGTAGCTAAAAAATGGGCAGAAGCACTTAAAGATGAACCAACGATAAGTCTAATACTAAACGCTGATGACCCACAAATCGCTTTTATCGGCCAGCAACTTTTTAACCATAAAAAAGTACAATATTTTGGTCTCTCGCAACAAGGGATAAATACCCCCGAACATGCTGCTGATTCAACATATTGTCCACGTTGCGGAACCAAACTAAACTATAAAACTGTCTATTATTCACACATAGGTAATTGGGAATGCCCGCACTGTCAATTAAAACAACCTCAAACTACTATTGAAGACTTCCCGTATATGCCTTTGGAAGGCCTCTACAATGTCTACAACACACTCGCAGCCGTTTTATTGTGTAAAGACCTGGATTTATCGGAGAAGCAAATTGAAGCAGGTTTAAAAAGCTTTAATCCAGCCTTCGGAAGACAAGAGAAGATCGAGTACGCTGGTAAACAACTGCAATTTTTTCTTTCTAAAAACCCAACCGGATTTAACCAGTCAATTCAAACTATTCGTTCTCTCAATGCCAAAACCATTCTATTAGCTTTAAATGACCGATTTGCTGATGGTACTGATGTGTCATGGATTTGGGACGTAGATTTTGAGAAGCTTTCGGATTTTGCCGATAATATTATTATTACAGGCGACCGGGCATATGATTTAGCCGTCCGGTTGAAATATAGCCGACAAAAAATGACTAATGAAAAATTAAAAGTTAATATAGAAACAGATCTAAATACAAGTATACAAAGAGCATTAGGATCGACAGCTCAAACAGAGACACTATTTATACTGCCAACATATACAGCTATGCTTGATATACGTAAAATTGTGAGCGGAAGAAAAATTTTATGACAAACACCCGTTTAAAAAACAATAACCTGTCTTCTATCCTCTATACGTTAAAAATCGGCTGGCTTTATCCTGACTTAATGAGTACTTATGGTGACAGAGGAAATATCATTGTTCTGCAAAAACGTTGCGAATGGCGAGGAATTGAGGCTAAGATTGAAAAAATAAGCGTTGGGAATGATATACAGAGACTGCAAACTGTTGATTTTATACTTATGGGCGGGGCCGAAGACAGACAACAAGAGATTGTCAGCAAAGATTTGAAGGCAGGTAAAGATAAAATATTAAGACAATTGATTGAAAATAAGATTCCAGGTTTGTATATCTGTGGGGCGTATCAATTTTTAGGTAAATATTATAAAGAAGCAAATGGAAATATCATTAACGGTCTAGGAATATTTGACGTTTATACTGAAAACTCTGGATCAAATCATACCCGCCTCATAGGAGACATTGTTAGTCAAATAGACCCTGGCAATCCATTCTTTAACTTTGATTCTTTAATCGGATTTGAAAACCATGGAGGCAGAACCTACCTAAGCAAAAATATTAAACCATTCGCTCAAGTTATTCGAGGTTTTGGTAATAACGGAAAAGACCAAACAGAGGGAGCAATTTATAAAAACTCAATCGGAACATATTTACATGGCCCACTCCTTTCCAAAAATCCTAAGCTGGCTGACTGTTTAATTAAAACAGCGTTGACTGTTAAATATAAAAAGGAAATTAATCTGGAACCTTTGGATGATAACCTGGAAGATTCAGCCAGAAGAGTAATTGCATCGAGGCTTAAACTTCAGTTATAATAATTTTACTTCTATGAATAAGAATATCTCTGTACGAGTAGTAGTTTACGGCTTTATATTAAACCAGAATGAAAAATTTCTATTGGTCGAAAGAGCCTCCTATGATTCCTTTCCTGGAATGTGGGAAATGCCGGGTGGGAATTTGGAATTAAAAGAACAGGCTACGATAGGTGCCGTTCGAGAAGTTAGAGAAGAAACTGAATTGAACGTATATTGTATTAAACCCGTCTCTGTTCATAGCAGCTTTAAAGATACGCACATGAAACAAGTTGTTAGAATTGCGTTTTTGTGTGAAATGGAAGATAATCAACAACAGGTTCGATTAAGCCCCGATCATTCTAATTTTCGCTGGGTAGATGTCAGCGAACTCCCTGAGAAAATTTCAACATTTACATCATATACGATCCAAATGTTAAAAGAACAAAAAATCTTATGAAAATAAACGTTAAACACGTGGCTAAACTGGCTAATTTAAAAATTACTGATGAAGATATAAATAAATTTGAAACTCAGTTGTCTGAAGTTTTGCAGTATGTTGATCATTTACAAAAGATTGACACTACGGGAGTTAATGAAACCAGTCAGGTCACTGGCTTAGAAAACGTTATGCGCGAAGATATTGCCAAACAATCATTAACCCAGGAAGAAGCACTAGCTAATGCTAAATCAAAGCATAATGGTCTATATCAAGTGAAAGGAATTTTGGATAATGAATAACAACCTAACAAAGTTTTATATTGTCCGTCATGGACAGACTGATGGAAATGTTCAACAATTATTGCAGGGTCAGATGGACATTCCTTTAAATAACATTGGGAGGCAACAAGTCAAGGAAACAGCCGGTAAGTTAAAAAATGTTAAATTCGATCTGGCCTTTTCATCTGATTTATTGCGTGCCAAAGAAACAACGGAGATTATCGCATTGGAACACAAATTGGAAGTTCAAACGACTCAGCTGCTGCGGGAAAGACATTTTGGCGAGAATGAAGGAAAGAGTTATTCTGCACTAAAAACGTTCGATGAATTATTCCAAACACTTTCTTACGATAAACAACGAGTAGCTAGATCTGGTAAAAATGCCGAAACTGACGAAGAGATCTGCAATCGCCTAATCACTTTTATTCGCGAAACAGCCATTACTCATCCGGGCAAGACTATCTTAGTTGGTACTCACGGAGGCATCATGCGTGCCTTTCTGATTCATTTAGGAGTTTTAAGCTATAAATCCAGCTTTCAAGCGATAGCAAATTCAGCCTATTTTCTTCTAGAATCAGATGGGGTCGATTTCTTTATTAAAGATACATACTGTATAAACACAAAATCAGAGATATGAATTTACGTAATTTAACTATTACAGAGGCAAAAGAAGGATTGAAAAACAAACAATTTTCAGCTGTAGAATTGACACAAGCCGCGTTAGATCAAATAAAACTACAGGATAATAATCTTAATGCCTTTATTACTGTTACTGAGAACGAAGCTTTGGATGCCGCTGGACATGCAGACAAGCTCATAACTCAAGGAGAAGACAAACCTCTACTGGGTATCCCGATTGCCTTGAAAGACTTATTCTCTACCAAGGGTATACGCACGACCGCAGCCTCACGTGTGCTTGATAACTATGTTCCTCAATACGATGCCACAGTAGTTACTAGGCTCAAAGAAGCCGGGGGTGTAATTGTAGGTAAAACTAATTGCGATGCCTGGGCGCATGGCTCCAGTGGTGAAAACTCTGATTTTGACCCAACCAAGAACCCATATAACCTTGAATACGTGCCTGGCGGTTCATCAAGCGGTTCACCTGTAGCAGTAACTTCGGGAATGAGCCTAATGGCCACAGGAACTGATACTGGTGGATCCATCCGTTTACCAGCCAGCTTTTGTAATGTTGTAGGTTTGAAACCTACCTATGGCCGCGTCAGCCGGTATGGCATAGTTGCAATGGCCTCCTCCCTGGATTCTATCGGTCATTTCACAAAAACGGTAGCTGATAGTGCCCTAGTTTTGGGTATCACAGCCGGTCATGATCCTCTGGATGCTACTACCCCAAACCATAGTGTGCCAAATTATAATGAATTTTTAGGGTACGATCTTAAGGGTATCAGAATTGGCGTTCCAAAAGAATATTACGCACAAGGACTGGATAAAAACATGCATAAATTAGCAGATGATGCTCTAAAAGTGCTAATTTCTCGGGGAGCGAACGTGATTGACATCACACTTCCCTATTCACAGTCAGCCATTGCCGTGTACTATATTATCCAGACCGCAGAAGTATCATCCAATTTAGGCCGCTATGACGGGATTCGTTATGGTAATGATAGGTCATATTTCGGAGATGAAGCCAAGCGACGTATTATGCTAGGCACATACGTTCTTTCAGCTGGGTACTATGATGCATATTATAAAAAAGCCCAGCAGGTTCGTACTCTGATTGTGGATGACTTCAGGAAAGCTTTTGAGCAAGTTGATGCCATTGTGGCTCCTGTTTCGCCCACTCCACCCTGGAAAATAGGAGCTAAAACAGATGATCCTCTAGCCATGTATCTCTCAGACATCTTTACAGTCACAGCCAATATTGCCGGACTACCAGGCTTAGCCGTGCCTGCTGGCTTTATAAATGGACTTCCAAGCGGTATACAAATTCTCGGTCCACATTTTTCCGAAGACAAACTGTTTAAGATTGGTTATGCTTATGAGCAGGAAACCCAGTTCTGGAAGGAGGCTCCAAAACTAAATGAATAACAAATACACTCCTATTATAGGCTTAGAGGTTCACGTAGAACTAAAAACAAATTCCAAAATGTTTTGCAGCTGTTCTGCCGACTATTTCGGACATCAACCCAATAGTCATACTTGCCCTATCTGTTTAGGTTTACCAGGTGCTTTGCCTGTACCAAACCGACAGGCAATTGAATGGTGCATTATGATTGGTCAGGCTTTAAACTGCAAAATAAACCAGTTCTCCAAATTTGATCGAAAAAACTATTTTTACCCTGATTTGGCTAAAGGGTTTCAAACCAGCCAGTATGACTTACCCTTTGGTGAAAATGGCTTTGTCCAGCTGAAAAAAGGTAAAATCAGAATCCGTCGAGTGCATATGGAAGAAGATACGGGTAAATTAATCCACGAAGATATTAAAGGTGAAAGTTTCAGTTTAATTGATTTTAACCGTTCCGGTGTTCCATTAGTGGAAATAGTCACAGAACCTGATTTTCATGATGCCAATGACGTCGTTGAGTATTTGAAAAAGTTACAAACCATAGTACGTTACCTTGAAGTGTCCAATGCTGATATGGAGAAGGGAAATATGAGACTTGAACCTAATATCTCGCTCCAACTCCAAGGTGATGACGGATTACCTAAATATAAAGTCGAAGTAAAAAATATCAATTCTTTCAGTTTCGTTGATAAGGCCATTAAATTTGAAATTAAGAGACAGCAGGAAATTCTTGAGTCCGGTAAGACTCCTGTACAGGAGACGCGCGGCTGGAATGAATTTAAGAATGCAACTGTTTCCCAGCGTGTCAAAGAAGAAGCAAATGATTACCGTTATTTCCCAGAACCTGACATTCCACCAATTATTTATTCAAAAAATCAGATTGAACAATTGAAAGAAAAACTGCCAGAACTACAAGAAACAAAACAAATGAGGTTTGTAAAAGACTACCAACTCACTGAATATGATGCAGAAATATTAACTCGTGAGAAAATCATGGCTGACTATTTTGAAGAAGCGGCTCAAGTAGCAGCTAAGCACAAGTTGACCCCCAAACAAGTTGCCAATCACTTGATCAATGGCAAAGTAGATGTTGAACAGCTTTTGCCAGCTGATTTAATTAAAAGAATCATGGAATCAACCAGAGTTAAGCAGATAGATGAGAATGAACTAAATAATATCATTACGTCTGTCTTAACTGCCAACGAAAAGGCCGTTGCCGACTACAAATCCGGCAAAGAAACTGTTATCATGTTTCTTGTTGGTCAGGTTATGCGCCAAATTAAGAAAAAAGTTGACGCACAGATGATAAAAGAACGGCTAAAAATAATCTTGTATAAATATGGATCAAAAAACTGATACCATCCCAGGTGTTGAGACATCTCAAGGATCCAAAGATTCAAACGAAAGACGCTCAAATCCAGCAAATCCAGATATGTCAGAGAATCCTGAAGTATCTAGAGATAGAAATTCTGCTCTCAAACAGATTACAGACAGCTTTCTTGATGAATTAAAAGCCCGTTCAAAAGATGAGATTACTCAAGCTAGTTATTCTGAAGTAAGAACAGTTTTTGATTTACTTAAAACTGGACACATTAACGAAAAAACAGCTATTCGGACACTAGGTGATATAATTTCCAGTCTGAGACAGAAAAACCAGCAGTTGAAAACAAATAGTATGCTGAGTGAAAAGGCAGACACAATAAATAGTAGAGGATTCTATGAGGTTGCCAAAAGAGTACTAGACGCAAATAATAAATTAGAAAATCCTCAACCTATCTCTGTAGCCTTTGTTGATCTAGCTGGATTTAAGAAAGTAAATGATGTACTACATCATAATATAGGTGACCTGGTTATTAGAGCTGTCGCTGACTATTTGAGCGTCTGTGTAAGAAAAGGAGATGTGGTGGCACATAAACAAGGAGATGAATATCTCATCCTTTTTTTGAATATGAATGCTCAAGATGCACTAACTAGAATGATTGGTTTTCGGAATAATGAAACATCACAGCTTATGCAAGATCTACTTGAAATAGCTAAAACAGTAATGGGAGAAGATAACAAACCCTTGATTGATCCTGCTGTTGATTTGGCAAGTATCCCTATAAGTATGAGTATTGGTGTATCTCAAGTTAAGCTAACAGTACCATCCGGAGCTGCATTAGAAATGGCAATAAATGAAGCTGATACAAATATGAGAAAAGACAATGAAGCATTAAAGGAAAAAAATCCCGCTTTCAGCAGATAAGCTTAATTTACTTAGCCAAGTATAATGCTATAATAATTCTATGGCCTCGTTTGTTCACCTGCACAATCATTCCGAATTCTCTTTACTAGATGGACTCTCAAAAATAAAAAATATGGCAGCTTATGCCAAAGAACTGGGTATGCCTGCTTTAGCAATCACTGATCATGGAAGCATGTATGGAGTAATAAAATTTTATATGGCTTGCAAAGCTGTGAATATAAAACCGATTATAGGGTGTGAAATATATGTCGCTAAACGTTCATTGCATGATAAAGAAGCCGGTATTGATAATGAATATAATCATTTAGTTCTTCTGGCCGAAAATAATACAGGGTATAAAAACCTGATGAAAATTGTTTCAGTCTCCTACCTTGAGGGTTACTACTACAAACCCCGCACCGATCTGGAACTCCTGGAAAAATATCATGAAGGATTAATTTGTCTGTCAGCCTGCGTCAATGGATTTGTCGTGGAACCAATGCTGACGGGAGATGATGAAGAAGGAGAGAAACGTGCTAAAAAACTGAATCAGATTTTTGGCCAAAATAATTTTTATCTAGAAATTCAAAGGCACATCGACGTACCTCCTCAGGCTGAAGCGAATAGGAAATTGATTACTTTGTCAAAGAAACTCGGCATTCCTTTAGTAGCTACTAATGATAATCACTATACCCGTAAAGGTGACGCAGAAGCACAGGAAGTTCTACTTTGCATTCAGACTCAACAGACTCTACTGGATAAAAACCGCAAACTTTCGATGGTCTCCTCACCTGACTTTTATATCAAATCTGCCGAAGAAATGGAAAATGCCTTCATTGATATACCAGATGCGGTGGAAAACACAGTCAAAATTGCAGAGCGTTGCAATGTTGAAATAACATTGGGTAAATGGATCATGCCGAAGTTTGCAGTGCCACAAAACTATACTACTAAAGAGTATCTTAAATATCTGATTGACGAAAGAATTCACAAACGCTATTCAGAAGTAACAGAAGAGATTAAAAAAAGAGTCGATTATGAACTGGATATTATTTTTACTAAAGGCTATGAGACCTACTTCTTAACCGTACAAGACTTTGTCAACTGGGCCAAGGATCATGGAATCTCAGTAGGACCAGGTCGCGGTTCTGCTGCTGGTTCTGTGGTAGCATACATTCTCAATATTACAGACGTTGATCCTTTTTATTTTAAATTGCCATTCGAGAGATTTTTAAATCCTCTACGGCCCTCTGCTCCTGATATTGATCTGGACTTTGCAGACGTGCGTCGTGATGAGGTAATTGCTTATGTTACTCAGAAATACGGAGAGGATAAGGTTGCTCAAATTATCACCTTTGGGACTATGGAAGCCCGAGGTTCTGTTCGCGATGTTGGACGTGTACTGGGTATGCCATACGCTGTACCTGATCGTATCGCCAAAATGATTCCTCCAGGCTGGCAAGGACATGCCATGACAATCGAAAACGCCTTGTCACAAAGTCCTGATCTAAAACGTGCTTATGAATCAGAACCAGAAACTAAACGTTTGTTAGATCTGGCAACTAAACTTGAAGGAGTAGCTCGTCACGCATCCGTACATGCAGCAGGAGTTGTAATTGCAGATAAACCACTAACTGAATATGTACCACTGCAAAGAGAAACCAACGGCGATAAAGTCGTTACACAATATGATATGTATACTGTTGGCGAGGACGGGGTAGGACTCTTAAAAATGGACTTTTTAGGTCTTCGCAACTTAACCATTATCGAAGAAGCTTTAAAATTTATTAAATCCAATCAGGGAGTCGAAATAGATATCTCTACCTTACCATTAGAAGACAAAAAAACTTATGAGTTGCTTTCACAGGGAGAGACTACAGGCATATTCCAGTTTGAATCTGCAGGTATGAGAAGATATATTAAAGAACTTAAACCTACTTCCATATTTGATCTTCAGGCTATGAATGCCTTATATCGTCCTGGTCCCATGGCTAATATTCCGGATTTTATTAAACGAAAAAACAACCCAGCTTTAATCACCTATCCTTATCCTGGATTAGAAGATATTTTAAAAGAATCTTATGGAGTGCTGACTTTTCAAGATGATGTTTTACTCACGGTAATTAAACTGGCTGGATATACATGGCTGGATGCCGATAAGTTCCGTAAAGCGATGGGTAAGAAAATTCCTGCCGAAATGAAAAAACAGAAAGAGTTATTCATCAATGGCTGCAGGAAAAATGGTATTACGGAGAAAAAAGCAGATGAGCTATTTGAAATTATTGCCCCCTTTGCAGGTTACGGTTTCAATAAAGCCCACGCAGCATGTTATGCCATTATTGCCTATCGTACTGCATACTTGAAGGCTCATTATCCGGTTGAATTCATGACGGCATTATTAACTGCTGAATCTCGAGGTACTACAGGTCCTGCTAAGAATGAAAAAATTTCCCAAGCAGTCGCAGAATGTAAAAGACTAAACGTAGAAGTTTTACCTCCAGATATTAATAAATCACAGGCCGATTTTTCGATAGAAGCAAATACTAAAGTCCGCTTCGGCTTAACGGCCATTAAAAACGTAGGTAGTGCAGCAATTGAAAGTATACTTAAGGCAAGAAAAAGCAGCCCATTTATCAGTCTACAGGATTTTTGTAATCGCGTAAATCTAAGCGCAGTAAATAAAAAAACCTTAGAAAGCCTGTTAAAAGCTGGTACATTTGATCATTTTGGTAACCGTGCAGCCATGTTAATTTATATGCCAGATGCAGTAAGTAAAGCAAATGAGGTAAGAAAACAAAATTCCGAGGGTCAAGGCTCTTTTTTTGGAGACTTGTTTGAATCCTCAGAAATCAGAAACCATACTAAAAATGATGATAATGGTATAGACGATTTTACTCAAAAAGAAAAACTCGCCTTTGAAAAAGAATTTTTGGGTTTTTACTTGACCTCACACCCCCAAAAGGAAAACTTACAAAAGGTACATAACCACATTTCTCATGAACTGGAACTTTTAGAAGGTGAAGACGAAGGCACCATAGTTACTATTGGGGGTATACTTGATAACGTCAAAAGATTTTTTACAAAGAAATCTAATGCAGAGATGGCATTCTTAAACCTAACCGATGAAAAAGGAATTAGTATTGAAGTTGTAGTTTTCCCAAAAGTATTCGATCAATACAAAACTTCCCTGTATATTGATAACGTAGTAGTTATTCAGGGTAAACTAAGTAATCGTGATGAAAAAATATCAATAATTGCGGATCGTATCATTAGTTTGGATAAAATGCTTGACTTACGCTCAAATACACACTAAAATTAGATCATTGTGTCAATTTAATTAACTCAGCAATTATATTTTGAGTTATTAAACTTAGTGACAGATAAACGTCAATCAGAAAGGCTGACGTTTTTTAATGAACAAGAAGTAGCCTAGTTAATATGAATATATCATTATCTCCAGAAACTTTGTTTAGTATTGGGGGTATTCAAATAACGAATACTCTAACTAATACCCTTCTAGTAGACATTCTTTTAATTACAGTTTGTTACTTTGTCCATAAAAAGTCTCAATTAATTCCTGGAATATTTCAGAATATTGTGGAAATTATAATTGAAATGTTTTACGATCTAACTGAAACTGTTTCAAATAAACATGTTCGCCAGATATTCCCTTATGTTATGACCTTTTTCTTCTTCATTGCCTTTGCTAACTGGACTGAGTTAATTCCTGTTTTGGGCGCTTTCGGCTTTTACCATGGTAATACTTTTATTCCACTTTTTCGTAGCACCTCTACAGATTTAAATACAACATTAGCTTTGGCTCTTGTTTCTTTAAGCATAACCCATGGAATGAGTATCAAGTATTTGGGTCTTAAAAGCTATTTGGGAAGATTTTTCTCCTGGAATCCATTAAACCTTTATACAGGATTATTGGAATTAGTTTCAGAATTTACTAAAATTATATCTTTTTCCTTCCGTTTATATGGAAATATTTTTGTTGGAAGTGTGTTTCTTTCTTCAGTAACCGGGGTTTTTGCTTTTTTCCTGCCAATTCCAGTCTTGTTGTATGAATTGTTTGTTGGTACAATTCAAGCAGCAGTTTTTGCCATGCTGACTATGGCCTTTATGGCAATCATGACAACTCCGGCACATGGATCGGAGCCACATAAGTAGCTGTGAAAAAAATAAACTAGAGAAAAATAAGAATGTAAGTAAAATTATATGAAAGTTAATTTATATAACCTAAAGGGGGTGAAATTCACAAAATGACATTTACTATTACGGGCGGAATTATTGCCGCAGTCGCGGGTATTGGTCCTGGTATTGGTATCGGTCTTATTGGTGCAAAAGCAGTAGAAGCTATCGGACGCAATCCCGAAGCCAGTGGCCGTATTATTCCAATCATGCTTGTTGCCATGGCTTTCGCAGAAGCTATCGCTATTTATGGTTTGGTCTTTGCCTTCCTTAAATAAGAGTCGCCTTACCCGTTAGATAAACATTATTGACGCGGGTAAGTATGCGAGAAATTAAAATAATATGGGAACAATTTTACAAACATTTGGTATCAATTGGTATCTGCTTGTTGCGCAGGTTGTTAATTTTTTACTAATTTTATATTTATTAAAAAGGTTTGTTTATAAACCAGTATTCAATATTATAAAAAAACGGGAAGAAATTATTAAAAAAGGCCTCGATGATGCAAAAAAAGGAGAAGAATCATTAAAAACGGCTGAGGAGGAAACAAAATTAATTGTTAAACAAGCTAGAGATGAAGCAAGAAGTATTTTGGATAGCGCCAGAAAAGAAGCCAGTTTAACTATAGAAGAAGCACAAGAAAAAGCCAAAAAACAGTCAGCAATTATTATAAAAGAAGGTGAAGAAGCTGTAAAACGAGAAGCTCTTAAAGCTGAAGAGAAATTACTGAAAAAAATAGGTCAAATTGTTGAAGAGGTTGTAAAACAATCTTTGAAAAATATTCTATCGCCTGAACAACAAAAAGAAGCACTCAAGAATAGTTTGCAATACCTGAATAAACTTAAATAATATGAAGATAAAATTAATTAAACAATTGGCTAAAGCAAGTTTTGATAATAATAGTTTGAACGAAAATAAAATTAAAATTGTCTCGAGTAAGCTTAAACGTAAAGACTTGCGTTCATACTTACGAGCCTTGAAAATTCTGGATCAGGAAAACACCTTGTTTGTGAGTATGCCTATTACAGATGATGAGAAGGTTAAAAATGCCTTACAGATACGTTTTCCTAATAAAAAAATTGTCTATACTTTAAATAAAGATTTATTAGCTGGTATAAAGATAGTTAATAACGACCTCTTGTATGATTTTACGTTACAAGGTAAAATTGAGAGATTGATCGGACACTTTTACGATACAAATGATTAAAAATAAATATGAGTAATACAACTAATATAAATGATGAGTTAATTTTACAACAATTAGAAAAGAACTTAATGGATTTCTCATCCGATATTAAAGTTCAGAATGTCGGTAATGTAGAAAAAAATACCGATGGAGTTATCACAGCTACTGGACTTTCACAGGCAGGTATAGGAGAAGAAGTTGAGTTTGCAAATGGAGTAATGGGAATGATTTTGGGCTTAGATGAGGATTATGCATCTATTATAGTTTTAGGAGACGGAGATTCTATAGAAGAAGGTTCGAGTGTCAAAAGAACTGGCAGAATATTGAGTATAAACGTTCACGATAGTATTTTAGGTAGAGTGATAAACCCAATTGGACAACCGCTTGACGGTAAACCAGAAATTAAAAAAGGAACTTTAATGCCTCTGGAAAAAATTGCTCCAGGGGTTATTGAGCGGGAATCAGTAGATACACCTTTGAAAACTGGCATCAAAGCTATTGATTCGATGATTCCCATCGGTCGTGGACAACGTGAACTTATCATTGGAGACAGAGGTCTGGGCAAAACCGCAATTGCTATAGATACAATTATTAATCAAAAAAACCATCCTAAAGATCAGCAGCCTGTTATATGCATCTATGTAGCTATTGGACAAAAACAATCAACTGTAGCCCGTGTTATCAATGTTCTGAATGAGTATGGTGCGCTTCCCTATTCTATTGTAGTTTCAGCAAGCGCTTCAGAACCTGTAGCTCTACAATATTTATCTCCTTTTGCTGGAGTGGCTATTGCAGAATATTTCTGTGCCAAAGGCAGAGATGTTTTAATTGTTTATGATGATTTAACAAAACATGCTTGGTCATACAGACAACTATCACTTGTCCTGCGACGCCCGGCAGGACGAGAGGCTTATCCAGGCGATATTTTCTATCTGCATTCCCGATTGCTGGAAAGAGCAGTCAAGTTGAGTAAGAAAAATGGTGGCGGATCAATTACAGCGCTTCCCATTATCGAAACACAAGCCGGTGATATTTCGGCATATATTCCAACTAATGTTATTTCTATAACTGATGGTCAGATTTTCGTCGAATCAGATTTGTTTAATAATGGTATTAGACCTGCCATTAATGCAGGTTACTCAGTATCACGCGTGGGAGGAGCAGCCCAAACCAGTGCGATGAAATCTGTTATTGGTATGTTGCGCATTGCTCAAGCTCAGTATAGAGAATTAGCTGCATTCGCACAATTTGGGAGTGAGCTCGATGCAGAAACTCGTGCACAGTTGGAAAAAGGGAAAAGAACAGTAGAAATACTTAAACAAGCACAATATCACCCACTCTCTGAGCCTTTACAAATTATGTCAATCTGGTCAGTTAATAATGGTTTTACAGATGATATTCCGACCGATGATGTTCTAAGATTTGAACGTGAGTATCTGGAGTATTTGCAAAGAAAAGGAAAAAAACTGCTTGATGAATTGTCAACAGGTAAAAAACCCAGTAAAGAAACTCTTGAGCTAATGAAAAAAGTAACTGAAGACTTCAAAAAAACCTTCAGTGCTTAGTATCTAACTTTTCGCTTTAAATATTTGACCTTAAACTAAATTATGGCAAACATGATACAACTCAAAAGACGCATTAAGACCGCACAAAACATCTCAAAAACTACGAGAGCTATGAATATGATTGCAACTTCTAAACTTAAAAAAGCCCAAGAAGCAGCTCTTTCTTCTCGTCCTTACTCAGACAAATTACTAGAAGTTGCCAGAACAATAGCAGAAAATGTAGAGCCAGGAGAGAAATTATCATATTTGAAAGAAAATAATAGTAAAATAGATATGTATATCGTAATTTCTCCGGATAAAGGCCTGTGTGGAGGGATGATCACCAATTTATCAAGAACTTTTGTTCGGGAAACAAGAGATAAGAACATACAAGTTATCACTATTGGTAAAAAAATGGAGCCTTATGTATTAAGAGCAAAAAAAGAGATTGTAGCTTCTTTTCCTTTCGGCAACATTCTACCCCCTTATTCTGCGGTATTAGCCATTAGTGAAGTGGTAGATGACTACTTTTTGAAAGGTAAAGTTGATAATATCTATATTCTCACTACCCAATTTGTTAATGTCTTTACTCAAACTAGTAAAATTGTTCAACTCCTGCCTGTAAAAAATAAATTTGAATCTAAAGAAAAAAAATTAAAGCCGGTAAGTCTTTTTGAGCCTAGTTCAGAGGAAATATTGCCAGGGATTCTTAGAAGGTATATAGAGATGACTATTTATCATGCAATGACTGAGAGTTATGCTGCCGAGCAGGCTGCCAGAATGACAGCAATGAAAAACGCCACTGATAACGCAAATGATATAATCGAAGAGTTAAAATTAGTGTATAATAAGACCCGTCAAGAAAAAATTACAAGTGATTTATTGGATATTTCCGGATCTGCTTTCTCAGCGGTATAAAAAACACTATGGCAAATATACAAAAAAGTACAACAACTAAAAACGAAAATAAACTATTCAGTGAAGGATCTATAATCCGGATTCAAGGCCCAGTAGTAGATATTTATTTTGCTGAAAATATGCCTAAAGTAAACGAAGCACTCTTGATTCGCTTGCCTGATAAGCAAATTCTAACTTTAGAAGTAGCTTTCCTGATTAGCGACAATGAAGTAAAAGCCTTGTCACTTGGACCAACAGAAGGCTTGATCCGTGGTATGAAAGTTGAAAGAACCGGAGCTCCTATCAGCGTTCCAACTGGCGAAGCTACCCTTGGTAGAATGTTTAATGTATTGGGAGATCCAATTGATGGCAAAAAGCCATTATCCAAAGAAGACAAGGTTAAATTTGAACCTATTCATAGACCCGCTCCAGCCTTAATAGAGCAAGAGACAAAACCACAGATCCTCGAAACAGGAATTAAAGTTATCGATTTAATCGCACCCTTTACTAAAGGTGGTAAGACAGGGGTATTTGGGGGTGCGGGTACAGGCAAAACAGTTATCATCCAGGAATTAATCCGTAACATTGCACAGGAGCATAAAGGACATTCAGTTTTCGCCGGTGTAGGAGAAAGAACTCGTGAAGGAACTGGCTTGTATTATGAAATGGAGGAGGCCAAAGTGTTGGATAAAACTGTATTGGTGTTTGGTCAGATGAATGAACCCCCAGCTAACCGATTACGAGTCGCATTAACTGCGCTGACAATGGCAGAGTATTTCCGTGATCAAAAAAAAGAAGACGTATTACTGTTTATTGACAATATTTTCCGTTTTGCTCAGGCAGGTTCTGAAGTATCTGCTCTACTGGGAAGACTACCTTCAGCTGTTGGTTATCAGCCCACCCTTGCTTTTGAAATGGGTAATTTACAGGAAAGAATTACATCTACAAAAAAAGGGTCCATTACATCTGTACAAGCTGTCTATGTACCGGCTGATGACTATACAGACCCTGCACCGGCAACAGTGTTTGGTCATTTAGATGCTACACTGACCCTAGACCGAGCTTTGGTAGAAATAGGTATATATCCTGCAATTGATCCTTTAACCTCTACATCGCGTATTCTGGATCCCAATGTAGTGGGTCAAGAACATTACGATGTAGCTCGTGGTGTACAACGAGTTTTACAGCGATATAAAGAACTTCAAGATATAATTGCTATTTTAGGAATGGATGAGTTATCAGATGAAGATAAAAAGACTGTTATTCGAGCCAGAAAAATTCAAAGGTTCTTAAGTCAGCCTTTCTTTGTAGCCGAGATTTTTACCGGCACTCCTGGTCAATATGTCAAAGTAGAAAACACTGTTAAAAGCTTTAAAGAAGTCCTGGAAGGAAAACATGATGATATTCCAGAACAAGCTTTCTTGATGCGTGGAGATATCAACGACGTTCTGGATAATTACAAAAAAACAATTAAAAAATAATAAATATTTCCTTTTGTTAACTACTCTATAAGTTATGAAATTGAAACTGCAAATATTAACTTCAGAACAAGAAATATTTAACGAAGAAGTAGATGAAGTAGTAGTTCCAACCACAGCTGGTGTTATAGGAGTCTTGCCTGAACACATGCCGCTAGTTTCACAAATTGCACCAGGAGAACTTGTCATAAAAAATAATGATAAGTCGGAAATGATAGCAGTTTTTGGCGGTTTTATTGAAGTTAGCAATAATAGTGTCTCAATATTGGCAGATTACGCTGCTCGTGTAGAAGATATTGAATTAGCCAAAGCACAACAAGCTAAAGAACGTGCAGATAAATTGATGCAAGAGAAATTATCTGAAAAAGACTTTATTATTGTCGAATCAGAGCTACAGAAGGCACTTATGCAATTACGAATCGCCAATAAATACCGTAAGAACCGATAATTCAATCACTTTACCCTCTTTGTTGCTTCATGTTAAAATATGCAAGATGCCGAAGTAACTCAGGGGTAGAGTAGCTCTTTCGTAAAGAGCAAGTCGTGGGTCCGAATCCCACCTTCGGCTCATTACAGCTATTTTTAAGCTTGTTGTGTAATTGATTAGTTATAATATAATTGATAATATACAAATTTAAATTATGGCTTCACATATTAAAAGACATTCAGAGGAGCAAAAAAAACATACTATCTTCTTTAGTATATTGGGTTCAATTTTGATAATACTGTTTTTGGCCATTTATGGACTGCCACTATTTACTAAGTATATTTTATATCTAGGTAATTCTAAATCTCCCTCTAACATTACTCCTGCCCAAGATGGAATAAATTATGTAGCACCACCCGTATTAGATGATACATTTAGTGCTACAAATAGTGCTATTATGACAGTTAAAGGCATTGCCTCCAAAAACCAAGAAGTTAAGTTATTCGTTAACGGTAGTATAGTTGATCAACAAACTACTGATAACAAAGGTAAGTTTACATTCAATAACGTAAGTCTAACTCCTGGGAGCAATCAGATAGAAACTAAAGCTTATGCTGGCGCTAATAAAGAAAGTTCTTATTCTAATGTCTTAAATATTACATATTTAAATAAAGGACCTACCCTAAATATTGTCTCTCCTGTGGATAATCAGTCTTTTTCTGGCTCAAGTAATCAAACACTACATATTCAAGGAAATACTGACCCAAATTGTAATGTAACAATTAATGGTTCATGGGCAATTGTTAACAGTGATGGTAGCTTTACTTATGACTTTCCTTTGCAAAATGGGGACAATCATATAACATTTGTGTCGACTGATCAGGCGGGTAACACCACAACTGTTCAAAGAAAAGTTACTTTTAATCCCTAAACACAAAAAAAGCTACTGAGCTTAACCATAAAATTATACTTGGATAAAATAAACTATTAATAAACATAGAGTCAATAATTACTCCTGCAAAAGAAGCAAAAAATACAGCGGAAAAGATATTTTGTCTTGCTGATTTGTAGCTATTTTTTAAGATAAGAAATATAATGTAAATAAAACTGGCAAACCCAAATATACCAGTAGTTGCCCAAACAAATAACAGACTATTATCTGTACCGGCATTTGCATGACTAATTATAGAAGCCTGCGAAGAATGTTTAATTAAACCGTAGTTATGTTGAGCATAGCGGTATGCATCAAATCCGACACCTAATAAGATATTTCGCTGAATTACATAGACTACATTATCAATAGCGGCAAATCTAGCTTCTACAGAAGCTACTCTAAAGTAATCAGTATTTTCAATATTTTGTTTCGGTGCAACAATGATAAGCATGAGTACTAAACATCCTAAGACAATAAATATATAACGTTTTCTCATAGTGAATATAAAAAATAGAAACACAGATACAAGTAACATGACTAAAGCGCTACGCGAGAAAGTTAGAAAGATAGCAAAAAGAGTAATTAGTAAAAAAAACAAAATCATAACTCTGAAATAGTTATTAACTTTAGACTTGTAAATAAACCAAATACCAAGAAGAAAAGTAAACAATAAAGTGAAATATGCACCCGCAAAATTAGGGTCAAAAAAAGAGCTGAAGAGTCTATATAAATGATCATCCCACCCTGCGTAATACAAATTTCGTAAGTTGGAATAAAATATATATTGAATAAATCCAGCAAGTACAAGGCTTAGTCCAGTAAGTGTCAAAGAAAGTAATACAAAACTTTTTTCTTTTGAGTTTTTAAACAATAGTGTTGTAACAAAGAAAACCAACAAATAAGTTAAAAAACGTATCAAATAAAGTACTGCGACAACATTTTGAAAAATCGTATAGTTTCTGAAATTAAATATTAATGATACAAATACGACAAGCAAAAAAAACAATACAGCCTTCGGTAGTTTTAATACTATTTTCTTTAGTTCTTTATACTTAGCAAGTACACCATAAAACACATAGATTGCAACAGTAGTATCAAGAACTGTTAATGAGATGTCATTTTGAAAATCCAGCCTGCCAGCCTGGTTCAAAAACATGCCCACGCAAACAAATACAAATAGAATACGTTTAATCATAAATAAATTATAGCCTAATGCTCTATAAGCGACAAACTAATACTTTAGTTAATACCTTTTCTATACAAATTAACCTTCGTAAACTGGTTAGTATAAACCAAATGCCAACTTTGATATTTTTGTGGTAATCTGGCATTTTGTGTAGCAATATAGTCAAATTTATCATGATTTTTTAACCAAGTTGAATCAATAAATGGGAAATCTACATAATATAAATTATGGAATCCAATTAAAAGGACCTTATCATTTGATTTTATATGAGTTGCAAAATATCCATCTGTATCATAGAAATCCCCAAATGAGAAGTTAAGATTTTTCATTAAGAAGTTCTGTTTTGTTTCGAGTCCAAAAACAACGGGAACATATCTAATACTTGCAACTCCCCTGTAAACAATTGTGGTAAATGATAAAGCAAATATAACAATTAACAAAAAAGTTTTAATAATATTATCTGATCTATATTTTGAGCTTAATATCTGTAATGAATTTGATACAAGTATTGAAAATACAGGCAAATAAGGCAACAAAAATCTCCCTCCTCCTGTTCTGGGAGTAAAATACCATATTAAAACAGCTAATACTGAATAATAAATCAAAACTTTGGCTCTTTTTGGAATTTTTTTCCAATATAAAACAAGAATAGGTATCGTTATCAAATATATCGGCGATATAGGATCATCCGCCATGGTTAACTCCTTAACTAGTGCAACTATAAAGTTAACAGGATTCAGCAAATTTATATTTATACTTGTAGGGTAAACTGATGTAAAGAAGGGATATATCGGATTACCAGTATGTATATATGAAAATATGAACCATGGTAAAGGAACTAATAAACTTATAAGGATAAAAAAAATAATTTTTAAAGCTTTATGCCTATCTTTTCCTTCAATTAAAAAAATACTTAATAGTAAAACAAAGATAATTAAAGTTCCAAGAGCGATTAGCTTGGACATAATAGAAAAGCCAACAAGTAAAGATGTAGCTATTAAATCTTTGAGATTACGTTTTTCTATATAGTAAATAAACGACCATAAAGCGGTTATTTCGAAAATTGTTCTAATTAGATCGATATAGGCAGTTGTCGATTCCCAAGCAACTACTAAGTTAGAATAGAAGACAAGCACTGCTAATAGTGAATAAGTCTTATTTAAATATTTTTTGGAGATCTGAAAAATTGCACCGGATACAAAAACACCAGCAAATAGCTGAATCAACTTTGCTGTATTCTCATTACCGATACTTAATGCGACTACATATAATAATTCTCCTAGCTTAGGCATATCACTGTAATACAACAAGCCTCCCGGGATATGCCATATTTCATGATGTAATATATATAATTTCGGCAAGGTAAGGTGATACCATAGGGCATCGAACGCAAATTCAGGCGATAATGAGCCTATTAAGTTAACTAGAAAAAGTGCAAATAAGATTAAACAAATAACAAAATCTACCTTAGAGAAATACTTTCCTAAATTTTTAAAGTGGTAAAAGTGATAAGTATTTTTATTAAAAAGAAAGTAAAATCCTATTATCCAATATATAGCAGTAATTGTAATGATTACTGTTGTATAATATAGATGGAAAATACCCAAGAAGTAAATTAATTCTGTAAAAAAACCTAAAAGTATTCCGAATAAAATCATTGCTGTTAGAAGTTAAATGTGTTTTAGAATGAGATTTATTCCCTTCACTCTTTCTATTAAGTTTATATAATATAAGATCAAACAGAAAAAAGTCCAGATGATAAAGATAGTTATATAAAAAATTTTATTATACTTTATTTTTTTCATACTGTATCCATCCTTTGCTTCTTACTAGATATGAATGGAAGCTCATCATGACTGCCACAATTAAGCCGGGTACACCATCCAAAAAACCCATTTTAAAAATATAATTGTAAATAAATTTAAGTAAAGGAAATACTATAATTTGCCATGAATAAATTCTCTTATTGTTTTGGTATAGTTCATTAGAGCGCAAATCTGTATAATGATTTATTTCAGATAAAAAGTCACTAATATTCTGATGAGGGTAATGAAATAATACATTTGATAATTTATTTGTTTTACCTTTTATTTTCCATACTTCATGTACCCTATTTCTCCATAATCCAGCGTCTTTTTTTGCCAATCTAAGAATATAGACGTTAGCTAGTTCGCCGAATTCGAGCTTTTTACCCCAAAGACAGTCGACTCTTTTTAGGTAATAGCCATTAAAGGATAGAAACTGATTATTAATCTGGTTAGTAATTTCATATTGTAGGGATAAAGTGACTTCTTCATCAGCATCAACAAAAAATACCCATGTATTTTTAGCCTGAGTTAGAGCGAAGTTCCTTTGTTGTGCAAAATCGTTATTTAAAGAATGCTGAATTATTTTTGCGTTATAAGTTTTAGCTATCTCAAGTGTATTGTCAGTAGAAAAATCATCAACTATGATAACTTCGTCGCACCATTTAATTGAATCTAGGCATCTTTTAAATGTTTGTTCTTCATTTTTTGTTAAAATAATTGCACTAATACCCTGTTGCATATCAATAGTTTACCACCTTGTTGATTTTAATTGTTTTATTTTCACTAATTACGAATTTTATAATACTATTTTTCATTTTTTCTGGTTTACCTAACCACCATGTTAAATATTGCATGTTCATAGTAAATGATGCGAACTGACTTCCAGTGCCTTTACCTAACAAACTATAGCTTTCTCCACCTGATTGTTTAATAATACTTTTAGCAGAAATTAATCTGTCTGCATATGAAATTTGTGGGTAAAATGGCATTTTTGAAAAAGCTGTTTTAATATTTGATACTCCTAAGAATATTAATAGAACTGTTATAACAAAAGAAGATATTTTATGTCTAACAAATGCTTGCGCAAATATATATCCTTCTAAGAGAAAGATAAGAGGTAAAAACATTGGTAGATAAGCTTGAGAGTTCACACCTCCACCTATAAAACCTATTAATAAAACCAATAATATAAAAATAGTACTATTTAAATATATATTTCGATATTTGTATACTGAATAAATCAAATAAAATCCACTAAATAGAGAGATTACTACAGCAATATAAATCAAACCTGGAAGAATAGCTTGGTTGTATGCAATCCAGAGAAAAGTCAAAGAATTAAGTGGGTTACCGGAATGATGTAAACTTAGTAACTGTAGTATTTTATAAATAATCCAGGCCATATATCCAAATGTCTGAGGAAATCCATGTCCAATATCATAAATTAACATCGGCACTAAAGGTATGATTAATAATACAATTGATTTTAATATAATGTGACTATTTTGAATGCTTTTCCACCATTTTGTATTTTTTTTGTATCCATAAACCAGTAAAACACTAACAATGGCAAAAAACAAACTAGTAGATATTTCTAAATTATATAGTAAAGATAACATAAACAATACCCAGGGGAAATAGGCCGGTTTGTTATTTATCCAGTTAAATATAAAAAATATTAACAAAGACACTGCAAAAGGAATCAAAGTAGTATGATAAGGCATACGGTCAAACATAATTCCCAAAGGAGAAGTGGCATAAAAAAAAGCTGCAATGATACCGCTAGGATAGCCAAAGAAATTATTACCAATCCGATAAAGCAAGTAAGATGTTGCTAAAGCAGACAGTGCAGATATAGCAGCTCCTGCTAAAGGATTAAAGTGAAAGATTAATAGCCCGATTGCCAGCACATAAGTCCACAAGGGACCTTGATGCAACCAAACATGACTTGAAGTAATACCAACCAAAGGGATTATATGATCAACAATCATATTTTTAGCAGATAAATAAAACCAAGCTTGATCTCCTATAAAGAACATTTCATGAGGTAAGTTATATAGTCTTATACCAATGGTTAATGTTAAAACAAAAAACAAAATAATATTAACGGGAGTTATATTTAACATAAAATCTAGTATTTTACTTAAAATTGACCCGTAATTCTTCGTAAAATAATACTGCCTGCTGTTTTTAAATATTAAATCAGTTTTGGAATTTGGTGCAGTGGATTTTCCCCAAAAATGTATTATTTTACTGTCAGGGACTATAGCAATTTTATAACCCATCTTTTTAACACGATTACAAAGATCAAACTCTTCAAAATATAAAAAGAATTTCTCGTCAAAACCCTTTATTTTTTCATAAATACTTCTTCTAATAACGAATGCAGAACCAGGCACAACATCAACATTTTTTATTTGTTTTTTATTCCAATTTTTTTGCCAGTAATCGCCGGCAATCCAATTATTTGGAAAATACTTGTTAATAAAACTTAAAACAAAGATCGCTCTAAGAAAGGTTAATTTCTTGACCCCCTGAAGTTCATAGACTTGATAATGTTTATTCATTAACTGTGGGGCTGCAATTGCATATTCATCATGTTTATTTAAAAAAGTAACTAAATTTTTAATATTATTATTTAAAATAATGGTATCTGGATTGAGAATATACAAATATCTACCTTTAGCATCTTTAGCTCCCAAATTCATCCCCGCACCATAACCTATATTTCCCGGACTTTTTATATATTTTATAAATGGGAACTTATTAATCAATTCTTGACCAATTGTCTTCTTTTCATCATTATCCACTACAATAATCTCAGCTTTTATGTCTGACTTTACTTTAAGAATTGACCAAATGCAATTGAAAAGTATTTTTTTTACTTTATAGTGAACGATTATAATTGAGACATCAGGTACCATATATTAATACAAAACCTTGAGGACATAATAAATTTGTGGAAGTATCCCAATTAATGATCCGATTAATACCGCGTAAGCAGCCCCAATTATTCCATATTGAGTAACCATAGGAAAGATAAAGACAACAATTGCTAAAAAGTTTATTAGGGTTACTAAAGTAACATACTCCTGCTTTTTTAAAGCAAAAAGCAGTGTTGTGGTCAATCCGAATATTCCTCTCATTACAGCAACGAATAGTAGAACTCTCAGTACTGGTACAATAGAAATCCAGCTTGAGCCTAGAATAATATTTACTGCAAAAGGAGCAATTATCCACATAAGCAAACTAAATATAACACTTAAAATAACAGTTATTAAAGTTCTTATAAACGCTCTTCTTAACCTATGCAGATCATCGGATATTTTTACGTAGACAGGTAATGTCACTTTTGCAAACATATCGAAAAGCTGAATTATAGGGTATACTGAGAATCTATAGGCCATTTGATAAAAACCTAGCTGCGTAGCATTTAATAACCTACCTACTACAAAATCGTCAAAATTTAAGAAAAAGTAGTTAAAAACTCCTGCTAATGTTATCCATTTACCTCTATGGAATATTTTACTAATATACTGCTTATGGATTTTAAACTTGGGTTTTTCTTTAAATATAATAAAAGATATAATAACTTCAGCAAATACACTGAATACCTGACCAAAAACTATACTAAGAACGGAGTGAGTAATGAATGCAAGTGAAATAGCTATTATTGCATCTATTAACAACAATCCTGTTCGAAAGTAAAATTCCTTATTGAACTGTAGTTCTTTTTGAAAGATAACTTCAGAAGGATTTATAAAACCCCTTAAAAAGGGTACTATACTAAGTATTAAAATGACGGTTGTTGCTGCGGGCGAATGAAAAAAATTTGCTATAAGAGGCGCAAATAAAAGCAATACCAAACTAATAATTATTCCTCTTCCAATAGAGACAATCCATGCACTATCCAGATGAACGCTAATATCGTCTCTCTCCTGGACTAAAAATACATTTACACCAGTCTCTGTTAAAGTCTCGAGCAACGTTAACATTAGAGATGCAATACCAAATATCCCAAATTGAATAGGAGTTAAAAATCTAGCTAACACCAATATTTTTGCTAAACCTAGAACTTTAGTTACTCCTTGCAAAGAGACGGTCCAGGATACGCCCCACAAGGTCTGTTTTGTATATCCCATATGTTTATTGTATCAAATAATTGAGCTTAGAGTGCGTTTATCCAAAATCTTTTTTAGTAAAGATATTGAACCAAGCACTGTTCCAGCTATAACACAAATATCAGATATTCCTTGTAATAGAGGCAAAATAATTAATGCTTGCACTCCAAGTACATATCTATAGTTTTTATAAATAGACCATATACAATATATTATAAAGCAAGTCATTATCCATATGAAAAGAAATAAAGAATGATATAAAATCAGATAAACTATTAATATGGCTAAAATCAAATAACGTAAGAAAATTAATATCACTTTTACACGGATTATTCCTGCTTCCGCATCTCCAAGCGCGAATCTAAAAATCATTTTTATAAATTTAAAGATATTGGTAGGTGGTATCCATTCAACTATCGCTGATTTAACGAATGTTATGTTCTTTTTGTATAATATTAATTTTTTACTAAATGCATAATCTTCATTATGTGAAAGTTTTTCATCGAATCCACCTAAATCCTCCCAAACTTTTTTTCTAAACGCCATTGATCTTGTAGCAGGCAAGAAGTTTGCAGGAGCTATTTTATCCGGCATAACCAGAACATACGGAACTTCACATTGCTCAAAAATATTACTGGCCTTACCTCTATAATATCCCGCCACAACTTCTACGTGTTTATCTATAAATGGTCTAGTTATATTTTTGATCCAATTCTTATCTAGAACACAACCTGCATCTGAGCATAATATAATATTGTTTCTAGAGTTTTCAATTGCTAAGTTCCTTCCTACAGAACGATTGCCCTTTTTTTGTAATATAATTATCTTAATTTTATGTTCTATTGAGAATTGTTTAATTATACTTAAAGTCCCATCAGTTGATCCTCCATCAACAATAATAAGTTCATTAGGTAATATGGACTGATTCACAATTGATTCTAAAAAACTTAAGATATTAATTTCTTCATTAAAAACCGTGGAGATAAATGTAGTTTTCATCATTGCTTTCCCCATAATTGTAAATATAAATCAGAAACTCTTTCCCATGTTTGATCTTTTGCCCAAAGGAAACCTTGTTCTACTTTTTTCTTTTCCAACTCTGGATTTGCTAAATATTTTTCAATTATAGCTATAATTTCATTATCGCTGTTTACAATAGTAATAAATTTAGCAAATGGAGTTAATTCCAAATAATCTTTTTTAAGCGGATTATCATATACAGCAATAACAGGACGTTTAGCAATTAATGCTTCTAAAATAGTTAAGTATCCAGAAACAAAGGCGTAATGATGATTTATGTAATAACTTTTCGGATCCCTCTTGACACCTATATAATTTACTGATGAATCTATATGTTTTTTTAATAGGCCTTCCCCTACCACAGTAAGTGTAAACTTTGAGTACCTACTCCTGATAACTTTATATGCTGACAAGTATGTGTTAATCCCTGTGTCGTTACTCAATCTTCCGATAAAAAAAGCAGAATATTTATTATTAATATTCTTATTCTTTATCATATCAGCGCCACCATACGATATGTAGTCAGGTTTTGTTCCATACCAGCTTTGAATAAAACTTCCTATGCATATATTGCCTTTAGATAATATTTCGGCCAGTTTTCTTCCCAAAACTGCTCTATTTTTTAAAGGATAGCCCTCATAACCATGAAAAGTTATGTATACAGGTTTATTAAAATACAATATTTTTAAGGGAAAATACCAGAAAAATATATCGTGACAATGAACCACATCAGAATCTAATATAATTTTTTTTAATTTCCAAATCTCTTTCCAAATTCTAAATTTTTTAAACCAGTCTTCTTTGCCTTGATTAATTCTTATTATGTTTATTCCATCTAGATTTTCTTCAGATTTAAACCCATGATTTTCAGTTATTATTGTAACTTGATGCCCGTATGATATTAGATTTTTACTAATCTTATAAACATGCTTTTCTACCCCTCCAATATGAGGGTAAAATAAACGAGTAATAAATATAATTTTCATGTTTATATTATAGCTGATTAATTATACTGGTGTTATAATTGCTATGTGTCCAAATTTTATAGTTCGCAAAAATATAAATTATATGAAACCTTTCATAAAGACAGAAGATTACAAAAACGTATCATTGACGAGAATAACTTTACATATAAAGAAATATTAAAAACTATTCGCCCATACATAAAAACATCTAAAAAAGTCTTAGATATTGGATCTGGAGTTGGAACAATAGATTTTTACTTAGCCTCAAAAGGAATAAATACAACAGGAATTGAAATTTCCCAAAAAGCTGTAGCTTTAGCTAAGGTGAATAGTCGTTTTTTAGGACTTGATAAAAAAACAAAATTTATTTCCGCTAATTTTTCGAATTATAAATCCAAAGAGAAGTTTGATTTAGTTATTCTATCAGAAGTTATTGAACATCTGGAAAATGAAAAAGAGATTTTATTTAAAATAAAAAACTTTATGAATAAAAATTCAGTTCTTATAATTACTACACCCTCTCAAAAGGCTCCATTATATAAATTGGGTTTATTAAAACAATTTGATCTTAACGTAGGACACATTAGAAGATATACAACAGAGAGTTTGAAGGATTTATTAGAAAAGAATGGCTTTAAAGTCATACATATTAGTAAACATGAAGGCATTTTGCGTAATTTCCTTTTTACAAACCCAGTTGCCGGAAGACTAGTCCGCATTATACGTTGGCAAATTGGAGACTTAGTCAGTTTCATGGATAACCTCACTATCCCTTTATTAGGAGAATCAAATATTCATATAATAGCAAAAGTTCTAAAAGACTAATAACACAATTTTATATGTTAGAGGATAAGTTGTAGATTATATTTTTAATTTAAGTGGACTTGAGAGGATTCGAACCTCTGACCTTTCGAATGTGAATCGAACGCTCTAACCAGCTGAGCTACAAATCCCGATCAAACAGTATTTTAACAATTTTTCTTACGGTTGACAAACGCATGCCTATTCTCGATAATATGAGAATGGAAATTTTCAAAAAGGTATGGGCGTTCCTGATCGATAGCTTTCAAACAATCCTTCTTGCGGCTTCTATATTTCTTGTGGTATATCTTTTTATATTTAGACCATTCCAAGTTAGCGGTTTATCTATGTATCCAAATTTTCATGATAAAGAATATATTCTCACAAGCATTATCTCAATTAAGCTAGCACCACTTAAAAGAGGAGATGTCATTGTGTTTATTGCACCTGACGATCCTTCTAAAGATTATATTAAACGGATAATAGGTCTTCCAGGTGATACAATCATGTTGAAAAATGGTAACGTATATGAGAATGGTAAACTATATAATGAGTCTAGTTATCTTAAACCTACCGTCAAAACATACGGAGGAGCCTTTCTGAGAGAAGGAGTGACTATAACGGTTCCTCAAGGAAACTATTTCGTTATGGGTGATAATAGGCCAGAAAGCTCAGATTCGAGAGAATGGGGTTATGTAAGCTTCGGAGCGGTTATCGGTAAATCTTTCTTGGTATATTGGCCAGCTAATAGAATGCAATTTATAACTAACCCATTTAAAAACTAATACGAGCGTGAGAAGTATATACTGATATTTTAAACCTTAAGCTTCCAGAAGTATTTTATGAATTTTTTTAACCGCTTCACCTGTCTTCTCCAAATCTCCTTTTACTTCAATCACAATTCTAGCTAATTTACTAGATTGTTCGATTTTTACTTTGCTAAACTCATATTTTGATTTAATTTCTTCAGCCATTGCATCCTGTTCTGGAATCCATAATTTATCCTTTGCTTCATGAGGTTCTTTTTTCTGAACTTCACCTTTTATTTTTCTTGCTATCTCTTCGGTTTGACGAACTGTAGCATTTTCACGCAGAATTCTCTTAAACACTTCGAGCATCAGTTTCTGATCCCCAAGAGAAATTAAAGGTCGTACATGTCCTTCAGTGATTACACCGGCCACCAACGCATCCTTAATAGCATCTGGAAGCGACAACAAACGGATAGTATTCGAAACTGCAGGAGCACTTTTGCCAACTCTTTTTGCAACTTCATTTGTACCAAGACCAAACTCATCAATCAGTCTCTTATATGCAAGTGCCTTTTCGATTGGATTAAGATCTTCACGCTGGACATTCTCTACAATTGCCATTTCTAACATACCCTGAGGAGTGGTTATTTTTACTACAACGGGAACTCTAGTCAAACCAGCCAAACGTGAAGCTCTCCACCTTCTTTCACCAGCTATTATTTGATAACCTGCGGGTGTTTGAGCAACTACAATTGGCTGCAAAACACCCTGTTCACGAATTGATTCGACTAAATCAGAAAGGGACTCTTGAGTAATAACTCCCCGAGGTTGCAAAGGATTAGATTGAAGCTGGTTAATATCTAACTCAATTACGCTATTATTTTCCATGAATTATTTGAACTACTTGCTTACCTTTATGTTGTGCAAAATTAACGATACCTTGTTTTACAGCGTACAAAGTAAAATCATGACCCATTTTTACTCCCTCTCCAGGGAAGAATTGACTACCGCGTTGCCGAACAATTATATTACCTGATATTACTTCATCTCCACCATATTTCTTCACGCCCAAACGTTTAGCGATCGAATCTCTATTACCTTTTACTGAACCTTGTGCTTTTGTATGTGCCATATTTTATTTTTTCTTGTGAAAACTTACTCAGTTTAATCAAATTTTTCACAAATGTCAATAGTTTTACTCAGCTTTACCTTTGTTTATGCGAGGTTTGGCTGTCTTAGTTTCCTTTTCTTCAACTTTCTCTGGTTTTGTATTACCAATACTCATAACTTTGACCTCTGATAAAAACTGTCGATGACCAATGACCTTGCGATAGCGAACTTTAGATTTAAACTTGGAGACTCTAATCTTATCACCTTTAAGATGAGTTACCACTACAGCTTTAACTGGAACATCTCTTACTAAAGGAGTACCTAATATTACTTTACCTTCCTGATTCACCAATAAAACTTCAGAGAAAGCAAACTCAGAATTAGGTTCCTGACTGATATGTTCAACTTTCAAAGATTCACCTTCAGACACTCTATACTGCTTACCACCGGTTCTAATAACTGCGTATTTCATAAATAGTTGCTTAATTATAGCAAATTACTAGCTAATTTCCAAGACTTGCTTATTACGCGTATTCTTAGCCAGAGCAGTAGCTAAGCCAAGAAGAATACCATTGGCAATAAGAGAGCTGCCTCCAAATGAGACAAATGGTAGAGTTACTCCTACAATTGGGACTAACCCTATGTTCATACCAATATTTAAGAAAACATGTATTAAAATAAGGGCGAATGCACCAGATAGAAACAGACGTGCGTATGCATCATCTGTAGATTTAAAAAGGATATATATACGATACAATAAAACCAGGTACGTCATAATTATTATTACTCCACCGATAAATCCCAACTCTTCAGTTAGTGTGGCAAAAATAAAGTCACTATGCCTTTCAGGTAAGAAGCGCAAGCTTGATTGAGTGCCCCCATTTAATCCTTTACCCCACAGCATCCCAGAACCGACTGCTATTAATGCTTGTATTGAATTATAAGATGCCGCTGTACTTGCTGAGGTTGGATGTAAAAAGGTCAAGATACGCTCTCGCTGATAGTCATGTAGTCTAGACCAAAAAAGCGGCAAGGCAACCAGTACTGGTAAACTTGCGAGCAAAAACCACCGCAGACTATAACCATACATCACCAGCACAAATAAGGTTACCGCCAAATAAATAATGGCATCTCCCAAGTCTGGTTGCAGATAAATAAATAGTAAGATCGGTAAGATTAAAATTAAGACTAAAAACATATATTTACCTTCTGTATTGGTATGTTGTGAAAGAAATGCTGCCATGGCTAACACCAAAAGAGGTTTGCAAATCTCTGAGAATTGGATACTCGCCCCAAAAAGACTTACCCATCTTACTGCTCCATGACTTTCAATACCCAAAAGAAGTACGATTCCCAGAACAATCAAAGAAAATATGTATATAGGAAGTGAAAATGACTTTAGACGCTCAAAAGACAAATTAGCTACAATAAAAAAAATAATAATTACCAAAACTGCAGAAAATAACTGAGATTTAAACAACGATACGTTTATAGAAGACATAATGATTAAGCTGAACGTTAATAACACAAGCATGGGGATAAATAGCCACCAGTCGACAAAGAAAATCTGTTTTTTCATAGCAGGAGTTAAACATGCAGGTGGTTGTAATTGGAACATAACATTATATTCCCAACCCCTACAGAAAAAATATTAACTAATTGTTTTTACCACAAAACTATCACCTATTTCCAAAATCCCTACTAAGGCATTTTGTTTAATGTAATCTGTAAAATCCTCAGGCCACTGTGTAAGAGTGACGTTAACCATTTCATCAAGCCTAGTTCCCAGCTTCTTTCTTTCTTCTTGAATCTGTCGGACAATATCTCTGGCTTGTCCTTCAGCTTTCAAATCAGGAGTAATTACTGTGTCCAATTCAAGATAAGCTTCTTTAGCAGCAGGATCATGCTTATATATTATTTTCTTAATATTAACTTCCTCAAGAATAATTCTATTCGCTTCCACTGAAAGTTCGTCTATAAATCTGTTCTTATTTTTGCTAAATTTTCCTACTTTGAAGTTTTCTGGTATCACAAAGGTAATACTTGCAAGAGGTTGACGCACTCTAAGTCCCAACTCTTTCCTTTTCGCTAAAGCCATTTCTACTATTTGTTGTGCCATAAATAATTCATTATGCTCAACTAAATACTTATCCATAATATCATGATTAAAATTTGGCCAGTCAGTTAAATGTACAGACTCATTTCCTGTTATATTTCGGTAAATCTCTTCTGAAATAAATGGTGTAATAGGCGCCATGAGTTTACAGATTGTAATGAGCACATATGTTGCTGTCCTATAAAAAGATTCTTTATCATTCTGATCTTTAGCAGTTATACCTACTCTATCTCTACTGCGACGAATATACCAGGTAGAAAATCTTGTAATAAATATTCTAATATCACTTATTGCAAAAACACTATTATAATCTTCCAACGCCATTGTTATATTTCTAATCTGCATTTGCAAATCACATAAAATATCTTTATCTAATATATTAGTTGGTGTAAATTCTTTCTTTTGATATATCCACTTATCAATTCCTGCATACATAGCAACAAAGTTATAAGTATTCAATAATATAAGCAATGTTCCACGAACTTGGTTGCGGTATTGTTCTTCGGAAATCAAAATATCTTCACCTTCCATTACTGGACTACCCAGTAAATATAGCCTTAATGCATCTCCACCATACTTTTGCAGCATTTCTTTCGGATCAGGATAATTCTTGAAATTCTTACTCATTTTTCTACCATCTGTACCCAGGATTACACCTTCGACTAATACATTTTTAAAGGCAACCGATTTATATAATGCAGCACCAATGACATGTAAAACATAAAACCAGGCACGAATCTGACCGGTATACTCAGCAATAAAATCCGGAGGGAAAAAATTCTCCAGTTTTTCAGATTTATTGAAAGGAAAATGTCTTTCTGCAAAAGAAGCAGAACCAGCTTCAATCCAACTATCTAAAACCTCAGGTGTTCTATGCATTGTTTTACCACACTTGCCACATTTAACTGTTATTTCATCAATTTCAGGCTTATGTAACGAAGTGATCTTTTGTCCAGAAGCTTCTTCCAATTCTTTGATTGAACCAGGTACGAATCGTTCACCACATTCACATTCCCAAACAGGAACAGGACTTCCCCAATAACGATTGCGGGAAATATTCCAGTCAGGAGCAAATTCTAGGCTTTTCAAAAATCTTCCATATTTAAAATGACGAGGGAACCAGTTTACATGCTCGTTGGTTTCTTTCATTAAAGGTTTTAAAGATTTCACATCAACATACCAGGCATTTTGAGGTGCGTAATATAAACGAGTATGACAACGCCAGCAGAGTGGTACGACATGTTTGTAATCAAATTCCTGATAAATAAGACCCCGTTCACGTAAATCTTCATTCACAAACTTGTTAGCTTTAAGATAATACATCCCACCAAATTTTGGAATATCTGGGAAAATATTGCCTTCTTCATCCACGTGCATGGCAATATGTACATTTTGTTCTTTCATAACCACTAAATCTTCTTCTCCATAGGCTGCTATGGTTACCACACCTGTCCCTTCTTCAGCGGTCACAAAATCTCCGGGAATAATTTGAAATGCTTTTTCTTCAGCTTTTATATTTTTCTTATAATAATCATAATGAGGCTCAAATCTCTTACCAACTAGCTTAGAACCCTTTATTTCTTCTATAACTTTATATTTTGGCTCTTTTTTAAGCATCTTCAACGTGGTTTTGGCTAGTATATAGTATTCATTACCCTGCCTGACTTTAACATAGGTGAATTTAGGATTTACCGCCAAAGCGGGTGTAACAATTTTATTCCAGGGAGTGGTTGACCAGGCTAAGATATATGTATTATCCTCATCGAGTAGTTTATACTTATATGTTGCTGCCAAATCAGGCATCTCCTTATGATTATCTGCATCCATTGCCACTTCAAAGTTTGAGATGGGAGTCGAGCAGTGCGGACAATAAAGTGAAACGCGCAAACCCTTGTAAATATAACCCTTGTCATACATCTGCTTAAATACCCACATTACTGATTCCATATAGGGTAAATCCCATGTTTTGTAGGCATGTTTAAAATCAACCCAACGCCCTACATGATCTACATACCATTCCCATTCACTCGAAACTTGATTTACATAATGAAGACAACGATTGATAAAGACTTTTATGCCAATTTTTTCTTCTATATCTTTCTTGCGCTGAATATTTAATTCTCCTTCAACTTTATTTTCAATAGGCAGACCATGTCCATCCCACCCCCAGACTCTTCTGACATGATAACCTTTCATTGTCCAATAACGGCCAAATAAGTCTTTAGGTAGACTAGAAAGCAGAGAACCATAATGAGGCATACCCGTAACAAATGGTGGTCCATCCAAAAATGTCCAGCGTTTATTCATTGGTCTCTGCTCGACAGATTTTTCAAATGTCCTATTTTCTTTCCAGTACTGAAGCGTTTTTTCTTCTAATTCCGGTAAAGTAACTTTTGGGTCAATTGGTTTAAAAGACATAGCTTCAATTGTAGCTTAAATTACCTTCTTCATCAAGCAAATTTGCATCTTTTAATTTAATATCTGAAATTTACTATATTTCTTAAGCTAAGATACTTAATATGGTAGACGAAAAGCGTTTCTATGTAGGACTAAAGGCTTTTTTAAAAAAAGGTAACCAAATACTCATTCTTACATCATCAGATCGTGCTGAAATTGGCTTGGATTTTCCCGGAGGTAAGATTAACCAAGAAGAGACAAATCTACTAGAAGCGTTAAAACGTGAGGTACGTGAAGAGACCAGCCTGGAAGTTAAAGTCGGGACACCGTTTGCAGTATGGACTAATGACTGGAGCACTAGCAAATATGCTAAAGATGAAATCTTCCTTGTAGGATACATATGTGACTATGTCTCAGGAGAGGTAAAACTTAGCTCCGAGCATACGGATTATAGATGGATAGATAAAAATACTTATCAAGAACTGAATGAGGGAAGTAATTATTATCTAGCGTTGTAGAAATATTTTGCCTTACCTCTTTTTTTACAATGACTTAAACTTAAAAACCTTGCTTTATTCATATACTAATTATTTATATTCCACCACTTATTCTCATTTCTTTATAAAACATTTTCATAGCTTCCTCAACCGTTTTAGGAGCAGGTTTATTTTTTAATTTATTATACGCAATTTTAATATCAATCTTTAGATTTGGATGCTTAAGCAGCAGAGCATTCATGGCAATATAGAAAATATTCATATTCTTAATTCCCAATCTTAGCTGAATACTTTTAAGAAGGCAACAGATATCATCCTTTATGCCACGCTTATTTTAAAGTATGGCATAAAGGAATGTATATACTTACAAGCTATGTACTGCCGGAATAATTTTTTCACCAAAAATTCTGATAGGCTCAATCTCTTCAACATTTCTAATGCCGAAGATAACATGTGAAACCCCAAATTCTTTGAGATGCTTACACTTTTCGATTGCATCTTGTACATTTACTTTCCCATTCTCCGGTCTTATCTGTTCAAGCACTGTAATCTCAATATCATTAAAATCACGACCTACATCTTGACAATGTTTTTTTAGAACATCTATCTTATGTTTCAATTCCTCATCACCCGATCTGGCAAACAGATTACAAGCATCAGCATACTTCGCAACTAATTTTAAGGTTTTTTGTTCACCACCACCACCAATCAGAATAGTTGGATGAGGTTTGGATATTGCTTGCGGGTAATTCATGGGCCACTTTGCATTCACATGCCTACCCACAAATTCTTTATCATCTCCTTTCCACATCTGTAATGCCATTTGCAATGTATCTTCCAGCCTCTCAAATCTTTCTTTCAAAGGAGGAAATGGGAAACCTAAAGCATTGGATTCTTGCTCATTCCAGGCTGCGCCTATTCCCATATATGCTCTCCCGTTACTTAAGACATCAAGAGTAGTGACTGCTTTTATAAGCAAAGCTGGATGACGATAAATTACTCCAGTTACCATCGTTCCTAATTTGGTATTTTTTGTTAAGCCAGCAAGATAACCTAATGTAGTATATGCTTCCAACATAGGCTCTTGCGGTTCACCTATATGCTGAATCTGAAAGAAATGATCCATCACCCAAATACTATAAAAACCAGCTTTATCTGCAGTAGTTGCTATTTCAGCTAATTTCTTACTAATATTTTTATTTCCCCCTTCCCAGGTAAAACGATTAATCTGTAACCCTATTTTCATAATTTCACCTCCTTCCCAAAAATATTAATTATTCAATTTTTATTGTCTTTTGCGCAAGTGATCTTTTAACGTCCAATGTTTTCATTATGGTATTAGTGACTATAACTTCTATATTCATTTTCTCAATATCAACCTTTTGATCTTTATCTTTCTCATCAATGACAATAGTATCCAAAAAATCTTTATAATACTCTGCCACACCGTTTGCAGAAACTTGCATACCCATACTCCTCATCATCTTGTCCGCTGGTCCTTTAATAGTCATACCTCCAACAATCGGACTAACTGCTATCACCTTGGCTTGAGTTTTTTTTAATGCGTCCTTGATCCCTTCAACCGCTAAAATACTACCTATACTTACTAAGGGATTACTTGGAGCTATGAGAACTTTATCCGCTTTTATAATAGAATCCAAAACACCCGGAGCTGGTTTTGCTGCTGTTATACCTAGAAACTCGATTCCATGTACTTCATCTTCCGTTTGGTTTTTTACCATATATTCTTGAAAATGGATTTTCCCTTTTGGAGTTAAAATGTACGTAGAAACAGGATCATCACTCATGGGTAATAACTTAAACTTTAATCCATAATTGTCTAAAATTATTTGAGTAACTTTAGTTAAACTTTTTCCTTTTTTCAATATGTCAGTACGCAAAATATGGGTGGCAAGATCTTTATCACCGATTTTAAACCAGTCAGCATATCCCATCTTCGTGAGCTGTTCCATTGTACAAAACGTATCATTTTTTATCCCCCAGCCGGTAGTTTCATTAACCACTCCCGCTAAGGTATACGTAACAATGTCTAAATCGGGTGATACATGCAGACCATAGAATTCTTTATCATCGCCTGTGTTTCCGATGACAATTAAATCTTCTTCATCAATTACTTGTACAACGCCCTGTAAAAATCTCGCTGCACCCACACCACCTGCTAATACTGTAATCATAATATTTAACGAAACATATCGGTATTCGCACTACGGATTAAATCTTGACCTGTTTTATTAGCTGATATAAAGTTATATCCCCTTATAAGTGCTACTGGCACTTTTTCTGTTTTGCCCATCACAAGTTCAGCTGCAGCTGCCAGTTCATCAGCCGCAGCTATAATGGTTGCTTGTAAAAATTGTCCGTTAGTATCCTGCTTACCCCGATAGTCACAGATCGCTTGCATACCAGAAACGCCTATCGCATTATTAACTTGACCTTCTCTCCAGGGCCTACCCCACGTATCAGTTATAATTACAGCTAATTTAAGATGTTGTCCATTTAAGTAAATAAGTTTTTTTCGAATATCATCTGCTGAACGATCAGGATCTTCTGGCAAAATAGATAGTATTTCACTGTCGTCTAAGTTTGAAGCATCTACACCTGCATTGGCACAGATGAATCCCTGTTTGGTTTCACAAATTAATACATTATGATCCATTCGTACTATCCTTTTAGTTTGCTGTAAAACTACCTCAATATGGCGTGGATCTTTGTTTGCTTTTATAGCAATTTGTCTGGCAAATTCGGAAGGAATTATTGTCTTCAAATTAATAATTCTACCTTCTGCCTTGGAAATAATTTTTTGTGTAATAACGATAATATCACCAGCTTGTAAATTAAGATCCTGTTTTTGCAGTGCAGAATAAATAATATCTGCTATCGAGTCCTTAGATTTAATATTCTTAATATTTCTAATAGGAATGATTGTTAAAGAAGTTGTCATAGAACTTTTAAACTAGGTAACACTTTTGTACCCAACATTTTAATAAGTTCCTCCTGACGATTATTAGAAGTCGTTTGAATAACTACTGTATCGACTGTCAACTTTGTGATTAATGGAGAATATACTTTTATATAATCCTCTGCTGATGAAAGAATAGAATACTTGCTTAAGATTTCTTCCCTAGGCAAATCGTCTGCTTCCTCTTGTAATAATTTCGGTTCAACTATCGTACTTCTGTGCGGCGCGCGTAAACCTCTCCAAGGACCTAATGCATTCCATGCTTCTTGATTATCGTCAGCAAAAACACTCCAATGAGTGGCAACTAAGCCAAAACCTATTCTACCTAATCCACTTGCTTTCTCGCTTGCTGGTTGAACAAGTTCGTTCAAAGTATCCTCAACGTTTTTTACACTGCATATTAAACCATCTGAATACTCAGCTGCCAGTAATGCTGATTTATGCCCTCCCGCAGCTAATAAAATGGGGACTTTATGCAACGGTGGACTATATAGTTTCAGCTTGTCCGCTTTATAAAATTGACCGTTTTCGTTTAGTTCTTCTCCATCTAACAACTTTCTCATTATTCTAAGAGCTTCCTTCATTCTTGCTGAACGCTCTTTATAATTTGGATAGGTATAACCAAGCGGAACCTCATTAATTGCTTCTCCCGTTCCCACTCCTAAAATAAACCTTCCATGAGATAAACGGTCAATAGTCGCAGCAGCTTGAGCAACAACTGCCGGGTGATAACGAAATAGAGGAGTTACTACACCCGTCATTAAATCTATCTTTTTGGTTGAAACTGCTATGGCTCCCAAAGTTGAAAAAGCGAAACCAGCTGCAGATTGATCATCCACCCATGGATTAAAATGTTCTGAAACAAAAACTCCATCAAATCCCACATTCTCGGCAAGAACTGCATGTTTTACTAAATCTTCAGGTTGAAATTGCTCATGGCCACAAAAGTAATAAATTTTTGCCATAGTCTAGCTTATCATTTATATAAAAATAATAACTGAATGTAAAGCAAGAATTATGCAAGAAACTCAGATTTATATTTCAAAAATATTCTGTTATACTCATTTCTGATTTGATATGAAAGTTCCTAAAAGAGTAATTCCCTCCACTATGGCCTCTCAGCACCCAGACCATGCGGATAAACCATATTGGTACCATAAGCACTTTATTGATGTCCATGCTGAATCTGAAGAGTGTTTTAGAATGTTTTCTGAACTTGGAATAGATGAATATAAATGGGATTGGGAAGGAAAATTAGTAGATGAATCGGTTATGGAAAGAATGCTTGGTGAGCATTTCGATTTTTTTAAACGTTATCCACTTGGCGAAAAAAAATTTATAACATTTCGTTTACCAAATCCTAAAGTTGAAACAGAATTCCGGCTGGGCAGAGCTTTTCTGGGAATATTAAGTGCTGCAGCCATGGCTAAAAAAGTTGGTTTTGTGCACGCCCCTCTTTTTGAAGTAATTCTCCCAATGACTGAAACTTCTGAAGAGATGTTGGACATACAAAGTGCATTCCAGGAAATTAGTGGTCTAAAACACAAATTATATAAATTAGACAATAACATATTGGATAACATTGAATTAATACCTTTATTCGAACAGGTACAAACAATTATTAATTCCGATACGATTTTAAAGGAATATATTGAAGGATATAAGAAAATGTTTAAAAGTAAACCTGAATATATGCGTCCTTACATAGCCCGCTCAGATCCAGCTCTCAACTCAGGATTGGTTCCTACAGTATTAGCTATAAAGATTGCTTTATCAAAATATAAAGAATTGACCAAACAACTTGATATCCCTTTCTATCCAATTATTGGCACTGCGGCTTTGCCTTTCCGTGGTGGATTAACTCCAGATAATGTTGAGTCTTTTGTTAGAGAATATAAAGGAATTAGAACAGTTCTTATCCAAGGAGGATTTCGTTACGACTACCCCAAAGATCTTGTTATCTCTGGTATTAAGAAACTTGATACTTTATTAAGTAAACAAGCTGCTGTTGATGTTCCCAAAGTCGATGAGAAAGAAATTCAACACATCATCCCTTTTTTTGAGACATATTATAGAAAAACAGTAGAAGAAATAGCACCTGTTATCAACCAGCTTGCCTCTTTTCTACCAAAACGACGAGAGAGAGTACAACACATCGGACTGTTTGGATATTCTAGAGGTTTAGGAAAAGTTTCTCTGCCCAGAGCTATTGGTTTTACAGGAGCGCTTTATTCAGTTGGAATCCCGCCAGAATTAATAGGCACTGGTCGAGGCTTACGAATTATTCATTCACTTGGCAAACAAAATTTAATAGATAGATATTATATAAACTTTAAAGCAGATATTATAAGAGCAGGCAAATATTTAAACAGGGAGAATCTAGCTGACTTAACACAAAATTCTCCTGTTTGGGGAGAAATTATTGATGACATTGATGCATTAGAAAAATATTTAAAGATTGATTTGGTACCAGTTACTAAAGAAGAAAAAGAACATCAAAAACTGACATCAAAAATCTACACAAATCTTAATAAAGGAGGAGATTTTCAAGACCTTATAGTAAAAGCTGGTATTCTTCGTAAAAGTCTCGGATAATAAACTATTCATGATTCTTTGGCCATGTATCCATAACTTGACGCAATATGGCAAATTCACCTATGTGATATGATGTGTGATCAATTGCTAAAAGAACTTCATGTAAAAATGTCTGTCCGTTACCGTTTGGAACTTTAGCTTCCAGATCTAAATCTTCCTTGTTTAATAAATCGACAATTTTATTTAAATCAGTTTCATATTCCACTGTTGTTTTTTGCCAGTCATTAGCCGTAGATCTTTTATCTCTTGTAGGCCAATAATCTTACGGCCAATTTAATTCTTTATAATGCTTGGCTGTCATAAATTCTAATAAATCTTTCTGAGTACGACGAATATGTTCCAGCAAATCCCAAGGAGAATAAGCCACATTGGGAGGAGTATTATTGATCTTACCCAGGGGAAAATCCTTTATTGCATCTATAAATGACATATGTGCTTGAGAGGTGGTAAGAAAAGAAATCAACTCCTTACGTATCACGTTATTCTCATCCTTAATATATCACCGTAAAAGTAAAAAACATAAGTTATACAGAGTAAGTTTAATGTAATTTTTTATATTTAAACTTATTTAAAAATTCATCTTGCAAAAAAATTGTTAATTTGAATATAATGAATTATCTATTTAGATGATTCTTAAGTGTGATACGTCCTCAACTTATAATATCTTTAGTATATACTTACTCTATTTTTCTGTCCTTAATTATTATCTCGCTTCTAGATTAGGGTTATTTAATCGATACGACACATGGCAATAGCCGAATCAGAGTTATTAAGAGCACAAAGATTTTTGGGGCATATTAGAAGAGAATATGGTGCTCCTAAATCCTTCCGCTCGACCACAGATTCACCTACAATAACCTATCAAAGTACTGATAATCGTGGATTAGGAAAAGTTCGGAGCATACGACGATTAATTCTTCCAGATCCACTAGATGTTCGGGACGACTCAAATGCTTTTTTTTCTGAATGGGCAACAAAAATTTGTTTAGAGAATCTGCTTAAACAGTATAATATGGTAGTTAACTTTGCTCCTCCAGATCTTGAAAGACCCGATATGACAAGAAAAGGTGTGGATATAATTATTGCTGAAAAAAACGCGGATAACGAATTAATCCCAATGTTAGGAATAGATATTAAGTTACGTGAATTGGACTCGGTTTATTCTACGGAACGCCATGCATTTGACACAAAACTTATTGCTCCCGCAATTCATGTTTCATTAGGTAATTGGACGATTAATACGAGAGAACAAGAAGCAGTTAAAATTAGAGAATGGACATCTGATGTAGCATGTCCAAATATACTAAGATCAGGAAAATTACCACATCTGGAAGAGTTAACTAAACATATTTGCAAACGAGTTGATTATACTCTTAGCACATACGTTGCTAAGACTAACGGCCATATAACAAATACCTATATCCCCACACCGGAAGAAAAGCATCTCTTTCCAATTTTTGGTAAGAACTTTGATACTTTCTATGAAAAATTACTAGTTATGCAAACTATCTTTACAAATTTAAATCACTAATTCATCTTGGTGATGATTTATCCAAGCTCTATGTGCTGAATAGCCCGGCATTACTTTCCTAACTTGTATCCAGAAGTTTTGTGAATGATTTTTTACCATCGTATGAGCTAATTCATGCACGACTACAGAATCCAATACTGCAGGGGGTACCATAATTAACCGCCAATTAAATTGCAGGCGATTATCATGTGTACATGCACCCCATCTCGATTTTGTGTCAACTACTGATACTGACCCATAATTTACATTCATTCTGTACGCATAATACTCAACTCTTTTTTTTATGTGTTGTAATGACTGTTGCAAATACCAGACTTTTAGTTCTTTTTGAACTCTAAACTTTAAAAATTGAGGAAAAAATAAAAAATTGTTTAAAATATGGATTGATTTATAATTACCAAACATTAATTTACGCTGTTCACCTAAAAATAAGAACTCTTCACCCTCTATATATTTTTTTATCATCTATTAATTATACCCTAATCAGAAAACTACAAATGACATACTAAACCGCATTAGATATAAATCACATATGCCTACCGAAAGAATCAGAACTCCATATGATATCGTTTTAAATAAATCAGTTACTTTTATTAATATCCAGAATCTTTCAATAACAATTATACTTTTTTCCTACAGCACCATGAGCATAGAAGTTACAACTCCTCTAGGATATTCCACTTTAATCTTAACAGTCTCCATTCCAAATATCATTGGCTTGGGAGGATACTAATTAAGCGTGCAGAAAAAGGAAGACGTTAGCAAAATCTTATCTTTATTCAACAGATTTTTTCAATTTCTTCATAATATAAATTATTAAAGAGAAAATGCATTTGATTTTCAAATTGCCTTCTATATATTTTTGGATTAAACATTAATAGACAACTGAATAACTTCTCTGCCCTCTCTGGTACTGATATTGGCCTTGTATCATATTTAAGTGAAAAATAAGTCAAAAATATTAATTAATAAAGTGTGTTTTTTGCTAACTCAACTGTCTCATGAAATCTTTTCATTTCTTTGGCAAATATACCTCTACTTTTTTCAGTTAACTAATAATATTTACGTTTGGAGAGATGGATGTCAGTCTCTCGAATCATTTTATCCTCCAACATGCGCTTAATAGCGCCATATAAACTACCAAATCCCAATTTAACTTTTCCATAAGAGTCTGCTTCAATCTGTTTCAAAATGTCATATCCATGACGATTCTGCGTAACCAGTGAAAGCAAAATATAAAAAATAGCCGGAGTTAAAGAATTATTTTGCTCTAAAAATTGTCTAAGTTTACTCATGAATCTCCTATATCGTAATTCGATATATTGTCAATAGATATATAAAGATACTCAGCTTTTTAGTTCAGCAAAAGACTGTAACTTTGTCACTTGAGATTGATTTTTGCCAGTTTTGGGCATATACTCCAGCTATGGAAAGACTAAAATTTTCCCCAAACCAAGATATTATCAGTAAAACTCTTACTACTGGTGTCACCATTGAGGCTAAAATAGAGCTACCAACCACTATTATGGCTTCGGATACAGCCAATCATGAAGCCAAACACGTAGTTGCAGCAGGTGAAATTGAAGAAGCGAGCATTGTCCCAAGAGGAAACGCGTTAGGTATTACAAGACCAAAAGTTTTGACGGCTGCCGCCGCCGCTGCTCCAGCAGCAGATGGACATGATGGTTATGGCTGGGACAAAAGAATAACAGTAACATATCTGGGAGTTAACTGGGAATCTGCACTAAGTATGGGACGTCAGGCTCTTGCAGGTAAAACCAGACTGGTGGGATTGATCGCTGCACAACTAGACAGAAAAGGTACTATATATCAGACAGATGTAGATAAAGCAAAACAAAAATTTGAAGACGAAAACAATGGTATGTATTATGCGTTCGTTCGCATAATAAGCTCTGATGGAAAGATTAGATTAATACAGAAAAAAACTTATCAACACGAATTAAAAATAAATAAAAAAGAATTACCTATAAACACGACAGGAGAATCAAACAAAAAACAGTCCAATATAAGTTACTATTCAAATATAAATAATCAAGCTAAAATAATTCCATTCAAACCATGAGAAGGCCATAAGATTTCGGCCTACTAATATCAAGTAAAAATGGAGAGGACGAAAACACCACTTCATTGGAAACTGCACTGAAGGTTTCCAAAACTTACCAAACGTACAGTAATTTAATTCATACTTATATAATTGACTAAGGTAATATGTTTAATCAGATCTCAGGTATAGGTATAAAAGGAGAGTCAGGTAGGTTTAATTTAGTAGGGATTGATCTTAATTGTTTAATCGTAGAAATAATCTTAAATATAAGTTAGCTTAACCCTATTAATTTTGACTTACACCCAAGTATCGATGTCTTAATCTAAATTCTTCAAAATACTCTGTTAATCCAGGAATAATATCTGATAAATGAACTAATTTGCCCTTTACTTTTACCCACGGATCAACAAATCTGGGTTTGTTCGGACCCAGAAATTCAGCACTTTCTTCTCCGGAATAATGGAAATACTTACCTGGCTTTAAACGTAGTAAATAGTTATCAATATCGTCATTATGGGCAGATTTTAATTTCTTCATGACATAATCATCTGTTTTAAACAAATCATCTTCTGTTAAGTACCCTTTCTTTAAGGCGATTTTAATCGACTCTGCTAGGAGAAAGAACGATCCATGAGAAGTGGGATCAAGCCAAATCAAACGAGAAGAATTCATAAACATGATTGCGAACAAACTTGCAATTTTAACATCTGTAAAATAAAATCGTTGTTTCTCTTCTTTGATTGACTTAAGAAATAATCTAACCGTTTCAAGTGGAATAAGGTCGAATGTATAACCATCACGCATAAAGTAATCCCAACGATCCACAGAAATATCAGGTAATTTGTTATCTAATAAGTAAAAATGTTCTTTATGTAAAACTTTTTCGATGTTTAACCCATGCCTTTGACAGATAGCCGGAATTTCGGAATTAAGAATGACTTGTTTAGTAAATTTATCATGAAACTCATGATTTTCGTCATGCATAACAAAATCAATTACATGAGAGAAAGCTGTATGGGGTACATCATGTAAAAGAGAGGCAACCTGTTCTTCAAGCGGACGATTAAACTTATTGGATAAATACCATGCTCCTACACTATGTTCAAATCTCGTTTCATCTCTAAACGGTTCTATGAAGTGAACAGCTCCATCCTGGCTAATTTTTTTTAAACGCTGAAGAGGTTGTGAATTTATTAAGTCGATTATTAACTTGTTCTCTATATTAATCGTACCGTATATTCTGTCGTTAATAATCATGTTAGCATTATATCATTCGAGAAAAATTTTTATTGAATCGAATTAATAATATCCAACAATAAAGGAAACTCTTTTTTGTAAATAGTGTCACTATTAAAATGCCCTCCATGGGGAATTACAATTGGATCAACATTTAGATCCTTCGCCAATAATCTTAAATTGTGTTGTGGAACATGTGGATCGTCATCTGCATAAATCACAAAACATTTTTGTACATGTTCTTTTACTTTAATAAAATCTATTGTTTTCTCTTTCATGAAAAAGTTATTAATAGAACTTCCATAATTATCAGAAAAACCTGAGACAGATATAAAAGCCTTAATTTTACCTCCCACCTCTTCCAAAAAATCTAATGCAGCCGGTACTCCCAAGGAGTGTCCAACAATAATTAATTCAGAGATATTAACATCCTTCACTGCAGTTTTAATTTCATGTAACCATTCTTTCCGGTTTGGATGATCTGATTTAGGTAGAGAAGGCATGATAACCTGATATTCTTCATTAACCAATTCATCACGAAGCCACTTTTGCCAATGTATTCCGGCATATCCAGAAACTCCATGTAAGATTAAGACAGTCATGTTTCAAGTATAGACTTACACAATACTTTTAACAATACAAAATGTTTTTATGTTACGTATAAAAGATTTATTTATGTTTAGGTACCTTCGCTCCCTCCTGTCTGGCCTTAGATAATACAATAGCAATTAATTGTTGGGAATTTTTCACTTTCTGACTGCCATTTTTTAATTTACAGTCATGCATTGCATTCCTGACCTCTTTTTTTGCTTTTTTACCATATTTTGCTGTGTTAAATAAAAATCCTACCGCTAAATAGACTTACCCTTTGCCTACTTAGCGGTAGGCATTCCTGAGACTTACTTTCTATATGAACGCTTGACATTTTTACCCTTATCCTCTCTAAAGTCTGGATTATCATTAATGACATCCTGATCGTTTACAAAATCAGTCTCCTCGTAATTTCTAACCGCTTGTCCCCCTTTAGAACCTTTTGGTGAATAATTCAAACCATCTTCTCCTATGGGATTATCATAATCAATATTATCCAAATCATTTTCATCCAAATTAGATTCTATTTTTTTGTTCTTGGCCATTTTTTATCACCTCCTGTTTCATTAACAGAATAATCATAATATTTATTAGTAAAATATAATTCGTAGTCAAGTAAGAGAGATATAAGAACTATAGAAGATAATTAGATTTATCAATTTAATGTATTACACTACCACCCTAAGATAATCTTTTACTATAACTATCATTATTTTCTTCAAAAATAATTAAGTAAATCAAAGCTTAGAATGAACTATAACGATGAGACATAAATAGATCAAATAACATTCACACTAACTTTGTTCGCTCCCAGAGGCTGATACCAATTTGTTCCATCTTGTGTCCAGGTAACCCAAATATTCTCTATCCCGGTAGTATTCCAGCTTCCGACGTTATTGGCTGTATAAGTTTGGCCGGGTGCTAAATTGATCCCCCAATCACATCCAAAATTTCCTGCAGTACTTTCAAAACACAATGCCTGAATCATCTTATTATAAGTAGCTACGTTTTTGACAGTCACGCTAAATGTAGCCCAATCATCGACTTGGATAGTTGACCGGTTAACCGTAAGAGGAGACGACTCTGAAATATCATTTTGTGGTCCTCCATCATTTGTAGGTAAAGGTGTGTAATTAAAAGAATTAGTAATTGGAGTAGGAATGGAGTTAATACTAGAAGTGGATAAATTATTTGTACCTGAGGAATTAGCGGGAATAGTTGTTGAGGAAGACGTTGACAATGATGAGGTTGAGGATGAAATTTGCTGCGCGTGAGCAAATGGATTATAAAAGAACAAATTTAATCCAATCATTAACCCCAAAACAAAAAACAACATAAATTCTTTTTTTGCCATATACTAATTAACCCGTATTATGCTTAATGAAAATAATGATATGAAGATAAATTGGTAAAATAAACGTAAGAGAAAGGTTTTTTTAAAATTTAGTAGTTGATGATTGTAAGAGGAATTATTGGCGATGCATCCTAAAGGTCTTCGATTTGGTATATCAGTTGGTATAGAGGGATTTATTTGTACACTCTCAGCTCTTAAACATCCCCCACTATTTAATTTACCCATACCAGCAATAAGATCCTTAACAAAAGACTGTGCTCCTATACCAACCACAATTCCAATCACACCTGCCGAAGCCAGCAGTGGTGCTATGTTAAGATAATAAAAGTTATATGTAATGTAATATACAAAAGTATAATAGTAATCACATTACGTAATACTATTACATAGATTTTCCCTCTCCTAACATTTAATAAAGATGGGACTTTAATCAAAGATCTTAGAATAGCATTGAGAAATAAAGCTATGATAATCGTTATTAAGATAATTACAACTTCACAAACACCTTTGGAAGATAAATTAAAAAATTACATCAGCCATATTTTTACAGACGGGAGTTAGATTTGATCGATGATAAAAAAGTAAGAGTTAAGTAGATATTCTGATTATTTTTTTAACCAATCTCGGACTGAAATCACTTCTGCTTGACGTGGGAATATTTTTGTAAGTAATACATTATGAACTTCTTCATCATTATCGGCACAACAGTCTGATAAAACTGTTAATTTATAATCCTTATCCGCTGCCTCCCGTATTGTAGAAAGCACAACTCCGCTGGTAGAAATGCCACATAGTACCAAATGATTAATTTGTTGTCCACGTAATACAACTTCTAAATCGCTTCCTGTAAATGCACTTATTCTTCTTTTAACTACGACAATATCATTTTTTTCTGGAGTTATATCAGGTAATATCTCGCTAAGAGCTAGATCAGAAAAACGATTTGGATTCGCTTTTATGATCGAGAAAGATTTATTATTCTCACTTATTTCAGGAAAGCCCGGACGGAATGTAACACGTACATAAATAATCTTCATAGATGCTATTCTTGCAGTTTTAATTGCTAATTTAATATTTTCTATCAATTTTTCCTGACCCGAAACATTTTTGACAATATTATTTTGTACATCCATTACCAGGAGAGCACTCTTATTATTCATAATTTATATTCTACCATGAAATATAAATAAAATCATAATAATAATATACCATCACTGTGGTGTAATTGGTTGAGTTGACATATCCCAAATCTGAATTTCTGTAATCTGAGAATTATTGCAAGTCTGTATGTTCTGTATAGCATTGTGATTATATGAATTAACAAAAGTAACCTCATTTACGGACGATATCGCATAGATAAACTTTACAGGAGTCAGTATAGTTGCAGTACTACATTGAGGACCATCGGGAGAATGAACTTGCGAATAGATTATTTGTCCGGGATATAGTGTAAGAGTCGGCTTAGGAATGGCACCTAGATCAATAACTTTTATGTTACTGACTTTTTGTATATCATATGATACTTGAATGTAAGTTGCTACTATAGACAGTTAATTATTGAAATATTTTTTTATGTCTAAATGTTCCATATACATTGCCAGCTCCTGGACTAAAATATGCATTAGATTGTAACTGACTTGGAATACAATAAAAGACCGCAGCGTAAATTTTTTCGGATGAGACGTTGGGAGAATTATTAGGTGAAATTAATACATTGGGTGTGAGACTGAGAGTCAAATTATTAGACATTACATTATCTAACAAAGTATAAACAAATCCAAAAACTACTAATAAAATTATTATGAGAATTGTTTGTGTCCTTCTTAAAAAAGACTCAATATCAAATAGTATTTATTAAATGTATAATCTGTATAAGAAAAATGGGGATATATCTTGAGAATATGAAAATACCTTCTATATTCTTGTTATAATAAATTTATGCAAAAAAGAAGCAAGATCATAGTTAGCGCTCACGAACTAAATAACTACGTGTTTTGCAAACGAGTATGGTGGTTAAGATTTCATGGTTTTGATCAGGAATCTAACAAGTTAGAACTTGGTACACTAAGACACGATCGTTTAGTATGGCAAGCGCTAATATCACGTAAAATATTTATTGTGGGTTTCATACTCTTAATTATTGGCCTTGTAATTCTTGTTTATGCTTTATTATCTAATCTCAATTTATAACATGAATCCTCTCTTATTTATCTCATTTATCATTATAATATCTGGTGTAATACTAATTTTTGTTTTCAACTTTTTAGAAAATATACTTGGATCCTTGACTGGTAAAATTATCTACCATGATGCCACTCAACTTCCGGGGAAGACACTAAGAGCTAAAACTTTGCCCCTAATTGGTAAACCAGATTATATCTTAAAAGAAAACGGAGAATACTTACCTTTGGAATTTAAAAGTGGAAAAACACCAAAACACCCATATTCTAGCCATAAAGCACAACTTATGGCTTATTGCCTTCTGATAGAAGAAAATTATCATCATCGTCCTTCTGTTGGTATTTTAAAATACCCTCAAAAAGAATTTAGAATTAAATATACTATCGAAGAAGAATCTTTAACAAGACGATTAGTCAATGAAATAATACATTTAAAAATAAGTGGTGAAGAACCACATTGTGATCACCCTCAACATAACGTTAATCTAATTGATTAATTAATATTCAAGACAAAGAAAATAGATTACTCCGTTTTACTTAATTGGTTGCTTTACATGTGTTACTGTATGCAAAGGGAACCCCTAGCTTTTTGCAATACTTCATGAAATAAGTTGTTAGCAACATGCAATATTCCATAAGTAGGTGCCATATTCTGCTCGATGTAATATGTTCGTAACCATAAACGAAGGAGCCCTTACACCTGTTCTATATATATCACTTCCTTAACTTACAACATCTATCGTTTTGTCCCAACTGAAACGTTTATAGAGGCTATATATAAAAATTTTCAGCCATGTAATTTGAGGGCTAATATAAAGAAAAAGTCTTTTTATGTAAAGATAGACTTAATAGAAAATATTTCTTTTAATTTTTTCCTAATCTAAAACTGACTGATATATATATTAACAATGAAATTATAAATAAGTAAACTGGAAAAGCTAAAGATGCATAAGTAAATGTTTTTAAAGTCATTATTGTTATAGTGGAGCTAATACTATTGGTTAAATAAGTCCAACCTTTCTCAGTATCTGGATATCTGTATGCTTTAATCAATGTTGGTAAGGCAGCTAATCCATCTGCCAAAATACTAAAAGTTATGGCTATATTACCTACTTTAGTAATAAACCAAAAAACTATACCTGCAACAGACAAGGCTCCACATATCAAATCGAACTTAGTAACATGCCATTCTGATTTTTTGTTGAAAAAAGAGGCAATAAAGATCAAAAGAGGTAAAAATCCCACAATGAAAGTCAGTAATGACTGAATCCCAACACCCTGTTGAATTTCAGCAAAGAATGCCACTAAGGGAGCAATCGCCCATAACAGATAAGTTATTTTATTCGGTTTTACTTTACCACTGATGGTATAAAATAAATAGCTTAATCCTCCAAGACCGGCAATAGCTACTGCTACATAGGTAAAATTTTCATTCAGCACAGATTTATTATAACAATTAAACTACCAACCTGTAGAACCTATAATGCTGAGTCTTACTGGCGTCAATGAGGCACTTCTATAATTCTTTAATCATTTTCATATTAAAATCAGGAATATCATCCGGTTTACGGGATGTTACCATCCCTTCATGAACTACTATTTGTTCATCTATCCACTGTGCACCAGCATTGCGTAAATCAGTTTGCAACAAAGACCAAGAAGTTAATCTGCTACCACGTAATACATTAGCTTCAGCCAGTAACCAAGCTGCATGATAGATCGCAACTACTGGCTTACCTTTATCAAAAAACTTCAAAACAAATTCTACCACTTTTGGATTCATGCGCGTTCAAGATTCATTGCACCTGGTAGCATCAATGGATCATAATCTGAAGCATCTAGGTCATCTATGATCATATCTACGTCAAAATCTTTCCACCACTATTTCATATTTCAGACCTTAATTTTACCATCATGTATAGAGATTAATTCAGATTTTATTTCGTTTTTATTCAGAGCCATACGAGGCTCTTCCAATGGAGCCTGTTCAACACCATCTGTGGCTAAAATAGCTATACTTTCACTCTTTAATCGTTGAATCATGGGAAAAATTATAGAAAGAAATAAAAGTTTTGGATAATAGATAACTAAGTTTTTGTAAAAAAGCATTTATACATTTTCTTATATGAATCCTACTAATTTTTAATAGAATATATACTTAATAGTTTAATAATGTGTCTATTATGACCAAGTTAAATGATTTTAAGAAGATTTACGAGAAAATCAATAGATATATTAACCCACATTATCTGCTCCCACTTCTCTTCATACCATTTATCATGTCAGCAGGTAGTATTTTACTTCCCCAAACTACTAATGCACAAAATACTAATTTCCAGGAAATATCTAATTCCATGTTAATTAAACCCTCCCATACACATATAACTTATAATGACAATTTGCCCTCACCCCATAATCCAAATCGAGCAATCTGGTATCCCGTAACACTAACGAACAGCAACATGAGTTCTTATTATTTTTCTTCCTCGCATAACACTACCTTTTCAGGTACCATAGAAAATTACTCATATAATCAACAACATAATGTATTGATTTTGATAAGCATGATTAATAGTAATAATATGACTGTCGCAAAAAAAAGCTGGAAAAATATAAGTCTTGCTCCCTTCCAAATGTTGAATATCAGACTTACTTCCCCCTTAAATCTAAATAGTGGTAAATATTATGTTAATATAGGAGTTTATACTCCTGAAGGGAGTAAATTACTCGGCTGGTACCCTCATTATCAAACCTTTATCGTCAGCTAGTAACTTCATATAACTTAATATATAATTTCTACTTTTTTCTTCTTGCTCAGTTAATTAAACTGTGTACATAATAAATTTAATACTTCAGATTATTATGTGGCATTTAAGATACTTAGTTATAGTTTTCATTTTTAGTCTTTTTTTTCTGTTAAATTCATCTTATGCATTTGCGACTGATGGATATTTTGTAATTGGAACGGGTGCAGGCGGGGGTGGAGCTGGAGGTTCCACAGGAGCAACCGGAGGTAACGGCGGAAACGCGGATGTAACTATAAACCTAGCCACTAGTTCAGCAAATAATGTAATTTTTGGCAACGGAAGTGGCGGTGGGGCAGGTGGCAGATCTATTGGGTTCACCCCGGATGTACGTGGGGGACATGGGGGTAGTGGCAATAACACACTTATAGGGGGATCTGGCAATGATATAATTTTCGGCCACGGATTTAATGGCAGAGACACCTCAGATGGAGCATATTTTGCTGGCAATGGGGGTCTGGGTGGAGGAGGAGGCGGTGGTGGCGGCGGTGGATTTGGTATTTCTCCAGGTGGTGCAGGAGGTGGTATATGTGGGGGTGGTGGCGGAGCAGGGACTGATAACGGTGGCGGCGGTGGAATTCTAGTTACATGTAATGGAGCTAATATAGGAGGTAATGCCAATTACAGCTATGGTGGTAATGGAGGAAACTCTGGATATGATTGGCTAAACAGCCAGGGACTGGGTGGTACATATTCTAGCTACAATGGAGGAGGAGGAGGAGGATTTGGAGGAGCTACAGGAGGAACCGGATCTACCCCAGCAGGTAATGGTGACACCAAACAACACTGGTACTATGATGCGAATGGTTTAATTTATAAATACTTTACTTTATCTGTATTACAGAACATTATGACCAACTACCCTAATTATGGTACTGGAAGCGCCACCATTAACGGTAAAGGAGGAAGTAATGAATTATATGGGCTTGGTACTGACACTACATTTATTATTGATTCAGCTGATAATGCAACTCAGGATAGAATTTGGGATTTTCATGGTAACGATAAACTATTGTTAGAAACAAATGGTCAAACAGTGGCAACTGTTGACGTAAATCATATAGTTTCAGGTGCTACTACTGGCGATTATGGATCAGGCGTCGCCAACAATGATACTCAATTTACTTTTGGAAATACCACAGTTGATCTGATAGGAGTAACATATTCTTTAAGCGCTAGTCCTAATGGAACTGTTAATGCAGTTAACCATCCTCCTACTATCTCATTAAATAGTACACCCTTAGCTTATACTCCTAGTGCAAGTGCAACTCAACTTGACTCTTCCGGATCTGTCAATGATCCAGACGGAGATAGCAACTGGAATGGTGGAACGCTGGTGGCCCAAATAACATCTAACTCCATTAGCCAAGACACATTATCCCTAAGCGGGACTAATATTTCCATAGATGGGACGATATTGAAATATAATGGTAACCCTGTTGGTGCTATCTATCCCAGTGGCGGTTCTGTAACTGGCAATGGAATATTAACCTTAACTTTTGATAGTGGGGCTACTAATGCCATTGTCCAGGATATGTTGCAAAATATACGATTTTATACAAATACAGCTGGAACTTATAATCGCATTGTGACTGTGACTGCAACCGATTATGCGGGTGCATCTGCATCGGCATACCGGGAAGTCGATGTTGCCGGCGCAGGATCTATTACACTTTATACAGTAAACGCAAATGCCGCTGTAGGAGGCTCAATAAGTCCCACTAGCTGGAATGTTGTTAGCGGCAGTACTTATCAGTTCAGTATCACACCATCCACTGGATATAGTATCGGCTCTGTGACAGGCTGTAGCGGCTCAATCAGTGGTAATACATATACCACAGGAAATATAGGCTCAGCCTGTGACATTTCAGCCAGCTTTACCCCCAATACTTACACTATGGATTTCAACAGCCAAGGAGGCAATTCTGTGAGCTCTATCTCTCAAGGTTACAATTCATCATTGACATTGCCAAGCGCTACAAAAGGGGGTTACACATTGTCTAGCTGGAATACAGCCCCAGACGGTAGTTTAACTTCGTACTCTCCTGGATCAAGCATCAATATGCCCTATAATGGAATTACTCTTTACGCACAATGGGTCATCGAAAATACATCTTCCAACAGCAGCTCATCAAGTAATAATTCAAATTCCATTAATAGTACTAATCCACCTGCATGTTCTGAAGCCATTCCTACCGGCACTCCTAATATTTATGAATTGAATCCCACCACTAATTCAGTAATACTGTATTTTACTCCTGTTTCGAATGCTAATAGTTATTATATTCGCTATGGGACTGATTCCAGCGAGAATCAATTTGCTACTTCATTTTCTGATTCAGATCATAGTGGTGCGGTGAGTTTTACCATAAACGATTTGCTACCTGGTTTAACATATTATTTTTCTGTCAGAGGTGGAAATGGCTGCGCACCAGGAGATTGGTCAACTACATCTTCAGTACGAACAACTTCTATTCAAAGTCTTTCTACCGGGCTATCGGCTAGTCCATCAAATGTCATTCCCACTCCCGATCAAAACAAAAAAATCAATATTGTTTCTGAAAAGCTGACGACTCAACCCTCAAGTGTTTGTTCATATACTGTACAGTCCGGAGATAGCTTGTGGGAAATTGCTCAAAATAAACTCAACAATGGTACTCAATACCAAATCTTGGAAAAATTAAATAATTTAACTTCACCTTTAATCTCTTCCGGGCAAGTTTTAAAATTACCATGTAATAATCAGCCACAAACATTAGTCCAGGCACAAAATGAAATAAAGCAAACAGGTATAGATTTAAATGTTCAGGTTTTGAGTATGGCTGGTACTCCAATGTCAGGTGTCTGGGTAACTCTTCATTCCAAGGTACAGAAAGCCTTAACTGATAAAAACGGAGTTGCACACTTTATAAATATAGATACTGGTCACCATCAGGTAATATTGGCTTACAATGGATTTAACGGTGAACAAAATATTTCTATTACCGGTAAACAAAAACAACAGACTTTAACATTAAGAGTACAGCTAAATAATACAACACTAACACCTTATGTATGGGGTTTGATAGGCGCTCTAATATCTATAATAATTGTTTTAGTATTAATAATATTCTTACTTTTTAAGAAAAAACACAAAACTAAAAAGATTGAGTAAACTTGGTGATGAAACTTTGTTGTACTTTGACAGAAAAATCTCCTTATATTCTGTTAAACTATACATTCGTAATGAAAAAAATCTTAGCACACTACTGGCGTTATTTGAGGCTTCCCAAACATATTCAATTCTTTATTATGCGTTTTTTAAATGATGAGTTTTTAGTAGGAGTAATAGCCGTCATTTTTAATAATAAAAATCAAATTTTGCTACTAGAACATACATATAGACAAACTCCTTGGAGCCTGCCTGGAGGATATCTAAAAGCAGGTGAACATCCTAAAGAAGGTGCTGAACGTGAGATTCGGGAAGAAACAAGTATGAAAGTAAAAGTGGATAAGTTACTGGAGACTTCTACGGACCCGCAGACTGCACGATTAGAAATAAGTTGTTATGGTAAATTTATTTCAGGTAAATTCAAACCATCAGATGAGGTAATAAATTTTGGCTTTTTTGATTACGATAGTCTGCCCATGATTGGCAAAAGACAAAAAAAGTTAATTGAAAAAGCTATGCGATATAGTAACAGATCAGTACGTTTAAGCAAAAAACAACAACTCAAGAAGATATTACTAAACAGTTTTTATAAGGTATTCTCCAATATCCACTAATGAATTATTTAAAACTAGATAACTCTCCCCAACGCTTACCGGTCTTAACTTCAACAACTAATGGAACAGCCAAAGGATAAACACAACAAAGAACATCTTTTATTTCATTAATTACTTTCTTCATTCTGTGATTATCCTTCTCAGGGATTTCAAATACCAAATCGTCATGAATCTGAAGTAGCAAAAAAACATCTGGATATATATCTAGAATCTTTTCTTGGACATCCACCATAGCTTTTTTCATGAGATCAGCTGCAGATCCTTGTACCGGGTAATTCATTAATACACGTCTCATATTGTTACTGATAAATTTCTGACCAGGAAATTCGAAGACATAGCGTCGACGGCCAAGCAATGTTTCGACTACTCCATTGAGTTTCGCATTTTTTAAGTACTCATCATAGTATGTCTTGATACTGGGATAAGAGATATAAAAATTTTTAATAAACTGTGCCGCATCAGCTTCGGAAATATGTAATCCTGTACTCATCCCGTAGCTACTCATACCATAAATGATGCCAAAATTAATTGTTTTACCAACTGCTCTTTGTTGCTTGGAGACCTGTTCGTAAGAAATATTAAATAATTTGCTGGCTGTCAGTGTATGTACGTCTTGGTTATTTTTAAATGCTTTAATTAATTCTTTTTCATCTGCTAAATGCGCCAGAACTCTTAACTCCTGCTGTGAATAATCAAAAGAGACTAAATTCATTCCCTCGGAAGCAACAAAACATGATTTTATTTCCAGTCCAATCGGAGAAGATACAGGAATATTTTGCAGATTCGGATTAGATGAAGCTAAACGGCCAGTGTTTACATAAACCTGGTTATATGTAGTATGCACACGATCATTTTGATCTGTTTTTGTTATTAAACTTTCTACGTAAGTCGATCTTAGCTTAGTTAATTCTCGATAACTCAGTATATGTGAGATTATAGCAAACTGATCATTATATAATGATAATTCTGATTCATTGGTTGCATATTTGCCCGTTTTAGTCTTACCTAATGGCACTCCGACTTTTTCAACCAAAAAATGTCCCAACTGAATAGGTGAATTAATATTTAATCCCCCACCTGTTTGCTTATTAATCTCTTCTTCTAAGTCTAAGATCATTCCCTCAATCTCTTTTCCAACTTGCTTTAATTGTTTGGTATTAAGTAGTATTCCTCGTTGCTCCATCTTAAATAGAACTTTAGCTAGAGGCATTTCAATCTTATTAAATAATTTTTTAAGTTGAGAATTTTTGTCAAGTAGTTGTTCTTGAACACGAGCCAATTCCAATAAGTTATCAACTTTGTATTTTTTAAAGGTTTCTTCTTGAGTACCAATAGAATGACCATCACTAAGCAAAGCCTCGGCAATATAGCAATCAAAGTTTGCCGAAAAATCTTTGGAAGTTTTGCTATCCCAGATTGGTTTAAGCATCTTGCCGTTAGTATAGCGAAATCAAATGGGTTTGCCAATTATCTTCTGCTTTGTAATTGAGCCAAGCGCTGTGAAGCTCTTGTTACTGCCCGATCTGAGGTATAATATCCTAAAGTTTTTAGGATATTCTCTTCTAGAGTTTTACGTGGTTTAACGGTTAATTCTTTTACCACCTTATTACCAGGATTTATTTCCTCATTTTCCTGCAATTGAACCTGTTACAACTAATTTACTTATTCCCTCCTCACCCGCAGTACGCAATAAATTTAAAATTACTTCCACATTTATTCTGCAAGCAGCATCTCTATCTATAAGATTTAAACGGCAACTGGATTGATTATTACTCCATCTTTACCCACCTCGTGGGCAAATCTATTCAAACTTTCACTATCACTTAAGTCTCCCTGAACAAAACGAATATAGGGATATTAGCTGGATGGAAACAATTTCATTGTTTCAGTAGGATCACGCACAAGAGCTACAATTTCAGTTTGGGGAGTGTAGTCTGCATATCATGTAATCTCTGCTCCAATTCCGCCTGTTACTCAAGTAAGTCCCAATCTGACTGGCAAATAAAAACCTGTCTATAAATATGACGATTTTGGAAAAATCTGAGCATATTAATTCATCGTTACTTAAATTTCGTATAGAATACTGCCCTTCATTAACTTAATTTCTATGTTTACTGATTTTTATTGAGCTATGCCTGATATGATATAAAGTGTAATGGCACGTAAAGATGTACCGTAGTAACCAGTCGGAGAGTTATTGATTAAATTAGTCAAACTTTGTTGTGCGTATGTTGAGCTCGGATTTACTTGACCGGCAGCCGCATATGCTGCTATAAAAGTTGTATCTAAATAGGAAGTTAAAGGTTGCCCTGAAAGTGTATACCCACTCTTAAGATTGGACATTCCGACCTTACTGAAAAAATTTGCTTGTTTCTGTAAGACATTTTCAGCATTTGGGTCGCCGTTTGATTTGTAATCCAATAATAAACGAATTGGTGTCCTTACAGCATCGTAATAAAAGTCATTAGTATATTGATCAAAAGAAATATTGGCATTGGAAAAATTGCTATTTAACCAATCTGGTAACAATCCAGTGGAGCTATTGGCAGCTTGATTTAGCCAGGAACTGGTGGCATTTGCAATGGAATTCCACTGGCTATCACCACTGATCTGTGCAAAAGCACGATAATATGATGGTTCTAAATAAGAAGGATTTATTACGTCCGTTTGACCCCAGTTGTCACCAGGATTTAGATAGTTACCATTGATCAATTCAGTCGATTTCATATGTGTGATGAGATTACGTGCGGCGTTGTCATAACCATTGCCCGGCCATTTAGAGTTCGCTTTAATCAAAGCATAAGTCATATCCTCATCTGCATCAGTTGCAGATCCCTGTCCTATGACATTACCATTTTGATCAATATCCCAATTCATCAGACCTTTACCATCCATATATTTTTGTCCATACGCCCAAAGTCCATCAAATGTTGATTTATCCCCTGCAAACGCACTTAGCAACATACCATAGCCTATCCCCTCACTCACTGTATCGTTGTTATTTTCAGGTCTAACCACTCGGAACATCCCAGAACTTACTGGTCTAACATATATTGATTTCCATTGACTGTATGCACTTTGGGCAGCATTGTAAGCAGACAAATTAATATTTACCGCTTGTGGTGAAGAAGTAGGTGTAGAAGCAACTATTGTAGGCATAACTGCAGGATTACTAGCTACAGGAGTAGGGGTTAAATTAGATGGAGATGCGCTTGTTGTTAAACTCGTGGAAGGCTGCGTAACTACAGGACCGCATGCAGAAAAAATGGTAACAGTGGAAAGATTGGAAAACCAAGCGTAATTGCTTGACCAATTAGAGTTGAATAAACCAGCTTCAATAGTATATGTACCAGCTGGCAAAACAGTAGTAGTTACCGAGTATGTGGTTCCTCCTGCTATACTAAATGCTTGAAATGATTTCTGGTGAGAAGAATTGTATAGTTCAATATCAATAATATTACCTTGAGGAACAGATTGTGAAAAAGTTAATGTTATATCAAGAGTGTTAGAAGTCGGAGCGGTTGTAGAGATCTGTGGAGGAGTCGTCGAAGCAGCAGAAGATATAGGAATACGAATTAAAACGCCCGCGGATAAAATAAATAAACTTAAAAGGCCAGACAGAATAAATTTTCTCGGTCTTACTGTTTTCATAGGCAGAGAACAGAATATACCAGACGAAAAAAACATTGTCAAAGTCAACTGTTAGAATTTAAGTATAATATTGTAATAATAGTGTAAAAACATTTAGTTCTTTGCCGATAAAATTCTCCTTTGTAAATTTCTTTCCATGTATAAAACTTCTGGGGGGATCTGATCTTCTCTGATTATTCCTTTGGGATAAAGAATAAAATTACGATCGTGCGCTGTATGTCTTGTTGTATTAAGCATAACTGGATACATAGTATCAAAATATTGTTCTCTATCTTGATCAAGCAAGACTTGTGCTGAAACAGCAGATGAAGATCCTTTTTTTATAGCCAAAATAGTACTTTTTTTTAGTCCTTCATTAATTCCTAAATCATAGCCTAAATTTGACAGACGACACGAAAAAAGGTCATGCGGAAGATAATTTTTATCTTTAGAATATTCCGTATCGGTTGTCCCTCGAAAAGTAGATTTAAAAATTCCTCCAGATACTAGTTTCCTATCTATCATGTCAATTGCTCGACTCGGATCAATACTATAAGCAATAGAAAATAGTGCTATTACTCCCCCCACGGAGTCATCAGCAATTCCTTCTAAAAGCTCTACCGATGTCAACTTCACATTCTCACTTCCCAGACCTTCATCTGAATCAAAAAGTGAGTGATATGCAAGATTAGTTGCTTTAAATTTTAATCCTTGTCCTTCTTTCGATCGAGATATAGCAGCAATTCCACGTGTTACACCAGCACCTATATCTAACACCACGTTACTGAAGGGATTATGTTTGACATAATTCAAAAAAAGACTTAATCCACCTAAATCTGCAATATAACTTTCTTCGTCTCTTGCTCTATTAAATAAACTTTTTCGCTCTAACGTTCTTACCATGCTCAATTGTTTTGCTAAAACTTTTCTTTCGTATGAGTATTTTATATGATATGGATCACCACTTAATGATTCTGTCATTATTTTGTTTTGTTCTATATCTAGACTATGACAAATAAAGATTAATCTTAACAAATAAAGATTAATTTGTATATATTCTTACTTTTGAAAATATATTATAAGTTCTATTTAAATTATGGGAATATATAAAAATACAAAAAATATTTTCAATATATTAAACTACTCATAGATACGATACCACTGATAATAATCTACTAAACTAAACAATAATTTAAATGAAAGTTATATCGATAATGTATTAACTTGAGAGAAGTAAATTTTAAATAGCAAATAGTTTTTTTGTCTTAAGAATGCGGGGATTTCTAAGACATACGCTGTTTTTAGCTTCAATATCTACTATAAACACCTAATGATAGGATATGCTTTTTCACAAATTATGTCAACTAGAGTATAATTATAATAAAGATTAATTATATGAGCTGGAACGAAGTTTTAAATGATTTTATTTTACAAGCACAACAAAATAACCTAAAAACTTCAACGTATCCAAAAGAGTGGGATAGCTTAAGATTGAGAATATCTTTTGGTATGGGAGCACCTGCAAGAATTCCTTGGGTTGCATTTGTAGCTCCTGATATGGAAGTTAGTAAAGGATTTTATCCGGTTTATTTGTATTATAAAGACTCAAATACCCTAATACTCTCGTACGGCATAAGCGAAACAGAGGAATTTGGGAAATCTTGGCCTTCGGAAATAATGAGCTCCGCACAAACTATAACAGCTTATTTTGATAAAAAAGTTGCCAGATACGGAGACTCATTTGTTTTTAAAGCTTATAAAGTAAATGTTAAGGGAAATAAGGTTGAACTTGCTTATCCGGAAAGTAAAAAAGTTGCAAGTTCACAAGATATTGAATCAGATTTAGATACTCTTTTAGATTATTACAAAAATGCAGTTAACCTTAGTTCAAGTAGAATATCTCCTGAACTAAGTCAGGGTTTATTTTATATGGAAAAGCAATTAGAGGATTTTCTGATTGCTAACTGGCCACATACTGAACTTGGAAAGAAATTAGATTTAATAATTGAAGAAGGAGAATTATTAAGCCAACAATATAAAACTGATTTAGGACCAATTGATATTTTAGCAAAGGATAAAAAAACCGGAAGTTATGTTGTAATTGAGCTTAAAAAGAACCAAACCAGTGATGACACCATTGGACAATTAGCTCGATATATGGGTTGGATAAGACTTAATAAGAAAGATGATAAAGTAAGAGGCATTATTATCGCCGGTCAATATGACAAAAAATTAGATTATGCTTTAAAAATGGTTCCCAATACAGAGGTGTTTATTTATGAGGTTGATTTTAAATTAAACTCTTTTGAAAGAGTGTCATAAAAAAACGCTTTATGTCGCACAATCAATGTAGTGCGACGCGAATTTGAGACTAGAGAGAAATTGTAAAAATAAGTTTGAGGCTAATTAACTTACTATGAGTTATAGATTTTAATGTTGTTTCTTTTACCAAGATTCTTGTAATTCGCCAACTATTTACGAATTATGGAATATATGCCAGAATCTGAACAGGAAATATATTCCAGACTTAGCTTCAGCTTTGAAGCTAGATAGATGAATTATGGAAGAACTAATACTTAAAGCTGGAACATTAGGATTTAGTGTATTAGTTTATTCGAATAGGATTGAATATAAGCCTATTTTTGGCAAAAATATTATTCCTCTTAACAAAATAAACGATATTGAAACTCCTCCAGTTTGGGGCACAAGCTGGGTAAACATAGTCTTAAATAGCGGAGAGAAAATTCAGCTTACAGTAGGCACGAATAATGTTAAGAAATTTGTTAGTGTCGTCTCTGGACTATTAGAACAAAACAGCAACCCCAAAGCCCCTACAAACACCCTAGATGACCTTGAAAAACTGTCTAAGTTGAAAGATAAGGGAATTATTACTCAAAAAGAATTTGATAAGAAGAAAAAACAACTTCTAAACCTCTAATTCCAGATTTTGTCCGACGCTAAAATCGACTCGCGATATAATTGTATTATGGATACGAACACAGTTGGCAAACCAGCGCTAACTCAGGAACAAATTGATGAAGTATTCCGCAAAATAGAACCTTATCTTAAAACCGGAGTAAGTCTTAATAAAGCTTGTCTTTCTGCTGGAATTGCAAAATCAACGGCTTACGATTTATATAGAGAAAATGAGTCATTTGCGGAAAAAGTTGATACAGCTAGAAACTATTGCTCAATTCTTGCAAATAGCGTATTTTTAAAGTCTCTTGAGAGAATAAATTCAATTGCCGGAACAAGAGAATTAACAGATGGAGAGCTAAAACTACTTGAATGGCTGATTGCCCTACCAATATTCCTTCACGTTTCAACTCCTCCTGAATCTCATACTTTGACTTCTCAAGATCAGATACTCGTATATCATAAACTCTTTGTTGTATCCACTTAGGTGTCGTCATCTCTCGCACTTTATGTGGCCTTCGTGTGTGTTTATCATCCTCCAATGTCTGAAGATTCCGTGGATTGTATCTCTTCTTCCAGCGATAAAATACACTTTTTGATATTCCAAAATGTCGACACGTTCCCTCTGCATTTTTATCATGACTGAAATACCAATCAATCCAGAGCAAACGTCTCTGTGCATCTTTAGAAAGCTGTGCCGCTTGAATAACTGGGACTGGTAATATGTTGTAGTGACGCATAACTGCGTCATTGTATCGTTTGGACAATTTACTCTCAACCGTTCTTTATCTATCCCAACCTAGACAAATAGAAGCTTGGATTTCTCTAAGCCTCTATTCAACTTCCCCAGTGTTCCCCTAATGGTTTCTCGCTGCCAATAAAAAAACACCTTTTTACAGGTGTTTCGCGTAAATCGTAGCTAATTAGACTAGTTTTTTTGTCTTAGAAATGCAGGGATGTCCCAGGCATCTTCATCAGAAGCTTCTTCTGATCCATTCTGCTTAGGAGTTGTTGCTTGATTGTTATTACCATTATTATTCATTGCATTCCCATTATTCAAGAATGGGTTAGGTAACGTTTGGTTATTGTTTGTATTTTGAGAAGAAGCTGAATTATTATTTTGTTGAGACTGAGGAGCCGACTGGGCTTTTTCTTCAGTTATCCAACGATTAGCTGGAGGCACCATAAATTGCTGTAAATGCTGTTTGGAGTTATCAAAACCCGTTGCTACTACAGTGATACGCATAGAACTATTCATCGTCTCATCGATAGTAGCACCAAAAATAATATTGGCATCTGGATCAGCAGAACTAGCAATAATTTTAGCCGCTTCATCTACTTCTGTCATTGTTAAGTCACTACCACCTACGATATTAAATAATACCCCTCGCGCTCCCTCCATAGAAATCTCTAAAAGAGGTGAGGCAATAGCAGCACGTGCAGCTGCTTGAGCACGATTCTCACCATCAGCTATACCAATACCCATGAGAGTAGAGCCTGCGTTAGCCATAATAGCTTTCACATCGGCAAAATCAACATTAATCAAACCGGGAAGTGTAATAATCTCTGAAATACCCTGTACACCTTGATTCAAAACAGAATCAGCTACTTTAAAAGCCTCTAACAATGATAATTTTCGATCAACTACATCCAGTATTCGCTGATTAGGAATCACAATTAATGTATCAACTTTATCTTTAATATTTTCAATTCCTTCTTCTGCAGCGACCATACGACGTGTACCTTCAAATGAAAACGGCTTGGTTACTACGGCCACGGTTAGCGCTCCTACCTCTTTAGCTATTTGGGCGACTACTGGGGCAGCCCCTGTTCCTGTTCCTCCACCCATCCCGGCTGTGATAAAAACCATATCAGATCCTTGTAAGGTTTGTTTAATTTTTTCTGCTGACTCTTCAGCAGCTTGACGTCCAGTTTCTGGATCTCCCCCTGAACCTAATCCCTTGGTATATTGTTCTCCTATTTGAATTTTGGTTTCAGAATTATTACGCAATAATGCCTGGGCATCTGTATTCATTGCCACGAAATCAACTCCTTGAATATTTCCGTTGGCAATCATTGAGTTGACAGCATTTCCACCACCACCACCTACTCCTATAACTCTGATTTTGGCGAAATTTGAAGTTTGAGGTCGTATCAGCATGTTGCACAAATCCTAGCAGATAGAAAGTCCAATTGCAAGCGAAGTAAAACCAACCTCCGAACAAATGATAAACATAAAAAGAGATCTAACTAGAAGTTGTACTTATTATAAGTTTACCATTAGAACTATGCAACTTTAATTTTATGGCATGAATGATTTAATTAAGGAAAAGATCTTTTTAACTAATTTCTTACTTCCACCTAATGACAGGCCCATCTTAAAGTTACCAAGATTTAGACTCTTGCCACCTGTGCTCTCTCCTCCAGTTGTCGATAAAGTCAAACCAATCACACTAGCAAAAGCAGGACTCTGCACTTCATCAATGATACCTTTAATATTATTAGGACCTCCCGTTCTTACTGGCATCGCCAATACACGTTTAGCTGATTCTTTTACGCCTACTGTCAATGCACCCCCACCTGTAATTACGATTCCAGCCGGAGTCTGTCCACCAAAACCACTCTTTTTAATTTCAAGCCCTATCATAGTAAAAATTTCATTCAAACGAGGACGAATGATTCCTTCTATTAAAGTTTTTTGTGACACCATGCGCAATTCTTCCGGCAAATTCAAACTGGACAAGTCGATTTCATCTGATGGTCTTTCTCTCCTTTTACCCTCAACAGCCACTTCTTCCACTTGTACTTGTCTGGCGCGCTTATTAGCCAAATGAGTAAGATATAGTTTGATTTTTTCTGCACTTTCCAATGAAATACGCAAACCAATTGCTAAATCATTAGTAATATGCCTTGCTCCAATTGCCAACACAGAAGAGTAAGAAATAGATCCTTCTGTATAGATAGAAATATCTGTAGTTGCAGCACCGATATCAACCAGAATAACACCCAATTCTTTTTCTGTATCAGTCAGAACCGACTGAGAACTAGAATATCCATTAAAAACAAAATTTGTCACATCAACACCTACTTCTGAGAAGGCCTTTTCCAGATTACGTACAGAAATACTATTAGCAGATATAATATGCGTGTCAACTTCTAGGCGAACACCGGACATGCCAATAGGATCTTTAATCCCCTCTTGACCATCTACAATATAGTTACGAGGTAAAACATGAATAATTTCACGAGTAGAAGGCATAGAGATAGCTCGTGCAGCATCAATAACTCTAGCTAAGTCGTTTTCAGTAATCTCACCATTTTGATTTGCCACCGCAACTACACCCCGAGAATTCTGCGATTCAATCTGACTTCCTCCAATAGAAACTACTACATGAGATGCCGAATATCCAGCCATTCTCTCCGCAGCTTCTAAAGATGTATTGATAGCATTTACTGCATCTTCAATATCCACTATTTGCCCTTTTCGTATTCCTGCAGATTTGACTTCAGATACTCCTAAAACATTTATTGATTCATCAACTCTTACGATTACACTAACAATCTTATAGCTTCCTACATCTATAGCAACAACAATTTTACCTTCCATAATTCTTTAAAAAAATATAATTATCAAAATAATATCACAGGTTTCTCATCGCGCAAATCGAGGCGAGAAAACCTCTTCCCTTCCATTGTAAGACGTGACGTTATAAGTTGTAAAGAGGCTATTTGCATAGACAGGTCAGTTTGCGGGTCAATCACTACTTTTTCATCTCCATCTATTGTAATAATATAAGTCGCATCATCAACTTTATTAATACTATCATAATTTATCTTATTTTGGTTAAGTAAATTCTCAATTTCAGACTGTACATCAATTACAGAAGGAGTTTTATTACTGGCCAAATTAACTTTCAACATGGACATAGGAGAAATGTAGGGGCTTTTATGTAAAAATAAGTAAACGCTCCCACAAAAGGACGTAACAATCACTAATACACCCAATGAACATGAGAAAAAAAATAATCGTTTATTACGCGATTCAATTTTTCGATTTTTGACTGGCTTTTTTTTCATATACACTCTTAACTATCTCATACATTTTTTTGCTAGCATTAAGATGAAGATCTAAATTTACATTTTTTATCTTAAAAGATGCTAAATTCTCCATGATCTTTTCTATTAGAGAAACAAAAACATCCTTAGTAGCTTCATCTTGAAGGAGTATCTGAGCTAATCCAACGTTTTTCAGATAAATGGCATTTTCTAATTGTTCTCCATGCTGACCGTTTTCTAAAGGAATTAGTAAGCAGGGTTTATTCAGTAACAATAACTCAGTCATGGTATTTCCACCACAACGACCAATGATTAAGTCACTACGTATATAAACATCTGCAATTTTCTCAGGCTTAATGAACTCATATAACTCATAATTTTTAGCTAAATCTTTAGAAAATTTGCTTTTAATTTCTGTTAATCTTTCAAAATCTTTGAATTGCTGATTGTTACCTGTCTGATGAATAACTATATACTTTTTAAGTAATTCTTCTAAACTATTTTCAATTATCAAATTAATTGCGTGTGAACCGGAGCTTCCTCCTGTAACATATATGACCTTTTTGCCAATATGTTTTTTCTGACTTTTATAAACTGTATCGAACATATTTATAATTTCATTTCTTATTAAATTACCCGTTAGAATACTTCTTTTTTTAGGAAAATATTTAAACGAAGAGTCCCATGAAAGACAAATTTTTTCCGCAAAGCGACTAATCAGTTTATTTGCCATACCCGCCTTAGTTGTCTGTTCATGTATAACTACGGGAATTCTTAAGGATCTTGCTGCTAAACATACTGGAACAGATAAGTACCCACCAAAACCCACCACAACCGATGGTCTATAACGCATTAAGATACTTAATGCCTGTAAATATCCATAAGGGAATTTGCTAGCAGAAGAAAATGTATGACGAGTAAATCTTCTTTGCAATCTGCCGGTTGTTAGAGAAAAAAATCTGATCCTTTCCTGTTGCATAGTTGTATATTCCAGAGATAATGACTTATCTCCTTCAAAAGTGTATTTTTTACCTATGAAGATTATTTCATCTTTAGGAGAGATTTGCTGCAAAAACGCCAAAGCTGGCGATAAGTGACCACCGATTATAGCTATTTTCATAGATATGTTAAATATTATAAACTACTTTCATCTCTTTTCTACACTTGAAGAGATGTTAAGCAGTATACCAATTGCCACTAAATCTACTACTAAAGCTGATCCTCCATATGAGACAAAGGGCAATGGAACGCCAGTTAAGGGCAGTAAAGCTGTCATGGATGCCATATTAATCAACACCTGAATTCCAATAAAGACTGTTATACCCGCTGCTAATAACTTACCAAATGGATCCTTAGCTTTACCAGCGATCATAAATCCTCTCCAAATAAAAACGACATAAACCAAAATTAAAACAAAGCATCCTAAATAGCCCAATTCTTCAGCGATAATAGCAAAGATTGAGTCTGTAACATTTTCAGGCAAATAAGCATATTTTTGTAGAGAATTACCCAGTCCCAAGCCAAAAATACCACCTGACCCGAATGCAATTAATATCTGTTTCATATGATAAGAAGCTGATGAGATTGAATTATCTACTGATAGAAATGATGTCAAACGTGCAGCCCGGTAAGGAGCAATTTTTATTAAGAGAAAACCTACAACCGCAAGAATCGGTGCCACTACATAAAAATATTTTACATCCCCTCCCGATAAAACATATATTGTCATTGCCTCTGCAAAAATAATCATGCCAGTTCCCATATCAGGTTGTAACATGATTAACAACATAACAAAGCCAATTAATAAACTGAATGCCAGAAATCTTCCTTTTTCTTTCTGAGAAAACCATGCCGCTAAATAAATAGCCAATGAAAGCTTAACGAATTCAGTGGGCTGAAAAACAAATATATGAAGATTTATCCAGCGGCTAGCTCCTAATTCATTTATACCTACCCCAGGAATAAACACCAAAATTAACATCAAGATTGAAGCCACAAGAAGAATAGGAGAAAAATTAAAAAAGAACTTATAGTTAATTTTAGTAAAAATAAACAACAAAATTATTCCCATCAAAGCCCATATTAATTGTTCACGGATATAATGGAATGAATCACCGTGAAAATCTCTAAAAGCAATAACTGACGAGGCATCATAAATCATCAACAAACCGAAAAGAGTTAAGCCTATTGTTATTAGCAGCAAGAATGAATCAATTTTTTTCATCTTTATCCATTATAAAGAGGATCGAAGCCAGCAACAAGTGTGAAGAAAGTTTATACTAAGGCTGTCCAATAAAAGCAATATATAGACCTAAAATGGCAAAAAATATTCCTACCAGCCATACCCGCATAACAATTTTGGGTTCTTCCCATCCCTTTTTTAGCAACCACAAATGTAATGGAGCAGCTGGAAAAACCTTTCTCCCCCAATATTTTTTACTTAATACCTGAATTAAAGAAGAGGCAATTTCAATAACAAATACTCCACCAATAACCATCAAGGCTAATGTTTTTCCGCTAAGCAGACCTATAACAGCTAGTGACGCACCCAAAGATAAAGAACCAACATCACCCAACCAAATTCTTGCTTTGAAAATATTGAAATATAGAAAAGCCATCGTCGAACCAATCAAGACTGCTATAAATATACCCAGCGGTTGATCAACTTGCTGCATACTAATGGTCAAAAAAGCCAACAAACAAATCAACAATAATCCTGGAGCCAAACCATCCAAACCATCGGTAACATTAAAAGCATTAGCAAAAGAAACAATAATAAGAGCAGCAAAAGGAATAAAGAAGAACTCTAATCGTAGTGTACCGAATCCATGAATAAAAATGAAAGCATACTTAAGCTGAGTATAAAATATGGTGGCAATAATCAATGCTAAAATCCATTGAATGATAAACTTATGACGAAAACGCAGTCCCCAAAAGGCATTCTTACTATCTACATTGACCAGTTTTTTCATATCGTCATACAATCCCAATAAACCAAAGCTTATCAGCGTGAAGAAAATTACAAATGCTTCCCAGGGATTGACCTGTATCCCCAAGATTCCATATGCCCATAGAGTGATAATGGACACTATTAAAATTATTAGAATTCCTCCACCAAAAGGAGTACCCACTTTCCAAGAATTATATTTGTCAAAAATAGGGGTATGATGATTAAACATGTCCCTCGTAACCTGTTTTTGTCTTTGCAATTTAATACGATACAAGAAGTCGATAAAAGGAACGATCAAAATGGCAGAAATTACAAGTGAAAGTAAAATGAGTCCCAAAAATTGTGCCATAGTATTGCCTAACTTTCTAATTATACACTCGCTACTATCATAAAACAACTAATCTATGGCTATCTTCAGATCAAATTTTCTCAAAAAATACATTACAGGGGGTATATTTTATGACTTATTATCTCGTGAAATTATATTATTATCACATTTAGAATTAAAAATTTCATCCTTCTTGTTCTTTTATCAAAATAAACATTATTTAACAGTCACGCTCTTAGCTAAATTACGAGGTTTATCCGGATCTAATTTTTTGAGCAATGCCATATGATAAGCTAGTAGTTGTATTGGAACAATTTGAGCGATTATTGAAGCTTCGCCTAGATTTTTAACTTCCAACCAATAATCAAATACACTATTATTAAAAGGACTAATACCAATGATTACTCCTCCACGTGATTTAATTTCTGTAGCATTGGAAATAATTGCGTCATACGTTTCATCATTTGGAGCAAACACAATACATGGGCTACCTTTACTAATTAGTGCCAGTGGTCCATGTTTTAACTCGCCGCCCGACAACCCTTCTGTATGGACATAACTTACTTCCTTAATTTTCATTGCTGCTTCTAAAGCTGTGGGATAAGAGGCACCTCTGCCAATGGTGTAGATATGTATCGCATTTTTTAAAAACTTTGCAATCTTTTCAATTTCTTTTGCAAATTTAGGTTCAAGAATTCGCTCAATTTCGTGAGCTACTGTTAATAAATCCCCCTTTGCTTTATCTGTTTCTCCTATCATTGAAAAAGAGAGGGAATATAGAACAGCCAATTTAGCCACATACGCCTTGGTAGAAGCAACAGCTTTTTCCGGACCGGCACCCAGTAACAATTTATAATCTGCCATACGATACAGAGTAGAACCTAGTACGTTTACAATTGCTACTATTTTACTTTTTTTACTCTTTGCTCTTGTCAATGGCTCTACAATATCAATTGTTTCACCTGATTGAGAAAGTGCAATAATCAAACTTTTACTATTTAGAAAATCTTCCAAATAATTAAATTCCGAAGCGAAGGCCATATTGACATGCAGTCGTGCAATTTTCGAAAAAAGATAAGTTCCGCTTAAACAAGCATATGCTGCACTTCCTGCTCCTATAAAAAACGTACCTTTCGACTTTTTAATTATCTGGCCCAGTGTATGTATTTGTTGAGTATAATTTTCTGCAATATTGCGGATAACTTTCGGCTGTTCATAGATTTCCTTCAACATATAATGTTGGTATTTACCCAAAGATGTATCCTCTATTTTCCAATTTACTTTTGTAAAATGGGGAGTTATTTTCTTACCATCTGGTAATGTTAACAAAGTAATATTTTTGCCCAAAATAACCATCTCGTCATCTTTAATAAACAAAACTTCGTTAGTATATTTTATGATTCCCGCTGTATCTGAAGCGATCATAAACCCATCTGAACTCTTGCCAACCACCAACGGAGAACCATTTTTGGCTGCAACGATTTCTGATGAAAGAGAATATGCCACAACCACAGCATTCATTCCTTTTAATTGATTAAAAGTATCTCTAACAGAAGTCGCAAAACCTTTAGTTTTCAAATTTTCTTCAATCAAATGAGGAATAATCTCTGTATCTGTTTCTGAAGTAAATTGATGTCCTTTACGCAGTAACAATTCTTTTAATTCAACATAATTCTCGATTATACCATTATGTACAACAGCAATATTTTTACTACAATCTAAATGAGGGTGAGCATTTTTTTCTAAGACTCCACCATGAGTAGCCCACCGGGTATGACCGATAGACAGATTTGAGGTATATTTTAATTTTCTTGATAATATGGCATCACCAATCTTACCTACATGTTTCTCAACCTCAAATTGTGATTTATTTTCATTCTTTCTTTTGTCACTTGTCTTGCGGATAGTTTGCATTTTACTTGCAACTCCCCAGGAATCATACCCTCGATACTCCATCAGTTTTAAACCTAATAAAACTAATTCAGAAGCATTGTTTTTTCTCCCGATATAGGCAAAAATTCCGCACATACTAGTTAAAGATGGGTTTCATTGTAGTTCTTTCTACCACAAAATCAAGTACTAATCTTCCATGGTGGAGGATACAATTTCTTGAAATTTAGTATAATATCTAGTTTTATCTGGAATATTAGATTTTATCATAGTATTAGGTCCCACTATCGTATTATTTCCGATAATAGAGCCTGGTAGAGAAGATACATTTATACCAATTTTGATATTATCTCCGGCAATCACCCCCAAATTTTTAACTCCTGTGTTAAGAACATTTTCACCAATTTTAACAATAACTTCTTGTCGATCAAATCTTTTGTTGCCTGTGTTAAAACCAGCACCTACTCGACAATGTTGTCCAAAAACAGAGTCTCCGACAAATCCGGAATGAAAATGGGTATCTGAACTAATAATCGAATTACGTATCTCCATATTTGCACCTGCAATACAATTCTCACTTAGAATTGTACCTTCGCGTAGGATAGCATTATTTCCTACTACTGCCCTTCTCCCTATATAAACGGGCCCTTTCAAAACCGCGTTTTCCATTATTTTCGCACCTTCTTCAATTATCACATCTCCATCTATAGTTGAATTTACTGCTATTTCTGCGGTATTAGAGATATATCTTTTTAAAGAATTAAATAAATATTTTTTTACCGAGAATATATCCCATGGGTATTTCAATGAAATACTCTCTTGATGAGTTTCAACATATGAAACAAGATTATTTTTAGCAAAATTAGAAAGTGAGGATTCAAAGTTATAATGTTCTAATTTGCTTTGTTCTAAAATTTCCAAGAATTTTAAAGGTATTAAATATATTCCTACTAATCTTAAGTTTGAAAGCTGGTCTTCTTGTCTAGGTTTTTCTATGATCTGTAGAACTCTATTATGCTCAACTTTTAAAACTCCAAACTTTGATATATCTCGTTCTTTTTTTGCTAATAGAACAGTTTGATCTTTGTGTACTTTTTCATTGATCATTACTTCTTTGAATTCCGGAAAGTCAACGTGATGAGCATGCATGACAAAAAATTCATCCTCTAAAAAATCTCTGGCTTGCAATAAAGCATCTCCCATTCCTAATGCTTGTGGTTGTTCTACTATTTTTATCTCTAACTGTAAATCCGGACATTTACTCATTAACTCTTTAAATTGTGCTGCTTTTTTAACAACAACCACCACATTTTTTATTCCGCTACGTTGTATCGACTTAAGGGTATGATAGATAATTGGTTTATCGAACAAAGGGAAAAAAGATTTATGTCCATAATTTAAATAAGGATAAAATCTGCTTGAGTTTCCCGCTCCCAATAAAACTACTTGCATATCATTAAAATTATTTTTGATTATATACTTTTTGTGCCATTTCTAAATCAGCGAATGTATTGATACCAAACCAGGGCAGTTTTCCTGCACGCAAAATACCAACCTTAAAATTGCTTTTGAAAGCTATCTCGATTAAATCTGTCAAGTAGTACTCTTGGGACACCGAATTAACTTGTATAACTGGCAAATATTTCTGCAAGAATTGTTTATTAAAAATATATAGACCAGAATTAATTTCTTTTATTTTCTTCTGTTCTTCGGTTGCATTCTTCTCTTCCACAACTCCAATAATTTTGTTTTTTTTCCTCAAAATACGTCCTAATCCCTTAGGATTTTCTACTAAAAAACTAACTAGGGTTAATACATTTTTTTCTTTATGATGCTGATTTATGAATTCTTTTAGCAAGGTTAATGGATACATAGATGCATCATCACCATAAATAACTATGACATCAGAAATGCCTTTAGAGACTTTCTCAAACCCTAGTTGCGTGGCATGACCAGTACCCAACTGTTGTTCCTGATCAGCAAAGATAACTTGAGTACCTTGTAAAGACGTAATCACTGAATCTCTAGCATAGCCAACGACTACAATAATAGATCCTAGGTACAAATTTTCAAACATCTTTACAATTCGTAATATAAGAGGCTGATCGTTTAAATAATGGGTCACCTTATTTTTATTTTCTGAATGCATTCTGGTACCTTTACCAGCTGCTAAAACAACAGCAGCAATATTTGAATAATTTTCCATCCTATTATATAAATTTAAAACGATCATTCATCTTGCTCTTTTTTAATATTTGCCCCAAGCTTCTTTAACCGTTCGTCAAAATCTTCATACCCCCGTCTAATAGTGTGCACACCATGAACTACGCTTTCACCATTAGCGATCAATGCAGCAACAACTAATGATGCTCCTGCTCGTAAATCAGAAACACCAACTACACCATCATGTAATTTAGCAGGACCATAAATTCTTGCCGCATGGAAAAATTCGGGTCGATCATCATCAAAATTGAAATTATAAAACGCTTTTTTATCTCTCACTTCAGGATTAAATAATTCAATTTTGGCACCCATTTTTTTTAACTGTGTAACATAACTGAAGCGATCTTCAAAAACGGTTTCGTGAATTACTGATTCACCTTCGGCTTGAGTCATTAAAACTGCCCATGGTGCTTGCCAATCGGTCATAAACCCTGGATAAGGTTGTGTCGTGACATCAACTGGTTTTAAAGGACCTTTATAGAAATACCTAATTCCATTTTCTTTTATTTCCAAACCTCCACCCGCTTGCGCTAATGCCTCATTAAACTCTTTAAGCCCGATTTCACTAACTCCTTCAATAAAAACATCTCCTTTTGATGCCACAGCTGCAATAGCAAAAGTTACTACTTCATTTCTATCAGGAGCAATAGTAAATTCAGTACCATGCAAACTCTCTACACCCTCAACTTCAATTTCTCGTATAGTATTCCTCTTTATTTTGGCACCCATTTTATTCAACAAATCAATTAACTCGTCAATCTCAGGCTCAGCCGCTGCATTATGCAAAAATGTTTTTCCCTTTGCTAAGGTAGCGGCAATCAACAAAGTTTCAGTACCAGTATGAGTATTTTTATTAAATCTATACGCACATCCCCGCAGACCTCTTGTTTCGGCATGGAAGTATCCATCTTCGCTTTCATAATTAACTGTTGCTCCCAATTTAATTAATCCTTCAACTGTTCTATCAATAGGTCGCGCTCCTAGTCGACAACCTCCTGGATTTGGAATCACGGCATGATGTAAACGTGCTAACAATGGAGAGAGAAACATAGACGATGTACGTATATGTGCAGCTTGATCTAGAGTTATTTTATCCTTGATAAACTCTTTAACTTGAATTGTGGCAGTATGATCCTGCAAATCAACTGTTCCCCCCAATTCTTTGATAATTTCTGCCATCACAAAGAAATCAGAAATCAATGGGACATTATGTATAATGACTGGCTCCGGCGTTAAACAAGCCGCAACAATAGCCTTTAAAGCCACATTTTTAGCTCCAGAAGGACGGACTGATCCTTTCAGAGCATTACCGCCGATAATAATATATTTTTGATTTCTGTTTTCCATAAGTAAACAAACCCTAAAATACGAAATGTAAGGTTATTTTCTTATTCCTTCTACCTGGTATCGCTTAAGATATATCATCAATAATCTTATACACATCTCCCGCTCCAATAGTCACGATCAGAGTTTTAGGGGGATAAGAATGATTGTTAATGTATTTTACCACATCTACCAAATTTGCCTCATATTTTACTTTTTTACTTTTTGCTTCTATCGCTTCCGCCAACATCAGAGAAGAAACACTAAAATCTGACTGCTCACGGGCCGAGGCAAAAATGTCCGTCAAAATAATTTCATCGGCTTCAGAAAAAGATTTTGAAAAATCATCAAAAAAAGCCTTAGTACGCGAAGCTGTATGAGGTTGAAAAATGCAAACCAAATAATATCCAGGGAACATACTCCTTAGTGTCTTAAGACTAGCTTTTATTTCCGTCGGATGATGACCATAATCATCATATAAGACATAACCTCTTCTACTATCTCCTCTATATTCCAATCTTCGTTTACTACCGCGGAAAATCTGCATATACATCTTAATATCGTCTATAGATATTCCCGCATTAATGCCAACAATTATTGCTGCTGCTGAATTCAATATATTATGCTCACCAGAGACATGCAGTATAAATTTATCCAAATCCTCACTTTTCCGTGCCAATGTAAATGTAGTTTCATGGGTTTTTACTTGTACATTTTTGATTTGATATTCATTTCGTTCGGAAAAACCAAAACTTATTACTTGCGCGGGAGAATTCCCGCTTAGATCTAATAAATTTTTATCATCACCATTAATTATTAATAAACCAGTAGGATCTAGCTGCTGAATAAAATTGGCGAATGCTTTTTTGACACTTTCGAGATCGGGATAGACATCAGGATGATCGTGTTCTAGATTTGTCATTACCAAAACTCTAGGATGCTGCCAGAGAAATTTAATTGTCCTGTCATACTTTGACTCAGTTACGTATTCATCTGCTTCTGCCACAAAGTAATCACCCTTACCCAGATGCCCTGCATATCCTAATGAGGGAATACTCGCCGTACCCACGACATAACTCGGATCTTTCCCTGCCGTAGTAAGTAAAGACGCTATCATTGCGCTAGTCGTAGTTTTGCCGTGTGTACCTGTAATTGAGATGCCGATAAACTTGCGATCCAAAATCTCACCTTGCATAAATTCGCCCACTGCTTGCGCCTGAGAAATAACTTGAATCCCTCGTTTCTTAGCAGCCACAACCTCAACATTGTCATAGCCTCCGTGTGCATTTGTTGTAATAACTAAATCAGGTTGACCAATATGATCAGCTGAAAATCCTTCAAAAACTTTAATATCATTTTTTGCCAACACAGAATCTGTAATAAAAACCTGAGGTATATCCGAACCTGTAACGTTAATTCCGGCTTGTTTAGCAATTATCGCTAGCGGTGTCATACCCACCCCCTTGATTCCTACGAAATGAATTGATTTAATTTTTTGCATATTTAATTTATGAATAAAAGCAAAAATTTTTATATACCCACTACAGTTGCAAAAACCTCACCTGTATCTTTTCTATCTCTGGCTCGAAAAGAAAAGAACTCATCTGCATGATCCTGTGTACACATCATAGCATCAAAAATATTCACTTCCAGCAAACCAGCTGCAATCAATTGCCATTTTACCAGACTTTGTAAGCTCAAAAAAGGTTTATTATCTTCATAAGTTAAATAACCAATCGATTCTGAATATTTGTTTTTAAATCTCATTGCCCGATCTTTTTTAATCGAGTAACAACATTCACGGATAGAAGGCCCAATTGCTGATACAATATCAACAGGGTCACTACCCAAACTAATCATTTTATCTACTGTGTGCTTAACAATATTGGTGTATACTCCTTTGTATCCTGCATGTATTGCAGCAATAGTTTTAATTTTGTAATCGAATAAAATTATAGGTAAACAGTCAGCAGTTTTTATAATTAAAAAAAGACCTTTCTCTTTTGTCAGCAAACCATCTGTTTCATTTTTTATAGAATTCTTATCCGATAACTTCACGAACTCTAAATTCGTTCCATGCACTTGATTCATGCCAACCACTCCTTGATAATCGGAGTCTACTAGTGAGGTAAAACTTTTTATTTTACTTAAACTATCTCCCGATCCAAACTGCATGTCTTTCAACTCAACAGTTGAAAATCCATGTCGTAATCCCAAGTCATTAAGTTCTGATATCTGGTAAAACCCCCGTTTATTTTTTCTTAACATTCTTCCTCTTTTCCATCGCCTTTTCTACTGCCTCGTGGTCATCCCAATGAATTTCACCATAACCGAAATTCATAGAATTTTCATGACCTTTGCCAGTAATTACAACTATGTCACCTTTCTTCGCCAGGCTTATAGCTTTATCTATTGCTTCCTGTCTATCAGGTATTTCCAACAAATGTCCATCTTTAAATTTTTTATCAGTAATTCCAACCTTAATTTGATAATTTATTTCTTCTACTTTTTCACTACGAGGATCTTCTGAAGTGATAATAATAATATCAGAATATTTACTGCTAGCTTCCCCCATTAATGGTCTTTTAGTGTGATCCCGAAGGCCTGCCGCACCAAAAACGTGTATAATTCTCCCTACACTATGCATATCTTCTTTAACGGATGACAATATTTGTTTTATTGCATTAGGAGTATGCGCAAAATCGATCATCACAGCGAAATCTTCATTATAGACAATTTCTTCCCGACCAACCGGTGCACTAAAATCTAACAATGCGTTACGCACTTGGTCAGAATCAATTCCCAACTGCAAACAAACCGATATCGCTGCAAGGCAGTTATAAATGTTAAATTCGCCTATTAAATGATTTTTAAAAGGGAAAACTCTCGGATTTACATCGGATTTTGAATCTAGACCGTATGTGACAACTTTCAATCTTTTTTTTGTTTTAAGCCTTTCTATTTTAGAATTTATTTTTACGAAAGACTGATCATCTCGATTGATAACCGCAATCCGCGAATTCTGTAATAATTTAAATTTAGCTGAGACATAGTTATCATAAGTTTTATGATAATCCATATGTTCATGAGTAATATTTGTAATTACACCAATTTTGAAAGGAATTCCAAAAACCCTATGCTGATCGAGACCATGTGAAGTTACTTCTAAAACGATATATTCAGATTTTGCTTTTACTGCTAATTTTATATATCGAAGTAAAGCCAAGGAATCTGGATTAGTAACATGAAATCCAGTATCATATGATTTCCCATCAATAACAGCTGCAACAGTAGAAACTAAAGAAACTTTCTTACCTGCTTGGCGTAAAATATGATAAATCATATTAGAAGTTGTAGTCTTACCATCTGTTCCTGTTATCCCTATAAATGTTACTCCTCGGGCAGGAAAACCATTTGCTACATGTGCTGAGATAGCTTGACCTAAATGATAAACATTTTTTGCTCGTTGCCACATAATTAATATTATATCGCTTTAAACACTTATATTATATACAAAATTAAATTAAAAGTGGTTTACGCATCAATTATTGTGCAATCTGGTGGATAAGTATCAAAAATTGATGGTAGTGAGTATAAAAAATATATCCACAGACTATCATTAGTATAGGAAAAACTACTAAGCGTTCAACCCAACTTCCCGTTTGTACACGAAAATCTTTATAAGGAGGAAAACCAAACCGATATGGAAGTGGTAACAGCCATGGCACACCTTCTCTAGTAATCGTGTCCATAACTAAATGTGAAAAATAGCCAATAATAAAGGCCCACCAAATAATATTCATATTTAAGTGCGGAAAGCTGGGAGTAAGTAGTATCAAAATATAGTGAAAACCAAATCCAAATATAGCAGCACCAATTAACGAATGTGAAAGAAAACGATGACCACCCAATAATTTATCAAATACACGCCCGAATAATCCTCCAATTGGTAAGTTCTTCCAGAGTGGCGCTGTGGGTTGATCGATGTCGGGAGCAATGCCTCCTACTAAATTGGCAGTAATAGCCACTAATCCCGTAGCCAAAGAAACAGAGTGAACAGGATGTGTAACTATAATATAAGACAGTGTTGTGAATGCTGCTAAATCATGTGTTCGTCCTGTCATATTGCAATTATAAATTAAGTATAGTGTATTATATTAAAAGAGTAAATCAAAGTTAATTATTCTAAAATATCCGAATGAAAACCATCACGATTACCAATGTCACAACTGCTATTAACTTAAAAGATAAGATAATTGGTCTTCTAAATACCGCAGAAGCAAAACCTATTTTTTTTCAAACCCGCTGGGGAATTCATACTTTTGGAATGAAATATCCAATTGACGTTTTAATTCTGGATGACCAATATATTATTAAAGATTTAAGACAAAACCTTAAACCCTGGAGGTTGTTTACTTGGAATCCTATTTACCAATACGTAATCGAACTGCCTTCAGGTATGATTAAAAATAAATCTTATACTAAAAATTGTAAAGTAATTCTTAAATTTTAATCATCTTCTGCCAGTCTTGAGGCATGTCTCCATTCCTCAGAAGATTTTATATTATGTGTCTTTATCGCTTTCATTAAATCTCTTCCATAAACAACAGTCTTATCTGAAAGTCTGGTATCCTGTGGGTACAGTCTATATTTGAATCGCAAAAATTCCCAATAGCGCTTTTGACAATTATGACATCCACAACCAATTGCATGCTTAAGCAACGAGTTACCCTCTTTTACAACAAATTTATCAACAGCAGATCCTGCTTGTCCAGGTAAGGATTCCGAATATCCAGAACGAATATATCTATCAGGATTCTCATCGGGTGCATGCGGAATATATGTAAATTCTAATCTTCTTATTAGCGTAAGATATCACTGTTTATACTCAATTTCAACTAGAATTAAAAAATGCTATAATGCAAAATATGATGAAACCTATTATTACTTTAGAAGATTTTGCAAAACTTGACTTGAGAGTTGGTAAAGTGTTAAAAGTCGAAGAAAAAGAAGGATCAGAAAAATTACTTAGACTTACAGTAGATTTTGGTGAAGAAGGAAGAAGAAATATTCTTTCAGGAATTAAACAATGGTACAAAGCCGAAGAGTTAGAAAATAAACAATTTATTTTTGCTTTTAATCTGGAGCCACGCAAAATGATGGGTGAAGAATCAGAAGGTATGATTTTGGCTGCTGAAGGAGAGGAAAAACCTCTACCACTGCAACCCCTCAAAGAGACCAAACTTGGTGCAACCATTAGGTAATAACATATAGTTATTTTAAATTTATTTTAAGTTCCTATACCCCGGATAAATAGTTTAATTATCTCCTCCAGTAGGTGGAATATTGTAATATGTAAGCATATCTTTAGTGATATTAAACCATGTAGGTGCTGCAGTTTCTGATCCCCATTCATACAAGGTCGGCTTATTTACAATTACCAGCATAGCGAACTTTGGATCATCAGCAGGAGCGTAACCTATAAAGGAAGCAATAGTATTTGTCGGGTCATAATGGCCGTTTATAGGTATTTGAGCTGTTCCTGTTTTACCTGCGATTCTATATCCATGAATACGATAAAACTGTGCTTCTCCATGATCAACGGAATTTACCAGAATTTCATTCATCGTCTTTGCGGTTTGGACTGATACGGTCCTTCTGACCTCCTTTGGCGCAATATTAACCACACTACCATCCGGATTTATAATCTGTTTTACAACCTCTGGCTGCATCATAACCCCATTATTAGCCAAACTTGAAAAGCCCGTTAATAATTCGATTGGAGTCATCGCAATCCCTTGCCCGAAACTTGCAGTTGCAACATCAATTGGATACCACTGATTTTCTGGTTTTATATCAGCAGACGCCTCTCCTTGTAAATCAATTCCAGTAATGTCTTTGATGCCAAATCTATTTAAAACATCTTCCATACCGGACAATCCCAGTTTTTCACTAACAAATGTCATTCCAGTATTATCAGAATTCTGAATTACATCAATCATATCAATACCTGGAATATATTTATCATTCCAGGTATGAATTTGATATCCACCAATAGATACAGGTCCGCCGCAAATAGTACACTTGGTATATGGCGTAACTAGACCCTTATCTATTGCAGTCGCCATGACAAGCGGTTTGAAAGTTGATCCCGGCTCATATGTATCTGATATAAAACCATTTATATAATCCTGATCTGTATAATTTGCATAATGCGCGGGATCAAAACTAGGATATTGAGCCATAGCTAATATACCTCCAGTTTTTGGATCAATAGCTGCTGCCATAATACTCTTGCCCCCATATAAAGCTAAGCCTTTTCTCAGTTCTTTTTCCATTGTATATTGAAATGCTCTATCGATATTAAGGACTAACGTTCTACCTTCCTGATCAGGTGTATAATTTTGTAACTTTGAGAGAATAGGTCTGCCAAATGCATCATGAATTTCCATCTCATAAGTAGACTGTCCTGCTAAAAGTCTATTGTAGAAGCCTTCCAGGCCAAAGTATCCTTTATCGTTGCCGTTTGCATCTTTGCCCACAAACCCTAACAAATTTGCTGCCATCGAAGCTTCCGGATAATATCGGCCATATTTTTCTTCAAACCCAACTCCAGGTAAGTTAAGTTTACTAATCTTTTCTTCCACGCTGTTATCTACACTGGGAGCAAGCGAAACCCAGAAACGGTCTAAGTTTAATAATGCGCTTATTGATGCCGGATCTTCGTTAAGAATTGGACTTAAAGCATTTGCTACCAAGTTTGGATTACTTATCAGTTTTGGATTTGCGTAGACAGTATAATCAACCTTATCAGCAGCTATGGCATATCCATCCGAAGTTTCTATCTCACCTCTTTTTGGAGTTACCTTAACGTAGTTTCCATATTGCGCATTACCCATGTTTACTAGTTCATTGGCTCTCACTACTTGCCAATAAAACAATCGCAACGCAACAAGCAGAAAAAGTACAGTAAAAGCTATTAAGGTCAAGCGATATCGGCGGCTCATTGTTGATAGGCAAGCGGCATAGAATTTTGTGCAGAAAATGCTACAGTATTTTTGTCCGCTACAAATCCCATTTTAGCAGCCTCTGAAGCAATTTGCGTATACGAGGACATAGACAGTACTTTCTGCTCCATGTTGGTGTCTTGAAGCTGCAGTCTACTTAACTGTGTTTGCAATTTGTCCAGACTTATACCGCCTGTGGACATCATATTAGATACTGTCAAATTAACAATTAATAGTGATATAACTGTAAATATTAATAATGTTAATATAATAACGGGCAGTTTCATATATTTATTTTTTTTCAAAAGCTCTTAATTTCGCACTTCTACTTCTAACATTTGCTGAGATCTCAACTTCAGTCGCCAATACCGGTTGATGTGTAATAACAACACCAAGACTTTTTCGTTCAAAGTCCGAAAACAAATGTTTTACTATCCTATCTTCCAATGAATGAAAAGATATAACGACTAATCTTCCCTTACTTTGCAATAAACTACATGCTGCAGGCAATGCTTCTTCAAGGGAGTGAAGCTCATCATTTACAATTATTCTCAATGACTGAAATATCCTTGCTGCAGCAGCCGTTCGATTTAACTTCGCTGGCATTACACTCTCAATAATCTCTATCAGTTGCTTAGTCGTCTTTATTGTATTATCCTTTCTTACCTTAACAATTTCTGTTGCAATACCATGAGCAAACCTTTCCTCACCAAATCTACTAAATATCTCTATCAATTCGTTTCTATGCAAACCATTCACCAAATCCTTGGCGGTTACCGATAAATTACTGTCCATACGCATATCTAAGGGTCCTTCTTTGCTAAAACTGAATCCTCGATTAGGGTCATCAATCTGATGACTTGAAACACCAAGATCAAAAATAATTCCTGCAACGTTTTTAAAACCATATTCTTCAGCAATTGTTGCAATATTCCTAAAATTACCCTTAGCTAGAACAATTTCTTTCCCAATCTTAAAATTTGAATTTTGAATTTCAAAAGTTTTTTTAGCCTCATCCAATGCTTCCTGGTCTACATCAATTCCTAAAACTCTTCCACCCTTATTTAATATTTTTAAACTATGTCCTCCACCGCCCAATGTTGCATCAATGTACATTCCTGCAGCTTTTACATTTAAAAATCCAATCGATTCTTCTGGCAAAACGCTGATATGGTACTTATTCATGTTTTTCTTCTCTGGACAGGCGTTCTGCGATATTTATTGCATTCTCACTCAAACGATTCTGCTGGTCCTCCCAACCTTTTTTGTTCCAAATTTCCACAAAGCGTGAGATACCGGCAAAAATAATTTCATCTGATATCTGGGCGTATTCACGTAGATATGCAGGCAGCACACATCTACCTTTATTATCCAGTTCCACAAATGTTGCGTTTCCAAGTAAAAATCTTTGTATCTCTCTTGCCGATTTCTCTGTAAAAGGTCTCCCCTCAGTCCCTTCTAGCAGCGTCTTCCACATGCCTTCAGAAACCACGATAAGACAATGTTCAAATCCTTTAGTAAGAATTATTCTCTCACCAAGTATCTGTCTAAATTTGCTGGGCAGGCTAATCTGTTGTTTGTTAGTTATAGTTCCCTCGTACTGTCCCAGTAGCATATCTTTATCCTACTTTTTCCTACTTTGTACTATTTATTTTGCTCCTATTATTAGTAAAAGTCAATACAAAAATCTACGAAAACAAGCAAGAAGATTAAAGAAAATTAAACAATTATCAGAAGATGAAGAATTTAACCTTGAGGTATATTAATTGAGTCGTCAACTTTATAAATAGATCCATCTAACTTAGTTATTTTCATCTCCAGCTGTACTGAAGTAACTCCTGTATCATAACGACAAACTCCACTAGAACAAGTACCTAATTCCCTAAATTGAGATGAATATGAAGTCTTACCATTAAGTATTACAGGATTATCGCTACCAAATTCCTGAGTGACCTTCTGACCTTGGTTATATTGATTTTGATCACTTAGTGGAATATCAGCCTGATAAGTGAAGTTCCATTCCAAAGACTTAATTCCCTCTAGCTTATTTGCAACAAACTTGATTGCCTTATTGTCATTTCTTAAAACCAATTGTAGACCAATATCAGATGGAGACAGCGTACCAATGATTTGCATCTGATCTCCACTTTGAGACCCAGATTGTGTCTGACCTGCTTGATTGCTTAAACCCTTAGAACCTAAGAAAAACCAAGCACCACCGCTAACGATAAGGATAGCAAGAATTGCTATTACACCAAATAGGACTTTACGATTTTGCAAATATTTCATAGATCTAGATTAATTTTACCAGCCGTACCGCTTTTGTCAACTAATTGAAGTAGTTACGGAGATATTAGACAAATGTATTTTATTTGAGAAAAAAACTTCAATGGCGTCTGCGTAAAAAGAACTCTCATTTAAAGGTGATATTCTGAAGGGTAAATTTCTTGACCATGCTTCTACCGCTTTATAAGCAACCACAGGAGTCTTACCCTTCGTAGTAAATCTTATACGAGGATCTGCCGGACGAGGGAGGTCAATAACAATTTCTGCACTTCTCGTTTCAATTGCTTTACCTGGAGAAATATATCTATCTAAGTAAATTGACATATCTCCTTCCTTTGAAAATCTTTTTAATGTATTTACTGCATTTCTCAAAGATACTGTTGAGTATTCATTATAGAAGGCAAACATAATTTTTTGGTACTTAATCATTAAATTAATAAGAGATTGATTTTTAACCTTGGTAAACTCTGGTTCTTCAGCCCATTTTCCGCTTATATAATATGCATAAAATTTCTCAAGCTCTTCAGCTGCAGGAATTGGTATATGTAAACTTGGAGATGATATTGAAGATGTATCAATATAACCATGAAATTTTTTCCCTTTAAAGACACCTGAACTAGAGTCTCCAACAAAGGATGCACGATATCCTATCGTTTCACTTGCACCTCCACCGTTTGAGGAAAACGCAACCTGACTCCAATCTTTTGCAGTAGTATCTCTATATTTATTCTTAAATCTATATTTTTCTAAACTCACTATGTGGGAATTATAGTAAATTTTACAAAATAAGGCAAAATTTTGAACTAAATTGTAATCAGCAGTCGATTAAAATGTGAAGTTAGGTCTTCAATCTTTATTCTGTCTTGTTGTGTAGTGTCACGATTACGAACAGTAACCATTCCGTCCTCTAAGCTTTGAAAATCCACCGTAATACACCATGGAGTTCCAATTTCATCCTGCGCCAGGTATCTTTTTCCAATATTCCCTCGATCATCCCAGATTATTTTTCCATTTATGTTATTTTGCAAATCATTATATACTTCCCGCGCTGTTTCTATTAACTCCGGTTTATTATGCAATAATGGAAATACTGCAACTTTTACAGGGGCCAAAGAAGGAGCTATTTTCAAGAAAACCCGCTTATCATCCTCTGTATATGCATTAGATAAAATCATAAGTATACTTCTAGTAATACCTAACGCTGGTTCAATTACATGAGGTAAGAATTTTTTACCTGTTTGTGGATCTATATAACTTAAATCCTTTCTTGAGTATTCCTGTTGTTGATGCAAATCATAATCGGTTCTATAAGCAAGTCCCCATAATTCCTTAAAACCAAAAGGAAAATTGTATTCTAAATCTACTGTTTTTTTACTATAAAATGATCTTTCCTTCTCCGTATGCTCACGCCAGCGCAAATCATTTTCGCTAATCTTTAATTTATTAACTACAAATTCCCACATCTCCTCTTGCCAATCTGCAAATAACTTCTCCCATTTTGTAGACTCAGGATCAAAGAAATATTCTATCTCTCCTTGTACAAACTCTAATGTACGAAAGACTGAATTTCCCGGAGTAATTTCATTCCTAAAACTTTTTCCTAACTGAGCTACTCCAAATGGCAACCTAATCCTAGTAGAATCAATAATATTTTTAAAGTTTACAAACATTCCCTGTGCAGTTTCCCCACGTAAGTATGCCTTCGCATCATCACCTTGGACTAAACCTAATTCAACTCCAAAAAGCTGGTTAAATTTACGTATTGGTGTCCAGTCAAATTCTCCGCATACAGGACAAACAACTTTATTTTCATTCAGCAAACTTTCTAATTCAACTAGCGGCATCCCCTCAACATTCTTATTCAACGAATCTTCTAATAAATGATCTGCTCGCATTCGATGTCGGCAATTTCTACAATCAATCATCGCGTCTGCAAACGTAGCTACATGTCCAGATGCTTCCCATATTTTATGATGAGAAATAATGCTTGCATCCAAACCTACCATATCTTCTCTTTTTTCTACAAAATTTACCCACCATAAATTTTGAAGATTGCGCAATAATTCAACCCCCATTGGTCCATAATCGTAGGTGTTCGCTACACCTCCGTATATCTCAGATCCTGGGTAAATAAATCCTCGTCTTTTGCAAAGTGCAATTAATTTTTCCATGATGTTATTTGCCATATACGTATCATAGCAAAAAAATTAGCTTTAATAAAATGGAATATAATTATTTATGAAGAAAGATCTCTTTAGCTTTAAGTTTTTTTTCCATCAAGCTTTCAATATAATATTGTACATTGAAATATTCGCTCATCCACATCCTTTGGTTAGCAAAACCCAATAATTCTAATAGACTTAATTCGAAGTTTCTCATTAATTCGTGTGGCTCACAATTTAGACAAAGCCTATCTAATGTTTCGATTAATAGATTAAATACATTTTCATTCTCTTCATTTTCCGGACAAAGTCCGTCAATTATTTCGCAGATATGATAACCAAACCCAATCTTTAATAAATCACTTTTTATGAACTTATAATCAGAAATCATTTCTGCTTCAGACAATAGAGGAATATTACCATTATTATATAAAGTTAATTTTGTACGATTTAACAACTCCACATGTGGTGAGCGTCTACTTGAAATTTTACGAATTCCAGGAGCCTTTACAATAATTTTGCCATTAGATCTGGTAAAAATCGTTAAAATTTTATCCGCCTCACTATAATTTTTCCTTTTTATAACAATACCCTCAGTTTTAATGACTCGCATAATCTATAACAAATACTATTCTCTATGAGATTACTTCAATTGTAAAGTTCTATCAGTCAATAAGGGGAACTGATCTAATTGTCTGCCGTTATAAACTATAGTGTATTCGTTATCATTTGTACCTGCCTGTTTCTGAATCATTAAAGGCAAAGAAGATCCATTTTGTAATTTGAAAGGTAACTTATAGGTCACCGTTAATGTGGCCTTCCCTAAAGGTCTAATTACGGTATATCCTTCAAATACTGTCTTTCCAAGTTGGTTGTATGTTTTCATTGTAACTTGTGAGCCAGTATTAGATACCAACTGACTACCTTGAGGAACATAAATTCTGATCCAATCTCTTAAATCAGCATTTAAACATAGCCCACCACTGGCCAAACTACAATTAGAAGGTGCATGATCGTTAGTGTAATTAATAGTAACTGTTTTAGTAATAGTTCTATCAGATCCAACAGTATAATCACTTTCTACCGCTTCATTAGTAAACAAATTAGCCTTATCTCCCCCGAAGTTAGCATCATTAATAGCCAGATAGTCTCCACTAAAGGGTAATATTTGTCCAGCCGCATTCAATGACTCCAAACCCTTCTGCGCCTGCGGATCATTTAGGTCAAATAAAATATGTTTTTGTGCTGTTAAAGTTATCATGGACTGAAAAAGAGGCCCCCAGTACTTTTTTGGTGATGACTGCAAAGCTTTCTGCATAATAGACACTAGTAATGCGCCTAACAGACTTTTCCTGTCAGTTCTCAAATAGTTAACTGGCCTAGATATATCATTCTCAAGTTGATATATAACCTGGGGACAATCGCATCTTGGGTCATTGTTTGTTGTAAATTCAGTACCATTCGCATATACAGAGTTATCTAAAATCTTAATGGTTGAAGTTAACACATACGTGTCAATAGCAATATATCCATCTACAGGCTCATAATTAGGAGATTTAGCATACATCTGTTTGAACAGTCTCATATTCGTCAAGAAATCAGGAGATAAATTAGAGTCACGCAAATTATAGACAGGATCGGTCAAATGTAGATATTCCACCAGTGGAGCAGGAGCGGGAGGCTTATTTGGAATTGAATCATCAAGCGGATATATATCTGCTGAGGTTTCAGGAGTAATTACACCCTTATCGACGGAGAATATGGAATAGCCAGTTATAAAACCACCACCAGGACGAAGTTCTTTATCATTCTGGAAAATAATAAAATATTTCTGAGGACTATTCTCGCCCATTAATGCAGGAAGCTCGGTAATAAAAGGTCTAGCCTGATTTACTGCAACTACACCCTCATCTACATAAGTCTGAATTTGAGTTATATCGGAACCAATTGTCTTCCCAAATAACCAGGAAGGATAATGATTAGGATCAATACCATCCACCTCGGTTTTTACCTGTTCTAAGCTGGATGCAATATTACCAATGTCAGGAGTAATTTTACCAAGTGTCAAAACTGCTGTTGATATACGTGAAGCGGCTGAACCACCCACGAAACTTCCTTTACCTTTTAAACCTAATAGATCTGCATAAGGTTTTAAATCGTTGATTACGACTTGTGCGGTATTTAAACTGGCACTTCCAGCCTTCATGGCATGCTGGGCGTCGGAATAGTACATGTTTGCAATTGGAACAAATTGCAAATATCCCATCGCATCCAGTTTTTTTGCAGTATCTGCCATTGCAAGTTTACTCTGCTGCAATTGAGTATCCGCAACGTCTATATTTTGTGATTTAATTGCCGCATAAAAAGCGGTTAAGGAAGCTTTCGTGACCTTTGCAGAAGCAACTAGATTTTTAACAGGAATACCCACAGCGAAAATGAGTATAATTATAACCACCGCTAATATTGTTACAACAATACCAACATTTTTTTTCCAATTCTTATTTTTTCTTTTACTTCTCATAAGTTGATTAGAAATAGGTTCTAAACCATGTTTCTCTAAAACTTGTTTATCAGCAAAATCAATTTTTTTAAATCCGTCCATTACAGTAATAATATTACTTAACACTAACATTACTTGTCAACTTGACAAGTCACAAAAACATATAATTACAGCATTCTACAGAGCATTTTTACCCGAAATCATAGCCCAGGGAGTTTTAAGTATAATCCAAAAATCATAAATAATCGACTTACGACGAGCATATTCTGCATCCATACTTATACGTTTATCAAAATTTAACATACTTCTACCCGAAACCTGCCAATAACCAGTAACTCCCGGTTTTACGGATAACACTTCGTTCACTAGTTGTTTAGTCTCAGGATAGCGCTTTTGTTGCTTTTCTAATTCTTCTGGATAATAAGGTCGCGGACCTACAAGGCTCATATCACCCTTTAGAACATTTACTAATTGTGGAACCTCATCAAGAGAATATTTACGAATAAATTTCCCTATTTTTGTAATTCTAGGATCGTCTTTTATCTTGTAATTTCCTCCTTTTTGCTGTTCTTCATAAGCTTTACTAAATTTAGGATCAGTTCTCAACAAATAATACGCATTAGTGATCATAGAACGAAATTTATAAGGATAGAAACGCTCTCCATTTCTCCCTACTCTTTTGGGGGTATCAGCAAAAATTGGGCCTTCTGAATCCAGACTAATCAATAATGCCACTATAAGTATTACCGGAGAAAAAATGATTAATAGAATAAATGCCAGGACTATATCCATTAATCTTTTAATAAAATTATAAAACTTATGCTGTTTAAACTCATCTGTAGACGTCATGTAAGATGCTCATGCTCCGTTCCTTTTAAACTAGCTACAAATTTTTTTATTTTCGGCACTGACTCTTTCGGACAAATTAAAATAACGTCTTCAGTACTAACTGCCACAAGACCTTCTAAGTCTATACCCACTATTAACTGCTCTGTCTCATTGTGAACAATCGAATCTTTGCAGTCTTCAAGAATAACTTTCCCTTTCGTAACATTAGCATCAACCGTATCGCTTAATGCTTCTTTCATAGCCTCCCAAGCTCCAATATCACTCCATCCAATATCCTCAGAAATAACACAGCCATAACTTGTGTCCATTTTTTCCAAAATAGCATTATCAAACGATATTTTCTCAATTGTTGAATAGACATTCTTAAGAACTTTTTCATAATCTTGTGTCCCATAAGCATTACTAATTAGTTTTAACTTATTAAATATTTCTGGCGAAAGAGTCTCAAACAATTGCCATAGAAACCTGGGGGTTGTGGCAAAATAACCTAGATTCCAGGCATGTTTACCATCTGTTGCGTATTTTTTTGCTACTTCCAGAGGCGGGCTGTACTGAAATCCAGTAAATTTATAAATGTTAACATCTTCATTTTTGCTTACTTGCTCTCCAAATTCAATATATCCAACATTTTGATTTCCGTAACGTGGTTTTTGCCCGATAAAAACAATACGATGTGGATCTTCTTCTATTAATTTTCCTGCAACTCTTAAGATTTTTCTGAATTTAGCTTCTTCTTTAACCAAATGATCGCTTCCCCACAACAAAACAATTGGCTCATCAGGATTTGTCTTAACTAATCTTGAAATTACAAGCCCTACTGCAGGACCTACATCTCTCATTTCTGGTTCAACAATAATGTTTTCTTTAGCAAGCTTGGGTAATTGTTCGTGGATAATATCCTGATAACGCTCTCCTGTAGAAATATAGATATCTCTCCATTCAAAACTAGGAAAGAGTTTATGAACTGCGATCTGCAACATAGAACGATCCTGTATAATTTTACCAAATTGTTTAGGAGTATTTTTACGAGATAAAGGCCACAATCTTGAACCTACTCCACCAGCAAAAACAATAATTTTCATATAATTAAATTACTTATAGCAATCTTAAATTCTTTCTCAAAGCCTTTCAGACTAAATTTTTCCGCTTGTTTTCTACAGATATTTGGATTATAACGGAATTTAACAAATTTCGTCAACGCTTCAGCTAAGGACTCAACACTTAGATTATCAAAAAACATACCAGTCTGCCCATTTATAACAATTTCTTTAACTCCACCTTGATTATATGCCAAAACAGGTTTGCCATAATATTGTGCTTCTAGCGCTGTTAAACCAAAATCCTCTCTACCCGGAAATATAAAACCGCTGCAGTTTTTATAATACGTTATTAATTCACTATCACTCAACCCCCCCAAAAAATTAATTGTAGGGCCTGACATCATCTGTAAACGATAATAGTCATTACCGGTACCAATTATGTACAACGGTAACTTTAATCTATTACAGGCTTTTATAGCTAAATCTATTCGTTTGTAATTAACTAACCTTGATACAATTAATAAATAGGGCTTTGAGTTTACATTTTTTATCTGATGATCTTTGGCCAAATTTGTCAGTAACAAAGGCGGATAAATAACCTGGGATTCCCTATTATAAAATGTCTTAATTTGTGATTGGATTTCTTTAGAAATTGCCACCATTTTATCAGGCCTGCTACTGGCGATTTTATCCCAATTTCTTAGATAATTAACTGCTGGTTTTGTGAAAAATTTGAAGCTGTGATTTGAAAAATACGTTTCATATCCGCTCCATAAATATCTTGTAGGAGTTAGGCAGTAACACAAATGTTTTGTTTTCCCACTAGTAATAATTCCTTTTGCTGCCTCACTAGTCACGGAAATTACTAAGTCATATGAACTAAAATTGAATTGCTCAAAAGCTAAAGGCATTAAAAATGGTACCAACTCATGTCGACGTCTGATAAGAGGAATTCTTTGCAAAAAAGATGTATGAACTGTAAAAACGTTAGCCCAAGGAGCAGAGCGGGGATTATATACTGATGTGTAAAGAGGAGCCTGCGGGAACATCTTGTGTAAAGCAAGTAGTACCCTTTCGGCACCTCCCCATTTATTTACCCTATCGTACACGAATGCAACTTTCATAGATTTTGACCGTTTTTATTGCCATTGTAGTCCAAGAATATTTTTTTGCGTGTTTAATTCCTCTGTCTAATAATATTTTCTTTTTGCCTGCAGGTAAGTTTATTACTTCTTCCATGGTATTTGCAATACTCTCCTCATCATAGGGATCAAAATAATAAGCGTTATCAGCACAAACTTCTTTAAGTGCTGGAATGTCTGATGCTATCACCAAACATGAATTTGTTAGTGCTTCCAAAGCTGGCAAACCAAATCCTTCCATCAATGATGGTATTACTACTCCTATCGCATTTCTATAATAAGAACTCAATTGTTCATCTGTTATTTTACCGGTAAAAACCACATTTTTTCCTATATTTATTTTTTTTACTTCATTTTTTAATTGTTGCATAAAAAAATCTTCCCTTCCTATGAAAATCATTTTTACGTCTGGATTTTTGTTGATTATTTGTTTGAACGATTTAATTAGACGATTACAGTTTTTGTGAGGGTAGACATTTCCTACATGTAAAAAATACTTTTTATATCCAAAGGTGCTATTATTTTTTTTGTTGTCAATCTTTTCAGGACTTCCTTCATAAGTTACAGTTACTTTAATATCATTCAAATGAAATTTATTTAATACATCTTTTTTTACGGAATTCAGGGGTACGATAATTTTACAACTGCTTTTTAATGCATGATTAATGACAGCGGAATATCCCAACCTCTTCATTTGATAAACAAAAAAAGGTAAAGTAGAAGCCTTTCCTGTAGAAAAACTATTAATTATAAGGTCATGAATAGTAACAACAAAAGGATAATTATATAAAATAGGTACTGAAAAATAAGGAAAATGCATTAGATCTAAATCCTCATTCTTAATACACATTGGGAACAGAAACTGCTCTTCAAGACTATGCCAATGAAAATCTGCTTCTACAATCTTAAATGTGTCTTTCGAAATAACCTCCTTTACTTCATTGATATTCTTCGATAAGCAAAAAAGTACATAAGAATTTTTCTTATCAACTTTTGATAAATTTGTTACCAATTCTCTGATATATCTTCCTACTCCTGTTTCATCCCAAAGTCGAACATCAATTCCAATTTTCATATACGGCTAGTATACCACAAGAGCTTAATTTAAAATTTTCAAAACTAAACTTAAGCAATATTGTATAAATTCTTGCAATTTCGAGGAAATTATTCTTTAATTACTATATGAAATATATCATTTTCACTTATACGGGTGAAGGCCTACCAATTGCACATAAGTTACTAGAAGAAGGACAAGAAGTTACTGTCGGGATAGTAGAAGATAAAAGAATGACATTAACAAAAGTAGAGAAAAGATCGAACGAATACGAAACATCACTTGAGAAAAAAAGACGACTATCTTTATACAAAAATATGTTAAATAAAATATCGGCAGTAAAACTGTTAAAACAGATGAAAAAGATCAGAGATAAAGAAAATTATTTTCTTTTCTTTGATTACAATAATTTATTCCGTTTCGCAGATTATGCCAAATCTCTGGGTTTTATTCATGGAAACTTTCCAACTGAGAAAGATCGCTTATTCGAAGTAGATAGAGACTACGCAAAAGATTTCGTCAAAAAATATTATAAGGATATTAAAACTGCAGAGAAGGCAGAATTTAGAACTATTAGAAGGGCAACAAAATTTTTGAAAGAACATAATAGAGAGAAAGTATGGGTACTTAAGGGTAAAAATTTATTGGCTCCAACTTTTATTCCTAATACCGATGATCCCGAACTTGCAAAATGGCAAATAATTGAAACGTTAGAAGCCTTTAAAGATTATTATGAAGATGCGGGATTTATTCTTGAACGAAAAATTACCTCGGTAGCTGAAATTACTCCAGAAAGAATTTATTATAACGGTAAGCTCTTATCACTAACTATAAATTTTGAAAATAAACAAATAGGGAGTGGTAATTTGTCACTACAGACAGGTTGTGCAGCCGATTTAGTCTTTCCTATTGCTCTTGATAACAAAATAAATAATCTTACATTTCCCCCTATCGTTGACAAACTAGCCAAAAGACATAAGGGTCTTTTCATCTGGGATGCCTCCTTATTAATTGATAAAAAAACAGGAGAGATGTATTTTGGAGAATTTTGTCCAAATAGACCTGGCTATAACTCATTTTTTACCTGTCTATCACAATTACCCTCTGTTCATTACTTTTTTGAAAAAATAGTAGCACAAGAAAATCCATTTGAACTAGGTACAGTTGGCGCATCGACGACATTATTCAATTTATTACGCGATCCTACTGAAAGACATCTCATGTCAGGTGCATCTGTAAATTACACTCCAAAAGCTGCTAAATATATATGGTCTTGGGACATATACAAAAAAAAGAAAAATGATAAAATGAGGATTGTCGGTTATGATTGGCAGTTGGCTCCCATAACGGGTGTTGGCCATTCAATAGAAGAAGCAACAAGAATGCTATTTGAAAATATAGAGGAATTTTCGTTAGCTGGAATATACTATCGTCCAAAATCAGATTTTCTTTCTATGGATTATCCAACCTCAATCTTAAATCGTTTAAGGTATGGTTTACAAAAAAAATTGTATTCTCTACCCTTTTCTGTAACTTTTAAATCATGAAATATATAGTAATAGGCTTCGATGGCTTCATATTCGCTCTAGCACATAAACTTCAAATAGAAGGACAAGAAGTTATTGTTGCGCAAATAGCGAATGTAAAAGATATCAAAGTCCCTAATGAACTCACAGAGATAGAATCAACTATTGATAAAAAACAACGTTTAGAACTATATAATAAAATCATAGATAAAGTTGATGCAGACGAATTTATAAAGCATGCTGCAAATATTAAGAATCCTTCTGAGTACTTTGTTATTTGTGAATCGAATTATGCCTTCAACTATGCGCAAAAACTTAAAAATATGGGATTTGAGGGAATATTTCCCACGCTAGAGGATAGAGAATTTGAGTTGGACCGTAATAAGGCTAAGGAGTTTGTAAAAAAATACTATCCAAAAATACATCCATCTTCAATAAAAAAATTCTCTTACATTAACAATGCCATTAAATTTCTTAAGAAAACCACTAAAATTTGGGTATTGAAATCCCAAACTGACACAGTTGCAACTTGTGTGCCCTCAGTTAATGATACAGCATTAGCAAAAAAACAATTAGTCGATAATCTTCATAAACATAAAATAGAATATGAAAAATATGGATTTATACTCGAAGAAAAGATTAAGGATATGGTAGAGCTTACTCCAGAAAAGATATATTATGATGGAAAACCTTTAGGTATGACGGTAATGTTTGAAAATAAATTTATTGGGAGCGGAAATATTTCATACCAAGTAGGATGCGCACAAGATATTGTCTTACCGATTAATCTTGATAGTAATATCCATGACCTTGCATTTCCTCCAATTGTAGATGAAATCGCTAAAAAACATAGGGGTCTTTTCATCTGGGATGCCTCATTATTAATTGATACAAAAACAAATAATATATATTTTGGCGAATTTTGTCCTAACCGATTTGGATTTAACTCTTTCTATACGACTTTAGAACAAATGCCCAATCTTTCATATTATTTTGAGAGGGTTGTGAAGAAAAAAAACCCTTACACAATAGGAAAAGTCAGCGTTTCTGTTACACTATTCAATTTAATTCAAGATACCAAGGTAGGTAATTATCAATCAAACATTTCTATCAACTTTCCATCTAAATATGCTAAGCATATTTGGTTTTTCGAATTGTTATTAAGAAACGGATCATATTATAACGTTGGATATGACACTGTTATAGCACCAGTTACAGCTCACGGAAATACAATAAAAGAGGCTGTAAATAACCTTTATACATATGTTGAGAGCATTTCAATCAATAATATATATTTCAGACCAAAATTTGATTTTCTTTCTACCGAGTACCCATCCTCTTTATTAAACCGTCTAAAGTATTGTTTAGATAATAGTCTTTTCAAACTCCCGTTTAATATAGAAGATTAACTCTTATAACCGAAGAATAATCATTACAATCTATATAAAAAATCCACTAGTACTATTTTTTAGTCACAGTAGTTAGTTGGTATATTTTGTTTAATTGTTTGGCTATTGAAACCCACGAATAGTTTTGTTCAATTTTTTCTCTAGCATTTACAGCAACTTTGATATAAAACTTATTATCTTTGACAATATTTTCCACTAAATCTGCAATTTCTAGTGGATCGTCTCCGACTAATATATCTTTTCCTCTTTCGGCTAAGATACCTTCTACACCTAAACCAGTTGTAATAACTGGTGTTCCACTGGCCATAGATTCCAGTATCTTGTAGCTAGTACCACCACCAACCCTTATAGGAGCCAACAATAAATATGAGTGTCTAAAAACCTCTGAGGCATCGGGGGCTGATTCAGTTGAAATAATATTTATATCAGACATCTTCTTTATAGAATTAGGGATATGCCGTCCTACAATCCATAATTTTAAATTTTCATCTGCTAATCTTTTTCTAAGCAGAGGCCAGACTTTAAAGATCAACCATGTAACTGCATCTCTGTTTTGAATCCAGTTGAAATCTCCAATAAAAAGAAGTCTTTTCTCATTAGCTGTTTTTAAAAACGAAGGTACATGTTTCATCGCAAAAGTGTCCAAGTCTACTCCATTTGGTACAACTGAGACATCCGATTTTAATTTTTGAATTATATCTTTTTCTTGGGGTGATACAGTTGCTACTCTGGTGGCTCTTCTCCAAGCATGCTGTTCAAAACGCTTCAGTTTATTCACATCTATCTGCAATAGAGGACGTATCAGTTTGCTCGCCTTATCTAAATACCTTTGATAAACTAGATATTCTATATTGTGCTCTACCAGCAGTAACGGGACTTTAGTGGCTGGTATATTCTGCAATACATATGAAGTCTCTACATGAATAAGATCAATTTTTTGAGTAAACAGAATTGAAGTAATCGCATCACGCATGGGCTGACTTGTATGTCCGGTAATTAAAAAAGAATTATCTGAAAGACCTGTTTTTAAAATGTTGTTGATACTCCATTGTTTTACCCGTGGTACAGTTATGACATTCTGGCAAAGTTGTTCCAATTCAAATATATCTTGTTTCGTTTGAAAGGAACGTTTTTCGCAGACAAGAGTAATCTTATGTTCTTTTCCTAATATCTTTAATAAATTAAATAGTCTTGTATCTCCCCCTGAAAATAAAGGATGGGGCAGATAGGAACTAACTACAAGAATGTTCATGGCTTCTCGTGCAAATTATAAATTATGTATTGAGGCGTTTCAGCTACTACTTTATATTCTTTCTTAAATGCAAGTTCATTGGGTGCTGGATTAGCAAAAGCCATATAATCAGCTCCTAACTGAATCAATTTGGAAAGACTGTGAGCAAAAACAGGCCATCCCTGACGATTTGTCTGATATAAAAACGACGTATCCCCGTTATAAGAGGCAATCACTTTGGCGTTCTTGGGTGTTAATTTATTGACTGCCTCTCCTGCAACTACAATACTAGGATTATTGATATCAAAATAAGTTCTGACAAAATACCAACCAAAGAAAAGTGTAAACCCTAAAGTGACAAAAAGTATAATTTTGGCAAAAATAGGTGAAGCAAACGAGTTGGATGACTTATAAAGCAAGGTACAACCAATTGCTGATAGCAGACATATGCTTGGTATAATTAATATTTGATAATAGTCATGTTGAACATTGCCGGTAGCAATAACAGTAATGTAGATCAAACTAGATAATATAAAACTTATGATTAAACCTACCGATACACGGTATTTTTCAAAAAACGGTTTTGAGCTGATATGGGATATGCCCAAAAGAAAAAGAAACATACCCCAATACCCCAGAATTAAACGCGCTAACCTATCTGCATACAGCCAGTAAAAATAAGCTGGCCTAAAACGTATATTATTCCCGTTAAACAACCAGCTACTAGCAGGTATTCCCTCCGGCCACTGCAGCATCCAGGTTCTCCACCAGACTAAAGGAACAACAGACAGGATAAGATAAACATATAATTTCCATTGTAAAAATATTCTCCATTTAAAATGAACGATAGCTAAATAAATCATCGGCAAAGTAAAGAATAAAGCGTATGGTTTGAGAAGGAATGAGGCAGTCGTAAATATAAGCGACAGCGTGAAATAAATAAAACCGAGCAATGCCGATTTAAATTCTGAATTTTGAATTTTACGTTTTGTCCTATTTTCCAGCCATTTATCAAAAAAATACGTTCCAGCTATAATAGCAGTAACCATAGAGGTATCAGGTAGAATGGTACGACTATAGTAAATGCTGTATGGTATAAACGCATATAAAAATGCTACAAAGATTGCAGTAGTAACGTCAAGGTATTTCTTTACTAAGAGATACAAAAAAACAATCGTCAAAAGAGAAGCCAATATACTTACCATCCTTCCCCACTCTTCAAGCGTTATAAAAGGAAAAGTTTGATATAAAAATGCCTGCTCAACATTATAAATTGGAAATTCAACAAAACGATAACCTTGGGGATTTTCTAACCCCGAAGGCACATTGGAAATATCTTCAAAATGCGGATGAAGAATATCATATCCATGTTGAACAAAGTATCTGGACACGGCTGAAGTGTCTGCCTGACGCCAACTGTGCCAGTCTGCAATTGGATTATTAAATCTATACAATCTAACAACAAAAGCGCCTATTAGAATTAATATTAATATTACAATCGAAAATATTTTTTTATTTTGCATTTTTATTACTTGTTTTTACTACTGTACGAGCTGTCTCACTTATATCATAGTTTTTGTCAAATTCATAAAATCTTGCGCTAGTAGTAGCTTCACCTTCCTGTATAGAGATTTTGATACTAGGTGTCTGTTTAACGACTACATTCTTATCTTGGAAGTACATCCAAATTGCATCCTGCATGCCTGTTGGAAATACTAATGCTTTGCCATAGGTGGCTGGTACATTACTAAAATAAAATATTGGACTAGGCGGAAGTGTTCCGGGTTGGGCATATTCATTAGAAATTTCTGTCAGGGAGTTTTGAGCAATCTCGCCTGCTTTAGTCCAGTCTCTGCCTGTATTTACTATCTGTAAATAATGATACCAGGAAAACATACTTATAAATATAATACTAATAATACCTATTACATAAACATTTTTCAGCTTAACTGCGGTAAATAATCTTTCAATTATATAAACTATCAATAAGATTAACCCAAAACTGGCTAAATACTCATATCGCGGCGACATATTCCCGAGTCCAACAAATGGTAATAAGGGTACCACAAAGAACATTAATCCTAAACAAATCAATTTAAAATTCCAAAAATTTCTTGTCTTTCTGAGCGTTAAGTATAAAGCAAAAAGTATACCTAAAAGTACCAGAATTATAATACCTACTACTAACACGTGTGTTTTACCATAATCACGTATGGAACTATAAGTGGATACAAATGATAATCCAACAAATGTTGTGACAATATATCCGATCAAGTTGCCAAAAAAGTTGTAGGGTAATTTAGCCAGATTATAACTATAATCCCCTGTGCTCCATATACTTTTAGCATAAATTCTCATAAACAGATAAATCGGGATCGGAATTAGTAGCAATAAATATGTCCATATTTTACTCAATTTTTTACTTATTAGATGCCAATCAATAATTATTGCATATACAAAAACCAATAATGCAGCTACAACACCTGACTCATGAAACATAGGAGCCAGAAGTGCAGAGAGTAAGCTTAGTATTAACTGTAGCTTATTCTTATGTAAACGGTAATTGTCATAGAAAATTACGGCCAATAAACTAAAGAGCGCTACAAATAAGTGTCCGGAAGCTGAAATCCAATAAATATCTTCTGTATGACTGCTCAGCAGCATAAAAATCACAGCAACAACAAATGCTGGGAATTTCCTTCCAGCCAATAATCTTTTGGAAAGAATATATACAAGTACTGTCACCAACCAATGTGTAATGACTGAGACTACGTGGAAAGGTGTAGGATTAAACCCAAAGACTGTATACATGGAATAGAAGTACATCTTCTCCATTGGCCGGTAGAAAAAACCGCCCGCGTTAGTGAAGAAATGAAGTAAAGTTACTTTGATAGATTCACAGGTACTAGTTCCATTTACCACCACTTTATTACAATCTGCTACCCATCGTAGCCATGTAAAATCATCTGCGACAAAAAAATTATTAAGGCTATTTATAAATAATCCAAAACAGGCAATTAAAAAATAAAATGCCATAGCAGGAGTAGAAATTAAGATCTTCAAATCGGAAACAAAATTAACTTTATGTTTTTGATATAAAGATAATATTCCAACTGTTATACCTAATAGCATCCAGAGTGTGTATGCATCTTTAGATGCTTCAAAAACATCAATTAAAATCGCATTCAGTCCTAAGCCAAAGATACCTGAAAGAGTTCCGAGAATAATACTTTTGGCTAAAGGAGAATCTACATCAGGCAAGACTCTGTAAGCGTAAATACCTGTTATCAGAAAAATAAATAAGAAAGAGACAAAACCTAATAATCCAGTTTCTCCTAACATTCTAAGATAGTTATTATCACTAGCCAAACCAATGGAAGAATATCCGCTACCTAAAAGAGGTTCTCTTAAAAATGCATTAATTGCAATAGGCCATTCACCTTGTAGACGAGTCGTAAACGAGTCATCATATGCTAGAGCTTTTTGCACTATAAAATCTCCGCGTAAGTTAGTTATCTGTGCTGATTCCGTTCCTGCATGTAAGGTAGTCTTTTTAAAAATGACATCTGATGTTTTTTGAATAGGCTGCTGAGTATTAGAAACTATATATCCGCTTCCAGGAGCCAAATTTTGTCCCACAGGAGTCTTTTCTACTACTGTTACTTTACCGGTTTTTGTATTCTGATTTGCCAGCCCTACTACCTGATGAGTTCTTGCATCAATAACCACTGATTGTTGAGTCAGCGTATCAGCGAATCTTTGTGCTAGAGTGTGGAAGGATAACAGAAGTAATACACTTATCACCAACACAGGCACAATCCAAACCTTTTTCTTTTGAAGTATAAGCATTAGCACAACTGCAACCAGATACACTGCATAGGATGTTCTTGACGCCGTAAGTAGTAATAAAATTAAACCTAAAATGGCTGTTATAACAAACAATATCTTCCAATACCATTTTTTTGTGCCAAAAACTAAACTACCAATTAAAGGAATTAACATAACCAAGTAAGCAGCCAAATCATAATGACCTGCAAACGTTGCCTGAATTCTCGCACCAGATTGTAATATTAGGGGAATACCCTTAGCGAACTGTTCGTTCATAGTGGAATAAGCCAGAAAAACAGACGGATATCTTGCCTGACCAAATCCATATCCGATTATCAAAAGCATGGTAAATACCAATATGCCACTCATCCATGGAAGATATTTCTTGTCTCTCATCGCGGAAAATGCTAAGAAATAGACAACTAAATATTCAATATGGCGTAAGTAGAAAAGTACTGCATCGTGTGGAAAAACATTAGGAATTGTGGGGAAAATAAAGATAATTGCAACTACAGTCGAAATTAATCCTACTATCCAATAAAGGACTATAGGAATGGTTAAGGGGGTCTTCCAGGTAGTCTTCTTCTTGAGAAGATAAAACAGCCACAACATAACACCAACAGCTACTGCAATATCGTCCAATCTTAAATAAACGAATGTGTTGCGTACCCCTTCTAAAGGAATCTTAGGATAAAGTGGAATAAATAAGGTAAGAAAGGCTGTATATATAAACAACAAATGTTTTCTAACAAAAGCAGAAAAAAGATATCCTCCGATCATTAACAAAATCAGAATAATAGGAGAATATATCTGCCATGAATCAACTGAAACATTATTTAAAAAAACATAACTTATTTCGTGCAGTAGGTTCATATATTTTTAAAATTTGATTGCTTTTTTGTAGCGGGAAACTAACTCCCGCTTCTGCAAAAGCATACCCATAAGTATAACAAAATAAGCTTTACTTAGCAGCAAGGATTTAGCAAAGTTATATTCTATACTGCTTTTATGTTTGCCGTAAAAGTATAAAATGTTCTTATAAATATTCACTATAGCAAAAGTACGACTAGAACTACCCTGGTCCTGATGTATTATATCAACATCTGGGTAGAAAAGAACTTTATAGCCTTTTTCCTTTGCTCTAAAGCAAAATTCCATATCTTCCAGATACATAAAAATATGCTCATCAAATCCCCCCAGAGATATAAAAACATCCTTTCTAACCATCATTAAAGCACCTTTTACCCAATCAACTTGCTTTATTTGTGAAGGACTTCTATCTATTAAACCAAATCTTTGTAAACCGAATAAAAACAATGATAAATTCCATAAATTATAAAATCTCCCGCTTGAACTTTGCAGAGTACCATCAGTATTTTTTAATTGACCTCCAAGAATCTTAACATTTTCATGGTTTTCAAGAAAGTTTAGCATTTCTTTTAATCCTTTTCTAACAAGTGTGTCATTATTTAAAAAGACTATCACTTTTCCATTTGCCTTTGTAACGCCTAAGTTATTACCGGCTCCGAATCCTCTATTTAGTTTGCTTTCTACTAATTGACAATTTGCATACTTTTTCTTTTTAATCTCTTTTTCAATCTGATTAACTGAATCATCCTGTGAAAAATTATCTACTACAATCAATTCAAATTGATTATCTCTAAATTCATTACCGTAGATTTGATAAAGAGAATCGATACAATTCAGCGTTAACTGAGGTTTACGAAAATTAAGCGTAATAATAGAAAGTTGCATAGAAGATTTAACGAAACCAAGCAGCACGACCTAATTTGTAATGTAAGTCTTTGTTTTGTCTCTCCCCGATGATTTTAGCAGGAACTCCTCCTACAATCGCAAAATCTGGTACATCTTTAGTAACCACAGCCCCTGCAGCTATAATCGCTCCTCGACCAATAGTCACTCCAGGTAAAATTATAACCCTTGGTCCAATAAACACATAATCTTTAATATCTACCTCCCCTTTAACTACACTATCCGCATCTGCAAAATGTTCAGCATTAATATTATGCTCAGCATTGTAAATCATTACTTCAGAAGCAATATCCACATGATTACCGATAATTAATTTATCCCTACCATCTAGAATCGTACCTTCTCCGATAATTGTATCCTCACCTATAGTTATGTTACTAAGATTATAAAAACGAGCTAAAGTATGAATAGAAGATTCCTGGCCTATCTTCATTCCTCCTAATCGGTAGAAAAACCTTCTAATATGATGAAAAGGTATATAGCCCACCCACATCTCCAGCATGTTACCTAACTCAATAAAAACAGCATTTAAACGATTTGTGGCTTTAGTCCGAATCTCACTTCCTGATAATGATTTACCGGTTTTATCTTGCATATTAATTTTATGATCTTTACTCCTTACCCCCTACTTGTTGCAAAATATCCAATGTCTGTGTAGCAGCTTTCTCCCAGCTAAATTTTAAAACCTGCTCGTGCCCCTTGGCAATCATTTTTTCTCTTAGCTTGTGATCAGTTAAAACCTTCTCAATTGTACTCAAAATATCATCTACATTAAGAGGATCAAAATATAAAGCAGCATCGCCTCCTGCTTCAGGTAAACTACTGACATTACTTGTTATAACTGGACAATCATGTCTCATTGCTTCCAGAATAGGTAAACCAAATCCTTCATAAAGACTCGGATAAACAAACAATTGAGCATTTTTATATAATATATCCAAATCCTCATCACTAACAAAATCTAAAAATTTTACTTCCTTCTCAACGTTAAATTTCTCTGGAGCTTCCAAAATATCTTCATATAACCAACCTTTTTTACCTACAATAATGAGCTGTAGGTCATGTTTTAAAGTTGCTTTGATCTTAGAGAATGCTTCAATTAAGCGAGATACATTTTTTCTCGGCTGGAGCGTACTAACGAATAATAAATATTTATCTGCTAACTCATATTTACGCTGTACTTCCTGCCATTTATAAATATGCGGTTCAAGTGTTGACATGGTCTTTTTATGCCTTATACCTGGATAAATGACAATCACCTTATCAGGGCTAAGTCCATATACCTTAAGTATATCAGATTTGCTCGCTTCGCTTATGGTAATGACCTTGGTTGCATTTTTCACAGAGTATTTAGTCCAATTTTGAAGTTGATAGAGATCCTTTTTAGCAAAATATTGTGAAAAGTGTATGAAAGCCAAATCCATAATTGATACAACGGTCGGACATAATGCAAGCCTAGGAGCATAATGTGAGGGCGTAAAAAAAACGTCAGGCTTAGACCTTTCAAGTAATAGCCGAGCCGGCAATGCAAATTGGGTCCACATTTTTTTAGGACCAAACACTATATACTTCCAGGTGTCATTCGTTATAGGGAAATCAGAAGCAGGTTTATCTTTTAAATAGATATTAAACTTAGGTCTCGCAGACTGAATAAGAGCAAACTGATTGATTAACTCATAAGCAAATTCGCTTACTCCAACACGCCTTGTAACATTTGCCTCATTTCCATCAATTCCTATTAACATATTTAATTAATACCTGGATATACAACTGTTAACTTATCTTCCGCGATACCCAATAAATTCCTAGCATCTTTTTTAGTCGATTCCGAGATACAGATAAATTTACTATCCTCTTTAATGGCCCAACTTAATTTACGTTTTTGGGTTTGAACTATCTTATCATCTGTCTCATCCGGATTTGTATATACAACTAAATCATAAAGGATAGAAATCTTTTTTGCTTTTAAACTTGGCGGTTCTGTCCAGTCTGAAGTTATAAAAACGTCTACATTTCCTATAAACCATTCCACCGGCATGATATGCAATCTATTCCAAAGTAAATCAAGCATACCTGGGGGTATCTTAAATTGTTTCAACAATACATTACTTTTCGAAATACTAACTTTAAGATTTGCCGAATGAACCGTATTTCTTAAGTTAGAAAAAAACAAAATATATTCATTGTTATTATCTTCATCGATTAAATGATTAACCAATTCTAAAAGATAATTAGCTACACCTGTATTCTTATAAACTAATTGACTAATATCAATCCCAATTTTCATACTATTTCTCTTTCATAATCATATAAAGATGCACAATTACGGATACAAATAAGAAACCTACAGCATATGACACGAGTCTCTCAGCAGTAAAAAAAATATGGGCTGCGAATAATGGAATACAGAAAACCAGGCTTAATAAGCCTGCATAAACCAACCAATTAGCCCTGGCTTTATATAACAGAACCAATAAAACAACTACAAAAACAATATCTTGAATCTTCATTAAGCATCAGTAGAGAAACGCAACGGATGATGCGTAATTTCTTTGGCTGATGTGTTTATTATGAGGTCTGCCAAAAATCCAGTCAAGAAGGACTGTAGACCTGCTAATAGAAATAGCATCCCATATGTGAGGAGTGGTCTATCCCCAATTGTATAACCAATAAAATGCATAATTGACAAATAGATCAAAATGCCCAGACCTATAATAAATATGGCTCCTCCTAACATTCCAAAGAAGTGCATTGGTCTTTTGCTGTATTTATACAAAAAAAGCATCGTAAAAATATCTGGAAGATCTTTCCAGACTTTGGAAAAACCAAACTTAGATATGCCAAATTTTCTTTTGTCATGTTCTATAGCTACTTCTGTTACCTGAAAACCCTCCTGATAGGCCAGTAGTGGAATAAATCGATGAAATCCTCCGTATAATTTTAACGATTTTGCACAATCTGATGTATATGCTTTAAGTCCACAATTGTAATCGTGTAATTGCAAACCCCAAAAATTACGAGCTAAGTAATTAAAAAACTTAGAAGATATGACTTTTCGTTGACTGTCTTTTCTTTTATAACGCCATCCACTAACCACATCCCACTTGTCTTGTTTAATTAATTTTAGCAATTTATTAATCTCACTCGGTCGGTCTTGCAAATCGGCATCCAAAGTTACTACAAACTCCCCCTTTGCTTTCTGGAAACCAAGTGTCAAAGCTTCTGCTTTACCTTGATTTTTACGAAAAGAAAATATTCTGATGGTTTTATCCTTTTTTGATATTTCTTTTAATAAGTTTAGAGATGAGTCAGTAGATCCATCATCGATAAAAACAATTTCACATACCTCTTTTGATTTAAGAATTACTTTTTTCAGCTCCTTATAAAAAGGCTGCAAGCTCTCTTCTTCGTTATAAACCGGAACCACATAACTTATCATAGTCGTATTTTACCATTCTTACAGGACAATGCCAAACGATAACAATAAAATCTGAAGCTCTGCTGAATATTAACCTGGAATACGTCTTGTTTGATACGATCTAATGAATGAGTAGATTAATAATATAATGATGGATATCAAACTGATCATACTTATGATAAGTCCTCTATCTACCCAAATTTGAGGGGTGTAATATACCATGTATTCGCCATTTCCTGAGATTATAAAACTGTTATACCGGGCATTATAAACTTTTGCATAAACGGATTGTTTATTAACTCCGATCAATTCCCAATGAGGATCATAATTCTCAGCAAAGACAAGCTTATCTCCTGGCAGACTATTGGTAATATTCACTTTATACTTTACCGGACTGATAAATTGAGATTGTATTGTTACTTTATCCGGTGACCAGAAGTGCTGTTTATATCCACTTAACTTAAATACCTTAATCTTGCCAAAGTCAGGCAAATCATGAAGCCATGAAATTTGGGCGATCTGAGCAATGGTCTGATTATATATTGCAGCATCATACTTTCGATTATTCAGGAAAATTTCCCCTTCAGAATCATAAGGAACGATAATGTACTCAACTCCCGCCTCTTGTAACTGTTTCTCTGCCCCCACTGATTTAAGTTGATTTACGACTAGTGCAGGATTATAAACTTTATAAAAATCCTCGGCACTTATTTCAGGATGAGTATTTGAATAATATCCAAAACGTTGGGGAACTGGCATCCATAAAGTCCTGGAATAATTATTTTGAGATGATAAATATTTCTGCAGTTTAATATAATCGTTGGGAACTGGTGTTGATCTAAATGTACCACTCAACTGCCCCAGCAGGGCCGGCCGAATTAAAAACAACAGATACACAAATACAGCAAATAAAAATACATTTTGCAAATTAATAAAAGAAGATTTTGATTTTAATTGATATTTTAGATTTAAGATTTTTACTTTATTTTGACATTTCAGCCATTGGTACACCTGCCAGATGGTAAATGGTATAAGCATTGAATATGAAATTGCCACTAATAAATACCATTTTGTTGGGTCACGAAACATTATGAATCCTGGAATGTGTGCAAACATCCAAAGATACACGAATCCAAATGGATCATTGGCTCCTTTAGCAAGAAATGCCCCAATCAAAGCTAGAAGAGCAAAATAGAGGATATATAATTTTTGCTGTTTATTAATTCTCTTAAGAAATAACAATGATGAAAATGCCAATATTGGCAACAATATAAATTCAGGTCTCATAAAATGAGTCAAACCGAATATATTTTCTGGCCAATTTGGATGAAGAAGAGAAATTGAATTTTCAATACGAGAAAAACTAAAGAACTTAACTGAGGTAAAGGAGGTATAAGCTGAACCAAACTGTTGTAGTGGATTTTGCTGATAAACTGCCATTGGTATTAACCAATAAGATTGAAGTAAAAAAACTGTAACACCTGGAACTATAGTAAATAATATAATTCTTTTTAGATAATCAAATACCCTAATTGATTTATATTCTAAAATTTCATAACTTAAACATATAATAAAATAGAGATAAATTCCAACTAGAAGAATATAAGTAGTCCTTAGATCAAATATTAGTTCAAGAGAGACAAATAAGGAAAAGATAAGCAGATATTTTAAGTTATAATCCTCTACCATTCTGATGAAAGAATAGATAGTTAACGGAGTCAGGCTGTATGCAAGACCAATCCCTGCAATTTGTCCTCCGGAAATTGTTAAAAGAATATATGTATTAAAAGAAAAGACTATAATACTGAACAACTTTATTATTACATTGTTAAATACCTTATGTGTGAGTATTATGATTGAAATAAAAGACAAAAAAATAAATGGTAACCACCAAACTAATCGTTCAGAAATAGAAATATTTTTGTATAAAATAAATCCTATCCAACCATAAACAAAATTTATCGGAGCTCCATGTAATAATCCTGTATTACTCCAACCCAGATTTATTTTATTTTCCCATGAAGCAAACGCATAATTTTTAAAAAAATTTATTATTGATATAGGAAATGACTCATAATCACCTCCCGATATGGGATTATTAATAAATACTACTTTGTAAATTACTAAAAATAGAATAAATACAGGAAAATAAACTATATAATTTTTAAATCTTTTCATGACGAAAATCCTTAATAAAAGAAAATATTGCTGATATAGTCAACATTATAAAGGCAATATCCGCTAAATATCCTGCAATAATTTCGTTCTGGTATAGAATACCAAATGCACTTATAATGAGAAAAAATAGGGCTACTTTAATAAATAAGCCAATAATCTTTTTTACTCTAATCAATATACTTATCGCTACTAGCGTAAAGACTAACTCAAACAAATCCCAACCATATTTAGAGTAATAATAATATAATTCTATGTAATAATGCATATATTATCAGCGATTTTTCCTATATATTTTATTGATTATATACAATATTAATACTGAGGATAGTATAAATAAACTCAATTCGGAAACTTTTATTCCAAACTCAAAATATTCTTGAGGATAAAACTCCAACATTAACATATAATTCCCTGTCTTATCTATCTTCCACGCATTAGCATAGCTGTTAACAAGTAAATGATTGGAATCAGAAACAGGAATTTTTGTATTACCCTTGATGTAATACAAATGCCAAAGGGAATCATATGCCTCTAAAAATGCCAGATAATAAGGGGTTTTAGCATTCTTAATGTGTATGAAGTATCTTGCTGGGTTTTGTTCAGTATAAGTTACCTGAGGTTTTATTAATGGAACAGATATCGCATCATTTTTTACTAAAAAAATATCACCTAAATCAGTTCGCCTGAATGAAAGATTCTTTACTTCAATAACTGAAGGTATATCATATTCCTTGCTATAGGCTTTGTTAGCACATAGTTTTACAGATAATATATCCCTGGAATTATTACAATTATTACCCGGATATACATAAAACTCTATCTTGCCGGAATGTGATATATGCCTGGGAGAGATTTGAGTCTCATAATGATACCAATGATTTTTATTGCCCGTATAATTTAAATTAAGACTATAATGAGGTATAAGTTTATTATTCTCAGTTAAATCAGTGTCCTCGACGAATGATAACTGGAAAGGATTTCCAGAATCTACCTTATAATCAAAGGACAGATCATAGTTACCATAAGAATCCAACTTTTTTACTTTGACAGTATATATCTTATCTAACATTCCCTTCCCCGAGTTGTTTTTTACAGTGGATATTATTAAGTTCCTCTGATTAATCAAATTTATACCCAATAACTTTTGAAGATTAATTTGATGTTCACCCTTGTTTATGTTAAACATTCCTATTGTGGTGAATTGTGTAGAAGACATGTTTACTTGAAATGGAACTTTATTGTCAATATTGCCGGTAAATAAATCAGAATTATAATAATTAACATATCTTTTTGATGAAATGTATAAAGTATATTTACCACTCTGAGGAACACTTACATCATAAGCCTCAAATTTCTTAAGATCTACGGGCATATAAGGTTCGATTGATAATTTTTTTAGCATATTATTCAATAAATCATAAGTTGACTGGTATATGGGCTTCTTATCATTGTATAGTTTTATCATTTCAACGATATCAGACATTACATACTTTTGACGTAAAAGATCTTCCTCATAGTTATTTTGATTTACACTAGCTAGGTTTTGATTAATATATTTTAAAGACAGATTATAATCTTGTATTGCCTTATCTGATAATGCAACATTGTTGCCTTTCAATAATTTATATACTTCTACGACCCTTTTATCAGATTCATCTATTTTATTGGCAAAATCACTATTTCCCTGAATGAAATCAATAAATGATTCTTTTGCTCGAGTAAAGAAATACATTGGCTGCCCGGGTAAATTACTTACATAAGGAAGCTGAGATATAACATTTGTCTTATTTATACTCAGATTTGACGGTGTATATTTGACTGCCTGTAAAATAATTTGGTGACTCTGGTTTGAAACTTGCGTGAAGGATGCAGGGTGTGTGAAATATAAGTCATTTTTTTTGTAATCTGCTAAGGGTACCGAAGTAATAAAAGACTCAGGTCCTAGTGATATAATCCCTTGATTAGCAGCAAATATCTTTGGAGTTGAATATTGCGGGTTTCCCTGATAGAAAGTCAATAAACCGAATTGTGAGACTTTCTTAATATAATTTGCAGCATTAAGCTCCTTTTCAATATCTTGGGGGTTTTGCATTTGATCTGATTTATAGTTAGTATCTCTTCGAAGCATGATATATCTTACGTCGAGTGGGGGTAATATTTTCCATAAATCATCAGGATATAGAGAAGTTAAAGGTTCGATATCTTTAGTAAGTCCACATAAATATTGTATGCTGGTACAATACGATATAAAGGACTGATCGAATATACCGTTTGACAATTCAACTCCTCTATATCCATATTTCCAGTCATATGTAATACCCTCACCCCCAAGTGGAAGCGCAATCACTCGAAAATCATCAGGTTTCTGACTGTTTAACCATTTACTGGCAGTGGAATAATAGCTTGGAACCTTGACTTTATACCCTATTCTGGGATTATTACTTGGAGGTATATAGCCTTCAAAAACTCCACCAGTCCAGATCGGAATGCAGAGAATAACAAAGCATATAATGCATATTATGATAACTAATAATATTGCCTTTATAGATGAATAGTTTCTTTTTATAAAATAAAAAAGACCAAATAAACCGAAAGCAAATAGTATAGAATAAAAAGTTGGCAAAATAAGCATTATTTTTTCGAATGGATTTCTGAAACCTTCCATGATTCTAAAATGAGTAAATAAGAAGAGAAAAATACCACCAAAGGGATCAGCAATTCCTTTAGCCGCGAAAATCGTGAATAATGAAGCTAAGAGAAAGAAATAATAATAATGTGATTTTCTCTTAATTAATAAACTACCAAATACTATTAGAGGAGGTATAAATGTAAGTATAATAATCGGCCAACTTTGATAATAGTAATTCCATACACCTTCCATCCATATATAAAAATCATGATGCATTAGTCTAAACACGAACGATAGGTTGCCTAATGAAGAACTTAATGCTGAGAGTGTATAATAGTCATTTGAGGAATTATACGCGGTTTGGGTCAGGTAAGGGGAGTTGGGAATTACAACCAACAATGAAATTAACCACCAACTATTGACACATATCCACATTACCATACTTACAATTAAGAACTTTAAAATAAAAAATAAAGTTTGTCTGTTCCGCTCTTCAAATAAGTAATAATAACCAGAAAAGGCAAAAATAATACCCCAATAATTAATTATCTCAGGCATTGATGCATACGCCATGGCAAGTAAAAAGCCTGATAAAACTAGTATCACAGAATATATAAGTTTTTTGGCTTCTATTGCACGTATAATTATATAAAGTGTTAAAGGGTAAAGGGCATAGAAGAATAAATAAGGGGTTTGAAACCTATTTAATATCAGTACCATTGTCACCTGATTAAAAAGATAAAAAAATGATGCTGTTATACTTAAAAATAATCTATTGGATTGATTATATTTCGCGAATACATGTTGTGCCAGATGGTAAATAGACAAAAATCCCGTCAATAACAGAATAAAGAAAGTACTTGCCTCTATAATCACGCTGGGAATGTAAAGATTATGAACAATAAATATAGTTAATATAAATGGCAAACTAGTTTGTGTAATACCAGTGCCCGAAAAACCAATTGTACTAGGAAACCATGATTGTCCAAATAAATTTATAAGAGTCTTATAGTCTCCAAATTGTATCCCTCCTTCCCCAGACGCCATTATATACCCAGAATGAAACCATATAGTTATTAAAATAAATATTAAAAAAAAGCTTAAAATAAAGCTGGTCACATTGGGATGTTCTTTATAAAATTTAATAAATTCTGGAGCTAACATATTAATAAACTGTACTACCTAATCTGATATTGGTAGTTTACTCTTCTTGTGATAGTTGAAATACAAACCCATTAGAATTTTGTTATATGTATGCCATTTGGTGAATAGTGATACTCAATTTGTATTCACAATATAATTTTTAATGAAACTAAATATATAAAATATTAATCTCTAATATCTTTCATTGCAAACATATATATTGCATTTTCGGGTTTATACATTAATAATGGTTGAAATAACATTGATATCAAAAAAAGTATGTTAGAAAATATACCATATTTAACCACAACATTTTCTTCCTTATATAGAACTCTAAGTCCTTGACCAGTTACCATATATCCCTTTTCTCGTAGGTCTTTAGGATACCATTGTGATTTATGTGCCTGATGTTGATTCCCATCATATTCTTCCTGATGCAGATATCCAATTGGCATTGCTAAAACTACTCTTTTTTTTGCAATTTTTTCCAGCTTCCTTATTAAGTCATCTCCCTCTTTCTTAGTTAAATGCTCTATAACATGAAAACAAATCACTACATCGAAAGATTTTTCTTTAAAGGGTAATTTCCTAATATCTGAATTAATCAACTTTGTATAGACATTTTTTAATTTACATTCCTTAAGATATGGATCGTAAATGTCTACACCTGTAGCTGTATATAACTTTTTATAGTTTATGATTTCCATGGGTAATCCGGTTCCACACCCAACATCTAGAATTGTCTTGAAATTGTTACCTACCATAGATCTGAGGATACCATTATATGTAAGAGGAAAATACGATAAAAATAATTCCCATTTTCCAATCTTTTTATTAAACATGCCCATAAGTTAGATTAATTTCGTATGAATATAGTAATTATTATATATATACAGTAACGATTTGCGCATTAAAATTATATCAAATAGCTGTTTATCATTGTATACACGATTTCTATTTATTAAACTTCTTTTATGAAGAATAGATGGAAAATACAAAAATACCCATACAACTCCTTTTAGAGTTCCCGCAAGTGCAGATAATTTGTGTCTTTTTATTAATACTATAAATGATCTAGCAAATGATATTGTTAAACTATAAAAAAAGTAATAAATAGCATTATTCAGTTCATAATTTTTAGAGATGCTTATTAACGAATTTTTTGTTAAGTGAAAATAAATAACTTCTTCGTTGTGTTTCATATTTTCTCTCATATTTACTGATTTAGTCCAATGATAAACCACAGCTTTTGGAGCTCTTACAACTCGGTATCCTGCAATCCAGATTCGCCAACAGAAGTCCAAATCCTCGGTCACAACTGCTTCCATTTCATCAAATCCATCTATCTTCTCAAAAATCTTTTTCTTAACAGCCAACGCAGCTGAAATACCTACTATATCATCCTCAAAATCATATTGTCCTTTATCAATCTCCCATTGGCCAATTGGTAAACCCCATGCTGTAGCTGCCCACAACTTAACACCAATATTCTGAAACTTATTCCTCATTTTAAAATCTAACAGTTTTGCCTGACAGGCTCCAACTCTCTCATTTGAACGTAATACTTTAATCATCTGATTTAACCAGAATTTATCTACCTCTGTATCATTATCAAGAAAAATTAATAAATCTCCACTGGCATATCTTACTGCCTTATTTCGACTTGCAGCTGCGCCTATATTTCGTTCATTTTCAATTAAATTAATTCTTTTATCTATTGCACAATATTTTTTTATGATTGTGATACTATCATCATCGGAACCATCGTCTACTAAAATTAATTCGTAATTTTTGTAATCTGAAGCTAAAACTGATTTTAAACATTTTGAAAGATATTTTTCTCCATTATAATTGGCAATAATAATAGAAACTGTTTGCTTTTTTCTACTCATATAGATTTAACAGCTATCAAGTATGCACTTATACTAGGATAATAATATTGAAATGGAGCAAGAATATATGAGAGTGTAAACCATATGGGATTTAATTTAGGTAATTTGTGTGCCAAACCCCATGGTTTATATATAATTCCAGTTCCTTGTCCACATACTTTATAATGAAAACTCTTGAATTCATCCACTTCCCATCCACATTTATGTACCTGAAGTGGATTATTATCTCTACCTTGAAGTGGATGATATGGGAAATAACCATTTGTGGTTCCAATTATGACTTTTTTTATAGCCAGTGATTCCATTACTTTTATAAGTTTTAATGCCTCTTTTTTTGTTAAGTGCTCTACCACCTGAGATGACAAAACTACATCGTATTTATTTCCTTGTTTTTGGAGATTCCTGACATCCCCAAGCATTACCTTTTTATAGACTCCAGTTTTTTTTGCCAAATTTAAATAGGGTTTATAAAGATCAATTCCAGTCACATCGTATTTTTTATCGAAATTAATAGTTGCCATTGTAACTCCATCACCACATCCCACATCAAGAATAGTTTTAGCATTAGCGAGTTCTTTTCGTATAATCCAACTATATGAAAAAGGTATAATATTCATTATTATGTAGCTTTAAATCCATTTATGACTCCCTTAGAATAATTAATGATTGCACATGGAGTCTTATATTTTATTGCTAGCATTATATAATAGAAAAAATATAATGGAATAAATAAAAGAAATATTACAAATGATTGAGCGTACCTGCTCATAAAAATAATTCTATTTCTTCCAACCCAATATGCTCTATTTAAAAGTCGCTTATTGGCTAAATCTTCATCATAGGGAATATGATGATATGCAATAGCCTTGGGTGTATAAAAGGTGATAAATCCATACTTTTTTGCCTTAAAACAAAAATCTGTATCCTCATAGGTTGCAAAGTATATTTCATCAAAACCATCTATTTTTTTCAGTGTTTCTTTTTTAACCAAAAGAACAGCTGGAGCTACAGAAACCTGTCTCTCAATTTCATATTGGCCAGTATCTTTGCCACCATAAAATATAGTCTTACCAGTCCATAAGTTAACATCAGTTCCTGCTGACCATATAATATTCTTCTTATCCCAAAAATAAATCTTAGGGGTTACTATACCAATTTTGCTACTTGATTCAAGGCATTTTACCATTATCTCAACCATATCTTTGTTAGCAACCATATCATGATCGAAAAAAAGTATGTAATCTCCTTTCACATACTTGATTCCTGTGTTTCTACCCCCTGTGACACCTTCATTTATATTATTCTTTATAAGATTCACTTTTTTAATTAATGATCTATGGATATAACTCATTACTGCCTTATCGGTTCCATCTGTTGATGCATTATCTACAATTATAATTTCATGTACTGGATATGTTTGATTGAGAAGAGAAACAATCCCTTCTATTAGATATTTTTTTTGATTATAAGTTGGAATAATAACAGAAACTTTCTTATTCATAGAGTATTTGTAAAGCTACTTTCGCTCGTTTTTCCCAATCCCAATAGTCATTAATTAATTTTAATGCTTTTTTCTTCTCAGAAATATATAGTTTTTTTTGAGACAATAAGCGTATAACAATTAGAGCAAATTCTTTGTTGTTATGCAATGGAGATTTAAGCATGCCGATAGGATAGTATGTCTTAAGTGCTTCTAAATCGAAAGATACTCCTGGAAGTCCCCATGCCATAGCCTCTGCAGCTGCCATTCCTCCACTATCATAAATAGCTGGATGCACCACGATCCTACTTTTTGCAAAAATACTATATTTTTTAATACCATCTAAAAGGTATCCTGTAAGTATGATATTTTTTTCTAACCCGTATTTTTGTATTTTTTCTTTTACATATTCCATAAGGGATCCATCACCAATCATAATAAGTTTTGCATTTGGTATACTCTTAACTACTATTTTCCAAATATCTATAATTTCAAGTACACCCTTTTGAGGGTGGAATCTGCCCATAAATACTGCGTCATATTCTTTTGCTACTCTTCCGATTTGATTTTGGAACTTAGCCACAATTTGCAAGTCTACACCACCTTTAATAACGATAACTTTACTTTTTTTATGTTGATTTGGAAAACGTTTAACATCTGGTTCAGATGTAACGAATATTGTTTGAGAAAAAAAACGTAGTATCCAATATATCGGAAGTTGCATCAACCAATATATTATACCTTTTGCTGAGGGTAAACACCATTTTCCACCTTCGTTATATCCTTTAAATGGATTTGGTGCAGCTAAATAAAATGTCCCCGCCCATATTACATTTGCATATCGTATTTTAAGAATTAACGATGGGATAACATCCATCCAGAAATCAGAAGCGCTATAGATAACACACTTTGACGAGTTAGAAAGGGAATATGACAATGACCATAATATACCCTCCCAAACTCTAACAAAATATGAAAATGCCAATGATGACGTGTCTAATAAATCAAGATGTAAATTTACATATTTAAGATATGGTGAAGTGTTGAGATGAGTTCTATTACACATTCTAGCACCAGCTTTCCATGTAACTATATCAGTATGAATTTTCTGCATAGCAGCATATCTAGCAAGCTCAATAAAAATTCTATCACCTCCTGATAAACCATCTCCTACAGGAGATATAGCAATTATTAATAACTTCTTATTGTTCATGTAATTTAACTTTATGTAAAATCCTGTTCTTATCGTCTATAAATGTATCATTTGACAGTAGCCTTAAATAAATAATTTTATTTTTGTCTGCTTTTTTAATTTTGTGAGTATATAACTTTAAACTTTTTCCATTAGAAATCGCAGAACCTAACTGATCTAAGTTAAGAATAATAAAGGGTAAATTATTTGTATCTGATATTCCATATGATAATCCCATATAAAATGGAAATCCGAATGTGTAAACAGATGAATTAAGCCCGGTATTATCTGTAATATAGAAAATTGTAGGATAATCTTTAGGAAGTTTTGGGATTATTTTGTGTAACGATGTAAAGATAATTGCTTGCCTTTGCTCACTACGAAATTGCAACTGTCCCCTAAAATAAATAGTATCACTAATAATATTAGTAAATACTACAACAACTAAAAACCCAATTACAAACAATTTCAAATGTCTATTTCTCATAAGTATTGATACTATCACTATCCCAGAACTAATCACTCCCAATACTGGAAAATATAAATATCTGTGATCAGAAGTAAAAACAGCAGTAGGATCAAAAATCCATGGCAATAGATAGTATGGCAAACTAAAGCAAATAATAAATAAAAAAAGTATCAATATTAGTAATTTGTTTTTTTTATATAATACATAATAGACAATATTAACTACTATCCAAAGTCCGAATGCCGTAGATAATCTTTCTTTTGAATTTGTTAAGTTAAAAAAGTATTGTACTAGTGGAATAACTGATATATTAACAAAACTCCATATTATAATATTTTTCATTGTTACTTTGTTCCATAATCCATAACCAAGACCTAATATTAAAATTATTAAAATATAGTATATTATGTGCAATTGTAAAATCATAGGAAAATATTTATGAATTTTAGAAAATAACATATCAGGAAACAGAATATTGCCCAGATCAATGAAAGGAACATAAATGAAAGAATAGTTATGGTGTAATATAAGAGAGTAGCCGATCTTAATACCGTTTTGTATATAAGATAATACATCAGTTGTAGGACCTAAACTCCCCAATAATTTGGCAGTAATATAAATAAAAATTGATCCAATCAATTGAATTAAAGCAAGCTTTCTTTTAGTCTCTTTTTGCCAAATTATTTTAATAAAAGACAATATAACCAAGGTAAAGAAAAACCCATAGCTTCTTACAGGAATTATAAAAATAAACAACGCATAAAATAGAAATATATATAGCTGATTTTTAAAAGTCGGTTTATCTTCTATTAAAAGTAGATAATAAAATGCTAAACCCAAAAATATAATTGCCAAGTAAGTATTCATATAGAATACCCAATCTGTCACCTGTATTCCTATAGGAGTTGTCGCGATAATTATTGTTCCAGCCCATCCCAAGAATGTAGATTTAGTAAGTTTACTTAGAGGGAAATAAAACGAAACTGAGCCAATAATTCTTAATATTAAAGAGGTAAGGAAATACCCAACTGGATTATAACCCCAAAAGAGTCTGATAAAATAAAGTATAGGATACTGAAAATTGTATGGACCCAAATAAGACCAAATCGAGAAATATGACATCTTATATCCAGTATCAAACATGTAACGAAGCACATATAATCTCAGCCAATCATCTCCATATAAAGATAATTTCAGACTCAAACCATAACCAAATGAAGTTAATAACACAGTTAGAATAAAGCCAATAATGAATACATGTGACTTAAAATAAGATCTTATATTCTTTTTTTTCATTTCTTGAGAACTAATTATGATTTGTCTTTCTTGATTTGATAAAAACGGATACTGAGGATTTGTCTATTACTCCATCGTTTAATTTGTCTATTATATTAACTACTTTGAATGCTACACTAACTGATGTAATTTTTTTCTTCTTAGGTGCCACGTTAAATTTACTCACTTCTTTTGCTAATGACGGATTCATTGAGCCTCCATACAGCATCCTAGCTGCAAAATTTAAGAGATGATGATTGAAAGGTAAAGAATAGTGAGTAACATTTTCACTTTTTTCGATTTTAAATCCTGCTTTTTTTATTTTTGATATAATTTCATCTGGATAGTATAGGCGTATATGCTGATTCCATAAGCCCGCCCAAAAACCTGACTTAATATGCTTACCGGTTGTTAGCTCTAACACTTTATTTACTGGATCCCATAGAAATGGATAATTATGATTAGGAACTGTCACTACTAAAATTCCCCCTGGCTTGAGTACTCTATAAATCTCTTTTAATCCTTTCAGGTCATCAGGCAAGTGTTCTGCAACTTCTGTCAAAATAACTTTATTAAATGAATTTGATTTAAAAGGTAGGTCCATTACACTACCGTGAAATATTGTTATTCCTGTTATCCCTGAAAGGTTATTTTTTGCAGAAGCCAGAGCATTTTTGTCAAAATCAATACCTGTTAATTTAAATTTGCCAAGTTCTGAAAGCAGATGTAAATAAAATCCATCTCCACAACCAGCGTCTAATATAGAATCTCCGCTCTTAAGCTCTAATTCTTCAATTATTCTTCTAGCCCTCCTTTTTAACGCCATGTCTCCTACATTTTCTAAAAGTAAATGTAATTTATTCATTATAACTATTTAAAATTACCTCAATATTTTGTTTAGAATATCTTTTATTTGCATATAATTTTGCTTTTTTTGATTTATCCTCCAATTCTATCCTATGTGTATAGCAATACTCAAGTGTTTTTCTAATATTTCCTGGTGTTATATCAATAAAGTATCCAACATCTTGATTCATTGCCTCAAGAATACCCCCTCTTTTTGCGGCAATTACGGGCGTAGCACAAGAAAATGATTCGAGGATTACTCTACCAAATCCCTCTTCATGTAGAGAGGGAACAACAAGAACATCAGCAGCTGAGTAGTACAACGGTAAGTTTTCTTGGCTAACTTTTCCAATGTAGTTAACTCTCTCTTTATACTCATAACGCTTTACATCATCTTCTAAAGGTCCTGTACCTATGATTAATAACAATATTTTAGAGTTCCAAATTTTCGCTGCTTGTAATAGAGGAACAATTCCTTTTTCCTTAACTAGTCTACCTACAAAAAGAACAATAAATGTATCATTATAATTTAACTTCTCTTTAGCATTAGCAATTTTATGAAATAATGACTGGTTTATCCAGTAAGTAAAAACATGTAATTTAACAGTTGAAATCCCTAACCGTAAAATCTCATCTTTAGATTGATTAGAAAGACATAAGACGGCATCAGAGTTCTTGAAGACCCAACTAACAAATTTTGTATATAACCCTTTCTTTGGAAAATTATATATACTATGTGTTGATATAATAATTCGTTTATGGAAAATCTTACCCCAAAAAACTCCAATAAAACCTGCAACTAATCCATGCGCATGTATTACTTTAGGATTACTAATCAAAATTATAAAAGGCAATACTATAAATAATGGAAGAGATAAATATAAAAATTCTATAAATGGATACTGAATAAGAGAGTAGAAATATCCTTTTATCCAAGGAATGCGAAGAATTGATATTCTCCCTCTTAGATTATCATCGCTCTTTATGACTTGCCAAACTTTAGCTGAGGTTAGTGTAGTTAAAGGCTGATATGTTAAAACAATAACTTCATATCTTCTAATACTTAATTCGTTAACCAAGTCATTAAGATGTGTCTCTACGCCTCCAATATTTGGTAGATAGTGGCATGTTAATTGTAAAATTTTCATTGTTTTTTGATCATACCTAATAGATAACCTATGCCTCCACCTACAGTTTCTCCGGTCAACATTATAACCAGCGCTATTCCAAGTATAGGATGCCGTAAAAACCTAGTCCATTGACTATAAAAAACGGGGCGAAGAACATATATTGTCTTTCCACTCAACGGAGAAACAGTATGTTTAGATAAATATCTATGAGCCTTAATTCCATAGTAATATTTTTTTTTGATGATTGAGTACAATGATGGAATATTTTCATAATGATATATCTGTGGCATAACGCGAGCAATTCTGTAACCTTTTTTTTGAATCGTTTCAGACAAATCCCAATCCTCAGGTCCTGTTATAGTTTCATCATACCCACCGACTTCTTCAAAAGCTTTACGAGAAAAAAATCTTGCTGCGTCTGTGCTTTCATCCCCTTTAGCATTATAAAATGATCTTTCAAAGGCTTTTACTTTTTCCCAAAAGGTATTAGCTATTGATACTTCTGGGATAATAACGCCTCCAATTGTATCAGTTTTTTGTGCGATATTTACACAAGCTTCAATAACATTATTATTTAACTCCATATCTGCATCAATAAAAACTAAAAATGTACCTTTTGAATGATGTGCTCCGTAGTTCCTTTGGGCTGAACGTTCAGGACCATAACTATATACCTTCCTTGTAAACTTAGATGCTAAAGAAAGTGTTCTATCCTTTGAGTTATTGTCTACTAAAATTGTTTCTGTGAACTTGTAGGTTTGGTTTTGAATACTGGCTAAACATCTATCAATATTTTTTTCTTCGTTCTTAGTAGTTAAAATAACTGATACGAGAGGTTTTTTCATAAAGATTCGTCTTTAAAAATTAAATCCCAACTTAACCTCCCACTCCTTTGCCAATCAAATTTTTTAGAATATAATAGAGCATTTTTTTGCATATATCTGAGTTTATCAGGCTTTTTCAACAAATCAAGTACAGCCACCGCCATACTTTTTGGGTTAGGTTCAGTCAACAAACCTGTTTGCTCATGAACAATAGAATCCCGTAATCCTTCCACGTTATATCCTACTGTGGGCGTAGCTTGAGATGCAGCCTCAATTACAGTTAATCCCCATCCCTCTTTTTTAGTGGCATTAAGCACTAACCACGCTTGCTCTAATAATTCAAATTTAGTCTTCTCATCTACAAATCCGAAATATACTATTCGTTTCTTGTTTTTAATACTAGATTTATTTACTAGCCTTAAAAAGTCTCCTTTTTGTTGTTCCTCTCCAACTATCCATAATTTTACTTCTTGTTCTGAAATGCATATAAGGTTGAAAACCTCTAATACATCCTGTATTCCTTTATCTCTTACTAATCTTCCTAGGTACATTAATATTGGAGTACTGGTTTTAGGTAGCTTAGTTATGTCTTTGGGCACAATGACTCCATTTTCTATTAAATGAATCTTTCTTGTAGAGACATGAACATTAACTAGTTCTTTCTTAGTTGATTCTGAGACTGTTATAAACGGAGTTTTTCTATATAAGATAAAAATAAGTGGTTCGAGCAAATAGCCAACTGACGCAATTAAAATATTTGTATTTAGAAACCATATTTTACCAGCTATTTCATGTATAACAGCTATGATTCTTCTCTTTTTTATAAATAAGGGAGTAAAAAAGGGAATAAAATGAAAGCAGTCAATCACTATATCAAAACTGGATATTTTTCCAAAAATATAATTTATAAAGAAATGGCAATGTACTGTATATTCAGATCCTTCTCGTATAAATTTAATTCCATCTTTTATTTCGTTTTTTTTTGCACCTGGATAAGAAGAAGTATACCAACAGATACTAGCGCCTTTATTTTTCCAATATTTAGCATGCTGACTTACCATGATTTCAGCACCCCCTGCTAGGGGGTGCCAAGGATCACGCCAGTTAAGAATTAAAATTTTCATTTTTTCTGATAATAATGAACAATTTTTAAACGATAGAATACCGCTGCTGTATCCCACAACATCCAATATATAATTTTCCAAAAATTTCTTGAACTTATCGTACTTATACCAGTAAAATTAAGATGTACTGGGGATTCATAAATTCTATGATAGCCAAATCCATAAGCCACCGCTAAAACCTCAATATCGAAGGCAAATCTCTTGACTAATATTTTAGGGAAAACTTTCTGGGCAACTTCCCGTTTAAATAGTTTCATTCCTACCTGAGTATCTTTTATTTCAAATCCGAATAATATATGAGTCAAACTCCTATATCCCCAAGAAAGTATTTTACGTGTAATTGGATAATTCACGTGTGAATCAGGATGTAATTTACTTCCAATCACAATATCTGCCTTGTTTTTCTCCATTATATTTAACATAGTTTCCAATTCTTTTGGATCTAAATCCATACCCGCGTCAATAAATCCAACAATATCTCCTTTAGCTTGCAAAATACCGTGTTTGACAGCATATCCTTTTCCGTAATTTTTTTTAAATCTTATAATTTTTATTCTATTATCTTTTAAGCTTTTTACCCGTTTGTGAGTAGAATCAAATATTCCATCTACCACAACAATTATTTCAAATGGCATATGAAGCGCTATTAGAATGTGCATTAAACGATTTACGTCTTTCTTTATCGTTTCTTCTTGCTTATATGAGGGTACAACAATTGTAAGCTTATAAAGACGATTTGCCATGTTCTGTCAATTTTAGCTGAATAAGAAGAAAAATCAATACTATAGCCTCGACTAGTAAATTAATTGTGATTATTTGGAAAAAAGAGCGGTGGAATGAATATAGTAAAATGGCTTGCAGAATAGCTCCTAACAACAATACCATCCATACTGATGTTCTCTTTATTGATAAATATAGATTTACAGTCGTTGAAAGCATGGTATATACTACCATCACCAAAGCATAATATCCGACCAAAGATGTAATTGCCAAATAAGCGCTTCTCCTTAAGAATAAACTAATAATAAACTGTGGATATATAGCATAAAAACTAGCTATGGCAATGGAAAAACCAGTCACCAGCATAAGAGCCAGCCAATAAGTGTTTATATATCTCTCACCTTTCTCCTGCTTTTGTACGATAATCGGAAACATGGCCGAGGCGATAGGGCCACTAAAGAAAAAAATGACTCTTCCAAGAAAGGTTAAACCAGCATATAAACCTGCCTGATTTGCAGAAAAAAAATGTTTTACCAGAAAAAGATCCGTAGAAATAAATGCGGTCAAGGCCACTAAGGATACTGCTGATTGCCAACTATATGATAATAAATTTGCCGGATGTATCTCATGCAACTCTTTTGGGTGAGTACGTAAAAAACTCATTGGAATAAAAGTAAGCAGATAGGCAATCAAAAAGGCAAATAGAATTCCATATGCTACTCCCTCAAGGCCCCAACCCAGTAGAAACGCACCCAATGTGAAGCAGAATTTCATAACAGCGGACATAAAATTAATACTTGTAAGATAAAAGAATGACAGCCTCGCTTGTAAGAATGCTTGGTTAATTACACTTAAGGATGAAACTACAATTATTAATAGTGCCAATATCAATAAAGGAGTTGAAGTAATATGAAAAAATGATTTTAAAGCAGGAAGAGACAGAGTTGATAGTATAAATAGAAGAAAAATTACAGGTAATGCAAATGAATAGATAGTTACAAAAAATCCTTTAACCTTCCCCAATTCTTGTTTCACAAACATTCCCCCGGTATAACTGACAATAATCAAGTTTAAGAAGCTAAAAGCAAAACCAGGTAGGTTGATAAAAGCCAAAAGCAAAGCTAATACTCCATATTGATCTAATGGGAGCCGAGAAACCATCTGCTGGTTGAAAAGAAAGTTGACCAGGTTGGCTAAAAAACTACCAAGTAAAATTATACTACTCCCGGAAATAAGAGGATTATTGTATATCCGGCTGATGTGTTGTTTCATAGACTTTTTTATATACTGCTACTGTTTCCCGGGCAGTTTTCTCCCAGGAATAATTTTTTGCTTGTTGTAAACCTTTCAAAGAAAGCTGCTTTTGTAATTCGTTTGATGTAAAAACTTTCTGTATCCCTTTTATGATATCATTTTCATCCTCTCCATTGATATATAGACATGAGTCACCTGCTATTTCTTGTAATGATCCATTTTTAGTAGTTACAACAGGACATCCACATTGCATTGCTTCTAATACCGGTAAACCAAAACCTTCATAAAGTGACGGGAAAACAAAACAGCTAGCGAGATTATACAATTTTACTAAATCCTCAGTCGGAACGAAACCAATTTTATAAATATTTTTAATATTGTTTAGTTCTGTATTCAGCATATGTAAATCGTGATTCCAGATATTTGTCTTATCATAATTCTCTGAGGTCAAAGCCTTCCCTACCATCACAAGCGGAATATATGTCTTGGCAACTGCTTTTATTAGTCGTGGTAAATTCTTGTTCCACGTTACATCCCCAACATAAAGCATAAATTTTTGCGGCAAACTATATTTTTTTAGTATTTCATTTTTCTGTACTTGGTTTAAAGGCTCTTTCCTAAATACCTTGTCAGCAGCAAGGTAAACCACATGCACTTTTACTGGATCAAAACCTAATATTGAAATAATATCTTTCTTTGATGATTCAGAATCAGTAATAATAGCATCTGCTTTTTTGACTAAAAACTTTTGTGCTTGCCATTTTAAATTGCCCTTAATCCCTACAGGAAAATGCTCCTGAAAAACAACAGGAGTTAAATCATGGATAGTCACTATAAAAGGTGCTTTTTTAAATTTAGGTAAATGTACAAAAAACGGATCAAAATATGGTATGTGCAAAATATCTGCCGATTGTGGATAGTCAGACAAGTCTTCAATAAAAATATACTTATTATTTGGGAAATATTTAACTAATGACCCTTTTAGGTTTTGAACGTAAAAACCAACTCCCCTGACTTTATGTTGAGACTCTTTAGTTGAGCTAATTGGAGAGATATCCAGAGCGATGTTCATAACTAAGTTAGCTATTCTTTTTATGCCAATCCCAAGCAGTAGAGATTATTGTTTCCAGGTCTGAATATTCAGGTAAAAAACCTAAGATATTCTTAGATTTTGTGTTATCAGCATAAATAGCAGGAGCATCACCGAATCTTCGAGGTTTAAAAACAATAGGCACTTGTTTATCTGTAATTTTTTCAATCGTGGAAATAACTTCTTTATTTGAATATCCATGCCCAGTTCCCAAATTAAAGCTATCGCTAGTCTTATCTCTGGCCATTTTTTGCAGTGCCAAACTATGAGCAGTTGCTAAATCTTCTACATGTATATAGTCTCTAATACAAGTACCATCAGGGGTATCATAATCATTGCCATACAATTCAAACTCTCTTCTCTTACCTAACGCAACCTGAAGTGCAATTGGAATAATATGGGTTTCAGGATTATGATTTTCTCCCAGACTTGCATCCAATGCTGCTCCTGAAGCGTTGAAATAACGCAATATAATCGATTTTATGCCAAATATCTTATCATACCAACCCAACATCTTCTCAAACATCAATTTAGACTCTCCGTAGACATTTTCTGTATTGAAAGGGTCAGCTTCACTAACGGGCAATTTTTTTGGTTGTCCAAATACCGTACAGCTTGAAGAGAAAACAATGGAGGGAACTTTACTTGCCACCATATACTCTAAAAGATTCAAACCCCCATTCAAATTGCTATAGAAATATTTGTAGGGATTTTGCATTGACTCTCCAACATATGCATAAGCAGCAAAATGGATAACACCATCAAATTTCTTATCTTTCAATGAATTGAACAAAAACTCCTTATCTGTCAAATCACCAACTATAAGTGGACAATTAACGCTTTCTTTATGTCCGTAAACTAGGTTATCAAAAACAGTTACGTTATGCCCTTCTTTAAGTAGTCTTTTAACTGTAATACTTCCAATATAACCCGCTCCGCCCGTTACCAAAATATTCATAATATCCTTATTGTAGCAAATATAATTATAGATGTCAGGATAAAGTGAGTTGGTTTAGTCCAACCTTGTATAACAATAATCTGGCTGGTAGTATATATAAATATCTGAGATGAAAATAATTTACTATCTGAAACGAAAAATAAAAAAAATAGACCATAAATTTGTTATTCCGTCTGGTTTGATAATCCTTTTCGCTGCTGCTATTAGATTCTATAACTTCCAAAATCAATGGATTCTATGGACTGATCAGGCTTCATTTGCTCTGTTAACAAGATATGCTCTTTTTAACTTTAAACTACCCTTACTTGGTCAATTTACCTCAGCAGGTCCTTTTCAAGTTGGTGGAGAGTGGTATTGGTTTTTGATGATTGGACAGGCATTATATCCTTTCTCTTTTCTCTCACAATGGGTATGGCTAATATTACTCTATATTCTTTTCGTTATAGTGATAATGTACTTTGCGAAACAATTAGTTGATAAAAAGTTTGCGTTGATAGTTGGTGTAATAACTGCATTTTCCCCAGCAGAAATTTATCAAGGTTTTAACCTTGAAAACCTCTCTCCAATTCCTTTTTTATCACTTTTAGCTATGGTTTTTTCTATTAGATATATACGCAAAAGTAATAGTCTAGATTTATACTTACTTGCCTTGATTTGTGGACTAGCTCCTGCATTCCACCCTCAAGGCTTTGCTCTATTATTATTGCTCGCAACCACTTTAATACTCAAAGGTAAACCGAAATGGGTATATTTATTATGCATTCCTCTTCTCTTATTGCCGTGGCTACCTGTCTTTATCGCAGACTCTCAAAATCATTTTCATAACACTCAAAATATGATTAATTATTATTTATTCGGGCAGAATAAAATTCCACTTGATGTTTTAGGTCGAAGGTGGTCTACTTATCTTGGTGTTTTTATACCCCAATCGTGGGCATATATTGTAGGTGGATGGCCAATTTTAGCCTATTTGACCATGTTGGGAATATTATTACTAACCGTTTATAACGCTCTAAAACTCAAATTAACAAAAGAATGGTTGGTAATAATATTATCCTTCTTAATGATACTAACTCTTTTCCGATACTCACATGTCCCGCTCTTCGGTACTTATCTGCTAACCCTACACCCATATATTATACTATTGACTGGTTATCTTATATATTTTCTGATAAACAGATATTTTCTTATAGGAATTATAAGCCTAATTATTCTAACTATTGGAAGTTTTTACAAATATTCTAAGGGACTCGTTTCTGAAAACTACAATGCCCTTCAGGTATCTAATCTGGAAAAAGTCTTAGTAGATAAGTATCCCCACCAATCGTTTGCCATTTATGATTATCAAGATAGCGCCGTAGGTATAAGTGAAGCACTATCTCTCTACCTCTACAATGATAATAAGATTGATGATAAGGGTAAGAAAATAGGAATAACAACCAGACAAACAGATAACTTATATAATATTTATACAGATAAAAAAGGATATACCTTAGAAGATCTCTCTGAATCAAATGATTCTAAACTAAATTCAAAAGAATGGGATTTAGTAAATCCGAGTTCAATTTATCATAAAGTGCAGGAATGGTTCAAAAATTAGCAAAAATGAATAGTAACTTTTCCCTGTTTGCCAAAGTAAAACAAAAAATAGTAATGAAAGTGAAGCAAACAGAGCCACGAAGGAATGCTGCATTAGAATTGTTGAACTATCTATTAACTGTGGAGAAAAAACAGACAGGATTAACATTATTAGAAATCCCAATCTCCCGCTTTAACGAAAACCTATTAAAGACAGGACAACTAAGGTAGATACAGCACATATTCCTAATATAATCCATGGTCCATAAAAAGTAGGGAAAATTACAAGTCCAAGCATAATTGACCATAAATAAACAGGCCCGAAAACAAAAGGCCCAGCTGAGCTGAAAGAACCAATAAGTGGGATTGAATGTCTCATTATTGCTTCTTTAGCAATTGATAAGTCACGTCCGTTATCAACACCTATTTGAATTCAGTAAAGAAAGTTATCTAAACGAAGATAGAGAGCAATGATTACAATAATTGTTACAAGGATATAAATCTAATTTTTCTTATGAAAAATGTAATGCCTGGATAGCCTTAGACTCTTCACTTCATTTTCAAATACTTTCGATATGCCATGGGAAAACGAAGTGCAGAGAATAAAGAGAAAACAAATCCCTGCCATCCGTCCATAAAACCTTTATGCCTACCATAGGTTAGTACAAACCACCAAGCTGGTTTAAAAAACGAGTAGTTTATAAACGTAAAAAAGCTTTTACTAGTATTACTTTCTGCTAATTCATCTGCAATACGATCAGTATATCGATTTAGTCTTAATAAATAACGTTTAAATTCAGGGTCTGAGAGATGAATCATAGGCTCTTGCAGATATCCAACTTTACCTTCAACTATTGCCTGCTCATGAACATCTTTTAAAGCAAAATGAACCTTCCCTTTTCTATAGAGCCTTAACTGATAATCTGGATATACACCACCCTTCATTAAATAACGTCCTAAATACCAATTTTTACGCGGTATCCAATAACCATTAAATTTATTATCATCGTTTATTAGAATATCTCTAATTTCTTTTTCTAATGCAGGTGTGATTCTTTCATCTGCATCCAGATTGAGAATCCAGTCTTTTGTTGCCATATCAATTGCTTTCTGGCGATTGATTAAAAATATTGGCGGATTATCTGTAATTTTTATTTTTGCTCCATATTTTTTTGCTATTTGTACAGTTTTGTCCTTTGATGTACCATCTACTACAATAATTTCATCGGCGATACCCTTTATAGATTCAAGACAATCAATCAAGTTATTCTCTTCATTATATGTAGAAGTTATAAAAGAAAGTTTTTTCATCCTATTTCCTCCATCCCTCTAGTGTATCACTATAAACTATTTCAGGTGTAATTAATTTCCACCCCTGATTTTGAATATCACTCCTGCTTGTGTGTGTAAGATTTATATTAATAATGGTAGCTGTAATTTTAAGAGGACAATTAAAATCTGCCATACCTAACCTAGCGCCCGAACCAGTCAGAGATAGCCTATTAGCCTGTAGCAAAAAAAACTCAATTCCCTGTGCATAATTTTGACCTCCCTTTCCACATGCATATACTGCAATTTTTTTATCGGGATACTGATGCATAAAGTTAAATGCTATAGTCCTCATAGTCAGCTGATCAACCCTAGATCTGAGGGGAATAATATCCTGTCTAATCATAAAAAATGAAAGAATTATTAATACCAATCCTGTAATAACAAAGCCAAATTTTATATTTTTCATTTTCCAAAGGGCAATTGCGAAGAAAATGAATATAAAACTATGCAAGTAAAGATAGTAATAATAGTCTCTTTGAGCTATAACGTATCTTAAAACTAAAAAGTTTATTGCAAATGTAAGCAATAAATACATATATATATGTTTTATTTTTCTCTTAAAAATAATAATCAATAATATAACTGATACGAATAGCAGTATTATTATTCCTCCTATGTAATTAATACCGAAGATATAAGACCAGAAAGGGAGCCAGAAATGAAATAAATATAACTTCCATCCATTTGGAACATATGGATGGTGTATAGCAAAGTATTCTATCCCTTTTAAAGTTTGCCCATGACTAAGAAAATTAAAAACAATTAAAGGAATCCATGGGGGCAGGAAACCTGTAATAAAAGCTAATAATCTTTTAAGTATATTTTTATTAACAATGACAAAAAATATGATGGGTAGAACAATTAATCCCAGCATTTGATAATGAATATTAATCCCTATGCTTAGTACAAATCCCCAGAGGAAAAACCACCAGACCGAAGGTTCTTTAGCCAGATATAACTTCACAAATAGCCATATTACAATCACTGAGTATAAAGGAATTAGATCCGGATTGCTCAATCCTTGAGTTTGGCCTGTTTCAGATGGAGAAACTGCAGCCAAAAATGCCAATAGCAGACCGAACCATTTATTTTCCAGTAATTCACCTATTTTATAAAGAAATAAACTTACCAGTACTGAAGAAATACCTACCAGATACCAAGCTGAATAATAGAACGGAAAAATTATTTGCCATATAATCATTTGATAGTAATACCAAGGACCAAATGTTATAGGAGCTATACCAGATGCAGCTCCTACTAGAGGAAAACTAAAGGTTTTAGCTCCATATAAAATTATTAAAGCGTCTCTTGTAGGATCAAAATCAAAACCATACCGGGCAGGAGTATTATAGAAGCGAAAGAAGATTGATACGAGGAGTATCAAAACCAAAAGTAGATTCGTTAGACTAAAATATTTTTTCTCTATAGTATTTATTTTCATATCAGATCTTTCTAGTTTGAACAATGATATGACCCGGAAGGGAAACTTGTTTGATAAGCTTTCCTCGTTTTTCATGAAGAGAAAGCCATGCCTGCCTTAGTGTAGGATGCGTATTATCTGGTTCTATTATATAAAACAGCAGATGACCATTATTACTGGGTTCATAATATCGTTTCCCATAAAAAGCGAACAAGTACTCATAAGTATAAGGATGTATAGGCGGTGTATAGACATCATAGTTAAATGGTCTACCAGATGCCTGAGAATAAATATACTTAATTACTCCAGCCTGATTGTTATAGATAGAAGGATTGTTGATAAAAAAATCGGTTTTAATAGGCCTATATGAAATTAATACTCCCAGAATATACAATATTACTAAAACTATAAACAGCTTTGTATAATTATTGCTTTTTTTTCTCAGATAACAGAAAAATTTGTATATGAACAGTAATAATACAATCTCATATACGACTGGAACTCCTACCACAAAGTGATCCCATACATTACCCTTAAAAAATGACAGAATTATAATATAAGAGAAAAGATAAGAAAGACTAAATACAATTAGCAGGTTTTCCACACTATTAAATTTTGTTTTAGCTTTTAAATAAACTAAACCTAAAATAATAATTATCAAAATAGTAACTGCCAAAATAAACGGCATATTAACTGTTGCTTGCCATAATTGCAACATTAGACTTACTACTTTCACAAACTGTTCCGAAATTCCCCCCGATTGACTAACAGGAGCATGATGAAAAATATAATTAAACAATGCTCTAGTCATAAGGTAGTGATGTCTAATCTCAAAAAGAATTCGAGGCAATTCTATAAGCAATAGCCCTAGAATGAAAGCAGTAACATGATGAAAATTAATTTTGTTTCTTAGATAAATTAGCATAAATATAACGATTGATATAAACTGAATTGAACCATAAACTATCTCTAGTGAGTCAAAACTAAGCGCGCTCAAGATCCCGATCAGAAACATCCAAGCTGTCTTTTTAAGAGAAGATTTCTCTTCATTAAACTTTATGATCGATACAAGAATAAGTGTCAAAATTAAAGGAGCAATATTAGGATTCCATATCTGTGAAGAAGTATCTATTAAAGAGCCTGCAATACCAAAGAAAATCATAAATAGAAGTCCAGCCCATTTACCTCCTATTTTTGTACCAAGCCAGTATGCAAGCAGAACAGTGGCAATTCCAGTTAATCCCATAACAGCATCTATTCCTTTCACACTTCCTGAAAATACTATGAAAAATGGAGTAAGCAGCCAATACCACCATGGACCATAAAAAATACCCTCCTGTCCGGTTGTTGGACCAATCAGACTAATATGATGTCCATCTACAATTTGAACAATATTAAGCATATCCCTGCCGATATCATAAGTGTAAGCAAAAGTACCGAAAAAAGAACTTTGCAATCTTAAGAACGAGGTGACCAACAAAATTACTATAAATAACACCCAATATGTTTTTGTAGACTTAATGAGTGGCATACATAGGTTTAATAAAATTATCATTAAGCAGTGTGGTAATCACACTGTTTACATCATCTTTGTTAATAAACATATCTATATCAAGACTATATTTACTATTCTGTATTGTGGAGGTATATCTGATATTACCCTGTTGATATTGGCTCAAGGTTATATAATTAGAGTTAAGAAAATTCATAAAATAAGAACCATATTTAGTTGGGTCAGAGCCTAATATAAAATAACCCCTCTGGAAAAATATCACTTTAGGTTTATGAGCAGATATCTCAGAGATAAAACTATTTTGTATTCTTTGCGACTTACCCATTCCAGGTATTAAAATATGATATTTAGAAGCCAGTTTGCCAGTAGCATAGTAATAATCTTGAAAATCAAGCGGCCCCATCCAAATATAATCATTTGGCCCTGAAACGGCGTTGTTTATATTGACTGCAGGATCATAAGTATCATAGATTCTTGGTGCAGTACCCATATACTTTCCATATGCTTTACCTAAAAATCTATCTGTCAGCATAGCAATACTAAAAAAACTATAGATTAAACATAAGCTAAGAAGACCTGAAAGTATTATCTTTTTACCTAATGCAATTTGAAGATGAAGCTCATTATATAAAGCAGAAAGGACATATACCAGAGAAATTAAAGACATGAAAATATATACGCTTGATTGATAATCAGTTTCTCCAGAATTAAGGGGATTAGACCTTGCATTGGAATAAATCATAAAAATTATGATAAAGACAAACAAAGAATAATTTCTTCTAAAAAAGACATAAACCAATAATGATAGATCTACTACTGCCAATGTTATGTTTAATGGGAATGGAAAATTAAAATTCTTTACTTGCACTAACAATGTATAGAAATTACTGTAAAAATTGTATGCCATTACTATGGCAAAACGAATAGGATTAATATGACCATTATGAAGATTAGGATAATTGTATATATAATACTTTTCATTAAATATGATTGATTGATAAATATAATCTGACAAACTTCCTGTCAAAAGCAAATAAATCATAAAGACTACATAAGGAATGGCAAGGATTATGAATAAATTCACTATTTTTTTTAAATTTAAGTTGTTACGATAATCCTGAAAATAAGCCAAAAGTAAAAAAAAGTAGATAAAGGCACAAAGATAAATGTCTGTCAGTGTATTTAAAACTGTTAATGCATTAAAAATTGAAATAATCCAAATATCTCTAAAATTTATTTTTTCTTTATAAATATATTTGAGTAGAAAAAAAACGAAAATTGCTCCCATTAAATATCCACTTAAGCTGTCTGCAATTAGCATGTGAGCCCAAAAATATGTTGCAGCAATCCCTATTAACAAAGAAAAATACAAATAAAACTTTGTAGCAATCACACCAAAACGCGATTTCAAATATAAATACCATAAAAAAATGAATAAACTCAAGAAAATTCCATAAACAACTCTGAATCTGACAAAAGAATGGCCACTAAAGATTTGCACAAAGGCAGAAACAAAATAAGCAACAGGGCCATGATGACTAAAAAAACCACTAAAAGGCAGAACCCCATGAAGGATATACCAACCTCCTAAGAGATTATCGAATTCATCAGGATATGTTTCGTGAAAGGCGTTGATATAAAAAAGTATTAAAGTAATCGCAAAAATTACCCACTCGAAACCTGATATTCTTATACTTTTTAATCTTATTAGAATCTTATTGTTTCCAACTTTTGTAAATAAATTCATATTAACCCTTTATGACAAAAATTGCCGGTTGATTATTTAAATAATCAATAGTTTTCAGTATATTATCTCCTTTTGTAATTTGATTTGCTCCTATTACGTATAGATATCCTTTAACCGGCTGTTTTAATTCTCTCACACTTATCGGTCTAAATTCAAATTTTCCAAAAGCATGGTCCTGCGTATAATGTGAACCTAGTGTTTCAGAAATGTGTTGATACCTTGAGGGAGGATATTTGAGATAAAACAAAAAGAAAATATAGGACTGATCAAGAGGGACAGCATTTGATACGATAATCTTTTTATAATTATTCTGTTGAGATTGCAGATAAGGGACTAACTTTGCGTATCCATACTGCCAATCCTGGGAATTGTAATAATTATATTGTACAAAATAGTTATCTAAATAAAATGCCACATTAAACATTAAGACTAAAATAAAAACAGCTAGAGCAAATAAGCTTATTTTTTGTCCATACTTATTTTTAATAAATTCAAATGAGGTTAATAAACCCAGAGAAATAAAGATCTGAAAAGTTGGTAAAAAATTAAGAGTTCTGACTGCATGAGGAACCTCTATAGTTACGCTTGCAGGAACGGGAGAGAGCAAAAACCATCCGAAAATAAGCCATTTTGAACGTCTATCTACGTTCAAATAAAATAACGAATAAATACCGATAAGCAGGAATACGAAATCAGATAGATATATTAGCCCCATCTGTGGGGCATGATGCCTGGGAGCAGTATTATCCGGCATTAGCAGCCAATTGGGATTGAAATGCATCAGGTAATTCGAAAGAATTTGTTCCGTAAGTATAACTTTTCGGTTATCTAATAATAAGCCTAATACATCATGATTTTGTTTATCCTGCAAATTTTCCATTGGAGTCATACCAAGGAGCCAAGTAACAGGTTTAGCATAAGGATTGTAAGTGGCAAAAATATCAGTTGCAGTCAGTCTTTCTAGAGATTTTGAGTTTGAGATAGTAAATATCACCATTGGAGCAGAAAAAATAATACCGGTAACGATCAGTGCTAAAAGAATTTTCCGGGATTTTAGTAAGATTTGTTTGTTAAAAATAATAACCAGTAACAGAAATATAAGAGGAGAAAAGACTTTTTCACTCTGATAGATATATAGATTTAATGCTGCACAAATCACAGACAGATATAAAAACCATGTTTTTTTTAAACCTTTTAAAAAGAATAGTACCGTTAATACAACAAATGTGTCACCTAACGCTGCTTCAAAAGCTACCCGGCTGAATTGCAAACTCCAAGGAGATATTGCAAGAAAAAAACTGGATAACAAAGCTAATTTTTTTCTTTTGAATAATTCGTCAACTAAAAAGTAAGTTGCAATAACCGCCACTACACCCATTATTGCACCTGGCAAACGTACGGCAAAAACACTTAAACCAAACATAGCAATACTTGGAATTGCAAGATATGAATATAAAGCTGGTTTATAATCACCAAAGGATTCAATTACTGGAGGTAAGAACTTTCCATATTCATCATGACCAGTCATTAGTATCGAATAAGCATTATAACCAAGAGATGCTTCATCCCAATCTGGAGAGATAGGAACATTACCCAGCTGATAAAAACGTAATAGTATTGCAATTAGAACAATAAATGAAATCAAGTAATAATGATAATATTTTTTAAAATGTTTCATACTAATCAGTATATGCCACTAAAGCCACACTACCGTCTAAATTATCAAATTTTTTCTGAACTTTTGCATTAGTAGGTACCTTGTCTGGTACATCAATGTATAGTACTTTTTTATTTTTATTAGGCATAGACTGTAAATTACTACCAAAATAATACTTGCCAAAACTCTCTATAGTCACAAAGCCAAAGGCATCTCTGTGAATGACTGCCTCTTTACGATAAAGAGAAGGTGGTGTCTGCATATAGAAAAGATAATAAATATACGGCCTACCTAAAGAGTTTGTCATATCAATTTGGTTATAGCTACTCTGTACAGAACTAACATACGCCACCGTTTGTTCATATCCATATTGCCACTCCTGAGAATATTCATAGGGGTAATGGGTAATATAACTGTGAATAAACTTAGTCATCTCAAAAAGCATTAATAATCCAAGCAAAAACAGAATGGTTTTACCACTGATATATTTTGCAAATTTTTTATCTCTAATAAAAAGGATAAACTCTACCAGTCCATAAGCAATAATAATTTGATATGTCGGCAAGATGACTTCCGTCCTCAGAGCATGAGGGGTTTCACGAGCTGTAGAAGCTGGTATCAAACCTATTAAAATCCAGATAGGTATTATCCACCAATAATCTTTTTTTTGTCTAAATAACAAGATCAAACCCAGTATGAGGAAAGGAATACACCAGATAAAAAGCTCTCCTGTCGTCTGGATAGAAAATTTGGGATTATAATCACCTTTAAAGAAAAGATAAGAGGGATTAAATTCATCAAGATAATGTTGTATGAATGCTTGAGTGTAAAATACTCTTCTGTTATGAATTATTTTACTCCACCAGGCGTTATGATCATTGGCTATTTCCTGATTGCTGGTTTGAACCAGGCTGGGATCACTAAAAATATTAACCTCGTCAAATCTTATTTTTGCTTGAGGAGAAAGTAAAAAGGGCACAACAGGAGCAAGTAAAATAATACCTAATAATATCGCTAAAATCATTTGCTTTTTTCTGGTAAAAAATTTCTTCCATAAAAATAAAGCCAAAACAATAATAAAAATCGGCAAAAAAACACGCGGAGAGTTAAAAGTATAAAATGGAACTACTAAAAGTACTGCCGCTAATAAAAGCAACCACTTTCGTTCCTGCAATCCCGCCAGAAGAGCCCACATCCCGGATATTATGAAGAAAGTGGCCACATTCGCTTCAAAGGCTGCCCTTGAAAGCATAATATTCCAGGGAGAAATTGCTAAAACAAAACTTGAAAAGATGGCATACAAATATTTTTTCTTGCTGTTAGGAAATAAACGCAGGACTAGAAAATAAGTAAAAAACACCGAACCAATGCCTGCCAGAGCGGAAGGCAAACGGGTAGAAAACCTATCTAGTCCTAACACCTTGACTGGCAAAACATCCAAATATGCATAAACTGGTGGTTTGTAATCCCCAAAGGATTCAAGATATGTCACTGGCAAGAATTTACCAAACTCATCTTTCCCATCAATCCCGATGGTATATGCATTGTATCCCCAAGCTGCCTCATCCCAAGTCAGTTCAGGTGGATTATTCCCTAATCCAATTATACGCAGTAGTGCTGCCACTACTGTAATAATTATTAGAATAATAATGTATCTATTTATCTTCATTGAGTATCACCAACTATAAATACAACTTGTCCATCATGATTATATATGGTTTTCAAATAATGAAGTTGGTTTTTATCAGATGCATATTCCGCAGGAGAAAGAGCAACTAGAATATGTTTGGCACCCGCAAATTTTTGTAAATTTACGTTATCTAACTCGCTTCTTCCCTGATCTTTATCCCATTGTGTACCTCCAAATACATACTTTCCAAAGGCTGTTTTATTACCATACTTTTGATACAGTGAAGGACTATACTTTTTGTAAAACAAAAAATATATATAAGGCTGCCAATAATGTCCACTTACTATCAATTTTTGATATTTATATTCTTTAGGTATCATATATTGAGTCAACTGTTTGTAGCCATCGGCCCAGTCAGGAGCTGTGGTTTTTGCCGTCAAAACATAGTATAGATATAGATAGTTGATAAAGAATCCGATCACAATTACTACCATAGTTATAGCGAAAACTTTTTTAAATACAGCTCGTGTGATAAGTTCATAGGTTAGGTACAAACCTATTCCAGTTAAGATCTGAGGTAATGGAAGTATATTTAAATCTCGCAAAGCATGTGGATTAGGCGTAGAGACAGCAGCAGGTATGGGTGAGGTTAACAACCAAAGGAAAAAAAGATATTTAAATTTTCCTTTAATTTTAAATAGTATAAAAAACAAACCAATAAAGATAAACGGGATTTCCCATAGATACAATAAGCCCATACCTCGAGGACTATGCCTACCATTGGGATCACCAGAAACAAAATAAAATTGTGGACTAAAATTAGATATATAATTCGTAAAAATCGCTTCAGGGATAACCAGTCTTTGGTTATAGATTATTTTGTTAATTATGCCACCCCGTGCACGCAAATTTGCATCTTGTATCTGCTGTTGAGTTGAATTATTAAATACGTCCACCTGAGCTGCTCTTGTCATTCCTTGTTTTGAGAGCATCACGGGCACAAAAGGAGCTAAAACAGCTAAAAAGATTGTTATCCCAATTATTGTTATAAAAAGTTGTTTTCTATATGTTAATTCTTTATAGAATATAATAAACATTCCTAAAAGAAGCAACGGTACAAAAACCCAAATACTACGATAAAAATAAAAATTGATACTGAATAGGAAGATAGAGAGGAAAAAATTCCAAATTCTTTTAAGTCTAAAATACCTAAGGAATAACCAAACAGCTGCCACATTAAACACGACCGCGACATTTGCTTCGAAACCAGCACGCGAGAACTGAATGTGCCAGGGTGAGATTGCTAACATAAAAGAACTTAAAATCCCTACCATATCACGATTTATTTTGATTTTCTTCTTAAATAATTCAAAATCATCCGAATTATTCAAATTTAATAGTTCTTTGACTAGATAAAAGGTAAGCATTACAGTAATAGTTCCTGCGAGGGCAGAAGTAAAGCGAGCTGAAAATTCATTAAGACCAAATATTGATACCGCTATAGCAGTTAGATAAATATTTCCGGAAGCTTTATAGTCATCAAATGATCTAAACAACAGTGGAAACGGAGTACCATACTCATCTTTTCCTGTAAGAGCAATAGAGTAAGCATTATACGTAGAAGCAGCTTCGTCCCAATAGAGAGAGACGGGAACTTTGCTGATATTGTAGAAGCGTAAAAAGGCTGCCAGTAGAACAATTAAACCTAAACTGAAAAATACTATCTGTTTTTTATTTTTTATAAATATAGTCATATATTATGCATAACAGGAATTGTTCAATTTATAAATCTGTATTTCAAAAGCGTCCAGAGAGCTATGGGTCCTTCCTTCCATGCATGTAATTTTTTACCCTCACTATAGTCTCGTGGTTTGGTGGTTATAGAAATTTCCTTAATTTTATATCCTAGCTTTAATAATTTAGCAGTTATTTCCGGTTCAAATGCAAAACCACGCGACTCTAATTTCATTTTTGATACTGCTGCTTTTGGGAATAACTTATAACAAGTTTCCATATCAGTTAACCACTGTCCATAGAGCATGCTTGTAAACAGACTTAGAAATCTATTACCAAAATAATGTGAAAAGAAAAGAAGAGTACGTTCATCTTTACCAAAGTTAGGCATTCTGTTCAATCTGGTTCCATAAACTACACTATCTTTACTATTATTAACTACTGATAATAGTTTTTTTATATCTTCAGGATTATATTCCGTATCAGCATCCTGGATTACAATATAATCACCAGTTGCGTGCTCTACTCCGGTTCTTATGGCAGCTCCTTTACCCATATTTCTCTCATGGAAATATATTTTCATGCCATTAACTTTTGCTTTTTTAATTTTTTCTTTTGAAGTATCCTTTGAACCATCATCCACAACGATTATCTCTTTTTCAAAATCATCAAGTTTCAGATCCTCTACCTTTTTAAGTACTTCAGAAATTGTTTTTTGTTCGTTATATACTGGGATAATAATTGATAATTTCATAGGAACTGCTGAAGTATTTGGGCATCTGTAAGTTTAAATTGTTTTTTTGCTTTAATTCGAGACTCCCTGGTCTCTGGATACCTAAGTATTGCCAATGTCAAACCCTGAAGAAATGTAACTTCTCCATGTAAAATAGAATTAATTATATGATATGGTAACCATAGTAGATGGCTTAAGATTAAATTTGCATCAGTAACATTCTTCCAAAAAAAATGAAATTGATTACGATATGCTATTTTACTAACCGTATCTTTCTTAAACGAAGTTTTTATCGCTCCTTTTTCATGATGATGCTGGACTAAGCTTTTAGGCTCAAAAATAATTTTGTAACCAGACTTTACTGCTCGATATGATAAATCAATATCCTCCCAGTAAAATGGGTTATATAACTTATCCAAACCGTTTAACTTCACCCATATGTCTTTTCTAAAAGCTCCGCTCCCGCAACTTACCCAAAAAGTTCCCATACCTTTAAAAGCATCTTTAGATTCATGCATTATAAAGCCACGTTTAAAATATCCACGAGACCTACCATAGTTTCTCTCTATTCCCTCATCATCTGTAGTTTCTTCCAGGCATCCGACTGCAAAAACATTATCATCAGAAAAGTGCTTAAGAAGAGGATCTATAAAATCCTTGGCTGGAGAGACATCGGTATTTAAAAGTACCAAGATATCTCCCGTGGCGTATGAGACAGCATTAGCTACGTTTGAAGAAAAACCCCTTTCAGAATTATTTTTAACAGCTATTAATTCGATATTATCTTCTAAAAATAAAGGCTTAAGTGATTGAAGATAATCAAGCGATCCATCATGAGAGTTGTCATCTGACACAATAATCTGTTTTTTAGAGTTTTTTACTTGATTTAAGGCCACAACAATTTTAGGTAAATTTTTCTCCAGTAAGGGTTTATTATTCAAAGCAGGTATTATTACTGATATATTCATACTTTTAATTCACTTTATAATAAGCTTATCTTGTATTCTAGCGTATGGGTGCCAGCGGGAACAAGTACTCCTCTATAATTATAATCTGTCCGGTAAATTTTAGCCTGTTTACCATCAATATATACCTGCCATGTGGGGTAGTAACTATCGGTTAGAACAACAAATCCTGGATGTGCATTTTTAGTGATTAAAATAATTTTATTAGCGGTATAAGTCTCTATTTTTACCTTACCTTTTAGGATATTTTGTTGTTTAAATTTAGAGTCATTAATCACTGCGTTATTTAAAAGATTAACTTGTAGTGTTGTTGATAGATCTTCATTTTCTGTTTTTGTATTAATAACTTTACTGACCATAAAAGCTCGTGGGAATACGTTTTTATTTTGATAAACATATGTATATCCGTCATTATAAACTTTTTGTAGTCCCGGAGAGTTAAGAGTTTTATTGAGTGAAAGAATATATTTTACTCCAAGAAAGTTCCTCAAAGATGGTGTTATGGGCTCAGCAGTAAATATCCTATTAAAGGGCAATTTTGTTTGATATTTTTTATATCCAATATTCCGTGCGATTAACTGCCCATAATTTTTTAAATACAATGGATCATATCCATCTATTGACTGCAATCCATACATTACGGAGATATCCGGAGGCATGATCATATTATTATCAGTAGTATACCTGTAGTTGCCAATATTAGACTGCAAAAATTTCAAAACAGCTGTCGATGGATATACATATACTTTATTCGTAAAAGACAAAAACTTATCTGCAAATCTTAAAAGATCAAAGGATGTGATCAAAATTAAGGCAATAACAATTAAGAATATATATTTTTGTTTAATAAATAGATGACTTGTTAAAATAATAAATATATTCAAAGTGATTAAACCTACCGGCAGGTAAAGATTGTGTTCGGTTACACTAAGATCTGTGGCTGGAACAATATGTTTGACAAAAGTAAAAAATACCATAACTATAGTAAATAGAATCATTATTAACACAGGTAGATAAATTTTCTTACTTTTTCCATTTATAAACATTTCCATACCAAAAGCAGCAAGCATAATCAATGAAAAATCAATTAAACTATTCAATCTAGTAGGTTGAGAAGTGGAGATAACTGGTACCGCTAGTTGGTATGGCAAGAATGAAATAACTGAGGGTAAAGCAAATAATAGTCCTACAAGTGTCCATGTAGAGAAAAATTTTACATACCAGTTTTTGATATTAGTAAATCCTAACAGAGCAAAAAATAATGGGCTAATCCCTATATATCCCACGAATTCTCCATAATTCCACACTCCCCAATAATTAAGAGTTGTGGGATTACCAAAGTAATCAGGAGCTAAATACTGAATAAGATTTTGCCATGGTATAAACCACCCTGCTTTATGCCAATCTTGTTGATCAAGAGTTCTAGCTGAAAGTGTTACAAAATGTAAAAATGGATACCATTGTATGAAAGTCAAAATAAGAAAGATGATGAATAATAAGACGAATAATGTAATTATCTTTATTTTATTTTTATAGTGCCAAATTTTTAGTATAAAATAAGAAAAAACCATTAGTGATATGTAAAAGAACACTTGAGTATGACCGGCAAGAAAGCTCGATGTTAGTGAAAAAACGAATATTATACTCCAGATCAGACGCTTTTTATTCTGATGTATTAATATTTTTTCAATGGACAATAAAAGTACAGGCAGCCACAAAAAAGTCTGTATCACTGTGTTCCATTCATACCACGCTACAACAAAACCACAGAAACTGATAGTCAGTGAACCAAAGACCTGACTAAACAGATTGAGCTTTAAGAATCTTAAATAAAGAAATGTAAAAAATGATAACAATACAGTTTGCAATAACACCTGAATACTCCATCCCTGTAAAAAGGGAGAAATTAAATAGATGATATTCAAAGGATAGAATACACCTGTTTGGAAATTAGCAAGAAGAGGTGTACCGGTAAAAGAATATGGATTCCACAATGGTAAGTTGCCTGAGCTTAATAGGTTAAGGCTAAGTTTTCTCCATGGATATTGTTGACGAAATGGATCAGTAATTAAAGAATTTTTGTAGGCTATACCATTTGGGTTGGTAGCTACATATATATCTCTAAAAGGGTAATAAATACCTATCATAGCATCGGCTGGGAATGGAACCTTTCCTCTAATAAGAAAAGGACTAGCAAAGATCGTAAATACTAATAATAAAAAAACTATGGCTATTATTAAACGTTTCTTCATGAATGTATTATTTTGTTTAGTGAGTCAAAAAATACTTGATAACTAAAGTTATCCGCACGTAATCGTGATTGCTTTGAAAGATAGTCATAAAGTTTTGAATCTTTAATTAAATCGTCTGTTCGCTCTATCAATTCATTGACTGTTTTCCAGGTAAGACCATAGTTATCATCTCCAACAATTTCCGGCAATCCACCAGCAGCAAACACAACGGGGACACAACCAGTACTCATAGCCTCAACTACACTTATACCAAAGTGCTCTGTTCTCTCTGGATATTGCAGAATATCTTCCCCAAAACCTGTAGCATGCCAGTAAATAGAAGCTTTATTATACAACTCAACAAGCGTTTTATAGTCTATATTCTCCAAAATCTTTACAGGCAAGCCTTCTGCTTGTTTTTTTAAACTATTGACCAGTGTTCTATCTTCTTCGCGCATTCCCCCCGTAAGGATTAATTTCCAATCTTTATGTATTAAATTTATCTTTTTGAATGCCTCTAGCAAAACATCCTGTTTTTTTGCATTCATATTAGCAGTAAACCTTCCAACTGAAAGGATTATCTTCTCTTTCTCAGACATTGCATAACTTAAGTTATCAACAGCCGGATAAATAACAACTGTTTTCTTCTTTCCTAATTTATTATCAATATGTTTTTTTACAAATTTAGAATTACAAATTATTTTGTTGATAAGTCTAAGTTTTAATGAATCTGTTGGTTTTAACTTCACCCAATCGATCGGATGCTGGAACATTAAAATATTTTTTTTGGAAAAAAGAAAGGGAATACTTCCATCACTAAGATAAAATATTACATCAAACTGTTTACTTATATTATATTTGGTTAATAAACTTACTTTTGATGAGAATATGTTATTTATAAAGTTTAGATCAGATATATCTATGTTAAAACGATTCCTGGCTACACTAATAATCTCATCTTTCTCTGAAGGATTCCAGAAAAAACTAACATCATAAGATTGTTTTTTAAAATATACAGCTGCCTGTATAAAATACCTCTCTCCACCACCCATGGTATCTAGATATGGATCAAAAAAAGCAATTTTCACCTTCTTATTGTAGCAAATTTGCAGTTGTTTATATAAGGAATAACTTCTTAAATCGAAGTTGATGATTATTTATCTGCTTGTTGTTTCTCCCAAAGTTTGGCATAGGTTATAAATATGCTAAATGCCTGATAGATACTTTCGATCAAGCCAGCAGTACCAGCCTTATAGCCTTTCTGCTTAATATAGGAATCATAAAATGCAGTAACGATTACCCTGAAGAATCTCCACTGTTTCATGACTGGATGATGTGCTTTCAATCTTAATTCAGCTTCAATTTCTGACCATTGATTGGTCTTGTCAACCATAGAAGATAAAGATTGATGTGTATAGTGATTTATAAAACCATCTAGTTCGCCAGCACTTCCTTCAATATTGGCTGTCTCATGAAGTTCCCCGCTCCACCCCATAAGTTTTTCCTTTCGAAACAACCTAAGAATCTTTTCAATTTTAGGCCATTCATGGTTTCCTAAGTAATAATTTTTTCTCTTTAGCAGATAAGCTGTATACTCAGGACGTTTTTGTGTCACCACAGAAAGTATACTTTCCTTTAACTTTGTATCTATTCTTTCATCCGCATCAATATATAATATCCATTTACCTTTAGCTTTCCTCATCCCCTCATTCCTAACCTGGGCGAAATTAGAAATATCTACTTTGAAAACCTTAGCTTTCATTTTTTCCGCAATCTCACCTGTACGATCCGAAGAGTTATTATCAATTAAAATAATCTCTTCACAAAAAGAGATGCTATCCAGACAATCTGCGATAATATTTTCCGCATTTCTAGCTATAATAATCCCCGTTAAATTGATCATGTTTATGTTTTTATATAATAACCCATTTGATTAGCTTGTTTCCACTGTTGAGTTCTAATTGTATTTAAAATCGGCTTATAGATATATAATCCGGTAATATTATTATCAAAGTAAACTGGGATATATAAGGCTTTTAAATTTACTGGAATAGATGGAGAATAAGCATGGATCTCTCCAACATATTCATAGTAGAAAGAAGGAGGATCATTTTTAAACATTGTTGTACGAGCGTTTTGAAATTGTCGAAATCCATTCATAGGAGGATAATAAAATATATAAGGGTAAGCAACTTTTGTGCTGGTCTTCCAATATATTAGACTATCCCACGAATCAACGAATAGACTCTGGTGGGGAGAAGATAAGACATTTATCAGTTTTTGGAAACTATAGTAACGGCCATAATCTGTAGTAAAGATTGTCTGTCTATTATTATTCGACAAAATGTAAGATCCTGGAAGAAATATCAAAACAAGATTTGATAAAACAAAAATACCAGTAACAAATAACAAGGGCGTTCTGTTTTTTGAATTATCGTAAATGTACTTAGTCAAATAAGCTGATATAGCAATACAAAGTCCGTACCATATTACCATGTGATAAGCTTGATAATAAGATGTTCCAGGGGGTTCAATGCGTATGTTTGAAATTCCTAAAAGAAGAATTATATATATCGACGTTATATATTGTTTTTTAAAAATAAGATTTATAAAAAGATATATAAAAAATAAAGATAAAATAATCGAGAAATAACGAAGTATGTCCCAGTTTCCATAGATCAAAGTGAGAACAGGATAAAAAAAGATTTTTAATATTCCTATTCCGGCGATACCACTTTGTTGTATTTCTCCTACTGCAACTGAAGTGTAATTTACACTAATGACGTCAGTTATATAACTTTTAACATCAGTAGTCACAAGTATAATTAATGACATAAAAATAATAAAAATTAGTGAATATACAGTCTCTTTTTTCTTTTTAACTAAAAATAGTAATACCATATACAAGACTAATGCTAATGGTACATATGGTTCCCGCATCCATAAAATAAACCAGGTAAATACACCACTTAAAAACAATTCCCCGGAACGTATCGTCATTTTGTTATTAATTGCAGATAAGTTAAGAAGCAATAAATAAACCACTGGATAAACGATTATCCCTTCAGCTAAAAATAAATTACCGAATAAGTAGTATTTCCAAAGTTCATATATAATTACAAAAAGTAGGGCAAAATATTTAAAACGATAAATAAGCCAAGCGTCAAAACAAATACTAAAAAATAAGACAAATAGTCTATGATCCATAACGAGCTGGTATAAGGTCGATGGTCTTAGATAAAGCTGAATTAGAGCACTTAAATAAGCCATCAACATGTTATGCTGAAAAAATATCTGAGAATAAAGATGTTTTCCAGATAATAGAAAATAACCAGCCATAAAATTGTTATACTCATCAATAAAACTAAATGAAACAGCGTTTTTATAATAAAGATATCCAATAAAAGTAAAAAACACAAAAGAAATTATGTAAAGAAATTGTGTGGTTAAAAATATACGTGGAAATTTTAGGACGATCGCTTTATGAGGAGGTAGCATAACTTCCTTTCCCGAATTTATGCAAATAAAAATCAATTATCCCTCTTTTCTGCCAATATCTTCCCCAAAAAAGAATTTTTATACTCTCTCTAAATAATGCAATTTTTGTTCGTAGACTAGCATATCTAAAACCAAATAACATTCTATTACGGCTAATAAAATAGTCTTGCAATGTTGAACCTGCTCCTCCAGAAGAACCGGCATTTTTATGCCATAATACCGCGCTTGGCCAGTATAGAATATTAATGCCTTTTTTAGTTGCCTTCATGCTGTAATCAGCATCTTCATAATACATAAAAAACTCTGGCGGCAACATGCCTATTTTTTCTATGACGTGTTTATTTATAAACATACAGCAACCGGTAGCAATTTCTGTTTTAATAGGTTGATCGAATTGACCCTTATCTACCTGATCTACACCACTGTTAGTGCCTATAACGTTATTCCAGTCCATTGTACCCCCAGCATACCAAAAGACTTTCCCTTTTTCTGATTCAGTGTACAAATTTTTATGAAATTCAAAACCAGGAGCGAAATAAATCTTAGGAACTATTATACCCGCTTCATATTCAGATTCGGCAGCTTTCACCAATTCCTCAATTAAATTCTTCTCAACTATTGTGTCATTATTTAGTAGAATTACATATCTACAACCATCAACTAAGGCTTTTTGTATTCCCAAATTGTTACCGACTGAAAAACCGGTATTTTTTTTGCTTTTTATTATTTCTTGCGAGAAAACGGATATTGGATTCTCCTCTAAAAATTTTTCTACTTCCTCAATACTTCCTGTCCGAGAATGATTATCAACAATATATACTGTTAAGTCGATGTTATTCAATTTTAAATTACTTAAAGATTTTAAACAATCAATTACGTTCTTTTCACCGTTATAATTTATGGTAATTAAACCTATTTTTTTCATATTCTATTTCTTTATTTTAAGAAACTCCAAGGTTTTTCTCAACTCCTCTTGTGAAATTATATAAAGTATAGCAGCATATACTCCAACTGCAATGGAGGCAAACATAATAAACAGCAAAAAGTTAACTATCAACGGCTGAATAAGATATGAAAATCCCATCATCAAAGCCGCTGCTAAAAATGGTTTTATTAATGGTCTCCAAAATGAGTAAGTTACATATTGTTTCGTAAAAGGCAAAACGACTAGTAAACTTGCTGCCACGATGAATGAAGCTAATGATACACCGTTATAGCCATAATAATGAATAAATAGAGGAGTTAATATCCACGTCAAAACTGTTAAGAATACCATTGAATAAAGTGTTACCTTAACTTTACCTATAGCATTAAGGAAATTGGTCAAAGGTACCGTAATGGAAGCAAATAATATATTTAATGAAAAATAGAAAATCGAAATAACTGCTGGAATCCATTTTGTATAACCTGGAATCGGTACATAAACAATAAACGAATGTGAAAACATCATAAAACCTATAACTAACGGAAATACACAAGCAGAGATTAAGAACAAGGACTGCTCTATAATAATTTTTAGCGATTCTTTACTATGTTGAAGTCGGCTATAGGCAGGGAATGTAATCCGGACGACATTATCCATGATTAGATTAGAAGGTAAAAACGAAAGTTTCTGTGCAAATCCAATGATTCCCACATCTCCATGTGATAACACCTTTCCGATATAAAGATTCACTAAGTTATCTTTAAGCAATGATAGCAAACTATTGGCTTGCAAAGGAATGCCAAATCCAAATAGATCTTTAATGGTCTTAAAATGAAAAGAAATCCCCAATCTCCATGGCTGGATATAGTAGATTACAAAAAGTCCTATTATGCTCCTGGCAAGGATTGCAATACTAAAACTGGTAATCCCATAATGCATAAGTGCCATAACAATCAATACTACATTGTAAACAAGATTTTCTACGATATCCGGTACGACAAGTTTATTAAAAAGCAAATGGCGCTCAAGCATCACTGTTGGTATGGTCTTTAAAGAGGAGATAAAAAACGAGATTACTAAAGAAAAAAACAAAAGCGTCCCCTGACTATCCAAATGATAAAACCCCACTATCTTCGTAGAAAAAATAAAACATATAACCACAAGAATCAAAACTAAAAGTTGCTGAACGGTAAATGTAGCTCTATATTCCTCTAGAGTAGGTTCTTCTTTTTTTTGAATAAGCGACGCCGCCAGACCTATATCCTGAAAGTACACTAAAAACACAACTATTGATGAAGCGATGAAATAAATTCCAAAATCTTGTTTACTTAATATACTTGTTAAGACAAAGCTAGTAACGATACTTAAAACTTTAATCAAAAAAGTACGCGAGGTTAACGCGGAAAATCCCTTTAACGACTTACTGGCAACTGCTTGTAGGTCAAAATCTTCCATTTTTTAAATCCCACCAGAGAATAAGGCTCTCTAGAACCGCCCTAACAACGACAGGAACATTTGCTCCTGTAGGCTTCCCATGTAGTCTTGGATAATGCTCTACACCCACTTGTGTAATCTTTAATTTCTTTATGGTTGCTTTTGCCAATATTTCAGTTGTAATCATTGCCCCTTCTGATCTAAGTGGCATAATTGACTCCAGTGCACTTTTCCTAAACATCTTAAATCCACAATCTATATCTTTAAAATGAAAATGAAACAACATAAAATCCCAAATTTTAAGCAGATTCATTAGTAAATGTCTAGCCAACGGATCCTTTCGAGACTTACGATAGCCAATAACCATATCAGATTTTTGTATAGCGGCTATAAATTTATCTATTTCTGTAATATCAAATTGTCCGTCGCCGTCTGTAAAAACAACAAATTCATATTTAGAATTTATGAATCCTTCTTTAAGTGAAGCACCGTATCCTCTATTTGGGTGATGCGAGATTACTTTTAATCTACCATCTTTAACTGTTAATTTTTTCGCTATATCTAGTGTTTTATCTATGGAGCCATCATCTACCATCAGAATCTCCCACTTAGTTGCCACTTTATCTGCAACTTTAATGGCATTGTTAACAACTTCTTCAATGTTTTCTTCCTCGTTCCAAAATGGAAAAAAAATTGATAACTCAGGTAACATTTCACTCATAAGCTAATGAATATTATACCAGCAAAAAGAATAATTATTCCACAGATGGACAAGATATCACTCCATATCTCTATGGGTGTTTGAGTATATGATGCATCAAGCATATGTAGACCAGAAGGAACTGATATAAGCATTCCTTTGGAAGTTGATGTGTATGGAATATTTTTCCCATCAATATATACCTTCCAGTTAGGGAATGGAGCTATGTGTATATTTATTAACTGAGTGTTAGAAGATTCAATAGTTGCCTGCATTGAAGTAGTAGTCTGTTTATAAATCTTTAAAAGTATTTGTGATTCTGCACTAACCGGATGATAAGATAGTGCCTCTTTACGCGATTTTGGAATACTGATAATCTGTGGCAAATATTCATATGATACTAATGAAGATTGCCAAATAAGATAACTCTCGTTAATGTAGTTTTGATCTGTAACATTATAGTAAGTTTGAGGATTAAATAGTTTTGGATATAAAATACCACCAAGAATTAAAACAGCTCCTATGAATAAATAATCAACTTTTAGTAATTTGAAATATTTATTTAATATTTTTTCAAGCATAAAAATACAAGATCCGCCGATTACGCTAGAAAAAAAAGATGCTAATATTAAAAATCTCCAGGGAAACTGAAAGAATTTCATAAAGGGCAAGAGATTCCATAACCACTCAGACCAAGATAAGGTCATGTATAAAGAAAAAACTAATCCAATAAATAAACTAGACATTAAAAAAATGTATTTCTTTAACTTTATTCTCTTAAAAAGCAAATACATAAAAATAACAAAAGATAGAAGACCCAATACCAAATGTAGCTTTCCTACTCTAAAAGAAAGACCATCAATACACCCTGGAATTGATCCGCCAAACCCCCAGGGGCTATCCCACAACTGCGAAATACATACAAATTGAGTGTGATAGTCCGACCCTCCCAGAGTATCAGACTTAACATTGGTCAGATTCATTTCTGCTAAAGAGGGTAACCAATAAAATGCTGCTATTAAAATTGATGTGAGTATTACCAGGATAAGATAAAAGGCTGTTTTATGATCCTGTTTAGAAAAACTTTGAAAAATGAGTAATACAGCTGCAATTAATATAATGGGAGTAACCATGAGTGCGGTTAAATTATGCGTTAAGATCAAAGCAGAGTATGATAAGGCACTGAAGACGACAAATCTCCATTTATGAGTTTTGTAAAGTTCGATTAGAAAATAAAATATAAAAGGAATAAGTGCATATGCGAATGACTCTGCCATATCTCCTCTAACGTATATATCCAAAGCATGATAAGGTGCATAAACATACAATAACCCCGCTACCAGTCCAGCATAGTTATTAAATATTTTTTTCACTAACAAATACATACCCAATCCTGACATTAAAATTCCCAAGCCGACAACAACTTTAACAGAGACAATTGCTGATAACCCACCCAAATATAGGATGCTTGAGATATAGTAAATTAGGGGAGAATAAAAATTAAAGAAAGGATAACCATATCCAAAACCCAAATCTTGAGACCAGCGTACCGGAAACATACCATCACTTAAAGCCTTAGCCATCTCGTATACCCTCTGGACTTGTCCATTATCATGAATAGGGAAAAATCCTTGATGGAATAAAGGCAACATAGCTCCTAGTGATAAAACAAAAAGGAATAAAACAGAGTAAAGATTCTTTGTTATTTTCATTTAAAAAATAGTCTTTTGATAAAGAATATAATAATAAAGATAAACGAGATCAAACTAATTATATCTGCTCCCAAACGAAGAGGGGTTTCTGTAAATAACCCATTAATTGTATGTATACCAGTAGGAACTTCAACCTGCATTACCCCTTTTGGATTATTATAAGAGATTTTTACAGGATTACCGTCGATTTTTACTGACCACCCCGGATAATAAATAATATTGATCTGTAAAGTAAAAGGTTTTGTTGAGTTGGAGACTACTGTAAATTTTCTTGAATTATAAAATTGATTGGTTAAAAAAGACTTGCTATTCAGGGCAACAAATTTAATAGCCGGTCTTTGCAGTGGTTTTTCTTTTACCCAAAGAGGCATATACTCACTTGAGGATGTAGTTGTTGCGTCATTAGTCAAATAGAAAGCATCTCCCCTGTTAACATAACTTTGAGGATGAGCGTAAGGAAGAACATATAAAATAGTAATTACTCCTAATACAAAAAAGAAATAGTTAAACCTCTTTATCGTGAATAGTTTAGATGACAAAATAGCAAGCAAAAAGCCTATGACACCCAAAAGTGTCCAGGGATAGTTAATTTCTTTAAATAACGGCGTATGTATCCAAACAATATTTGTAAAAGGAAAAAGTAATAAAATATATAGAAGCAGTAATATAGTAAAAGCTATCAGGCTCTTATCAATTAAAGCATCCTTAGCAATATGCTTTCTAAAAAAGAACATTGCGCCAATTAATAACATTATTATTATTACTTGTGGCAGACCCAGTTGAAAAGTAAACTGATCCGTGTTTGGGGGTATACCATATCCCCATGAAGGAATAAATAATTGCCACCAATGAACATAATTTATGGCCCTATCCGCAATTGGTGTAACAGCTAATGCAATAAGGTTTTTTTCAGATAAAGCTGGTATCCAAAAAAATGCAGATAACCCAAATCCCAGAATTAAGGTAATGATATATTGTAATGATAGTTTTAATTTGTTTTTTCCTGATACCCATATCGAACAACCAATAAACAATAATATTACCGGTAAAAACTCCACAGCCATTATATTATGTGACATGACCAGGCTGGCTATAAAAATAGAAGCGAAAGATACATATATAAAATTCTTTGATTTGTGAATCTTAAGTAGAAAATAAATGATAAAGGGGAAAATAGCAAAAGATATAGACTCTCCAATGGATCCTCTAACAAACAGGTCAACCAAACGATATGGATAAAAAACGTAAATAACAGCTGATATAATCCCCGCTGACGTATTCTTCCACATTTCCCTGACAAGCAAGTACATTCCCCATAATGATAATGGGACGGTAATAGCAAAAAGCAGCTTTATAGAATCAACAAAGTTTATTCTGAAAAGGTGTAGCACAAAACCAATGTAATATGGTAATGGATAAGCGAATTCAAATAATGGATAGCCATAACCAAAATTTAAATTAGCGCTATATCTGGCAGGGAACTGTAGGTCTTTCAGTTCCCTATACATATCAGTCAACCGAACAACAGCCCATTCCCCATCATGGGTCGGAAAATATCCACTATGAAGATAAGGCAAAATCAAGGGTATACTTAACAAGACAAATAATAGTCCTATCCATACTTTGCGATGATTTGCAAACATCTTTTTCATATATTACTTCAATGAAATAACACTCACTACTGGTTTAGTATAAGGGTATTGTGCAAGTGTATTTTGCAAAGAAAGTACGACAGGTTTTGTAGGATCATAAAATATTTTTATGGAGTGTGCATCTGCAGGAACATCAGCACTGGCAGCCACTAATAAGGTGTTTTTGTCTGCTAAATCTTTAGACCAGTTAATTTTACGAAATTGATATTTCCCAATGCTTTTAACTGATGTGAAAAGACTGTCTGGTTGATAAACTACACTCTTTTGGAAGCTCAAAGGAGGATACTTTTGATAAAATGCCAGAGATGTATAAATGTAAGGCGTATCTGAGTCAATTACAATCTGTGAATAATTTGGCGCAAGTGACTTTAAATATAATGAAAGTGGTTTATCCGTTAGTCTCCATTCATCTGCATAAAACTTAGGAAATCTATAATAGTATGACGCCTGAAAATAGAAAAAAGAATAAAAAATTATAATTGAAATTATAACAGTAAATATCTTAAAGTATGTTTTGTTGGTTCTCTTTAAAAAACTGATTAATTCATAACAGCCGTATGCTGAGAAGAATGTCATCGGTATTACAATAGGATAACTTCGAGTACCATGAGGCACTACTGAACTAAATCCAACTATTAAAATTAAGATTGTCCCCCATGATAAGAAAATCATTGCCGTTTTGGTAATCCTCTTTGAAAGAAAGTATATACCAGCTACGATAAACAACAAATCTATGGGATAAAAAGCACCCACATTTCCAACTCCTACATCTCCATTCGCAGATCCTAAAGAATAGAAGAAAAAAGAGGTTGAAAAAGAGTTTACTAGATTTCTACCGTATTCCCAGATTAATAAGAAGAAACTATTAAAAAATAATGCTGATAAGAAATGGGGCAGCGGTGTCATATAGCTTCTCATCTCCACCATAGCTGCCTTAGCGTTACCTCCAAGTAATGTGACATTAGTTTCATTATGGAATCCTGAAGCTTTAAAGAAAGTAAAAATAAAGGGTGTAATTAATGCAAAAAAAACAACTCCTAATAATATTATTTTTTTCAAACCAAGTTCACTAAATTGTTTTTTGTATATAAAAACCAGCGACAATAAAAGTAAAGGCGCATGAAATCTTGTAATGTTATATGAATATAATGCTACTACAATAGCAATTAATGCTAGTAAATAAAATATAAATTTTTTCTTTTCAGTTGCAAGTACAAAAAACAAAGTCCCCAAAACTTCAAAACAAACCGCCATATTTACCTCAAGGGCAACACGTGAAAAGAAAAGATTCCAGGGATTTATTGTCAGGAATAAAGCTCCTACCAAAGCTAGCCATTCATTTTTTGTTAATAATTTGAGTAGAAAATAAAAAGCAAAGATTGTAATTACACCAGCCAAAGCTGAGGGCAATCGTACTGCAAAAGCATTCTCTCCAAAAATACTTTCACTTATAACCGTAGTGTAAATATAAGCTGGCAACTTGTAATCGTTAAATGATTTAAAATATAGAGGATATTTTACTCCATGTTCATCTCTACCTGTTTGTAAAATTGAAAACGCATTAAATCCAATCGCAGTCTCATCCTGATTCATACCAGCAGGAATAGCGGATAATTTATAGAATCTCAAAAAAATGGCTGCAACAAGAATTAATAAAAATAAACCGAGAGATATTTTTTTTTGATATTGAGATATAAACGGAAACATACTTTCTATGGTAAGACCTTATATAAGGTTGCATGTACTTTACCATCATTTTTAGTAATGCTATATACTGGTGTAACCGGCCAATCTGCTGGGGCCACACCTGTAGTGGGACAGTTCGGACACGGCTCATAGAAATAAACATAGGTCGGCATTTTTTTAGCCATTAATGCAAGATCGTTCGGAATATTCGCCTGAATCGGCCAATATGCCTTAGTTGTAACGTTTGGATCGTTATAAAAATACATTTCAAAAGCAAATGGCATCAGACCAAAAGTACCTTGTGTAGCTACAAAAATATGTTGATTCATTGATTCATTTTTTAAATATTGAATTGACTCTTTTACACCCCAACCTGCCGGCCAATCTAATACATACTGATTTTTGTCAGCTTGCGGAATCGGAGCATTCACAGGATCTGTAATAAAATAAATACTTACATAAAATGTCGGAAGAATTGCAATAATAGTCAATACTAACAAATATTTTGAAAAATATTTTTCTTTAGATTTTATTAGTATTGTTGCACTACGCCAGATCCCATATGCCGCAATTGGCAATAAAACGACTGTCATAAATAGTATGTATCGGGGAAAAATAACTTTGCCAAACATAGCATCAAAAACGAAAGGGGCAGCAAAATAAACTAGCAAGACTAATTTCTCGCGCCAAAATGATATAGATATTAAACCTACTAGTAAAAATACCATATAACTAACATTGAAATACTCCACAAACCACAAGATTAATGATTGTATATTACCGGTAAATAATTGATATTTCCAAAGTAGTGTGTGACTCAGCCAATCTTTTAAAGGATATATAAACACTGTATCTTTTAACCCAATAGTGCCATATAAAGGAGATAATCTAAGAATAGAATACATCATCATACCTATCAAGACGGAGATCAAACCATAACCTATAGCTCTTAATATTTTATTCTTAATACCTTTCTGACTAAAATCGAAGATAATAAACATAAACGGCATAAGAGCCATACTTATGAAAGCTCCTGCTTTTGTCAGGGCTCCACATCCTAAAATAAATCCTAGATTATAGCTGTTTTTTAAATTAACTTTACGAAATAAGATGAGGGAAAAATACAATGCCCAAACATACCACATGGCAGATAGACTGTCTTCTATGGCTAAACGATCATGTAATAATGCAAGCGGGTAAAAAATATATAAAAGAGAACTTATAAGAGCAATCTTTGTATTTTTAAAAAATCCATAACCTAGGAAACCAACCCCAATCATACCAAAAAATCCACTGAGAACAGAAGATAACCTACCAGCTAAAAGCGGATCTTGTATAACCTTTAGAAATAGCATCATGATCCATGTCTGCATCGGAGGTTTACCATCAGTCAAAGAGATAAATCTCCAACTTGAATCATGCAAAGCTACCTGAGCCCACCGAATATAGATAGCTTCGTCGGTAAAAATAGGTAATTTAGTCAAAAATAGTAGCCTTGTTACAAAGTATGCAATAACCAGCAAAAAACCGACAAGGATATTGTACCTGTGCTTCAAAACTAATCGCATAGTTTGATTATAAATTTAAACAACAATATTAGCAAATGAGATAATTCTTTTGCATTTTTGTATTCTTGAGTTAGAATATAAGCATGACCTCAACAAAAAATAACACATTAAAACATAAACGTTTATTATTTAACTATATCTATAAAGAAATTTCTAACCATAAATTAGAAGTCCTAACTTTTATAATCTTTCTTATTGTATTCATCTTTCTAAGATCATACCAGTTAGAAGCAAGAATGTCCTTTAACTTTGACCAGGTAAACGGAGCCTGGGCAGCCAAGGATGCACTAGTTGATCATCACTGGCCATTAACTGGTCCAGTCGCTAAGCAAAACTCGGGTTTTTCTATGGCACCTTTATATTATTATATTTTGATTCCATTTTATTTTATTTTTAACTTACATCCCATCGCCTCGGGGGTTGCTGCTATTTTTATCAGTACCTTAACCTTTTTGTGTTTATTTTTTGTTGTTAAAAATCTATTCAATACTAAAATAGCTTTCATTGCAGCCGGTATAGATCTTGTATCAGTATATATTATTAATTCCGATAAAATTGATTGGAATGCTGGAATAACCGTGATCACTTCTACATTGACGTTCTTTCTCCTGTACAAAATACTAACTGGAAAAGTGAAAATGATAATTCCTTTATCTTTAGTCTTAGGTCTTTCGTTAAGCGGAGATTTTACAAATATTTTCTATTTCTTTATTGTTTTACTATCTCTTCCTTTCTTCCCCAGAAAAAGACAGGTTCTATTCTATTCCCTGCTGGGTATAGCAATAATTATTCTGATGATAAGTCCAGTTATTATAAATGAAATGACAATGCATAGAAGTCAAGGGACTAATCTACTAACTTATATGGGAACTTATTATCATGGTTTTCACCTAACCCGATTCTTACAGCTTAGAAGAGATGCTTTTATTGAGTTTGTGATGATTTTTGGCAACAATATTGTGAGCTATTTTGATTTTCTTCTTCCTTTACTATTTATATTTCTTTATGTACGTCAGCACAAGAACAAAGAAGCAATCATTTTTTCAATACTTGTCGTTCTCTGGTTTTTTATTCCATGGCTAGTTTTTACAGCTTATAGCGGAGAAATAAGCAACTATTATTTTTATATGACCCGTCCTGTTATCTTAATGATGCTAGCATATTTCACTTATAGACTTCTATTTACTCAGCAATTAATTATAATAATATTCGTAGTTATTTTTTGGGGATATTTTTCTTACTCTAACTTAATAACTTTTTTTCAAGAGAATCCGGGAAATGATTTTCTTAATGCCAAACATTTGATTACACCTGAGGTTCAGGCACATAATACTAGCGTGAGACATATTTACTCAACTCCAGAAGCATATCTGCAATTTTATTATGAGGACTATAAAAACTTTAACTTAAATGATAATTAAGGCTTCACAACTGCATTGTATATCTGTTTGAGAGAATATAGACCACCAATCACACTTGCTGCAATCATTATATACATATATGCTAGTTCCTGATCGATAAACCAAAATGAGCTCCATAAGCCAGTAAAAAGATAAGGTAAATATGTTAATTGGGCAAGAAAAGTAAGCAATACAATAAACCCTTTAAGATATTTATTTTGCAGTAATGGTAGAAAAGTCACTACATACATCAGATACCACGGCTGAAACTCTGTACGGAAAATAGCCAATGTTATAGCACCTATCATGAATATCACCATCATATTGAGAAGATAAAAAGGAATAGAGTCTTTCCCTTTTTTTTGTATAAAGTAAATCCAAATAAAAATGGGTAACAATACTATAGTAGCGTATTTAATTAAAGCTGATGCTATTAGTAATAACACAGCCCACCAAAACCTTTTATTTATAAGCAGATAAAATCCAAATACTGCAAAAAACATCATAACGATATCATTATGACTGGAGACTAGTGACTCAAGAACTACTAAAGGATTCAAAGCAAATAATACTATCCCTAAGCTTTTTTTTGACTGATAAAGTTTATCAAGAATTTTGTATAAATAGAAAACAGTACCAAGATAAGCGGATGTCATCAGAATCTTAAACAAATAAAAAGTAAGTATAAAAATATGCATTCCCACAAATGAAAAAGGTAATGTTATTAACAACCACAATGGTCCATATGCCTGTGCATATGTTCTATTTGTCCAGCGCATGAATCCAAGCATAGGATCATGGGGATAATCTTGAGCCTTGTGTAAATATGGATTTTGGTGATAGTACGTTAAGATTCGTGCGTCAAAGATATAATTAAATAAATCATAAGACAACATGTTATATGAAAAGGTGAGAATAATTGCTGTCAGCCCTATCAAAGTTACTATCAAAGGAAATGATATTTTTCTTAGATGTATTATTCTTAATGTATATAAATACAAAGAAAAGAAAACTATTACCATTAGACAAAATAAAAAAGTAGATAAAGGGCGATTAAAATAACCTATATATTGAAATTGTCTCTCAATAGCATATAACCAAGGAACTCTACTAATAACCAAACCCAAATCAGCCTGAGTGTAACTTAAAAGTAAGAGCAATATTAGGAATATTCCCCAAGAAGTTGCTACAATTTTTTCTATTTTTGTTCCTTCTTTATAAACAAATTTCAAATTGCTAACGAATAATTTAAAGGGAGATAGAAACTTTTTCACATTATTTATAAACACCAGAGATAATGTTCTTTTTTATTGCAAGCAAGTCGATAAATCCGGCTATTGAACTGCGTAAAGGGCTTACTCTTCTTGTCTCGACATGTAACCAACGAACAGGTATTTCTTTTATATTGTACCCCAACTGTTTGGCTAAATAAAGAATTTCCATATCCATACCTGCTGAAACATTTGCCCCTGAGACATTTTTAAAGCCATGATGAATTTCTGAAAACTTTGTGAAAAGTCTCTGAGCACTCTTGTGGGTGAACATTTTGAAGCCGCATTGGGTATCGACAATTTCTGGTAGACCGATCAGCATTTTACGCAGCACTACTGCTGCTATTGAAACAAATTTTCGAGTCCAGGGCGCACCTTGACGTTGATTACTTCGAGACCCAATCACTATATCATAACCATCTTTGGTAAAAGGGAAAAATTTACTTACTTCTTCAATAGGAGTGGCCTGATCCATATCAGAAAATAAAATATTTTCTCCTTTGGCGGCTAAGACCCCTGTCGTAACCGCTCCGGCTTTCCCACTATGTTGATTCTTAATCAGAGAGAAATTATCGTTTTGTTTAATAAAATCTTCTATGAACTCAACGCTTCCATCATGGGATCCATCATCGACTACAACGACTTCATAATAGTACTTGGTTCTATCTAGAAAATGTTGTACTTTGTCGAGAACACCTTTTTGTAGGTTAGCCATTTCATCGTAACATGGAATTACAACTGATAAATATATTTTCCCGTTCACAGAGAAATTATACAAGAAACATTCTCATCTGTCATGCTTCCTTTCCAACAACCGACCTAATTCTTACATTAATTTAAGCTTCTGATTGCCCAAACCTAACAATTAAGATAAAATATGCATGCGAAGAAAGATGGCCCCATCGTCTAGTGGTCTAGGACAGTGGATTCTCATTCCACTAACTGGGATTCGAATTCCCATGGGGTCACACCAATATTTAGCCTCAAGCACAGATTTTGTTTCGTGACTTATTTATGCCTGCACCCACTTCAATTCGAACACTTTTCTTTGATATTCTAATATTTACTATTTTTAAGATTCTTACTCCAAATAATTAGCTGATTTTATTGAATTTCACATATGCTAGCCACAAAAATATACTAGGTATGCTCATATATATAAATTATCCATTGACATTAGTGATTTAAAGAGATTTACTTGTTGTAATTTATTAATTACATATATACGTATATATGTAATAATATAGTTACATGTATGAAATATAGACTACTTTTTTACGAATTACAAAAGTACATCGAACATAAGAATGCACTTGTTATTACAGGTATGCGTCAGGTTGGAAAAACAACTTTAATGAGGCAACTATTTGAAGATATTGGAGACAAACCTAAGCTATGGTTCGATTTTGAAAACCCACTTGATCAAATAATGTTTGAAGATATTGAATATAACAATATATATAAGCGTCTTGAAGATAAAGTTTCTTCTAAGGGTAATCGCTTGTATGTTTTCATAGACGAAATTCAGAATCTACCAGAAATTACTAAAGTTATAAAATATCTTATTGACCATTATAATGTTAAATTTATAGTAACTGGATCCTCTAGCTACTATCTTAAAAATCTGTTTCCTGAATCCTTAAGTGGTAGAAAATTTCTATATGTATTACCACCTTTAACATTTAAAGAATATCTCTATTTTAAAGATATCATTAATTTGGAAGAAGCACATAGCAACAAAATACATGATGTATTACATAAGACTGATATATTACTATTTAAAAAATATGAGGTTGCATATGAACAATATCTTGAATACGGTGGCTTCCCAGAAGTAGTACTCACACAAGATAATCAGACAAAAAATTTGGTATTAAGAAATATATTTGCCTCCTTCTTCGAAAAAGATATAAAACTACTTTCTGACTATGCTGATATTCGTCAGCTTAGAGACTTGATATTATTGCTTGTTCCTCGTGTTGGATCAATGATTGATATTTCTAAAATTGCAGTAGAATTGAATGTTGATAGACCAAAAGTCTATAGTTTTTTAGAGTTTTTACAGGGTACTTTTATGATTAAACTCTTACCTAAATTTTCTCACAATATAGATAGATCTGTCGCTGGCGGGAAAAAAATATATTTTACCGATACTGGATTATTACAAGCTATAGGCAAAGTTAATGAAGGACAACTATTGGAAAATGCCGTGATAAATCAGCTTTCTATATATGGTGAATTAAGCTTCTATAACAAAAGAAATACCGCAAAAATAGATATTATATTGAATAAAGAGATTGCATTTGAAGTTAAGCTTTCGGGAACAAGAAATGATTTAAAAAAATTGAAAGAATTAGCATTAGATCTAAAAATCGAAAAGTATTATGTATTATCAAAAAAGTTTACAGATGAAAAATGTATTATCCCACCTGTCAATATTTAAACATACTACAAAACTTCTAGCTCAAATTTATCCAGATCTTGGTGCAATTTAATCAGTCTGAAACTAAAAGTGTTCCTACTATGAACCAGCAGGCTCACATGTTCTTTTATCATCAGGCACAAAATAAGTTTCGTGCCCATTTTATCCTTTCGCCCACTGTAATTCGAACACAGACTCAATATATTAATACTTGATATAATAAACTTAGCAGTATAAGCTAAATTTAAGATGTCAAATGATAGGAAAATACTTTTTCGAGTAGTTGGAGGATTATTCTTCCTCGTAGGATTATTAACTTTTGATGGCTCAGCATTAGTTCCAGGATTTAAACCTTCAATGGAGCAAACGGTAATGGGAGTAGTTTTCTTAGCGCTTGGACTATATTTAATTTTCTTATCCAATAAAAAATTTGCAAATAAAGAGTGGTCTAAGCCCATGGTGAATGGAGCACGAACAAAGATCTATGTTATAGGTGGGATTTTATTACTTCTAGTTCTCGCATTTGTTGGTTTCTTTGTATTCATGCTCGCAACCAGCCATTAATATCCCCTATTTCTCTTCTTAATCCATTTTGTATAATTCTTCTCTAAAATCAAAGTCTATTTCTTTCAGTTTTTTATATAGTCGATAAAATTCAGCTAAAACAGTGTTCCACCTATGAATAAGTTGGCTCACCGAAGGGAACATGACTATCCGAACATTGCATAATATCTTAATCTATCAATGTGGCAAATTTTAATAAAAAGGATTGATTGCAGAAACCTCAGAAAATAATTGTAAATCTTTCGTATTATCAGTTGCTATTTTTACAATACTATTACTTATCGCTGTAGCCACTAAGTAAGCGTCAATAATTTGATTTGAAGTGATTTTATATTTTTTTATTAGCTCCAACGCAATACGATGTGTTCTATAATCAGGAACAATAATATTAGAAGCGAGTAAAATGCTATCAATGGCGACTATTGCATCATTAATTCCCATTGGATTTGAAAATTTAGAATGAGTTAGTACTCGTAGTGTTTCAAATATATTTTGATGGGCAATCTCTAATTGTCCTCTATTTTTTTGAAGAAATTCTTGTGCTTTCTCATGCTTTGGAGAGGATGAATTAATCGAATAGACTAATATATTTGAATCGATGAGCATGGTTATTTTGGTTCTGAATAATAATCAGCTCGTTTTAGATTATCCAATGGGACGCCTAAATCATGCGTCTTAAAAACTATCTTTTTTGCTTGCTTTTGAGCATCATGTTCCAAATATTGTGCTAAAGCATCATTAAAGATATCTTGTAGTGTTATATGCATATTAAGAGCTTTTTGTTCAGCTATTCTTTTTAAGTTTTCATTTATTCGTAAGCTTGTCCGTACTAACATATCACTCATTATGCCATATATATGTCAATATGTCAATGATCATTATCATATACATTCAATAAATGATCTAGCCAAGCGAATGTCGATTCGAACTGTGATGCCTTCGGGTCACATCTATATCTAGCCTCAAATCATAAAACATCTTCGTGCGTAATTTACTATTCAGCCAGAAGGAATTCGAACTCGAAGTATTGGAGGTAGTGAATAAATGTGCTCCTCTAGTATATTCTCCTTTAGGATCTCCCGAATAGTTTATTGCATGTAAGCCTTGACCTATAAGATTACGTAAATTCTCTGGTGTTATTTAGGTTTTCCTTTTCTTGCAGCCTGCTCTGCAGCAGCTATATCATATATCTAATCAATACTCCCCATTATCGAAGCGACTTTGCTTAGATCATGCTCTGGCCCTAAATCAACCAAATCGGCTTTAACTTCTGTGTTCTATCTCATTATAAAATCCAATTTTACCACAAATATTATTGTAAAACTAAGTAAAAATTTTTATTGATCTTTTTAAGTATTATAGGGTATAATACACAAATGTTTGAAAGACTAAAAGAAGTAATAACGGGAAGAAACCGAAGACAAATAACACCACCACTTCAGGATCATACCTCAACCGTAGCTGGTGTAGACTCCTTATTTACAACTTCTGCTGAACAGGTAAGAAGACTTAACAATATTAATCTTGACCTTAAGACAGAGCCGCTTTATGATAATCTATCTTTACTTATTCAATCCCCTGAAGAACCATGTAAATATTATATTAGAAGAGTTAGTCTTAATAACCATGAAACGGTAACCGAGGTGATTCCATACAACTTGGGATTAATCCAGAATGCAACAATTAAACGAAATCATCTTTTAACAACTTTAGCTGCCCTAATAAAATGTGAAACATCTGCGGCAAAACAAGATACTACAAAAAAAGAACTATTACCAGGAACGGTGGCAATTGTAAGTTATCAACCAGATATGCGTTCATTACCCACGATAGATGAAATTGCAATACTCGCTGGTAAAAGATATCTAGAAATAAAAACAGAATATGATCAGAAACGAATGTTAAATAACTAATCTTAATAGGAGATTCTTTAATTAATCTTTTGATTATCAATCGTACCACCCCATTCAACAGCAGTAAAACCATGTCTAATTGGAATTGTTGCTTTGACGTTTCGCAGGGAGATACCCGTTGGAACACTTTCAGGTTTGAAATAAAACAATGTTGGATTTTTCTCCACCATAGCACCAGGGTTTCCATAATACATATAGATTGTGTGGGTGCTAGTGTTAGCAGGTATTGTATTTACTCCCACCCATACTTTAGTGGTTGTAGTATTACAGGAATAACTTGTTGATGTGTCGATATAATATGGTAATTAATTATTGGTAACTTTAGATGTGAACCGCAGATTAGCACAATTACTCTGCATCTTCCCCGCTGATATTAAACTACAGGTATAGATAGTATATTGTTGATCAATATTGTTAATACCTATACCGCTGGAGCTAATTCGCACTGTAATCGGTTGTCTATAGCCCCAATTGCTGTTATACTACGCGGCTTGTGCCGGCTTTATATTCAGCATTACAGTTATAAACCAAACCACAGCTAAGAGAAGTACTGAACCTGTTATTAAATAAAAATACCTTCCTCGCTTCTTGAATCTGAATATCCCCTTCAATTTAGGCAAATTATAACAATATATAAATAAGAAGAGTTTGTGAAGTAAAATACCTTTTATTGAAAATCTTAAAATAAACTTAGTTGAGTTTGAAATGTTAACATTTATCTGTTATACAAGAGATGATAAGCCTATGGTTAAAAAAAGTTTGTCAAAAAATACAGATTTTTCGGTTTTTGATAATTGTCCTGAAGGATTTTACGCCATCAACACTAAATGGCAGTATATATACATAAATGAAAAAGGTGCTCAACTCGCACAAAAAACAATATCAGAGATGCTATATAAAACGCCTCAAAGTTTATTTTCAGACCCACGCTCCTTAGAATTTGGTCAAACATTAAAAAAAGTTATGAGAGATAGAAAACCCCGTAATATTGAAGCTTTCTATCCTAAATATAATAAGTGGTACGAAAATATAATTTTCCCAATTCCTGATGGAGTGGGCGTGATCGCTCAAGATATTACAGACAGAAAAGTTATAGAAGAAAACCTGATTCTCACTACAGCCCAGTTTAGTGCTTTGGCAGACAACATACCCAACCTGGCTTGGATGGCAAACTCGAAAGGTAAAATTTATTGGTACAATTCTAGCTGGTATAGATATACAGGTAAAACAGAACGGCAAATGCAGAGAGAGGGGTGGGAAAAATTAATTGATCCTGCAATTCTACCCATTGTACTAAAGAAGTGGAATTATGCAATAGAACATGGGATATCATTTGAAATGGAATTTCCGCTAAAAAGTAAAAGCGGTAAATTTCATGATTTTTTAACTCAAGTAACACCGGTAAAAGAAAGTAATGGAAAGGTTCTACATTGGTTTGGTACTAATACTGACATAACAAATCAAAAAAAAATTGAAGAGGCACAATTAAGATTAGTGTCAATTGTAGAATATTCTGATGATGCAATTATCAGTGAGGACCTTAAGGGGCATATTACCTCATGGAACAGAGCCTCAGAAAAATTATTTCAATATAAGAAAGACGAGGTAATAAATAAATCAATCAAAATTATTGTTCCTCAAGACTTAATAGAACAGGAAAATAAAATCTTTGCTAACCTTCAACGTGGAAAGGCTACGGACCATTTACAAACGGTTCGTCTAGCCAAGGACGGAACAAGAATTAATGTATCATTAACTATCTCTCCAATAAGAAACCCTAAAAATGAAATTATTGGCATATCAAAAATCATTCATGATATAACAGATATAAAAAGAAATGAAGAAAATTTACACTTTTTAGCCAAAGCTAGTAAAGTTCTTGCATCTTCGCTTGACTATCAAAAAACACTTAACAACCTTACTCAATTAGCTATCCCGCAAATCGCAGATTGGTGCTCAGTTGATATACTGGGTGAGGATTCCAAAGTACAACTCGTTGCCCTCGCGCATAAAGATCCTAAAAAAGTTGCCTGGGCAAAAGAGCTTAGAGAGCGTCAACCCATTGATCCAAATGCGCCAATAGGTATATCTAAGGTATTAAGAACTGGTAAATCAGAAATTTACCCCCACATTACAGATGAGATGTTAGTAGCTACTGCTAAAAACAAACAGGAATTACACTTGGCAAGACAATTAGGCCTTACCTCGGTTATGATCGTGCCTATAATCTCAGAAGGAAAACCTGTTGGAGCTATTTCTTTTGTCACGACTGAATCTCGTAAGAGATATGTACCAGCCGATCTGTCCATCGCAGAAGAAATAGCTAATCGAGCTTCGTTGGCGATAGAAAACTCTCGATTATACAATGCTGCTCAAAAGGAACTGTTGGAAAGAAAAAAACTAGAAAAACAAAAAGATGAATTTATCGGAGTAGCTTCTCATGAACTCAAAACCCCAGTTACAAGCATCAAATCTTTTACCCAAATTTTACATTATAAATTAAAAAAAGAAGGCCAAATTGAAGCGGCCAATATGCTCTCTAAACTGGATGTCCAGATTGATAAACTTACTGATTTAATAGGCGATTTACTCGATGTAACAAAAATAGAAGCAGGAAAGATGGTTTTCAACAAGACTGCTTTTTATTTCGACGACTTAGTAGAGGAAATTGTAGAGGAAATGCAAATGATTACTGATAAACATAAACTAATTACTAACGGAGAAACAAAAAAAATAATCTATGGAGACAGAGAAAGAATAGGGCAAGTTCTTATTAACTTAATTTCCAATGCCATAAAATACTCACCTAATGCTAGTAACATCATTATTACCAGATCTATAGATAGAAAAAATGTTAAGCTATGTGTAAAAGATTTCGGATTGGGAATACCTGAAGATAAGAGACGTCAGGTGTTCAACCGATTTTTCCGTATTAGCGGTCCAAACCAAGAAACCTATCCGGGATTGGGCTTGGGCTTGTACATTTCAAGTCAAATTATCAAACGTTCCAAAGGAAAAATTTGGGTGGAAAGTACAGAGAATGAAGGATCAGTCTTCTGTTTCTCTCTCCCAATACAAAACCCTAACACATAAATTAATACACTTTTCTTTCCCCTCTCTTACAAAATAGCACTTATACTAATAAGTATAATTCTTGCTGTGAAAATAGTATCTACTAACAAAAAAATACTTATAGCAGATGATGATCCTGCAATTGTAGAGTCAACGAAATTCATCCTCGAAGAGTTTGGATATAAGGTTGATTATAGCTACGATGGAAAAATTATATACGATATGAAAGATCACTTCCCTGATCTCATGCTACTTGATATATGGATGTCGGGACAAGATGGTAGAGATATTTGCAGGTATGTGAAAAAAGATCCTCTTAAAAAATCGATCCCGGTCATCATGATTTCAGCAAGTACTGATATAAAAAAATCTGCCCTGGCGGTAGGTGCAAATGATTTTTTAGAAAAACCATTTGATATGGATGACTTGCTGGCAAAAATCAATAAATTGCTTAACTAAGTCAAACTAACTGATACCTCTTTCTACCATTTGTTAAAAATTAAGATATAATATAAAAAATGGCGCTCAAGTATACTAATCCCCAATTTGATCCTCAAAAATTGAGTATTTATAATATCGACCGTCAAGCAGTTGAGAATGTACCACCTCAGTCTCTAGTTCTTGATGTCGGTTGCGCTACAGGATTTATGGGAAGCTATCTTAAGCAGCACAAGTCTAATCGAGTGTATGGTTTGGACATTAGGCCTGAAGAAATAAAAATAGCCAAAAGATATTTAGAAGAAGTTATTAAGGGAGATATTGTCGATACAAAAGTCATAAATGAAATTCTAGAAAAAACGAGACACAAAAAATTCGATGTAATTTTAGCCACTTCAGTCATTGAACATGTTACTGATACAAAGCAAGCTATTAGAAACATGATAAATATTCTCAAACCCGGAGGATTGCTTATTATAACCACTCCCAACATTGCTCACTGGTCGACACGTTTTAGTCTGCTTTTTGGTAAATTCGACTATACTGATTATGGTATCCTAGATCATACACATTTACATTTATTTACCGCTGAAACTTTTAGGAAACTTATTACAAATGAGGGTCTAAAAATAGAAAAATTTGCTATCGATGCTGAGGGAGGAGGGTATCCTAGACTCAGTTTAATGCTGGCAAAGCTCTTCCCTAACCTTTTCGCCTATCAGATGTTGATCGTAGCAAAGAAAGTACACTAATTACAAGTTTACTTTCTTAATTTTACGTTTAATATTCTCTCCCAAAAAACTTGAAGCAATTTCATAAACGGTAGTTGATAAATCTGTGACGTAAAATTCTCTTTTTCCCTTTATACCTGACAGATTTAATAATTTTTTCTCTGTTAATATTTTTTTTAATATTTCTGCAGTAGGCTTTGCTGAATCGACTATCGCTACATGATCTCCCATTACTTTGCGGATTGTCTTTTCCAATAAGGGATAATGAGTGCAACCAAGATGCAAAGTATCAATCCCTTTTAAAGTTGACAAATATTTATTTGCCAGTAAATACGATATTTCACTATCTGCCAATCCCTCTTCTACTAACGGTACAAACAAAGGGCAGGCCTGAGAAATAATTTCAATATTAGAATCTAATTTACTAATTGCTACCGAATAAGCCTTACTACTAATAGTCGCCTTGGTTCCAATTACTCCGACTTTTTTAGTAGTTGTTGTGTTAACTATCATTTCAGCTGAGGGATGAATTACGCCAATTATGGGAATGGAAACCATAGATTGTAGCTCTGGTAAACAAGTGGCGCTAATAGTATTACAGGCAACAACTAAACATTTAACATTTTTGTCTAATAAAAAATTGACTAATTCTTTGGCGAAAGTAGTAATAACTTCCTTTCCTCTACTGCCATAAGGAACTCTAGCCGTATCTCCAAGATAGATAATATTTTCCTGAGGAAGTAAACTTACAATTTCTCTCACTACGGTTAAACCGCCTATGCCAGAATCGAAAATGCCAACTGGTAGTTTATTATTCATAAAATAAACACAAAACAACTGTATTCATAATTATATAAATAACTATTACATACAGTTGTTAGTTTAACAATAAAAAACAGATTTAATATCTGTTTCGATTATCGTTATATCTTGGTCTGCGGTCTCCTCCACGATTATCTCGTGAACCAAAATCTCTTCTTGGTCTGTCTTCCATAGGTTTAGCTTCATTAACCTTGATTGTTCTTCCATCCAATTCTTTATCGTTTAATTCCGCAATTGCTTTTTGTGATTCTTCTTCAGTCGACATTTCGACGAAGCCAAATCCGCGTGAACGACCAGATTCACGATCAGTGATGACTTTAGCTGAAACTACGTTTCCGGCTTGAGAGAAGAATTGTTGTAAACTTTCGTCAGTTGTGTTCCATGATAAACTGCCGACAAATAATTTTTTACTCATACTGTCCTCCTTTCTTACATTATTCGTAGAGACATAGCTGTTTACTGAGGTAACTAACTAATATTAACTATCGAGCTACTCAAAAGAGAACAGTATTCTTTACTAAGCTTATTATATCATATCTGAGCAAATCATACTTTCCAGACCTATGATCTAAGCTCTAGGGCAACTTTCTATACATCTCCTAATTGAGCCTACGGCGCCTCTTTGACTGATCACCTATACAGATAAAAAAAGACCTTTCCCGCAGAGTATATACAATCCCCTACAAATTATAGATACACGTCAATATAAAATCACGCATAATAAAAGTTAGCTTCAGTAAGAATACTATCTGTATACCCTTTTTGACTTAAATTTGAGAAAAACAATGATACAATTACCCGATAAATCAATCTGTTACTTTTATAATATATAACTTATAAAAAAAGATTTAATCGCATATAAAGCTATCTTAATAACCTAAACTCAATATTATGCTGTGCTATAATACATTCCGTTATGCCTAAAATTGAATCGGGAAGCATAAGACTCTCACGTTCTGAGAGAGAAAGTCTTGGGCAGGCTAAACTCAGGTTATTAAACCATCTCGATATAATTACTTTACCCGCACGTAGAATAATATTAAGCAATCTACTATTAAAAGGCGTACCAGGCGAGTTAGAATTTAAAGATCCTAGCTCTGAACCACAATTACAAAAGTTTATAGATGATGGTTACGCTGTTATTGGATTATTCACACATCCTGGACAAAACGAGACTTTGGCAATTCCCTCATTGTGGACGAAAAGATTTAAGGGTTCAAGAAAAAAACCAATTCAATTCTCAGTTGCAAATCATATGTTAAATATTCCCGGATTAGAAGGCGCAGCACGATTTGGAGGAGTAAAGGTAGATAGCATGACAATAGAGGATACACTTGATCATATTGCAAAAAAACGTGCTAAAGAGGCTATTCGTAACCACACAGAGTATGTTCCAATTTCAACAGATGATATTAAATCTATCGCTACAAGTTTTATTTCTGTAGGAAAATCGTTTGCCCGCGTAATTCAAGAAGGAGGCACAGCCTTTGAAAACCCGCAACAAGGAAGAAGAGCGTTTCTGGATGAAGAGAAAGAACATTTATATACTAAATCCCCCGAGGAAATACTTAGAATAGTGAAAGCAGAGCAAGAAAAAAAAGGTACTTTGAGAAAAGTTATTAAACGTAAAATTCAAGAAACAATTTTTATAGCGGCAAATAGAAAGCTAAAACCAGCCAAATCTAATGTCACGCTGCCTCCTTTTTCTGAAAAAAAGCCTGAGAAGATTGGCACATTTAAGGATGAACCTGTAAAGAAATTTTTACGTTTGACTGCCGGATGGGTTCAAGAAGAGGGAAAAAGATCTCGAATTCAACATAAAGCGGTGGTTGTCTGCATAAACGTAAAAGCTAATGCTGATTATCGTAAACTTAAAAACCTTAACCGACATCACTACACATATACTGTCAGTAACCCAATGACTGTACAAGATTTTCTGGCCAAAGCAGCAGAGGATAAAATCACACCCGATGAACTAGCCTTTAGAATACTCAACGAAAACGCAGATGAAAGATATAAAGCGCATCATTTCAATCCTTACAGCAGCTAGTCAGCTTTATAAGGTTGAGGAACATAGGAGACACTACTAGCAGATACTCTTTCTTCCAATCTAGGTTTTAAAGGCTTAGCAAGAGCAATAGCTAAAACTTCATCCATGTGGGAAACAAATTTGAATTCAATATCTCTTTTAACCTCAGCCGGAATCTCTTCTAAATCCTTCTGATTATCCTTAGGTAAGATTATGGTTTTGATACCTGCTCTATGTGCAGCAATAACTTTTTCTTTAACACCCCCGATTTCCAAAGCGCGGCCACGTAGAGTAACTTCACCAGTCATAGCTACTTTACGATTCACGGGGATCTTAGTCAAGGCAGATAATATGGCTGTAGTAATCGCCAAGCCGGCAGATGGACCATCCTTTGGCACTGCTCCTTCAGGTACGTGCACATGTACATCAATCTTCTGGTAGAAATTCTCAGATAAGCCAAGGGCTTTAGCACGAGTTCTAATGTATGACATAGCTGCAGTCGCTGATTCCTTCATGACATCACCCAACTGTCCAGTTAAGATCATACTTCCTTTACCAGGCATCAATGCAACTTCTATAAATAAGATTTCTCCACCTGCTTCTGTCCAAGCCAATCCGGTCGACATACCTATCTCATTTTTCTTTTCGATCAAGTTCGAACTAAATTTAATCGGACCAAGATAAGTTGGTATTTGTTTACTGGTTATCACAATTTTACCAGTTTTACCTTCTGCTACTTGTTTAGCAATCTTACGTAGTACACCAGCGATACGTCTTTCCAAGTTACGCACTCCGGCTTCGCGTGTATAGTGATGAATTATGAATTTTAATGCATCATCTGAAAAATTTACCTTCTTCGGATCCAACCCATTCATATCCATTTGTTTTTTAACTAAAAAATCTTTAGCAATCCTAAACTTCTCATCATGAGTATAACCGGCAAAATTTATAATTTCTAAACGGTCACGCAAAGCAGGTGGAATAGTATCCAGCATATTGGCAGTAGTAATAAACATTACGTTAGAAAGATCAAATGGCACTTCTAAATAATGATCAGAAAACTCAGAATTTTGTTCGGGATCCAAAGCTTCTAACAATGCACTTGAGGGGTCTCCACGAAAATCTGCCCCTACTTTATCAATTTCATCGAGCATGAAAACAGGATTTTTACTGCCTGCATCTTTAATCCCCTGGATAATACGTCCAGGAAGTGCACCGACATATGTACGACGATGACCACGGATTTCTGCTTCATCACGAATTCCCCCCAGCGAAACACGAACAAATTTACGACCCAAGGCCTTAGCAATTGAACGTCCGATCGAAGTCTTACCAACCCCTGGAGGTCCCGAAAAACAAAGAATTGGACCTCTAGTTTTGCCTGTCAGCTTATGTACCGCCAAATATTCAGTAATTCTTTCTTTTGCTTTATCTAACCCATAATGATCTTCATTGAGAATTTTCTCTGCTTTTTTGATATCATCATTACTGTTTGTTTCAATGCTCCATGGCAAACTGATCAACCATTCTACATAATTACGAATATAACCAGCCTCGGGATTGAACTGATTCATGGCATTAAGCTTGCGTACTTCTTTCTTAGCTTTCTCTTCTACATCCTTGGGCATTTTTGCATCTTTAATTTTCACCAATAACTCACGGGTCTCACTAGCTTCATCATCATTACCAAGTTCTTTTTCAATTACCTTAAGTCTTTCTTTCAACATAGCCTCACGGGCACCTTTTTCAAATTGCTGTTGAGTTTTCGAAGCAATTCTTCTTTCCAGCTCCAAAACTTTAATTTCTTTAGCGAGTAGATCAGTTAATTTCTGCAAACGTACCTTAACATCAGTCATTTCCAGTAGCTCCTGGCGTTCTTGAGGTTTTAATTCTAATGCTGAGGAAAGCAAATCAGCTAATTCTGATGGTGAATTCTCTGACATTATATTCATGAATAACAAAAAATCAGCAGACTTTCCCAAATTCATGGCTCGACGAAATTCATGCGTCAAATGATTACATAAAGCTTCAATTTCAGGAGAAGCAGTATACTCATCCGGAACTTCCACTACTCTAGCAAGTAAAAAATTATCATGTGGTTCATATGATAATATTTTTACTCTACTAATGCCCCGCACTTGGGCATTAATCTCTCCATCTGTACGAATCATACGCTCAATTCTAGCTAGGGTACCTATTTCAAATAGATCGTTATTGGTAGGTTCGTTTAAACGAGAATTCTTCTGCAAAACGAATACTACAATTCTTTCATTTATATATGACGACTCTAAGGCAGCTAAACTTTTAGGCCTTCCAAATGTTAAAACAGAGTCAGTATTCGGAAAAATGATTCCATCTCTTATTGGGATTATAGCTACGATTCTTTCCATAAATTTTAGTATTAGCACTCTATCATAGGTATTGCTAGATGTCAACCCTATTTAATCTATCATTCTATATCAAAATTATTTAATATTATTTTTTACAATATTTATCAGGGATATCATATCAAATGGTTTCTTTAAATAAGCTGAAATATTCATTTTCTTTGATAATTTCTCTAAATTTGCATCCGCAGATGAGATAACTATTGGTAATGTCATCATCTGTTTATTTTTTCTCAATTCCTCTACTAATTTTTCAGTATGTAGATGTTTATAATGAATATCCATAAGGATTAAGTTGGCATTACAATCTATTATTTGTTCTGTAAACAATTTACTATCATCAAATCTTACAACAGTATATCTTTCACTCTCCAGAACAATACGCATAACATCAAAAATTGCATCATCATCCTCCACTATAAAAACCTTTTTATTCTTATACATCTTCTCCACGTATTATATCACCTGTGTAAATGTATAAAGTAGAACTTAATTTACGCTGTACATTATGCAATTTTGTGTTATAATTCACTCGCAAAGACGATGGTACAAACAATTTTAGTCGTTGAGGACGACAAAGGGGTACAAAAATACTTAAGAGAGTTGCTTCTCGATAATGGGTATGGCACTCAGGTATCAGCGGATGGGATAGATGCGCTGGAAAAACTCAAAAAGATAGAGCCCGATGCTGTAGTTTTGGATCTAGGTTTGCCAAAAATGAGCGGTGAGGCAGTGTGTATGGAAATTCGCAAAAAATATCCTGATCTCCCAATCATTATTCTTACCGCTAAAGATAGTATTAATAATGTAGTTGAAGGTTTAAATTTAGGCGCAGATGATTACATGACTAAACCATTTGTCGGAGATGAATTATTAGCTCGTCTTAAAGCTAGATTACGCCATTCAGTCTCATCTGATGAGATTTTACAAGTAGATGACTTGACTCTTAATACAAAAACAATGGAAGTAAAAAGAGGAAACAAACAAATACAGTTGACTCCTCAAGAATACAAGTTACTTGAATATTTAATGTCAAATAAAACACGTGTTCTTACACGTGAGATGATTCTTAATCGCATTTGGCTGTATGCTTCTGAGGTGGAGACCAGAGTTGTTGATGTGTATATGGGATACTTAAGGAAGAAAATTGATACTGGTTATGAGAAAAAACTTTTGAAATCAGTACGTGGCTTTGGTTATATGATGAAGGACTAAGGATTATATTGTGGCAGAAACTTAGTTATATCAAGTTCTGTCATAGCTTTTTCTTCCAAAGGACTAAATACGCAAAAAACATTATTAGGTGATAATCCTAAAACTTCCGTTAAATATACCTGCATTCCTTTCGCTCTCATTCTATGAGTTCTCGCATCAACACTGGAGTAATCACGATCGTATAGATTTTGGTTATTAGTCGAACTTGATATACCCCAATTACCTACAGGAGGAAGTACTACAGAGCTAAACTCTTTTTCCAGCCAAGAATCCACATCATTCATTTTAGATGTTAGATGATGATCTTGAATTTTCGATTGCCATAACTTCTTTATAAAACTATCATAATCTCTATGTATCTCATCATATTGTTCCTGTCTGGCAAAAGAACTTATTGCCTGTTGAGCTAAAAAAGCACGAAATAGTCTCTTTACTATATCTTCATTATTTGGATCCAATAAATCCTTAAGAGCGAGATGAAATTTTTTTTGTGCTATACTCTCAATTGCTCTCAAATCATCAAAAGTAGGCTCGGGTATACCGCTAATTGTAGTTCTGAATCTTTCTTTTAAATCAGTCTCCAGTGTTAGATAATCTTCTAAATTTGCAGCTTTGGTCGCGTAATCCCGCAAAGCTATTCCTCTTGCAACCACATCTGAAGTAACCATAGGGTGTATAACGGCCATGTGCGGTCCAAAGTTCTTGGCGAAATGTTCAACGACTTTTTGGCCTCTATCTATTTTTCCTGCTTCACTACCTTTAATTGCAGCTACATCTGCAATAACCTTCTCAGATTCTGAGAGTGCATGATTGAGTCGGTCAGCATAATTACCGTTGACTCTATCATATTGTTCAATCCCCCATCTTGTAGTGCCATCTGAATTGCGTCTGGCGCCCATTTCTCTCTCACCAGCTAACAAAGATAATTCGTAGGGTACATGTACTCCAGAGATAATTCTGTTAATATCCTGTGCTGTACGTGTTTTGCCACTCAATGGAGGACCGATTACAAAAACAAGTCTTATTTCAGGATTATATAAACAATTTAATAACTCTTCGCCTGCCTTTTTCCCTCTTAAATTCCAAAAATTACTTAATATCGTACCCCCAATGACTTCTTGTACCTCTCTATCCAGCATTGTTGGCAAATTTAAACCATTGGGAACACGCGTACTTCTCTCACCGAATGAATTTATTCTATTTATTTCAAAACTGTTCATACAAGTTTTGGCAGACACACACTCGCTTCAATAGCATCTCCAGATGATCTCCTGATCGATATTTTACCATTATGATGCTTAACTATATCTTTTGCTAAATACAAGCCTAACCCCATACCCGTATTCATGTTGTTCTCGCCCTTATAATACTTTTGGAACAAATGCAATAAATCATCCGGTAATATTGTACCTCTATTTACAATTTTTATTCCAATTTGATTCTTTTTTTGAGTTAGAACTACTGATAATGGAGACTCTTCATTAGAAAACTTCTCAGCATTATCAAGAATATGGGATATTAAATTGTCAATTTTTTCGGGATCTCCTTTAATAAAAATTGAATTATCACTTGCGTCGTTAACAAAATTGTATTTTCTTTGACTGTGAATAGCGCTATATCTGGCAATTACACGTTCTATGATAGGAACAACATTAAAAGTACTTTTAACATATCTTTGTTTTTTTGAGTTTATTCTTGTAATGTCTAATAACTCGTTGACAATGTATATTAGTCTATGAGTTTGAGCATAGAGTTCATCTATCCATAATCGTTCTTGAGACTTTTTATGAATAAACCTTTTGTGAAGTAGTTGTATATAACCATGAATGGAAGTTAGAGGTGTTCTAAGCTCATGGGCAGCCAGAGATATAAATTTATCACGGGTATCTAATGCTTCAGCCATATCCTGATATGCCTGAGCCTTGTTAATAGCTAGGCTTGCCAGAGACCCCATGAAATTTAAAGTATTAATAATCTTGGGGGTAAGTCTCTTTTTCTTTGGAATATTTATGGAAAGAACTCCTATTTTAGTTTTTTCAAAAGTGATAGGAATATATACTATTCCAAAAATATCTAGTCCTTCCAATTCTTTATGATATTTGGAGATCTTATCTATAGGGAGCATAAAAATACTTTCACTCTTGAAAGCTTCGTAAATAAAACCTTTACGCCTAGCATCTACCTGATATTTCTGTGGAAGAGTGCTATATACCCTTTGGAAGTATTTTCCATTTTTAATATATATAGATCCATAAGTTGTCTTGAAAATCCCTGCTGCTACAAATACAATGTTTTTATAAGTTTCATCCAAACTCCTACAGTCCAACACCTTAAGCATCAACTCATTCAACTTTTCTACATCAACACTACTCATTACGTGTCATAGCATAGCATTCAGGGATATTTTCTTCAAGTAAAGTGATTCTATAAATGTATAAAGAAAAATTACTTTCTTTTATTTTTTTTCTGTCTGGATAGACCGCCTTTACGACCAGCCATCTTTGCCTCCTCACTACTCCACTTGTGAGCAGTACCCTTGGCATGTGCAGCTTTGCCGCCCTTACTGGCGATACTTCTTTGCTTATCGCTATCCATTGAAGCAAATCCACGATTTTTTATTGCCATAAACCTCCTTTTAGAAAAATTTCATATCATTAACAATCATTTTTGTTACAAAAAAAGTAATAACTAATAGTGTCATTTCTGCTTCCATAAATATAACGCAATCATAATACTCATATATAAAAGGTCAAGCAATTCTGTGTAAGAATTGTGTGTGAAGTGAAGAGCTTATTTTTTTATCTGAGAATCAATAGCACTTTTTAAATCTGAATACGTGTAATTGCCGATAAAATGATGTTGGTTAATATAAAATGTAGGAGTCTCGTTTACCTGTAAGCTATTTCCAGCTGCCTCATCTTTGTTAACTCGGTCTATCACTGCCTTAGAATTAAGTGCTTTATCGAAATTACTAACATTCAACCCAATCTTTTTGGCATAAGTATCAAAATATGATTTCGGATTAGCGCTGGGAGCCCATGTGTTCTGATTATCATATAAAATATCGTGCATTTGCCAAAACTTACCTTGCTCAGAAGCAGCAACAGCTGCCTGGGCAGCGATCATGGCATTTTTATGAATTTGAATTAATGGAAAGTTACGAAAAACTAAATTCATTTTATTTCCATAGGCCTGCTTCAATTGTTTAACGATTGGATACATTGCTCCACAACCAGGGCATTCAAAATCACCAAATTCAACAAACGTCACAGGAGCATTGCTTGGACCAGTTTGAAAACTACCCTTAGGATCTAATAAAGCATTGCTTGCTTTGGCAGAATCCAGAAGAGAAGCAGTAGAAGTAGTTGAAGTTGTACTTCCAATGTTTCCGTTACTCAAAAAGACAGCACCTACAATAATAATAATTAGAGTTACAATTCCGATCCCGGTAATTACCTTTGCATCCTGTGACATGAATTTATTATACAAAAGTTTTATAACTGCGCAAGTGGTAGTTTTACAAGTTGTAGTAGATAGGTACTTTTTTCTACTCTTTCTTATTACTTAAAGTGTTTACTTTATATTCATTTTTAAATAATGCTTCTATTCCTACTCATGAAAATGCTTAATTGCATAAGTTAATATTGTACATGGCATAGATGCTGGAGAAATTGGAAGTTTATTCTATTTCTTCATATCATTAATTACCGTACTTATTAGAGGCGCATGGATATGATCCTCGACTAAATCGTCAATACCCTGCTGGCTTGATGAGTTTAACAAAGCGGTAGGCAAATAATATAAATTTACCTATTCAAGCACTCCAATATCCCATCCCATCTCAGACAGTGATTCTATTACCTTTTCCGCCGGCATTCCGGCTTTCTTGCAAGTATCCAGGTATTTTTTTACCTCCTCAGGTAATGTTTGCATAATTACACTTACCTATAAGACTATATATACGCAATTAAATAAGTTTGTCAAGGAAATACTATATTTTACATGTCATGATATAATATGATTAATGAGGATTAGACGTATATTGGCACTGCCTTTGTTCATCTTCACTTTCTTTATATCTACTTTTAGTGCCTATGCTGATATGGCAAATATCATAAATAATGTTACTAGTAATAATAATACCTCTGGTAATACAACCAGCGTAAATAACGTCCAAACAAATACAAACTCCAATGGTACAACCAGTACTGATATTAAAATCAATGATAATGGAAAAGTTACACAGTATCATTCAGATCAACCTGGTAGTGTAAATATTAACTCTGAGAATGGTAATACCCATATACAAATTAATAATAATGAGAGAAACGTAACGATTACTACATCTTCTTCAGCTACTCCAGATATGAAAAAAATTGAAGAAAAATCTAAGAAAGCAATTAAATCCACACTAAAATTAGATCGTAAAACTTCTTCAGCAAGTGCTGATTTTAAAATATTTAACTTTGATATTAGACAATTCTTTTATAATCTATTTAATTTTAAATGGTTTTAATCTCCATCTGAATAGCTAATGTGATATACTACTCAAATGCAAAATAAAAACGACGAACTTATAATCGAAGACATAAAAATAGGCACCGGAACTGCTGTAAAATCTGGGGATCGAGTGGTCATGCACTATATCGGGACACTGGAAGATGGGACTAAGTTTGATTCTTCTTATGATCGGGAACAGCCTTTTGAAACTCCTATAGGAGTAGGTTATGTAATTAAAGGATGGGATATGGGGGTTCCGGGCATGAAAGTGGGAGGAAAAAGGAAGCTAACTATACCTTACCAATTAGGCTATGGAAAATATGGAGTAGATCCGGATATTCCAGGATTCGCAACATTAATATTTGAAGTTGAACTATTACAAATCAAATAATAGTTAAGCTAGGGCGTGAAAAAGAAGCATAAGAATTTCAGATACTATGGCCGCAATAGCTACTACAGATATTAATATAAAACTTGCCGCTAAATGATTCTGAGCCTTTATTGAATTCACACTTATAATTTACCCTTTAATCCATTAATACAATAAAAAAGTAATAATACTATCAATTAATTATAATAATTATGCAAGAGTATTCTTAATTTTACCTGAAAGATTAATAAAATCATCTAAATGACAAAAGAGAGAATTTTTAGTAAAATAAGCTCAGATTGCTGGATCATCTAACGGTAGGATAGTGGACTCTGAATCCATTCATCTTGGTTCGAATCCAAGTCCAGCAGCCACTTACTATTTATTATAACTTGCTGCTGCTTTCTAAGCACAGAAAAGATTGGATTCTCGGCTATTTTCCATATTTTTCTATCCTTAACATATATCCTTTCAAAGAATAAACGAAGGTAATGTCTTTTCAAAAAGTCAGGAGCCTCCATATAGGTTTGAAAAGTGTTGGTCGTTAACGACAAAACTTCATCAATCAATTTATAGTCTAGCTTTGATTTACGCTCCAGTTCATAAATCTGAGATTCAATTTCATTTATTTTTCCTTCAATTTCAGCTTGGGCTTCTAAAAATTTTTCTTTTGTAAGTTCTCCGTCTATTCTAAGTTCAAGAAGTCTGCTATTTTTTGTTTTTAACCCCTTTTTACGATTTTCCAATGCTTGAACTTGACCTTGAATATCGCCTTTGCTCTGTTGTAAGATCTCTTTTACCTTTGCCTTTACTAATTCAATAAATTCTGGCTTAAACTCGAATTTTTTAATATAATTAGCAACTTGTTTTTCTAGCTTTTCCGTTTCTATATAAGTGCTTTTACATCCTCCTGTTTTATTACAATGATAATAGGAAATTTCATCTCTTTTTTGGGAGTTAAGACCATAATGTTTTTCTGCAGTAAGCCTTAGATAATCTTCTTCATAAACTACTTTCTTATATCCACTAACTCTTTTTTTACCTTTATGAATAGAACAGTAGGCGATACCTCTTAAAAGGAACGTATGCTTTCTTTCTCTGGTTAAAAATTGCCTATGTTGAGCAGATACATAATGGCATAGATCAAATAATTCTTTTGTTGTTAGAGGATTATGTTTTCCAATTTTTTCCTGCTTTGGTTTACCCCATTTCATTAGTCCATAATAAAACGGATTGTCAATTATTGCGTTTATACTTTGTGGTGAAATAGGATCACCATTTATAGCTACTAATCCCTTCTTGCTCATCATTCTTGCCAAAGTAGCATAAGAATAATTACCAGTTGAATAGAGATGAAACACTTCTGTTATTAAGGGTCCTGTTATTAGGTCTACCTCAATAGGGTCTAATCTCCTTTCCAAAGCATCATATAACTTTTGCTTATCAGCAGAGTAAAACTTTTTGCTTAACTGTCCCTCTCTGTTGATGTTCACATATCCAGGAGGCGCCCATCCAGGCCACCAACTTGCATTCCAACGGCCTAACATCCCTCTTTTAGTTTTTCTACTCAAATCCCGACTGTAATAAGCGTTTATTCCAGCCATCATAGAATCCATTAAATATCCTTCTGGACTTTCATCAATCATAGGTTGCATCATTGATACTAATTCTACACCAACTTTTTTAAGGCTTTGTTTATACAATGCGTGATCAAGTTCGTTTCTGCAAAATCTATCAGTGTGGTATACAAGTACAGCCTGAATTTTTTGTTTTCCTTCTTCGCACTCGTTTATCATTTGAAGAAAATCTGGTCTATTGTCTGCTGTCGCACTAATGCCGTCATCAATAAAAAATTTAACGATTTTATATCCGTTTCTTTCAGCGAATTCACTTATAGCTCTTTTTTGTTGACCTATTGAATAATTTCCCTTTTGTTCCTCAGAGCTTACGCGACAATATCCGAATGCTAGTTTTAACATATTATTTTTCTGTAAAGGCATTAAATGCCCACCAAAAGTCTTCGTGATTGTCATACGTGCCATCGTTATAAAAATTTGTATATTTACCCTCTTTATCTAATTGCTTTCCGTAGCTCACTTTAAGATAGACTTTTATATCCTCATCTTTGAATTTAATTGAGCGTATTTTTGTCAAAAACCCCCTTATTTTATGTGTCCTTATCATTTGTACCTTTTTATCTTTTCTATAAATTTTTATTGTGTAATTCATGGTCATTCATTTTTATTTTTGGACAGGACAGCCCAACCCAATTACTTGGATTGAGCTGTTTTCATTCTTAGTTTTCTTGAAGCAAGACCTCTTTTTATAGCTCTGCTCATTGCATCTTTGTATTTCTGAGTCAAACTCCATGCGAGAAATCCCACTTCTGGAAAATCTACTTCACTTGCAAATTTGAGAGTGCCTTTATGCTTAGAAAGTTCCTGTACGACTTGATAGATTAGTAGATAATCCCTAGCGATTCTGTCAGCGCTATAAACAATTAGTGTTTCAAAGGTCTGCAACTTAATTCCTCTCAGAATTTTCTTTAGCCCTAGATTAACTTGCATACCGCTTCCTTGCTCACAGACAATATCTACAATCTCGTATCCATTTTGTTGGGCATAGGTAACACATGCCTTGCGTTGTGCTTTAAGGGAAACAAACTTCTCTTTTTTTATGTTTGTTGCAACTCTGCAATAAATAACCGCTCTTTTGTTCATACATTTATCACCTCCTTTTGCCAGATTTGTTGTATTAACATACTGGACATTTTGGTTTTGGATAACTTCCAGTATCTTTTAATTCACTACGAGAAATCCTATTTTCTATTCCAATAAACCCACACTTATTGCATTCAATAAAGGTCAAACCATTTTCAATTATTCTCACACACCCATTTTTCTGAGAAAATTTCTTTTGGGTTTCACTGGGAACTCTTAAATAAACTGCTGCGTTTTTAGCCATAAAATTGTTCACCTCCGTTCTTCCATAAGTTTTGATTACATAATGGACACTTTGATTTTGGGTAGCGTTTCCGTTTTCTTATTTCTGTTTTGGAGTAGACAACAAACTTAGAGGCAATACTTATTATTCCAGCCCAACCACACTGGCTACAAGTTGCAAAGATGAATTTTTTATTTATATCTGTTATAGTATCCATACAAATAGGACTCGGTTCACAAAAATGACCATCCTACGAGTAAATAGAGCCTTACTTGGTTTCCAGGCCTGGAGGCTCTATTTTTTTGTTATTTTTATTATATAATACCTCATAGTATTGTTACAGCGTTTAGTTAAATTCCTTGTATCTACTTTCATTTTCCCAACTAGCCATGTCATAAGAAAAAATTGGTATTTCAATTTTTGCACCATCAGTCTTTTCTTTTCTGTTATCTGCGTTTTTCAAACGCCAGTCATTTCCTTCAACTCTGATTGGTTTACACATTTCAATAACCCTTGAAGCGAACTTATCTCCTAGTCTATTCGCTAACTCCTGAGGAGAGAGATTACTGCTAATAAATGTTGGTAGCCTTTCCTCATATCTATAATTGATAACATCATAAAGAATTTCCTTAGCCCAATCAGTTGCGCTCTCTGTTCCAATATCATCAAGGAACAAAATTGTGGTGCGCAGTTTTCCCAAAACTATTTCTTGTTCTGTTTGTTCATCATATCCATATTTTTTACCAAAACTACTTCGGAAGTTCGTTAATAGGGATGAAGTATTAGCCCAAATGATTTTTCGATAGTTATAACCTTTATCAATGAGTCCACAACAAAGATCAGTAAGAAGATGCGTTTTCCCAGTACCCGGTTGTCCATATAAATATACGCCTGAATTCCTTAATTCTTCATAGTCCATCGTTTTTACTTTTTCTATATAGCTGTAAGCATTCTGGTTGTTATTAGTAACAATAAACTTGTCAGTTAACAACCAACGAAGTTTTATTCCTACATCAGAATACTTTGCCAAACGTACCCTACACCTTAGATGCTTATCGTATCTAAATTTTTCTATATCAAGGAGATAAGGATATAACTCATTTCTGTCTTGATTTGAAATTCTAATATCATTTGCTAAACCAGGCTCAAGAACTTCTAGTGGTTTTCCACATATGCTGCAAATTGTTTTGTTTAGATCAGTATTTTCCATATTTATTCTCCAAATTTGAATTGGACGTTTTTTCTCTTGTTGCTCTCATTTTGTTGAAAATTGTATCGGAAAAAAATGTACCAAGGTCAAATCCTAATTTGTCGGCATCTGAGTCTTTTGATTTTGCAAATGTTTGAAGCAAAATAGCAATCTCTCGTAATGAATAACCTTGTTCCAGTTTCCGTTTTAACAACATGCCCCATTTGCCCCAACTAGCAGAACTAATTGATGGCTCTATATTAAATTTTTCTTTGTAAAGTTTCTTATAATAAGGTACTAACTTTTGAATAGGCGTTTGTTCTTTAGGAGGTACTCCTTTAACTGGTAATGGATTGTCAGATATATTATTTGTCTTTTGTTTTGTTGTTTTTTCTTGTTCTGTTGTGTTTGTTTCCTCAAATAATGGAAGTGTTATGTCTTGCGATAACGGTTTGTTATTTGTAGAAATACTATTCTGTGTACTCATATTATTAGTAGCAATAATGTTTTTACTTTTCTCATAGTTCCAGCTATCTGTTTTTTTGTTTATGCTGTATGTATTGATGCGTCCTTCCTTAGATGTTTTAATAATGTTTTTATTGATCAATCGTAAAAGTGCTGGATGTGCATTTCCTCGGTTTATTCCTGTTGCTTTCTCAAATTGAGAAAATGATATATGATCTTTTTCTTTATTCCAGCCAGATGTTTTACGAAAAATTACCCAGAGCAATCTCCCTTCATATTCTGATAAGTTAATGCGTGCAAGCGCTTCTGCAACATTGTTTTCAATCTTAAAAAATCCGTTCTCCATATAAATCTTTTACACTTCGTAATCCCTGTGTAATAAATCCTTCAAATAATCAAAGTTATCGAATAAAAGACGTGGATTTACAGATGCCTGGTTTGTCCAATAATCTTGAAGTGCTTTTCTAAGATCATTACTATCCATGAAGCAAAACACAATTTTACGAGGATCTGTTTTAATAATTTTTGTGAGAGATATCCCCTTGGTTAGGAGATATGCGCAGGATCGTATATCAGTTGATTTAAATAGATTCTCCATATTTTTTTTCAATTTGTTGGGCAAGATTGCTGTTTTTCTTGCTCAAGACTTGTTGTATTAAAATCTTTGCTAGGGTTTCCGCTGCCATTTCAATTTGTTTTTGAGCATCAATCTGAATCTGTTTTTTCATAAAATAATTAGACTGTTTATGGCCTAATTATTTCAGGAGTGGAAGTGAAAGTCGTGGAAGACTAGAAAGTTGGAGTTTTCCGAAGCAGTGCCTCGTAGGTTTCAAAACCTTTTCTTATGGTACTTTCGTCATAACAGGTGCAACCCTTTGGCTTTTTCTTACCTGTTTGATGCCCTTCCGGCATTGGACAATTTAGTGTTTCTTTTTCTGCTATCTCAGCGTATGAAGCGTCAGCTTTGATTGCCTTATACCATTCTCTATATTTTTTAATTGACGGTTTCTTTTTATTTATGTCCCAAACGAGATTAGTAAATTTATAATTTAGCTCACTATTTTCACTATTTACATTACTCACATTTCCTAGAATATCTCTATAATCCCTATATGCTTTTAATACATCTTCATCTCTTGCGCCTGGAGAAAGAATAATTCCATAAGTTTCGTCTGGACTGGATTCTCCATGCTTGTCGTAAAAATCACCTGTTTTATGTACAAGATATGCAGGGGAATAATCATCATTAGTGATCTCATTACGGAATACAACAGCACTAATAACGCTTCTAAATATAACAGGCAAAAAAAGTCGTTTCCTACTTTTTTCAATCTCCTTATCAATTAATTTAGCCTCTTTTTCACTAACAACCTTAGAATAATCATTTTTAGAAAGTGGCATTTTAACTTTCAAAGCTGATCTTAGTCTTTCTATTTCCTTGGCAAACTCATCACGATCCACAACCGGAGCAACATCGGTAAAATATCTGTCATCATCAATATCAATCTTAATATCCATCTGTTTGAAATTATACCACTTGGACAAGCATTAGTTAATTTTATATAGAGGGTTTTTGTAGGTTTAACTGCTTGAGCAATTCTATTTCTGAGATAATCCGAAGTGAGTATCTCGCAAAGCACCTTTCAATTTCAATCCTAAACTCTTTTGTTAATTTACCTTGCGTTTCGGCAAGGCTTAATAGGTCTTTTCTACTAATTCTTTTCATGGCACGCCTGTATCACATGAATTGTCTGTTTGAAAATAAGATAGTTATAATTATTATAAACTTCGGGGTTACTTTTCATAGCTTGTCTGGTTGCATGCTTGATAGTAAGTCTGAAGCTCAGTTTTAAAACCCAGAGAATTCATCTTGTCAAACAACTGCTGTCCGTTCAAATCTTGCCATTGATCTGGTGTAACAAGAGATAACTGGTCTGGTGTTACTTGAACATAAGTCATTCTCATATATTTGAGATTTTGACATTGAGGATTTCCAAATGGATCTTTATTGACACCAAATGCTGCAACAGTAATTTCACCTACTTGAGTATTGAGCTTTACTGTTCGTAATGCTCCCAGCACATCAGTTGTAGCTTGTTCTGCTGCATTGTAATAGCCAGCAGTTAATGGAAATGGTATTGCAGAAAACTCGATGCTTAGTATGCCATTACTTCCAAGATCAGGATTTGCTGGAACAATACTAATATCGTGAATAAGAGGTTCTTTCTCATTTGTTCCATATTCAGAGTAATTTACAGTTGGATATTGTTTTGTATCGCCATTTACTAACTGCATGTCGGCAAGCAACACTTTGGTTACTGCGTTTTTAACTGCCTGTTTATCTTGGTCTATTGGTGAAAGAGCAGGCGTTGCTGTGGGTTTAGATGCTTGTTTGATAGGGACAGTTGTTGCCTGTGCTATTTGCATAGCTGTTGGTTGCGTAGTAGGTATAGACATTGCTGATTTTCCACCATCTTTAGCCTCCAAAACAATTCCTCCAACCATCAGAAGAACGAATAGTCCTACCACGCTTGATGTTGCAATAATCTTGAACTTTCTTGAGAACTTGGATACTCTATAAAACCACCAGAGAATTGTTCCTGGTATTGTTAGATACGGAACAATAAAGGTTGCAGCAATTAGGATAAGGATAATAACGAGAAACTTTTTATCTTTCTTGAGTTTGTTTATAAGTTTCATATTTGTTAGATAACCTATAGGCTATTATAGCATAAACTTGATGAGTACGCTATATACCATTTGATGAATACGCTAGAAAATATGGTATATGGGAAAATTAACTTTAAGAGCGAATTTATCAGAATCAGAAAACGGAAAGTTAAAAGATGAATTTTCTGGACGTCTTGCAGAAAAACTGAAAGAGCTACGATTAAGAAAGGGTATGAAGCAAGACGAATTAGCAAACGCTGCGACAGTACATTTAACATATATCTCTCATTTAGAGGCAGCTAAATATCACCCATCTGTTTTTGTAATGTGGAAGATTGCTAAAGCACTTGGTGTTAGTATGAATGAACTTACCGACCTTTGATAGTACAACTCTAATTTTCGCGTATATGCGAAGTTAATTAAATTTACTTTCTTCAATCATATTTCTTATTCTTTGAAATCTTCTTGTGGATCAAAGGACAAAGTTTTTTCTCGTCTTCCATACAAATCACTCATTGTGTTTGAATGGGTTGCAAACCACATAACAAAATCCCTATCATCCTTTGAGAGTCCTCCTGCCTCCTGTTGTCTTCTAGCAATACTCATAAATTCTGTAAACATAATTTTACAGACAAGGACAGGGATAAAATTTCTAAAATGGGCTATTTTCTCTCCAAATAACCTATCCTCTTTCAGATATTTATAAAATTCTGAGTTGTGGATTTGGGCTGCTTTCAAAGCCTTATTGATAGATATACCTGTCATTAACCAGGGTTCTAGTTTTGAGAGTATTAGTTGTTTATGATTTTCCTTTTGCTGAATTGTTAACCAAGGTCTACCGCCTTTGTTTTTACAGTCTGTCATAGAATTAAATTATATCGTACACGCAAATTTTATTAAGCGACGAATATGCTTATTCAGTGGTATAATTCAAGTAAGAAAACTCGGGAAATTGAGATTGATATTGAAATTATATGGATAATATAAGTGAAAAAGTAACACGGAAAGAATGGATTGATGGAAAATTAAGGAAATCAGGCTGGGAAAGCATTGTTCCATACGTTGAAGGATTGGATACTTCCTCTTTTATGAATACCGCAGTTGAGGAGTATCCCACTGAAACAGGTCCGGTTGATTACGCACTTTTTAGAAACGGGAAGATAATTGCCTTTGTTGAAGCAAAGAAAATCAATCTTTCTCCCCAAAATGTTCTCTCTCAAGCGAAGCGTTATGTAAAAGGCACAAAAGAAGGAGTACCTTTTATTTACTCCACCAATGGAGAGCTGATTTGGTTTCAAGACTTACGGATTGATAAGAGTAGGTCAAGACCAGTCAATGAATTTCATACTCCAAAGGCATTGCATGAGCTTCTCACTATGAATAGAGAAGAAAAACTGTCATGGTTTATACAAAATCCACCCGACTACACAAAGTTACGATATTACCAAAAAGATGCGATCCAAAGTATTGAACAAGCACTAGTCGACCATAAAAGGTCAATGTTGGTAGCAATGGCCACAGGCACGGGAAAAACTTTCACAGTTGCTTCCCTTATTTACCGCCTGTTGAAATCTGGAACAAGTAAAAGAATTTTATTCCTCGTTGATAGAAAAGCACTAGCAGCTCAAACAGTTATGGAGTTTGCGAGTTATGAAGCAGAAAACGGACTCAAGTTTAATCAAATCTACCAAGTGTATAGCCAAAAATTCAAAATGGATGATTTAGGAAGTAATGAAAAATTCGATTTCAATGTTCTTCCAACAACCTATCTTACCAACCCTGACGGAAACCAAGTTTTTGTATATATCTCAACAATCCAACGAATGCAAATATATTTATATGGCAGAGAAGGTATGTTTTCAAAAGATGGAGATTATGACCCAGATGACGATGCAGATAAGCTGGATATTCCAATAAACGCATTTGATACGATCATTGCTGATGAATGTCATAGAGGTTATACTTCGCAGGAAGTCAGTAAATGGCGTGGAGTGCTTGACCATTTTGATGCTATAAAAATTGGACTTACTGCAACACCAGCAGCACATACCACAAGTTACTTCAAAGAGGTCATTTATCGCTATGGCTACGAACAAGCTGTGCAGGATGGATATCTAGTTGATTATGATGCGGTGAAAGTTGAATCGGGGGTACGCCTTGAAGGTATAACTCTTAAAGAAGGCGAAGAAGTAGAACAAATTGATCCGTTTAGTGGCGTGCAACAACTTGATTTACTTGAGGACGAAAGACACTTTGATGTTACGGATGTGGAAAGAAGTATTACTGCTCCTGATAGTAATAAAAAGATTATTGAAGAATTTGCAAAACACGCCTTAGAGCAGGAAAAAGAACTTGGACGCTTTCCGAAAACCCTTATATTTGCCGATAATGATTTGCCTCACATCTCCCATGCTGATCAATTAGTTAATATCTGTCGTGATGTTTTTAATCGTGGTGATGAATTTGTAGAAAAAATTACAGGCTCTGCAACAGTTGATAGACCGCTTACCAGAATCAAAGAATTTAGGAATCGTCCCAATCCTCATATTGTTGTAACAGTAGATATGCTTTCAACTGGTGTTGATATTCCATCAATCGAGAACATTCTTTTTCTCCGTCCTGTTAAATCAAGAATCCTGTTTGAGCAAATGCTTGGGCGTGGTACAAGGTTATGTTTTAATTTTCCCAATGGACTCGGTACTGCTGCTAAAACTCACTTTACTGTTTTTGACTGTTTTGGAGGGACACTTCTTGAGGCATTTAAGAATAAAACGAGTATTACTCAGGTTACTCCTTTGACACCAACGAGGAAAATAGAACAGGTCATTGAAGACATAAATAACAATATAGATGTTGAATATAACGCAAGGTGTTTAATTAAAAGATTACAACGAATTGCAAAGAATGTAACATCAGAAGGGAGAGAGCAATTCGCTAAGTTTTTTGAAAATGGTGATCTCGCTCAATTTGCTAGATCGCTTCCTGACGAGTTGTCAGGCAATCGTGTTAACACATTACAACTTCTTGCAGACCCAAAGTTTATCGATTTATTAAATAACTATCCACGACCACCAAAAAGATTTATTCGAGCAATAGAGCAAGAAGATACTGTTACTTCTGAGTATATTTTCAGAACTACCGATGGCAGAGAATTAAAGCCAGACGATTACATTGCCCAATTTGAAAAGTTTGTTAAAGAAAACCCAGATCACATAGAAGCAATAGCAATCGTTCTACAAAAACCTGCTGGATGGGGTACAGATGCATTAAGGGAGTTGCGCACTTCTCTTAAAGATAGACCAGAACGATATACAGAAGAAAATCTAAGGAAAGCATATAAATATCCTCTTGCCGATATTATCTCGATGATTAAGCACGCTGCGAAAGAAGAACCAATGCTTTCAACAAAAGAGCGTATTGATCTTGCAATAGAGAAAGTAACAGAAGGAAAGAAACTTACTGATAAACAACATGAATGGATTGAGTTAATTAAAAAACATTTAATTGAAAACCTAACTATTGATGCAAATGACTTTGACATCATGCCTATTTTTGTAGATAGAGGTGGAAGTTTCAAAAAGATAAATGAGGATTTCGATAACAATCTCATGGCACTTATTCAAAATATAAATACTGCGATACCACAAGTCTATGGTTACACAAACTAACATTGTTAATAAATTATGGGGGTTTTGCCACGTCCTACGCCATGATGGAATGGATTATGGTGATTACGTGGAGCAACTTACTTATTTGTTGTTTCTTAAAATGATTGAGGAAAAAGGTGCAGTAATTCCAAAAGAATACTCTTGGGATGTTCTAAAATCAAAATCAGGTACGGAGCTAATTGATTTTTATTCAGAGCTATTGCGAGGTTTAGCAAAACAAGAAGGGTTACTTGGTGCAATTTTCTCTGAGGCATTATCAAAATTCACAAAGCCTGTAAATCTTAAAAGACTTATTGATCTCATTGATGAAATAGATTGGTCAGGACTTGGTATTGATGTAAAGGCACAAGCATACGAAGGCTTACTAGAAAAGTCTGCAGCCGAAGGCAAAAAAGGCGCTGGACAATTCTTTACACCTCGTATTCTTATCCAGTCCATAGTCAATGTTATGAAACCTGATCCAAGGGTGTCAAAAGATTTTGCTATTACTGACCCTGCTGCTGGTACAGGTGGTTTTCTTCTTTCAGCTTACGAATGGTTCTTGCAACAAACTGGGGATGCAATCAATCGTGATGACTTAGAGCGCATAAAGAAAAATACTTACTTTGGTACAGAGTTGGTGGCAAGACCTCGAAGGCTTGCTCTTATGAATCTCTATCTACATGGTATTACTGCAAATATCCGCCTTGGAGATAGTATTTACGAACCAGATCATGGTGATAGATACGATGTTGTTTTGACTAATCCTCCATTTGGTACAAAAGGAGCAAATCAAATACCAGAAAGACAGGATTTTACTGTTGGAACAAGTAACAAGCAGCTTAATTTTATCCAGCATATTCTAACTATTCTCAAGCCAGGAGGTCGTGCAGCAGTTGTTTTACCTGATAATGTGTTATTTGGTGATCAGGCAGGAGAAGTTTTCAAAATCCTTATGCAGGATTGCAACTTACATACAATTCTAAGACTTCCTAATGGTACGTTTACTCCATATAGCCAAGGAGTTAAGGCAAATGTTGTATTTTTTACCAAAGGTATTTCTACAGAGAATGTATGGATTTATGATGCTCGTACCAATGTGCCAGGTATAACCAAAAATGATAGACCGCTTACTCATAAACATTTTGAGGAATTTGAAAAATGTTATGGAGAAAATGCTAACGGACAATCTTCTAGGAAAGAAAGCGAGTCCAAAGAAAATAGATGGAAAATGTTTACCATAAAACAAGTAAAAGATAAAAATTATAAACTTGATAGTTTTAAGTGGTTAAAAGATGATGATATAGAAAATGGCGAAGAAATTGGTGAGCCTGAGGAGTTAATAACAGATGCGTTATCTGAGCTAAAGGAAGCAACAAATAGCTTGGAAAAAATATATGCAGAACTTGAAAATGGAACTGACAAATAATGAATCTTCTGAGAAGGTAGAATATCTTCTAAAAGACTGCGTGGATATTCTGGACAATCAAAGAATCCCTGTGAATTCGGAAGAAAGAAATAAAAGAGTAGGTAATGTTCCTTACTATGGCGCAACAGGACAAGTTGGGTTAATAGATGACTATATTTTTGATGAAGAGTTAGTTCTGTTGGGTGAAGACGGCGCTCCTTTTCTAGATAAATCAAAACCTATTGCATATATTGTTACTGGTAAAAGTTGGGTAAACAATCATGCACATGTTTTAAGGGCAAAGAAAGGTATTGCAAACAATCGGTTTATAAAATACTACCTTGATTACTTCGATTATTCTGATTCTGTAGCCGGAACAACAAGGTTAAAGTTAACACAGTCATCTATGCGTAATATCCCAATAAGATTGCCTTCTTTATCTATACAAGAGAAAGTAGCAATGGAAATACAAAACATTATTAGCAATGGTGACGAAGCAAAACAAAAGATACAAAAAGCAAAAAAAATAGTTTCAAAATTCCGTCAAGCAATTCTGACTGCTGCGGTTACAGGAAAACTTACCGATAATTGGCGAATAGAGAATATACCCATATTTAAAAAGTCTAAATTTTCAGGTAAAAAATTTGATATTGAAGTGTCTGAAAACACAGATTTATTTGACATACCTGAATCTTGGAAATGGGAGGCAATAGGTAATTATGCAGATATAATTGATCCACAACCAAGCCATAGAACACCTCCATCTGCTAACGAGGGAGTACCATACATTGGTATGGGAGATATCAATTCTGATGGTTCTATTAACTTCGAGGAATCCAGAAAAGTTTCAGTAGATATTTTGCAAGAACATAATAAAAGATATCAATTAAAATTGGGAGATTTCATTTTTGGGAAAATTGGAACATTAGGCAAGCCTGTTTTGATCCCTGTCAATCAAAAATATACATTATCCGCAAATGTTGTTCTTGTTCAATCAAATCCTTCGTTAATTATTTCTCAATATCTATATTTTTACCTTTCAAGTAAATTAGTAGAGAAAATCTTACTAATTGACAGTAGGGCAACATCCCAACCAGCATTTGGTATTAAAAGGTTAAGAACATTTCCGTTACCACTACCCTCGATTGAAGAACAAGAGGAAATAGTTAAAAGAGTTAATGCATATTTTGAAGTGGTAACTCAGATTGAATATCAAATCAAGAAAGCAGAAGCGAAAGTATCAAAACTTACTCAAGCAATTTTGGCAAAAACATTCAAGAATAACTAACACTCTATATGACATTATTGCATAATCAAATAAATAGACTATGGCACAACCCTTCATATCTTAAATTTAAGGAACATGGGTTTGCGAGACGGATATTTACCTCAAAGGATACAGAAGGATTTTTAAGAACAGGTGCATATCTTATAAAGGAGGCTGAAAAACGCTCCGACACTATCATACCTTGGGATGAAAAAAGAAGATATGAAATACTTGCAAATCCACGTCTTGAGAATGCTTTTCTTGCTTTGGGGACAGAATATCTACTAAAAGGGATTTTTTTAAGCAAGGGATATGCTATAAACAAACACGAATCATCTGCTCCTCCTGTAAGTTACCCCATTCTCCTTAAAGGAAATAGAGATAAACTTCGGTCTAATGAAGTACAAGATTTATCTCAAATAATTGCCCATTTGGGTAGAGTAATTGATTTTTCAGAATTCGATAAATCTCAAAAAGATGAAGAAAAGAAAGCAGTTGCAGAATTAAAAGGAATTCATTCAAAAGGGATTGAGAAGCTGACAATACCTTTCCCTAACGCAAAGCAAATACTTGAATACCTACATTTTAAGAGAAATTATGCTTTGCATAGGCCTTTTATAATACCTGAGTTTAGAGGAATTACTCGACACGTTTTTAAGCTCCTTGACTACATAGCTCAAAAAGGTACAGGAAGAAAAATTGAAGAACTTTCTAAGCTGAATGATACTTCTGGGGAGAAGTAAAATAATCTAAGGCATTGCAATGATCTTTTCCAATTCTTTTGGCAATTCCTGGAGTTCTGCCTCTTTGCCAAGTGAAAAGTACAGAGAAAATTGTCCAGTAAGAAGACTAAACATATGGAAATTGGCGAACAATGATTGCTCAACCCATTTATAATCAGAGGCTATTTTAACAGTAACTTCATTTTTTTCACTTTCAAAGGAAAGATAATCATCAATGCCTCCTGCTGTTGAATGAACTAGATCGTTCTGTACTTTATACAAGGTTTTATAAATATGTTCCAAGCTAACATCTCTCGACATCACAGATAAATTAAATTCAGCCCATGTATTTTTTTTATATCCGTATTGTTTCTGAACTTCTTTTGCACGTTGCTGTATCCGCTCAATAGTATCTTCCGTTTTCCCTTTTTCTTTGAACTTATCAGTAAGCATTTTAGTTTTTTGTTCATCTTGGAGATAATAAGAAATTGCCTTTTTTCGTATTATCCATTGATAATCTAAATATCTATCTATCCTGCCATCCGTCGAATCACTAAAAATATAAAGCGTATTTACAATCAATTCAAATAATGTTCTGGCTAATACAAGGGCATCTTGACCATACCCATGTCTACAAAGCAACAGGATTGCGGCATATGTTTTATACCCTTTTCCAAAAGCCATTGCTAAATAATGACCCTTTCTTGTATCTGTATACTGACGACCTTCAGTCATTGAATCTGCTAATACTAAAAGTTTTTCATTCAGGGCAAACAGTTTTTTTATGCGCTCAGTCATAAGTAGCCATAATAGTAACACAAATATATTTGGCAGCGATACTTTTGATTCTCTCTATTTGAGTGTATAATCACATATATGAAAAAGGGTGAGTTGATTGCAAAAATTCAAAAAACCATAGAAGAAATACCAGTTTTTGAATGGTCTAAAGATCGTGCAATAGAATTTATACGAGAAAAACAAGCAGAGAAACCGGGTGAGGAGCTTCGTGTTACCTATGAAATTGCCGTTAATACAACGGCGTGGCATATTCCTGTTAAAAATGACTCTATTGATGAAGCTGTTGAAAGATTAAATCAACTTCCAATTTTTGAAAAATACTATTTATTTGTCTATACGCAATATGAACACTATCTAAGTGATAACGCAAGTCAAAATGGAGCTGATAAAAATGATATAGAGCTTTTGCGTTACAGAATTGTCAGAAACGTACTTGTTCATAACAATAAAATAGTTTTGCAAAGAGACATAGATGAATTTGATCGACTCGCAAAACAATACAATCCAACACTAACTGAAAATGATCTAATGCAAAAGTTTAACTACAGAGCAAACGCTGAGCTTTCTCTCTTAGAATTTGGACCAGACATGTTATTGAGGTTCAAGAACTTATTGGAAACCGTTATTCCGGATGAAGATATTCCTGAATGAGAAGTTGTATATTGTCAACTATTGCATCAGCTTTAGGAAATACTTTACTAAATGCGCTTCTTACCATCTGATGGTCGCTTGCTTGCTTTCCAAATCTGTAGGTACTTAAAGCATCTTGATAATCTTTAGAGACTGAAACTATTTTTTCGTATATGTTCCTTGGAATAGACGGTGCGTTTCGTATGGTGTAGTTATGCAATTCTTGTGACGCAACTTCTGCATTTGATAGTTTGTACCACATTGCTTTTTCTTCGTAGGTTTTTTTTCTTTCTGGCAAAGAGGTTATTGCGAGTATGGCATCTCTATCATCCTCATCAAATCCTTGTTTCTCTAGTAGAGTTGTGAGTCTTTTGTTGCTATAAGTTGTAATATCGGGGAATTTTTGTAGAGCTGACATTAGGTCATGTATTATTCCCTCCGCATCTTTTAATTTTTCCCATATGGTATTTAGGACTTCGAACTCTTTTTCTTGCTGCTTAGTACTTCTTGCTAACAAAGCACCTGTTTTTACTTTGAATAACTCTAAATCCTTGGCAAGCGTATTTTTATAACTCTCCAAGTCTTTTGAAAACCTGTTACTAATTATTTGGTCAACCCAGCCTTCACCAATTTTCTTAATCCATATAAAAAATCCTAATACAACTCCGCTCCACGTCAATCCAAGAGTTGATACTAACAAAATCCAATAATGAGAAATAAAATCAAATACACCTTTCATATTTATAATGTAGAAGCCGTCCATTCCTGTCCCTTCATGCATTGTCCAGCATTACAGTAAACTTTATTTTCAGAAATTCTTGTTATCTCTCTTATACCTTTTTCGTCTTTTGTTTCCTCAAAGCGGTTTTGGATATATCTTAAAGCAAACTTTTCTGCTCCCTGTTCACTACCTGGCAAATGAGCGAAATCTTCGAGGTATTCATAGGTAACCCAAACATAGTATTCGGTAAATTTATTTTCAGGTCCAAAGGGAATAACTAGGCGCTCTTTCCCTGTCGTATCATAAAAACTCACAATTATTCTCCATACGTCCACTCCTTGTGCTGCTTGATGGGCGTGGGTAACAACTGCGCGTAAACCCTTTGTCAAAAGAACTTCGAGATTTCGTGATACGAGTGCATCAAGGTCTTCGAAACGAAATCGTACTGCTCGCTCTAGGGTGTATGTATGCAATTCTCCTTTTTCAACATACCGTTTGACCGTTTCCGGTGATACGCCAAGATAGACTGCTGCTTCATCAAGAGTTAAGTATTTTTGCATGTTATGATTATATCAAATAAGTGGGCAATGTAAAGGTATTAAAAGGGTAAGGGTAGGAGTAAGGTGACTAATCATAACTAACTTATTTTTTTTACTATTTCTTCATACTCTGGTGTAGGCACAGCGTTACCCGGAAGTATGACCTTCATCGGGTAAGGAAAATATCCATCAACTGCTTGCCAAATTTCTTGACCTTCCAATGGATAATCTTTTATTAGTCTTTCATAAAAGTTTTCAGGGTTTTCAGTTGAAATAATGTAAATTTTCATATTACTACCTTTCCTTTCACTCGTTCCATGAAGTGCTTCGTAGATGATTTTGTTAATATAATCATCTCTAAAGCTGTAACCATAAACGACTAACTTTATATTTTCTTGAGCTACTGCGGAAGCAAAAAGTTCTCTATACCAGTTAAGTAAAGGTATGGTTTGAATAATTTCAGGCTTGTTTATTCCAATAACTTTCGCGTTTGAACCATCCTGAGTTTTCCAATTCAATGAACCATGTAACTTAATAAAGCCAAACTTCTCTTTTTCAAATTGGGTTTTGTATTCTTCTAATTCTGCTGCATTTGGAAGTATTTTTTCTGTTTTGAAATCATTTGCGTTGATATTTCCAGGAGTACCTGCATATTCCATAGACTTTGGGACCAGAGGTTGTCTATTGGAATGCTTTTCAAAAAATAAATCCTGATTTAAGGAAAAACAAGCTCCAAAACCTCCGCTACCATCATTTACGAACAGATTTATAAATTCTGTTAGAGAGCTGGGATTGACGTCAACTGTACTCCAATTTTGTGATAACAGTTTGTCATTCATATTTTGATAGGCTTCTTGGATTACCTTTTCAAGAACTTCAAATTGTTCTTTCTTTGCTTCTTTTTGAGTATAAAAATTAGAATATGCATTTTCAAAATTAAATTGCTTTTTTAATTCTAGCTTCACATCGCCAGCACCATCTAACAAAGGATTATTAAATATCTTTACCCACATATCCCTTGCGAGTAGTCCACCAAAATTCGCAGAGAAGCCAGCTCCTATGAGCAAAATTTTTTTGTTGAATTGCATAATTGTATTATAGCAGCCACAAAGCAGATGTATAATATAGGTGTGGTAAATTACGCCCCCACTCAATGGAGAATAAAGCTAGCAGCTAGCCTCACCAATACCCATAAATTTTTCCATTTGTAGCCATTTTAATATAGGATATGCGTCCTTTTTTACCCTTCACCTTTATTATATCAATCTGCATCTAAGTTTTACAGAATTGTAAAAAAAATTAAAGTCGCTAAAATTTTATTGTTATGGACGAGATTGATATTGAGAAAGCGAAAGTAATTCTAGGAGATATAGCAAAAAAGATGAACGATGACCAATTAAAAGATACATGTGTGGAAGCACAATATCTTGTTGAATCATGGCTGGATGATTATGAACGCTCAATCTTTGAAGGCAAAACCTTACGAGAATTATTAGGAGAAAGTATATGAGAAGTATTCATAAACGAGCTGTACTTTATCTTCGAGTTTCGACAGAAGAACAACTTGATAATTTCTCGCTAGCAACACAGGAAAACATTTGTAGAAAGGAGGCTGATAAGCGTGGATACTCCATTGAGAAAATTTTTAAGGAAGAAGGTAAATCAGCAAAGACTATTGCTGGCAGACCTACACTCATAAAATTACTTGAGTATTGCCGTAAAAATAAAAGAAGAATAGGAGCGTTAATTGTCTACCGACTGGACAGATTATCAAGACAAACTGGCGACTATCTAGCAATTAGAAAAAAGCTAACTGATATTGGCATTACCATAATTTCAACTGCTGAACCAACAGGAGAATCCCCTACAGAAAAGCTTATTGAAACTATTTTGGCTGGCTTTGCTCAACTCGATAATGATATTAGAGCCGAAAGATCAAGAAATGGTATGTACACAAGGTTTATGTCGGGTCTGCCAAATGGCAATCCTCCGCCTGGCTACTTGATGGTAAATGGCTATGTAGTAAAAGATGTGAATATCTTCGATCAGCTTAAAAAAGCATGGGATATTATGGCAACAGGTACAAAAAGCTCAAGAGAAATGGCAGAGATATTAGACAGCTACAGACTTAAAAGTGGAAAAACAGGCAGGATATACAAATTCACCAAAAAAAATATCTTTCGGATTTTTAGAAATAAGTATTATATGGGTGTCATTGTTTCAAAAACCTACCAAAAAGAAGTGCTAGCACAACATGTGCCGATGGTGAGTAAAGAATTGTTCGATAAGGTACAAGAAATTGTTGATGGAAGAAATCATAATAAAGCTGAGATTGTCTTACGGAATAGGAATAATGAAGATTTTCCCTTACGCAGATTTGTTAAGTGCAAAAAGTGTAACCTTGCTTTCTCAGGCAGTTGGAGTAGAGGCAGAGGCGGAAGATATGCCTACTATCATTGTAGGGCAAGATGCAAAAACGCCAATGTTAAAATAATGGATATGCACACATCTTTTACTAAGCTTCTTAAAGCAAAGGTAGTAGCACAAGAATATACGGCTTTTTATATGTCTTTTTTTGAAAGCATGTACGAGAAAAGACTGACGAGAATAAAACAAAAACAAATACGGACAGCTTCGCAAATTCATAAATTGAGAGATTTACGACAAACACTCATTGAAAAGAATCTCTCTGGTATTTATTCAGATGCGGATTTCAAAGAACAGCTAGGCTTGATTGAAGAACAGTTACAAAATATGGCAATCATCAGTAAAGAAGCCTCTCTAAACAAGTACGCAAAAGACAATGCAAAAGCGTATATCGAGAAGATAGTAACTGATTTACCCAAAGCATACGAGGCATGTGATATTAGGCAGAAGCGTACTCTCATTAGCCTACTATTTCCTAGAGGCTTAATCTGGAATTATCCAGGGTTAACTGTTAGAAATGAAAATAGCTCATAGCTTTGTCTTAGGAGAAAGCTAACAAAGGAGCATTTTGCAGTATTTTGATTTCTTCCCATCGTTGCCTTATCAAATCAACCTGAATTGTGTCTTCAAATGCCTTCACAATCTTCTCAAGTGAGGTTATAATAACGTCAGAACTCGGCAGCATTACTAGAGAAGCGTAAGAAGCCTAACAAAAACGGCAGTTAGAGATTAAAAAAACGTTGGTATAGCAACGTCAAGTTTTTTAGTCATACTTACCCCAGTTTTCCCATTTAAGTATCTAAATTTACCTTTGCAATCAGTGAATTTTGTTAATCTTCTCTTAAGGATATATCCGTTGAACCATAACTTAGCATGAGTAAGTGATTGAAACGAACGGAGTGAGAAAAGTCTTGCTTCAAGATGCCCGTTGAGTTCTTCAATCATATTAGAAGTAATCGGTGCTTGCGGGAAACCACGATACGCAAGCAGTTCTGGTTTGTACTTCTCAATGTTAGTTAAGACGGATAAGCAGATAGGATCATGATGATAATTCTTGTAAAGAGCAAATAGTTTTTTGTTTAT
>DAIDHK010000003.1 GCA_027459725.1 Candidatus Levyibacteriota bacterium
ACAGTTTGGACATTTGGGAGAAAGATGGCTATCTCATCGTGGGTTAAAAACCGAGAGCTGGGAACAGTTTATGAAATAGTTCGTTTATTTCTACAATCAAGACAAACTATCCTAGAGTAATACCAAAGAGGCCTAAAATGTCAACACGTTTGTTTAATTAAGCCACAATGTACATCTGAAAACTTCTGTGCCTCCGACTCATTTGAAACATTTGGTGCCTTCAGTGACCTTATTTACTCGTCGAAGGGACTTTATCCAAAGGAAATGTGCGCGTAAGCCAATTACCCGATCTCTCCATAAACGACAAGGGTACAACCTCGCGGTAAGGCAGATAATTTATCAACAAAGCTTTGATGTAATCTTTGGGTATATCACCTAACAAAACCGTGATATCTGTGGCATATTCATCCTTGGTACGAATATGTAAGATATCTTCCCCATTGAGATTTTTGAAATAAAAATCATACAGTTCCTGCCAAAGGTAAAAATAGTCGTCAACCGCGATACCTTCGGTACTGATGCGATAGTTAACGGTATGCGGAGGCACCACCGCCAAAGCGAACACCACAAACAACATGGAGATAATGACCAACATTAAAACGTATTGTGAAAAGAGAAACAACAGTACTTCAATGATCATTACGATCAAAGAGGCATTTATATAATATTCTTTGCCATGCGCGCGGAACGGTCGCCCATTCCCTTTCCAGGATAATAATGTTTTTATATTGGCTGAACGGTAATTATCATTAAAATCATCGGAATAATATTGATCATAAGGGTAATCTTCGTTGTTCATTTGCTGATCCGGCATGGTAGGATAGGTTTGTTGTTCCGGTTGGACAGTCTCATTTTCAGAGTTAGGTAAATCTTGTTCGTTACCCACTGGATTCTCAGACCCGGTCAAGTTCTCAGGTGCAGGTGGTGTGACTGGTGGTACAGGTGTCGGTGGTACAACAAGATTCTCGTCTGGCATAGTTTTATGCTACCCTAACAAACTACCTTGCGTCAAGCTTAGTTATAAATCTAAACAACAAACATTCGCGAAAACAAATTTGCAATGCAGGTGACTTTGCTCTACCATGATATTATGCCTGCCAAAGTCAGTAACACCAAAAAAAATGATTACCTTCAAACCTTGGAGTATATGTTACTCAAAAAAATAGTAACAGATGTCAAAGCCCAACAAATGAGTATGCCTGAGGCCAAGAAATATGCACAGGATTTTCTAAAACTTCTGCCTTTCTCCTCTTCTGAAGATGCGCAAATTAAAATGCATGAGTATGTACGCAAGTATCCCGTTCATGCAGAGATGGAAGACTACATAAAAGCGTTTAATCACGAGGCTAAAGTAAATTCGATCATTGACAAAATGCGCAAACACCTTAAGAATAATAATATAGATAAAGCTTTGGAGGAAGCGAAAAAATAATATGGCAAATATAGACGCCCCAATCACACCAATGGAAGCTGTTACTCCTGCCCGTGATCCAAAAAAAGATACTTTAGATTTAGGAGGAAGAAGAGTTGACACCCCAGCTGGTGCTCTGGATAAGGCCATGGGCGAACTACCCGATCCCATTTTTGACGCAGAATCTGCATTAAAACAAAATACCTCTGAAGCTCTTTCCCAGAGCTTAGATGGATTAGCCCATGACTCAGATAGAGACTTGCGGGAAGAAATAGATGGCGGTCTAAGAACAAATATGATACGGCAGGACAATCTTCGACAAAGTAATCAAGCTGCTGCTGAGGTATTGCGACGACGCCATCAAGCCAGGATTGCAGGTACAGCTGCTGCAGGAACAGGCGAACCAGCTGCTGCAACTGGGGCTTCAGCTAGTGATGAGTTGCCTAGTTTTGCCGACACTATGTTCCCTTCAGCGGTCGAACCAGCTACTACCGCAGGAATGGGTGAACCGTCCTCCTTTTCTAGTTCTTTTACTGCCCAAGAAGCTCAACGCCAAGCAGATCTTATAATGGCAGGTACATTACGTCCTGGAGATGTTAAAGCTGGACCTGCTATGACCGATGATATAAATAGGCTTCTGGCTGCCAGAGGCTATACTGGTGAACAAATTAAAGCAATTGATGACCATCTTCAGCGATCTGCTGCTGCGACTGGCCCTGCCACCCCTGGCGGAGGGAATACTGGAGCTGCCGCAGCGGGAACGGGAGAACCCTTAGCAGTAATCGAACCTGAAGCAAGAGGTGTTGATTCCCAAGCTGCTGTCCCTGAACGAGAAGATACTGGAGCTACAAAAGAATCAGATAAAACACCCGGTAGAGCGGAAGCTGACAAACGACAAAGAATGAATGAACTAGAAACCAAGTTCAAAGAAAATAAAGTTCCCATGACTGTAGCTGAGCTTAATGAGTTAAGGCAATTACGACAGGAAGGGATTGCATACTTCCCTACTCCACAAGAAGAATTACAAGATATAAAAAATAAACTTCTTGATCCTTCTTTAACGGATGCCGATCGAGAAAAATTAGGCGATCGTTATAATGATCTCCTTAGGCAAACCAGCCCTGAAACTGCTGAGACTCTCAGACAACAACTGGAAACCGAGGCCGAGAAAAAAGTGAATGAGTTGGGCAGAGGTTTGGTGGAATCATATTTAAAAGGCGATGTTAATATGGAAAGCTTGAGAGAGTTGCAATCACTTATAGGACAACAAGTGCTATCAGAAATAACCGGATTTACCCCCGATCAAGCTGCAGAGGCATGGAATTTCTTCAAAAAATCTAAACTTGCCCAACATGTTGAATCAGCTTTAGAAACAGGTGTACGTAAACTTTTAAATGAAATGATGGGTATTGAAATGCAGGTACTTGTAGCTCCTGGTACACTTGATCAAATCAATGACGCTGAAAAAGAAACCTTGCAAACTATTGCAAAAATGGAACAAGATCTGCAATTAAAAAATGTCGATTTGGATGATGAAAAGCGACGCAAACAAAGAGGAGAAATCAATAATCAATATATGAAATTAGCCTCTTTAAGAAGTCGTAAGATGGATTTGGCCACCAGTTTGCCCAAATTAGAAGCACAATACTCCAACTTACAGCGACAAGTGAGATTTAAATTAGGACTGATGTCTCCCTGGGCTGCACTGGTAGCTTGGGGTGGTTCACAGACTAGAAAAATATCCGCCGAAATACAATCTAAAATTCAAAGTCAGTTACCTAGTCAGGCATATTTAGCCAACTATGATGCCTATACCAGTGCTAAATTTGCAAATGCTACGGAAGCTATTCCTCTCAAATCAGCCGCCTAACTAATATAATTGAATCTCAAGTATTTTCATTTAGATCCACGGCGTAAAAAACCAAATAAAATTCGAATTAATCCCCTAGGTCTTTTTGTATCAAGCGACCTCTCATCGGTGGGAGGAATTAGTTTCTCACTAGTTGCAGATTTTACACTTTCTGATGCGTCCGAGGATAGAGTATGTAAATATTCTGTGATTGCAGCTTGTCTCTTCTCTTCTTGTTGTTGCGCCAATTTAGCATCTTGCATCTCTTGCAACAATCTTGGCTTGGTTAAATCTTCAATACCCTGATCCAACCTTTGCGAAAAAGTTATTTGTCCCTCTGTTTGAGAGGACTCAGCTTGTAGAGAGATGCCATGGTGACGCATTGGTCGTTGAGTATGTAAATGCAGTAATGTGCTCACAAAACGCTTCAATCGAGGCTCTGTATTTTTCTCAGTGCTATCTGTTGGGGCATTTTCCAGTGATATTCCTTCTTCCATCATTAAAGATTATATGAGGAGTTAAATAAAAAAACAATTTGTGGAGTATAAAAGATACACCCATTTGTTGAATCTAAACTAGTATATGTTTATTGATAAACGCTCTACCCGAGCCAGATTTGAGATAGTGTTCGAAACTAAAGGCAGTATATTTATTTGAGAAGGCAAAGTAAGAAATTAGCTTTACTGGTAATCTTTTTTTCGTTGCAACAACTTGACCTTTAGAATGGCGCTCTATTCTCTCTTTTAAATTTTCAGAGCAACCTGTATATTGCTTACCGTCATTGCGCTTGAGGATATAAACTTAATAAAAGCAGACTGCGTCTGTCGAAGGTCGCTCGTTAAATGTAGCAATATCTTCGATTTTAGGTCCAACTTTCATTACAGAAGTCGCCTTCGTTAAAACTCCTGCGACCGAAGGCGGTGTCTGATTGACTACGTTGGAACGTACTATACAGAGATGTTAATGGATAATCAATCAAATTTTACCTATGTTTAACATTTCTAATGCGCAGAGAAATACTTTTTATTAAGATTAAATGCGTAGTAGCCTGTACCTATGAGAGTAATACCACAAATCATCAAGGATATCGGCCATCCTAATGTCCCACTGAAATATTCTCCTGTAATCTTGAGAATATAGATCATGAGAAAAAGAGTTCCAAATGTCAGAAAGGATTTACTCTTAAGATAAACACTTAAGAATAGTACGGCGAATAACAATCCTGGATAAATTACTTCCCATATTACATCTTGTGAAGGCTTCCAACCACCTAACCCAAGTGCAGCTCCAAGAAAAAACAGCACTCCAAAACCATATAATGCTCCTTTCAAATCTTTTTGACTTGTAGAAGAAAAATAATATCCAAGACTAACATAGGATAATCCAACTAGAAGAAATCGATACTCATAAAATTTAATGTCCGCAAAATATGGATTTGTGCCGATTAGAAAATTAGTAAAGCTGAAGAAAAACCATGTAGCATATGCAATACTAAAAAATGTAAAAATAGGCTTCTTAAATACGAAATAGGAGCTTATGTACATCGCTAGTAATACTCCAGCAATAAGACTCTGAATTCCTGCACTAGATGTATTGAAACCTACTTGGTCAAATACAACTCCTAATCCAAGCGGAATGACAAGTGCAGCGATAAGATGAAATGCATAGCTAACTGCACCATATTTTTCTTCTTTATGGAGAAGTACACCTATAAGATAAGCTGCAATACCAAACCCAAGTGTAGCAAGGATTTTTGTAAATATATTTAACGAACTCCAGTTTTGCCATATCAGCACTGCTACTCCCACAAATACTATAAATCCGCCGATGAAATACAAAACCTCTGACAATCCTAAATCACGTGTTAGAGTGCTTATATCCTTCTTCCTTCCTGCTTCGAAAGCATGCACTACTTCTGCTTGGGTAATAAGATTCTGTGAGGAGAACGATGTTATAGCTGATAATACCGACTCTTTATCCATATTCATACTATTGAATTATCCAACCTAGAAAATGAAATGAATCAGAATAGGTTGAACCATTGTTTACAATATTGAGCTTTTTACTTGTATTATGTCCTACAAGATACTCAGCATTATAATTATTATCATACCAGAAGAATGGGAAAAAACCATCACCTTGATTTCCATTCTCAATCTTATACCCATCAGGAGATACATCAGCAGGGTCTAGTGTTAGGTTCTGCGCATTTTGTAGTGCAACAGGCATACTTTCATTAGTCGAAACGTTATGGATATATAGTTGCGGGGTAGTATACGATCTATAAGTGGGGTATGCAGGTGAAGGTTGAGGTACAACAATGAGTCGTCCATTATTAACAGAATAAGACTGATCGTTATAATAATTTTCATCTGTTGTATATAAAAAGCTGTATTTGGGATGAAGGAAAAGACCTGGAATATAAATGCTCGCAACGACAAAAAGTATCACCAATATTGGTATTGCAAATCCAATAACAAGGGGCGCATTTTTTTTCTTAAACATAACTATCTCAAGTATTTCAAAAATAAATGTGGAAATCAAGGTTCCAACCGTTCCAGTGGTAGATAAAAAACGAAGCTAAAAAATAGGGCGGAGAGGGCGAGATTCGAACTCGCGGTGGAGTTACCTCCACAACAGTTTTCAAGACTATCCTGTTAAACCGCTCCAGCACCTCTCCTGGTAGCAAAAAGTATATCAAATACCCCTATACACTACAAGCTAAGGCTAAATATTAGTTGACCATGGTTTCCCATACAACAATTCTATATTGATGAGAGACACGCAACGAAAAGGAAATATCCCTGTATCACAAGCAATAGCTAGCTTTACACAAATGGGTTATGATATCGTTTTACTACTAACAGAATCAGCATCTTATGATTTATTAGTAGACATTGGTCTTGAAATAAAACGTATACAAGTAAGGTATTGTAGTAGTAATAGTGTTGATCTAAGGAGAGTACATTCAAATTCTAAATGATACGTAGTCAAAAAAATAAAATAGAATGCTTATGACTGGCTCTATGTTCTTAAAAATGATGGCAAAGAATATTTGATTAAAATTGTTTGTCAAACCGAAGAGCAATAAGATCAAAGAAAGAACATTTACTAATCCATACAAATTATTCTTAGTTCTCTACTTGTAAAAAACTTTCGGTATGAACTAATCCGCATTATAGTCTGGGCTCTGATTCTGGGATCTTGGCTTGACAGTAATACAAAAATACAGCAAACTAGAGTTATCTATGTTTTCTCTTGCCCGTAAATTGTTACTAACACTGTCAATAGCTCTTATTGTAATAATTTTTGCGATCAACCCGGCTTTTGCACAAACTACTACATCTACCACGCAAAGTGTAACGCCAACAGTTGCAGATTATGCTGAAAATTTAAATGTTCAAAAACTGATGATTAACGTCATGAGTGCCATGAGTTGTCAGGTAGCAGGTATTAATGCAGCCTATCCCAATCAAGCTTGTTACGGCCAAAAGAGCAACCCCTTAAATGGTCAGGTTTCCCTGCAGAACACAAACAACCTCGGACTCATCGGCCTTGCAGTTCAGGGCATCAACCTTACTTTTACTCCTATTGCCTCTCCCAATACCTATTTTCAGGATTTAGCTCAAAATTTCGGTTTTGTGAAACATACTTACGCATCTACCACCACACAATGTGCAAACGGCGGAGTATACGGGCAAGGAGTAGGATTTTGCCAGCTGCATCCACTGATGCAAATTTGGACTGTTGTCCGTAATCTTGCCTATTTAGGTTTTGTAGTAGTATTCATCTTTATTGGATTCGCCATAATGTTTAGAATAAAAATGAATCCTAATACCGTTGTAAGTATTCAAAGTACAATTCCCAAAGTCATAATTGCCTTGATTCTAATAACTTTTTCCTATGCCATTTCAGGATTTTTAATTGATATCATGTATGTTTCAATTGGAGTCATCACCCAGCTCGGAGAACAAGTAGATCCTATTTCAATTAATAGTAATCATCAAAAGAACCCTGACATGGACAAAATTTTTTCTACTTTACAAGGAGATAATCCAATCAGCTTTGCCAGTCAAATGGTGGGATTAGGAGGAACAGCCAGTAACACTGCTCACGCTTTAGGAGATGCTGCTGGAGGAATTATAGGATCGTTCGGAGAAGGCGGTACAATAATTGCCGCTTTGATTGGCGGCCTGGCGGGATCCAAAGTAGCCTCGGCACTTGGTTCGGGTCTGCAAATTGGAGGAGCAATAGTTGGAACAGCCATTGCAGCTATCACCGGAAATCCCGAACTCATACCAGCACTTTCTATGGGCGGAGCGAATATAGGTGGAGCTTTGGGACAAGTTATCGGTATCTCAGCTGGTGTTGGCAGCGCTATAAATAACGCCAGCGGCACTGTTGCCTGGATCGGCTATGTTGCAGCTGTGCTTATTTTATTTGTCGGAATACTAATTTCACTAGCACGGCTTTGGCTAACTTTGATTATGGCATATATAACTATTTTAGTAGATGTTGTCTTCGCACCGTTTTGGATTTTACTAGCAATTGTACCAAAATCTAAATTCACTTTTACTTCCTGGATCAAGGATATGATTGCTAATCTGGCTGTTTTTCCGATGGTTATCGGCATTTTTGTCATAGCAAAGATATTCATCGATGCATTTAGTACAGGCGTTGGGAATGGTGAGTTATTTGCTCCACCTCTTGTAGGCTTAGGCTCATTAAATGATGGGGCTAATACCATGCAAGGGATTATTGGCCTTGGTTTTATATTTATGGCACCTTCCCTGCTTAATATCTCACGCTCAATTTTTGGAGCGCCTAAATCAACTTTAATGTCTAATAGTATACAAAGCTTTATGATAGGAGCACAATCAGGCAGAAGAATTTGGGGAGTAACTGGCGGTAGGTTAATCGGTGTTGATAAAAACGGAAAGCCTAAACCATTCAGTGCAATGCTTGCGAATAATCGCGCTGAAAGGGCCCATCACAAAACTGATGAACTACTTACTCTTCAAAGAGATCTTGATGCAGGCAAACTTACAGGCTTTGATGCAGTACGAGCTAAAGCCAAACTTCGACTCGCCAATGCGGGAAGAGGTTTCTCTAATCTGGGTCAAAATAGTACAGTAGAATTTAGGGAGAAACTTCGTAGTCGCTTAGACGAACTACAAAGATCGGGTAGGTTTGATGGCCCTCAAATGGAAAAGTATATGAAAGACTATGCTGCCCGAGAAGTGGCCAGGTCAACAGGGCGAGCAAAATTAGCTACTAGTGAAAATCAGGTACTCGAGAAAGTTTTACAGGAATACAATCTAGGTGTTAAGCAACCAAATCCCACTCCCGGTGGCTCGCATTAGCCAATCCAACCGTTATAACATTTGGACGTCACTAAAATTTACTTTTAATCTTTAATGCTTAAAGAGGACTAAAGACCCATATCTTTTTTGGCTGCTCCAACTAAAGGTGAGAGAACTTCTTTAGATACTTCACCCACTTTACCGGGTTTACGCATTTCGCGTACTAAATCAAGCAGGAATAAGTGTGGCTCAGTAATCCTCGCCTTTCTACGTAACCAACCGATTTCATAACGACTAAAGGCATGTCCCATAAATCGATTATTTTGTAAATTATCAGGATCACGAAATTCTGAATCCGGAACAGATCTCAAAACTGTAATTACTGAACGATAAAAGCTAGAACCGTAACGAATATCATGTCCATATCTAACACGATGGGCAAATATTTGTCCAGCTACTATGTTAAGAAAAATACTTTTCACTAAATCAACTTTATTGGTATTAACTTTCTGAGCATCTATAACATGCTGCCCAAAGATGTCTTTTATGGGCATATCGCGCAATTTACGGGTAATTGGATGTATTCTCTTTTCTGTCTTCCAGAAGGCAGGAATGTCCAATACTTCTTTTCCAAACATAGCTTCTGCTAAAGGAACGGTGACAAAATAAGAACGCTTTTCCATTTTTGGCTCACCGTGTTCCATGACTATATTCCCATCCGCGTCTCTTACGGCAAACTCGCCTTCCTGAATCATTTGATAGTCCTGAGCAAAGTTAGTACTACCCCAAGTGCTATACATGTTGTAGATTTTCTTTAAAATATCATTCAAAACCTTTTCACCAAAATCTTCTTCTTTAAGAACAAATTGTTTATCACGATCATCAAACTTAGTATATTCTTCCCAATGAATTTCCTTACCTGAAGACATAAGATCATGAATGGCAACAGCATTACTAATATGATCTCTGGTATACTGAATCATTTCATTACGCTTGAAGCTTAATGTTTCAGCATTTTTCATGAAGGCTTGTTGTATAAGTAATTCTTCCTTTTTCTTTTCTTCCTCATTTAGTGCCTGCTTTTTCTCAATATCTCTAACTTTTTCTGTCGCTTTATCTGCTTTGTCGCGCAATTCAAAGAAAGTTTCCGCAATACTTTTCCCATTAGTGGTAGCTCCAGCCCAGAAGAATGGCACAGCGGTCTCGGTAAGAGCATTTAAAGTAGTGGCAGGACCTGACCAACGCATGCGTCCTCTTACATCACGGAGTCTGCTTCTTAGAGATCTGTGAACTGCTGCTCCACTGAAGTTGCGAGCTTCAATATCAAGCATTGTTATAATGCCTGTTGCTTGAGCAAAGTTCTCTGCTAATAGATAGGCAAACTCCAAATTATCATTGTCTACTTTTTGCATCTCTGGATCAAGGTATACATCGTACCTTTTAGCCACCATACGACGGATAATATTTCTAACAGCCTTAATAATAAGTTCATCTTTTTGGGGTAAGTTAAACAGATTAACTACATCAAGTACATGATTTACAGGATCATTTTTTGCTTTTTTCCATTGTTCATCATTTTGTTCTAAGGCTTTGATCGTCTCATCCGGATCTCTGTGCAAATTTTTTGCCTGCTCTCTTACCTCTGCTTCAACAGTTTTGAAATCCAGCAATTCACATCCCTCTGGATATAGTTCTTCAAGTGCCCCACGGTTAGCTAGGTTCATGATTGTTTCAACCATTAACAAGAAAGAATAACCAACCTTATTGTCTGATCTTCTTCTAAGTGCACCGGTATCTTTATCTGGTATCATGTCAGAGGAATAATTCTGAGGTAAAGTAGCCATAAACTCCAGCATACTAGATTCATCCCCATAAAACAGATCAGTAAAGCGGTTATCAGCAAAAAGTTGTGTTAACAAATTGGCATACTCTGGTCCACCCTTACCAAATTTTGTCCAAAACGTAACGCCCTTGTCACGTGTCCACATAGCAACCAGCATTTCTTTGGCTATATTGTTACCTAATCTAAATAGATAGCCCTTCCTTGATCCTTCACCAAGTTCTTCGCGGAATAACTTTCCTTGTTTGATAACCATTTCTTGATAAAGATTAATAGTTCTACCACCAACCAGGAAGCTTAAGCGATCAATAAAATTAACTGGATCACGCGGAGATTCTCCAGCGTAGAAGTTAATTCTTTCACGGACAAAACGCAATACATTCTCTTCTATTATTTCTATACTCTCTTCTTGAGGCCTTTTGGGTCTTATCCTACCATCAGGCCCTCTCTCCCAAGCCTTTATTCTTACCAGTGGAAAAGGAATCGTACCTTTTTTAGCTATATCCGGGTTCCTCAATTCACCTTCGGGAGCTATATTTTCAGCTCCCCATTTACTTTTATCTACACCTGTTGATAAGGCAAAAAACATATCCTGGGCAGTCTCAAAAGATTGGATTTTTTCCTGAGCTTTTACTTGTGCTTCCGACTGCATCTCCTCCACGTCAGCACGGTCCTTCATTGCTCTATCAATATCCGTTGTTGTGGGAGTGAGAGGAGTCTCTTCCACTTGTGCTGTATCAACTTCTCGTGTTGTGGGTGTAGTTTCACCCTGTTGTACTTGTCCTAATCGACTTTTAATATTTTGTAGTGCTCTTTTTGCACGACTCAGCTTGTCAGCATTTTTTACTCTTCCCGCTCTCGTTTCTGCATTAATACGTGGTTCAACTACCTGCAATAAGTTATCAAGTTCAGATTGTTGAATTGGCTCTCCTGAACCAACTGACTTAAAACGCAGGTCTAAAACTGATTTTTCAAAATCTGCAGGTACTAAATCGCCCAGTTCATTGATTCCACCCAGTTCCAAAAGTTGCTTCAGAACCTCATAATCTATATTCGATCCTCCATCTATTGCTGCACGAGGGTTACGTCTTTCGTGCCCACGTGTTCTTTCATTTGTAGGATTACTCATATTTTCCTTATCACTTTCAGCATAACCTACTCTGCGAGAAGGTGTCAAACGTGTCATCTCTTTTAAAGGATGGTAAATATATTCCCCCGACATACAAGTCGGATTCTAAATTTGTAGCTAAATTAATACATGATAATAAAGTAACAAGAAGTTCTTAAATGAATAACAAAAAATTGTTAGGGAGTAAACTTAAACCCTCGCCCCTTAATTGTCACAATATGTCTGGGATTCCCCGGATTGTCCTCAATCTTTTTTCGCAGTCTGAGAATTAGTTGATCAAGAGCTTGTTCAGTAACACCAAATGTAGATTTATTCTCTTCCCAAACTACATCTATTACCTTTTCTCTGTCAATAATCATCCCAGGATTAAGTAAAAAATATTTTAACAAACGCAGTTCAGAAGCGGTTAAATTGTCCGACAATATCTGACTGCCTTTATGAATTAAGTTTTTTTCTACATCATATTCAATTTTATCATTAGTTATAACTACTGCATTGACATCTTCCAGTAAAAACCTCTCTAAAAGTGGGATGGTTATTTTCCCACCGCTAACCAGCTGTAAATTAGTAAAGTAACTTTCGATATTTTTATTTTCCTCAGTTCTGTTTTTACCCAATAGCCACAGCTGTTCGGCAGGATTAAAAGAACGCCAAATCTCTTTTAATCCCCCTTTAACTGCCCGCTGGGCAAGCAAAAAATCCGCGAATTTACTATCTTCAATTGCCTTCTTTTCATTAACTAAATAAGCTTCTGCAGCCAATCTGGTAAGTTTACCATGACCTGCTGTTAAATCTATAATCATATTGCGAATTTTACTGCTAATATGCTTACCCGTCGCTTTTTCCATATAGTCCAGACGGAAAGGTAACCCCACGTCGTCTTTTAAACTTAAATAAACTATATGTCCGGCTAAAAACTCATGAAATTCTGCAAATGACGAAGGTTCTATTAAATCTTCTAGCGGTTTATTTAAAGAAAAAACCACTGAAAAACGATATTTTGCTCTGTGACGAAGAATTCTCAAGTTACTAAATAGTCCCTCATTAAGATATGGAATATAATCTTCAAAACGGTCAAAGAGTAGGACTATATTCATCTCCTCGTCAATTGCTAGATAGTCAATAGCATGCTTTAGAGCTTGAAAAAGAACCATTTCGTCATTGAACGATAATCCTTCTTTAAATAACTCATTAACATCTGTATAAATATCATCCAATTGTCTCTGTCGCAGTGAATCAAGTAGACAAAGGAAAATATATTTAGTCACATTAAATAAATCTTTTCCTCTCATTTCGGAGAAGTCGACTATGACAAAGTTAATCCACTGATGATTTTCTTTCAGATGCATTTGTCGAATAAAACGGTTGTAAACCAATAAACTTAAAACTGTCCCTCTCCCTGCTCCCGGCAAGCCTACCAACTGACAGGAATTACCTTCATTGACATAAGATATAATCATCTCTATTTCTGTAAAACGCGTTTTGTCGGGATATAGAGATTCAAAATGGGCAAGTTCCATAGCAAAAATAGTATAGACAATCTGGGCTGTCTATACCAGTATGATTATGGTTCGACCTCTTGCAAAGCCTAAAGATTTTGGGATACCATGAGAGTATGCATTGTTATCCAAGAATATCAAAATTACTGTTTCCATTTCTTGTTTTTTTTATAGTTTTTGTTTCACTGTATAGAATTAACTATGCTTTTGCAACGAGTAGCAATACGAGGTCATCAGGTACTTCTTTGGGAAGTGATAGTACAGTTTATACTATAGCTAACGGAGTAACTGTCACACAATCGCCTAAAAATGTCTATGAAAATACCTCAAATATAACATTGTTGTTTAATATACCTGCTAGTAGTAATAATAATACCCCATACTATATTTTATTCTGGAATCAGGCAAGCAATTGGCCTGACTACAATCATTGTGAGACTATAGGAAGTGAATTTCTTCTGGGAGGATGGGATAATGCTATGGGTATAGGTGGATGGTCAGGAGGCTCAAATGGAAAATGCACATTGCTTAATCCTAATGATTGGGGCAAAGATACATATACACTAGTACAAGATAAAACAGCAAAAGAGTTGACACCATTGGGAAACAAATGGGGATATCAAGTATCAGTAAACACTTTACCTGGGGAAAGTATTAAATATAAAATTTGGCAAGGTGATGTTGAATCAAGTTATCAAGCATCCCAGATGATTGGTCAAATTAACATAGGACAATGTACTCAATCACAAAATGGCTGTCCTGGAATCGCGGTAGACAGCTACCCGGTTCAGTATGACACTAATTTTCCTCTTTACATCGCCAATCCACATGCTGATACAGCCTACATAGTATGGTGGAAAGGATCTAATACAGTAATCTGGTCAGGCTCGTTCACTACTAACCAAATAAAAAGTGCTTCGAAATTCAACGTTATTGGCAGTAATAACTCCACCGTGTCAGTTCCCGCAATTAAGCTGCAAAACAATGGCCAGGACGTGACACAAATAGTTTCCAGCAGCGAAGATTCGAATCTTCCAATTGATAGCAGCAATGATTTTAAGTACAAAACATTATGTCTATATCAAGCGACGCCTCAAAATTTAGCCTCAATAATTTCAAATTTCTCGCTAAAATGTGACTCAACCGCCAAATCAACCCGAGTCTATTTCGGTATTAATGGGCAACCACTCGGGTCTGGAACGTTACTGTCGAATGGTAACATCGGTGCTCCATCTGCTTCTGAGAACTTTAACCTGCAGTCTGTTAACACCGGATTCTTTCTACCCTGTATTTCCCCCACGCCCACCCCAGTTAATCAAGCATATAATAGCAAGAACTCTTCAAATACATCATTTGCTGATGCTTGGAAAAATATATTGGCAGACGCCGCTTTCTTCTTTACCGGTCAATCTGCCATGCCAAGTCCAACTTCTTCCAACATAAATCAACAACTCGCCTACTCACAAATTACCCCTGCCCAAACAACTCCAGAATTTTTAATGTCCACAACTAATCAGTCAACCACTCCCATTAGCGTCGGCCCCGCTTCTGTATCCCCAGGGGATACTTTCGTTGTTGGTTTAACATCTCCGATAAGCAATAATTACACTCTATCTATACACGATGGTAGCAACAATAGCTTACTAAATAGCAACATTACTCAATATTGCCAATCAGGAAAAGCATGCGACTTTATTATAAATAGCAGTAAGTATTCTAATTACAAGTTCACATTCCCTACAAATCCGCAAAACTTTCAGATCACTATCGCCGATAATAATAAAACCGTAGGTATGACAGATGTGGCATTCACCCAATCAGCATCTTCCAATGTTAATGACAGTCAAACTCAGAACACAACCACAACAAAAAATATACAAAACGATGGAACTATTACTATACAGAATCTTGGTAACAAGCAGAATACTGGCTCTGCTAATATTTATTCCGATGACGCTTTATCGGTTTATATTTCATATAACAGCAAAACTTCTATTAAAAACTGCTCTGTAGCTATCGCGGTAAATCAATCAGCTATTACCGCACTATCGCCACAAACCTGTAACAATAGTACTTCACCGAATTCTAACACAAACTTATTGCCTTTAGATCTATCAAAATATAGTCAGTTTGCATCTATTACTACCCCTACTGACCTCAGTCTAAGTGCGGTTGCCTATGACACTAATGGTAACATACTTTCAATAAAGAAAGACTTTACAATCTATCCGGTTTGTGGTACTCAAGAATGCAATGGATCATGTATAAATGTGCCTGGACAAAGCCAGATTTATTGTGCAGAACCAACTAGTACGCCTACTCTTAGCCCAACACCAAACGCTCAACAGTCTATTTGCAATTCATGTTTGGCGAGTGGTACAAGCGATTGTAGTAGCGCCTGCACTGCTGCTACAACAGTTTCTGATACTCCAAGCGTAGAGACTCCAACATCATACCCTACTCCTGTAAATATAGGCTTCTCCCCCTGTTATCAGGTAGATACCGCCATTGGAATGATAAGCACAGATCCTATTTCCTTTGTTAATAATATGTTTGATATTTTATTAAGCCTAAGCGGCGGCATTGCTCTTCTGATTATCATCTACAACGGTTACCGCTTGTTAATCTCACGGGGCAATCCCGATGCCATCAAAAAAGCCCGTGAGGGTATTACCTCTGGTATTATTGGCATCATCTTTGCTATTCTATCTATTGCCATTCTACAAACTATTGGCGTTGATATATTACATTTGCCAGGTTTTGGCAATTAACTATGTTAAAAGAACATTTATTAGCCTTATCTATTCCTGGGGAGAATGGGAGTAGCACTAATATCGTAATGCCTAACGCAGTAAACTGCGGCAGTAATGGCTGTTTGAACACAGTCATGCAATACATCATACAATGGCTTTTCGTAGGAGCCATCATTCTTTGTCTAGCTTACCTAATCTGGGGCGGGATTGATTGGACAATGTCCTATGGAGACAAAACGAAAGTGCAAAAAGCCCGTTTAAAACTTGTGTATGCCATTATTGGTTTATTTATAGTTTTCCTCGCTTTCTTCTTTGTTAATTTGGGAGGACACTTACTTGGTCTACCTCTTACTAATGTCAGTACAACTATCAATACAACTCCTTAACTTTCAACTATAATAGAACAGCATGAAGGCTTCCCTCTTTTATTTTTTAAGTGCCTTTTTACTTTTACTTTTAAGTTTGGTCGCAGTTATTGGCCCGCATACAGAACTTATAGACGTAACAGAATATCACTGTTATGCCAGTATCTTCTGGACTGGGCATTTACAAATCAACAAAACTGAACAACGATACTGTTTATCTGAGATTAAATCAAACCAAATACATAAATATAAATTACCCCAGGAGTATCCTCTACTTAGCCTGTTTATCTTTTCTCTTCCCCTACTTTCTCCTTTCAGCTACAGCCTAGGTTTTAGACTATTAATGCTGGTATTTTTACTAACTATCTGGATGTATTTTTTCAAAGTTAAAAAATTTACTTCAGGTATAATATTTCTATTATTAATCACGCTTGGACTTAGCTCAGTTACCTTTAACCGTTATGACTTAAGTGCTACCACTTTAACCTTTTTTGCCATAATACTGGCTTATAATAAAAAGTTTCTTCCCAGTTACTTATTATTAGCACTAGCAACGTTTCTCAAAATTTATCCCCTTTTTCTTATACCGTTGGTCTTCCTTTTTGAATTACAAACCCATAAGCATAAACTACTCAATCTAAAAAATTACTACTTCGTTTCACTTGGAGTCATTGCATTAGCCTTACTGCTAATACTTTCACTCAAGCTTGATTTTGTTCAAACGCTTGCACCCCTACAGTATCAAGCAGCCAGGCCACTACAAATAGAATCTATCCCCGCTTCCATCTTTTTGCTAACTAGCTTCGGAAAAGTATGTTTTATTCAATCTTTTGGTTCACTTAATATTCTTCATTCTATTAACCATCAATGTTCTCCCAACTTAGTCAGTCAAACTCTGGAGACTATCTTTAGTATCCTAATGCTATTAAGCCTTATAGTCGTCTATCTAAACTTCTTCAAAGGTAGAATTAAATTCACAGGCGCCGTGGTCTTATTAATCTTAAGTCTTCTTATCTTTAACAAAGTCTTGAGTCCGCAATATTTTATTTGGCTGGCTCCTTTTTTAGCTCTAAAATATAAAAAAATCTCATTAAATACACTTATCTGGTTTATACTCTTTGCGCTAACTTATTTAATTTACCCAATAATGTATTCCCAAACTAGTATGAGTAATTTACTGGGAGTAATTTCCGTACGTAACATTCTTTTAGTTTTTCTATATATCTATACATGGAAAGAAGTATTACATAAATTCAAGAAACAGTCTGTAAAATAGAACTATGAACAAATCTATTAAGCAATGTTTATCATTTATAAAAAAGCATATCTATCTCATCTTGTTAATTAGCTTTTTCTCACTTTATACTCTGGAGGGCATTTATTTGCTCGATCCAGATTTCGGTTGGCACTTACGTTTTGGTGAAATAGTATTACAAACCCACAGTGTCCCCTTAAAAGATCTATTTTCATATACCATGCCAAGCTATGACTTCATTAATCATGAATGGTTTTCAGACGTTATTATCGCCGTTATTTACCATTTAACCGGACTTGTAGGAGTAGCTATATTTTTTGGACTATTCGTCACTATTGGACTTGGAGTAGTAGTTAACATTGCCCAAAAGAAAGATAAGATTGGTTTCTGGCTGTCACTTTTAACTATGGTCGCTGTAACAATGGTGCAATTTGCCGGCATTCGCCCACAAGCTTTAAGCTGGACATTCTTTGTTTTAGTCTGGTATTTGTTGGATATCTCAAAAAATAAATGGCGCTTTATAATCTTGCCTATCATTTTCCTCATCTGGGCTAATCTGCACGCCGCCTTTGCTTTAGGGTTATTTCTATTTTTTGTTGCTGTCATCAATTCTTTGCTTAAAAAAGATAGAAGCAGTATTTATCTGTTAATCTCCTTCATCATATCGACCGGGGCTACCTTGATTAACCCTTATGGATTTAAATTATGGCAAGAAGTCATTCTCACCTCAGCTTCCCCGCAAATCTCCACTGTTGAAGAATGGACGCCAAGTTTCACCCACATTATCTTTCCCATGTGGCTATTTATTGATTTCTCATTAATTCTCCTCTGGTTCAACAGATCTAACGTAGCTAAGAAAAATATTTTTTTACTAACTGTTATTGGCATACTTTTTTTAGTAGGCATACGACAGGCTCCGCTATTTATGTTGTTTTTATTACCTTTAGCAATTGAGGCAGTGAATGATTTCATTGACCAGGCAAAAAAATATCAGTATGCCATTAAACGCCTAAAAGTTGCATCACTAATAGTAACTATCATCACTGTTGTTTTCTGTATTATTACCTTATGGCCTCTGGAATCCAGCTTATGGAAAAGCGGATTTAACATCCAAAAAAGTATTTCATTAACTTACCCAAGCACTTCTGTCAAATATTTAAAAACTCACCCATTTAAAGGCAATTATTATTCAATATATAACTGGGGTGGTTATTTGATCTGGCAACTCCCTAACAAAAAAGACTTCATAGATGGTCGTATGCCTACCTGGATTAATCCCAATGCACCCAAAAATGAAAGCAAAAATGCATTGCAGGATTTTCTCAAGATAGACAATCCAAAAATACTGGACAAAACAATTCATAAGTATCATATAACCACCCTAATAATCGCACCATTGAAACAATCTGTTCCTCAATGCTGGTGGCTGCAAAACTGGTGTAATCAAGTCATCAAGCAAAGAAATAAGCAAAATCAGCCACTTGAAACTTATCTCCATATTCATCACTGGCATGAGCTAATACACGACAAAGTCTCAGTTGTTTATCAGTTATCTGTTAGTCAGTAAGTTATACATTGACCTCTTGACAAGTCTGTGTAATTTTAACTAGAGTATAAATAGATATGAAATTTGACTTGAAAAAATCATCGCTTTTTGCCTCTACTTTCGTGACACTAGGTGCGCTTACTACTGTTTCTTCATTTGCTGCAGGTACTGATAATGCTATCAGCATTTGTCCTGCCGGTTCAGCTTTCTCAGGAGTCTGTAACTTTAACACTAGTACACTCTTAGGTAGTGTTATCAATGTCGTCTTCGTTATCGCTATCTTAATCGCCCTCTTCTTCCTGATCTATGGCGGTATCCGTTGGATTATCTCCCAGGGTAATAAGGAAAAGGTTAATGGTGCTCGTGATATGTTAATCGCTGCTTTAGTAGGTTTGATTGTTGTCTTCCTCTCCTACTTCCTACTCGGTCTGGTCATACAGTTGTTATTTGGTCAGTCAACACAAAATCTGTTAAATTCAGTTACTACTAACGGTATCTTTAATACGAAATAAATAGTTCTTAATGCTCTCCTCCTTTTAGTCTCATTTCCTAATTTCTGTTTTTAGAGTCAACCATTGACAAATCATATTGGCTGCGTTTAAAGTATTAATATACCATGAAAATAAGTATTAAAAGATTTGCCACCGGTTTAATCAGCATTAGTAGTTTAGTTGCCTTTTCAGCTACTCCAGCATTTGCAGGCGGTAATGTTGTTAGTATTTGTCCTGCCGGTTCAGCTTTCTCAGGAGTCTGTAACTTTAACACTAGTACACTCTTAGGTAGTGTTATCAATGTCGTCTTCGTTATCGCTATCTTAATCGCCCTCTTCTTCCTGATCTATGGCGGTATCCGTTGGATTATCTCCCAGGGTAATAAGGAGAAGGTTAATGGTGCTCGTGATATGTTAATCGCTGCTTTAGTAGGTTTGATTGTTGTCTTCCTCTCCTACTTCCTACTCGGTCTGGTCATACAGTTGTTGTTTGGTCAAACTACTCAGAACTTACTTAACTCTGTTACAAGTAATGGAATATTTAATAGCGGAGTTACTAATTCTCAGTCTCTTCCTTCTTGTTCATCCTATTGTCCTAACACAAGTACATGTCTGGCAAATAATGTAAATGCTAGTGCTTATCAAGGGTGTATAACAAACTGCGAAACTAACCACGGTGGAGGTCAATGTAATTAATTGACTAGTTTATTGTTTCTAACAAATACTTCTGCTAGATTATCTATATGGACTGGAATAATTGTCTGCAGAATGTAACAGATTCTTCAAATAAAGTGGTTGGCCAAGCTGCCACATTAAACTGTGTACCCGTACTCTTCTCTAACTTAGTCAATGCTGCGTTTGTCTTTGCTGGTAGTGTTGCAGTCATCTTTATTATTTGGTCAGGAATTCAATATATAATGTCAGGTGGGGACCCTAAAAAGGCCGAGGGCGCGAAGAAAACATTAACCTGGTCTATCATAGGACTTTTACTCATTGTCTTCTCTGTGGCGATTATAAACATCCTAGCAACCATTACAGGCGCTCATTGCATCACTATGTTTGGATTTAACAACTGTCAGACCAATATCGCAGGCAATTAGTGGCCAGGCGTGTTATTCTTTAATTCTGCGCATTTCCTTCGCTCTTAATTATTTTATTCAATTCTTCTTTTGTTACTGACAAGTCTGAATCATCTTTTATGCTCATTAAATATTGATCAAAAGACTGCTGTGTCTGCTTAAGAACATCTGGATAAAGATCTCCTTCCATTTTACGCTTCCCATCTTTAATTTCTTCCATAGCAATTTGTAAGTTAGTCTGTACCTGCATTTCAAATAAAGAGTCGTAAGTTGTCCAGAGAATCTGATCCACAACATAATGCTCTGATTCATCCATCGTGTCATATTTGGTCGCTAGTTCCTCCTGAAAGCTTTTTTCAAAAGGTAAAAGTTTGATTAAATCTTTCGTTTTATGTGCTTTGTCCATAGTTTTTATGCCGCACGTGAATTATCCAACGCTTGGGCACCAATATAATTAATCGCTCGGATAAAAAATCTTCGCATATGATGTGGGTCTACTGACCCACTTCTAGTCGCTGTATTCAAGGCCGTAAGGACTTGTGCTATATCACCTTGCACAGCAGGTGCTAAATTCAACTGGGCCGTTTCATTTAACATTTCCGCCATTCTTTCTGGTGGTAATACATGCGTCAACCATACCACATCATTGGAACTACTCAGTACTCTTAGCATATCAAAATATCCCCTTGGTAAAGTTCTTAAATGACCATCTCTCAACATCTCAGCGTATACAGGATTATTGTTAGGTAAAGTCGAGGTGTCAAATACATAGTCCGCATCAGGCTTCCCACCAGCGGCATCACGAATATAGCGTAAAATTAGATCTGCCTTTCCATCACTGAGAATTATCGGCAATTCATCACACAAATGACCTGCATGCGTCAGATGATCCGTTATCTCTCTCATATCGTCAGTAGAATTCTTGCGCTCTCTCAGTCTGGTCACTATATTTTCTCTTTCGCTGGCTTCCCTATTAATGATCCCCAGACGTACATTATAAATATTGTTTCTATAATCAGTAATTACTGCTTGAATTAAATTGATATTATTAGTTCTTGCTGTAGGAGTGGGTGCCCCCGTAAATGGATCCAAACTTGCATCCCACCCTGTAACTGGCGCCACAACATTTACACTTACATAAATATCATCATATATTTCATCAGCAGTATGAGTTATAAAATCATTATCCCAAACTTGAAAATCTCGAAGCTGTATTCTATTTTGCAAGATACCGGCTCTAGGAGCGGCAGATCGATCCGGTTCGATATTCAAAGCTCTTTCTTCTATACGAGCATGCTCAAGGTTACGACGAATATCTGCATTTGGTGACCACCCCATCTCTGTTACAGCAATATGATTTAGATTAGGTGGAAGAGGCACGGTAGTATTGTTCCAGCCAAAGGTGCCAAAACGAGTGCGAATAGTGTGTATAAAGTTGAGCCTTGCTGTTATTTGCTGAGGATCTAATGAGCGAATATCGATATTTGCTCTCCAATAAGTGGGGACTGCTGGAGGAGGAACATTTGGTACGGTATTAAAGTCTGTTGTCCATTGATTATTTGGCCCGCTTATTACATTAACTAATTCAGCTGGTAATGTTCCACCTGATATTAAGGTTCTTAAATGTGCGATAAATGCATTAGCATATAACATTTGCACCTCCAGATTATCTCTTTCACTTTCCAAACTACTAAGTACCCTACGCTCCGCAGACACAATATCTGCTCCATTACTTAAAGCATCCAGCTTGCTATTAATTTTATTTCGTAATTCTACTAATCTATCATATCGAGTCTGATCCTCCTCTTTATCTCTCCTTACTTCTGCCATACCTGCTTCATAGATAGCATTAACCTCTTCATTTATTGTCTGTCTAGCACTTTCAGCTGCCTTGCCTGAAACTGTAACCAAACCGAATCTTCTATTTCTCTCCCTTTCTCTAGTCACTCTTAAGTCAGCAACTCTACCTGCAAAAGATGTAGGTCCAGTATCAACGTTGAGTACTCTGTGCAATCTATTTATCTCTGCATTTAGGTCTATTAAAGAGTTATACCCAAACTCTTGTGTGACCGCTTCTCGTGCCGCATTGAGCTCGCCTACTGCATCAGAATATGCCTTCAGCGCATCTCGATCCCCTTTCATGACATTTGCCTCCTCCTCTATAGCTTTGGCTTGTCTCTCAATTTGTTCATCTCTCTCTTGTTTCAGCTTGCCCCCTTCGATCGCTTCTAAGCGAGCTTTTATGGCTTTCGGACCCACCTCAGCTAATTTGGCTCTTTGCTCCGCCACCAAACTCTTGGTGGCAAAAAATAGCATGGTTTCTTGCTTGGCCTTGGCCATCCGCTTCAAGCTTTCCACCATATCAATATGGTTCCTATCAAAATTGTTATTAGGTACCCACTTTCCACCTACCTCGTGCATAGGTGATACATATTTAAATGCACCACGAGGAGGAGGGTTACTGTGGCGGGATACGATACCTGCCCTATTAGGATTCCAGCGTCGGGTAAATTCTTGTTGCCAATGTGTCCCAAGCTGTTCAGTAGAACCATCTAGATAGGCATAAATGGCTTGTTCAGGACTGGCATCTAATTTTTCGGTGGGTACACCCAAAGCCTCATAAAATTCTCTACGGATCTCAATACCATTCAAAACACTATCTTGCAAATCTTGCACATCAACCGTGCTCTCGGGGACGAATTGATTTTTATTTCTGTTTTGGCGCAGTCTAGTAATCATTCCACCGGCCATATTATAATCATTGACATCTATACCAAAAGCCGCCTTTACATAAGCTGCTTCCGCTGGATCCACCTGGACATATCGGAAAGCATCTCGACAAAACTTCAGCTGATCGACATCACCATTGCGGATTGCCCAGGCAATGGGCTCGTAAATTCCTCTCACCGCATCAATACCTACCCCAGCTACCCCTATGGCAGCGGCTCCAAAAGCCACAGCAGGCACACCTCCGGCAGCATACAATCCCACACCACCTCCAGCCACACCAACCAACCCAGCTACTTTGGCGATCTTCTCATTGACGGGATTTGGCAACCAGCGGAAAAATTTATTTAAAAAACCTTGTCGCCTACCGGTCACAGCCAAAATCTCATTGGCTATTCTTCTTCGTTCACCTGCTGGCAAATGGACTGCCACTTGTCCCAATGCAAAAGCTCTATACTTGGTTCTTTCTTCTCTCAGAGCCGTAACGGCCATTAAATGATCAGGGTCCTTCAGATATTCCTTGATTTTTTTCTCATCTATGACTTGATTGCCGGCATTGTCGGTGGTGACAATAGCCTCGAGCATTGCATTTTCACCGGGGTGATTTTGGGCTGAAACAACTGCCAATTGCGGATTGCTCTCACGCAACTTGAGCATACCTGTGGCGAAAGATCTCAATAATCTAAAATATTCTTTTCTAACTTTTTCTGGAATATGGACCTCTTCTGAAACTTCTTTTTCTGTGGATTTGTGTGTTCTTGCATCTCTAGTACGACTGGAGTCATCATCAATGAAAAATTCAGACCTATTGATCAACAAGCCGCCCTCTTCTTGCTTATGCTCACCTATCTTTTGTTTTTTCTTGCCACCTTCAAGGGCAGCATCTAAACTTACTTCCGATGACATATATAAAAATGGTAATTGATTTGAAGTATTTATTCAAGTATGCTCAGATATATGGCGGATACAGAAGTAACAGCTGAAGTCGCGGATGCTACTGGGGCAGCACCTGTCGCTCCTACTGCAGAGGAAGCAGTGACAACTGAACCTAAACAAAAAGAACAGGCTGAAGAGGTGGTCTCTAAAGAAGTTTCTTTGAGCCAACAAAAAAATGAAGCGCGCCTAGTCACTAATCTGGTAATTTCGCGAGCTATCGATAGAGCGAAGGAGAAGCAACGTAAATTAAATTCTCCCATAGACGGTGAAGAAAGCCCCGCACCCCTCACAGAAGCAGATCAATCTTTCCTGTCTATAAATGCTCTGAAAACAGCGGGAATTTCGGTAGATGAAAATGGAGAAGAAGTAATAACCGAGCTTAACTACACTACAGCTGAAAATCCTTACGGTAGAAAAATCGATAGTAGTAAAAGACCTATAAATGTCGTAACTGACGAAGGGACATTCATTATTCGTAGTATAAAAAGAATTAATGGGCAAGATTTCACCTGCATGTGCTCTGATGCTAAACGGCCCACTCAGCAAGAGGAAAAAATATTTAAGCGAAACACAATTGTAGAAGGCCAGATCAGAGCAGAAGCAGAAATAATAATCCCAGCTATTACAGATAAGGAAGGCGATGTCTTAGCATTATCTATGGGCATGTTGGAGGCTGATGCAGATGAAAGGAATGATATTATAGAGTCCGCTGCCAAGTCGGTTGGACTAATAACCTCAGAATCAATGATTTCTACAATAGAAAGATTCAAAAAAGAAAATCCAAATTTACCCCCCGAAACAAGTACCGATTTAGATGGACTTGTAAACACACTTAAAAAAAGCAATGTGGTGGACAAGGAGGCTATGGTTCGCATAGCTAATATCTTTTTAACAGATAAGGTTAAGAAATTATTAATAAACCAACAAGCAAGATTGTCTGAAGGCAATAATCAAGCAGCCAGTAACATTGGGGAACAAATAAGTATGTGGAATAGCCTTACAAGTGGAGAAAATAACTTAATTGAAAGATACTTTAACAAAGTTGAGAAAGGTGAGGTCTCAGAAGAAGGATTAAGATCTATTAACAGATTATTAGTCAATGGTGATGTATCCAATTTCCTAGAAGAACTTCAGACAAGAATAAAAAATGATCCCAGCCTGACACCAGAGGAGAGAGAGGAAAAAACAAAAATGCTAAACTATTATAATGAAACACCTGGAGAGGGGTTGGTATCTCTTTTTGGAGCCATAGCTCTAGAAGTCCTTTTAGAAGTTGGAAAGAGCGTAGTAGCGGGACAAAAGGCAGCATAAAAACTTTTCACAAAATTTGGCACCACTTAGGCCTATATTTGACCCACTTTGATAATCTTGAACACAGATTTTTCACGTTATACACTTTTTGTAGGAGTGAGATACTATGGAAAGCAATCATCCTATACCACAAGATGTCACAGGATTTCAGTTTAAGTTAATCGGCGCGATGACGGTTAAGCAATTTTTGTATCTGGCTGTACCCTCGGTAGTGGCTTGGGTATTCTATTCAGCACCTTTTTTACCCTGGTTTGTTAAGTATCCAATAATTCTATTCTTAGCCATCGGCGCAGTAGTTATGGCTTTTTTACCTATTGAAGGTCGTCCGGCTGATGTAATGTTAAAACACTTCTTCGAAGCGCTATTTGCGCCCAATCAGTTTATTTATCAGAAAACAGGACAAAAACTTGCCTTTACCACCATCTCTACTCAATCCGTACAGAAACGACCTGCAGTTAATCCACTTGCCCAGGCAGAACAAATCAAGACAAGACAGCTACAGGCATTACTACAATCATCTCAACATGAGAATCTGATGGATGATCGTGAATCATCATTTATGCAAAAAGTTTCTTCTCTTATGCCACCCCCACCGGTAGTTAATCAAACAGCCAGCACCGGAGGCAAGGGTATTTTGCCTTTCCACTTACCACAAATATTCTCTCGACCACTGCCTTCTAAGCCGGTGCTTTCCAATTTTAAAATGGTAGATTTGGGCAATCAACCAGAACCAGAAAATAAGCCCATTCCTGTCGATCAATCAAAAAAAGATGAGACAGAAAAAGTTACCCCCATAGTTGCATCTAACCCAGCACCAATTATGGTGTTACATCAAACACCCGAACCTAAAACCACCAATCTACCTATAGAACAGCCATCTATTATTCCCAATACGCCCATCACACAATCGACACCAATCCCGACAGTTAGCACTTCAACTACTCCAGTAGCCTCACCATATCCCAAGCCAGAACCTTTGACTCAAGGTGTTAATCAAACCACCCTAAACTACGATGAGCAGCTGAAAAAGTTACAGTCTGAAAAAGAGAGAATGGAAAAGGAACTAGCTACATTGAGGAAACAACAGGAACAAACTCCGGTAAGCTCACCAGTTCCAGTCCCGCAAACTCATGTAGTAGATACTCCTGTTGTTACGCCACCTACTTCAGTCTCACTTGTTAATCAAACAACTGCCCCTACCTCCACTCAATCAACACCAGCACATCCTATGCAACCAGTTACTCCTGTTGTAGCTACTCCTACTCCTACTCCTACTACCCCAATCATGCCTAAAACTCCTGCTGGATATGAACCACCACATGTAGCTAAAATTCCAGCGGCAATGGCTAAAAACATGGGCCTACCAAGCATACCCGATTCTCCTAATTTAATTACCGGTATAGTACGTGATCCACGCGGGAATATTCTGCCAAATATTTTGGTCGAAGTTAAAGATAAAGAAGGAAATCCAGTTAGAGCTTTCAAAACCAATCAACTCGGTCAGTTTGCATCAGCGACACCTTTACTAAATGGAACTTATACTATTAATTTTGAAGACTTAACAGGACAACATAAATTTGATGTTATTGAGATTATAGCCAAGGGTACAGTCTTATTACCTATTGGAGTGATCTCTCACGATGCACGTGAAGAATTACGTAAAGCATTATTTTCTTAGTAACTATGGCTGCCCAAAAAATTCACTCATCAACTCAAAAATTTACAGAGATAGTCGATATCGTTGACAATATCGTTGTACTCGAGGGAGGATATGCTTGCGTAGTAATCGAGCTAACGGCTACTAATTTTGCTTTACTCTCCCGGCAGGAACAAGATGCAAAAATCTATGCCTATGCTGGTCTGCTTAACTCTTTAAATTTCCCCATTCAAGTATTAGTCCGAAATAAAAGAGTAGATATCACATCCTATCTCAATCAGTTAGATGACGCTGAAAAAAGAACTGCTAATAATCAATTGAAAGAGCAAATTGAACAATATAAAAGTTTTGTTAATGAGATGGTGACTGTGAATGTGGTGTTAAACAAGCAATTCTACATCGTTATATCTTATTCTTCTTTAGAAGGTGGTATCGGTGCTATAGCTCCGGGTAAAGGCAGTCAGAAAGATGCGTTTGTTGCAGCCGCTAGTAAAACCTTATTAACCAAAGCCGAATCTATTCACGGCCAACTTAATCAATTAGCAAGTACAGCCAGACTTTTGGACCGAGAAGAACTTATAAAATTATTCTATGATATTTATAACAATGATCTTGTCGAACCCAACCAAATAGTAACAGACATTACGACACCGATAATTCGTTCGGCAAGTAAATAAAAAGTGTCTGTAAACAACTTTAATATTATTACACTAATTAATTATGGCTTTATTTGGTAAAAAGAAAAATCAAACTAATCAAACACCAGCAGCAGCTGCTCAAGCAGCTGGTAATAGAGCCGTGCAGCAGTTGCAAAAAGGTATGGTGTCTTTGGTAGACATTATAGCCCCTTCTTCGATCGAAGTTGATTTTAAATACATTCGAATTGGTGAAACCTACTACACCACTCTATTTGTGGTTGGGTATCCCCGTTTCGTATCGACCAACTGGTTACAGCCGTTGGTAGACTTTGACCATACACTGGATATTTCGATGTTTGCCTATCCGACTTCGGGAGCCGATGTACTAGGAGACTTGAAGCGTAAGATTGCTGAAATGGAAGCCACTATTTCTTCTGATATTGAAAGAGGTAAACCAGCTGATCCAACCGTACAAGCGGCACTGGAAGATGCATTGGCTTTACAAGAAGAATTAGCGAAAGGTATTGAAAGATTTTTTCAGTTTAGTTTTTATATCACCATTTCAGCAGAGAGCCTACAAGATCTCCAGGATACAGAGAAAAGATTAAAAACCACTCTAGCCTCAGTATTACTCAGTGCCAAATCGGCAACTTTGCAGATGGAAGACGGCTTCAAAACCACTCTACCAATTGCCCAAGATCGCCTAGCTATAACTCGCAACATGGACACCACCTCTCTGGCCTCAACGTTTCCTTTCACATCGGCCGTATTAACTCAAAATAATGGTGTTTTATATGGACTAAACCGTCAAAATGGCTCTTTAATTATTTTTGACCGTTTTTCCCTAGAAAATGCCAACGAAGTAGTACTAGGAAAATCTGGATCAGGAAAATCCTATACCATTAAACTGGAGATCATGCGCCAATTTATGCTTGGCGCGGAAGTTATTGTTATTGACCCTGAAGGAGAATACGAAACATTAACACAGGCCATGGGAGGAGAAGTAGTCAGCTTTTCTGCCAATGACCCAATCAAGATTAATCCTTTTGATCTATCAGAATTATATGAGGAAGGAGAGAATGAGTTGGGCTTAAAAATTCTTTCCTTACATGGTCTGCTAAAAATTATCATGGGTAATATTGACGCCGAACACGAAGCGATTCTGGATAAAGCCCTGGTGGAAACTTATCGGCAAAAAGGCATCACACCCGATCCCTCCACTCAAAAAAAAGACCCACCTTTAATGGAGGACCTATACAAGGTTTTACTTGGCTACGAAAATGCTGCAGCACGTGAACTCGCCTATCGGTTAGAAAAGTTTATCAAAGGCTCAGCAGCGGGTATTTTTAATCAAAAATCCAATTTCGACCTAAAGAATCCTTTAACTGTTTTTAATATACAACAGCTAGAAGAAGATCTTCGACCGATTGCAATGCACATCATCTTAGATTTTGTTTGGACAAAAGTGAAAAAGACCTTGAAAAAACGAGTATTAGTACTTGATGAAGCTTGGTATATGATGAAATATCAGGATTCTGCTTCGTTTGTCTACTCAATAGCTAAGCGTGCAAGAAAGTATTATTTGGGTATGACTACTGCCACTCAGGATGTAGAGGATTTTCTTTCCACCGATTATGGAAAAGCAGTTTTAACCAACTCATCTATCCAAATTTTACTTAAACAAGGCACTGCTGAGGTTGATATGGTGTCAGATACGTTTTACCTAACTGAGGGGGAGAAAGAACTGCTTGTCTCAGCCGATATAGGGGAAGGGTTGTTTTTTGCCGGTCAAAATCATGTGGCCATCAAAATCATCGCAGCTCCTTACGAGAACGACATGATTACATCCAATCCGGCAGAACTTCTTAAACAACAGGAATCAGTAACAGAACATCCAATAATAGAAGAAACACCAGTCGCACAACCCGAAACGACAAGTAGTAGCTATGCAAAAAAGACAGATGATTTAATAGGTTCACTAGACGCACGTGCGAAACAAATATCTAATCAGTTTGCGCAACAAGCCTCTAGTCCTTTTAGCCCGGCTACTCCTACTCCTACTCCTACTCCTACTCCTACTCCTACTCCTACTCCACCAACCCCTACACAAGCAGTACAGCAACCTACTGTAACAAACACTTTACAGTCTAACAATAACCAGTCTTTCCAACCGCCAATTCCAACGGCAATTCCTCCTCAAGCAGTACCAACTGAGCCGTCAAAACCATTTTAAATGATTAACAGTCCATGGCCTGTATAGTATACTCATATTATGGCTGCCCAAACACTTTCATTTCGACTAAAAACAGTTGCCAATCGCTTACTTCGTAGAAACAAAAATCCTTCTGGTGCTCCCAGCATTGGAAACCCTTATGCAGATACAAGTTTAAAAGACGCACAAGATAAGATATCTCCTTTTATTTCTCACCAAGAATCTGAAAGAAGACGAGGAGAAACCGAAAAGGCTATTAGCGAACTTCAAACATTTTTTAGTGAACATGCTCCACATAAAAAAGATTTAAAAGATTCTCGTACTTTCACGCTGTGGCTAACCGAAAATGGCCTCTTACCTCACTTTCAAAGAATATGGAGAGATAAAGTAATTTTTGAACACACTATTAGTTCTAGCTCTACTACTGGTCTTAAAGAAGACTCTCCAAGAAGAAAATCGAGATCATATACACCCAGGTTTATGAAACTTCGCTCCAAAGAAATAGCCTCATCTGTTAACTCAATGACAAATCTAGACATGATTTTACCATTATTAAGATCTGAGATAAAAGAAAAGACTACAGAAGCAGTAAACACCTCATCTAGTAGCCAAACAGCAATTATACTTGATGCCAATCAGTTAAGATCAACTCTTAAATCTATAGCCAAACAAACAGATTTGACCAGGTTGCAGATACAAACACCTATCGCGTCAGAAACTACTAAGAATAACAATACTCAAAACCAAGTGAGTAACAACACACAGAATACAGATATAGCGAGTACTGAGGAAAGAACTAATCAAAATGTTCCCACTACTACAATCAGTCAAGACCAAACCTCACCAGTAGAATTAACTGAACCCGAAAAAACCACCGACACAGGGATATCAGAAATAGCTAAGACAAACTCTACTGTCGTTACAAAACCAACACAAGATGAGGCCTTACAAGATCAAACAAGTACGGCTCTCAAGCCAACAACAACAGTAACAGCAACGGCAACGGCAACGGCAACGGCAACGGCAACAAGACATGATAACCCTGTTACACAAAAAGAGCTAAATGCACCAATATTGACAGAACAACCTGAGTCTTTAGGGCTACATGAACAAGTAGGCCTTGTAAAACCAGGACAAATACAATCCTTGTCACATACGCAAGTGTCAACCAAACCAACTGCTAGTACTTCTCAACACTTCCAGCCATCATTTAAAGTTGAAGCGGTTATTCCCACATTTAGACGACCACAAGATGAAAACTCTGGAATTACGATGCACGCACATCGTTCGGTTAGAAATATTTTTACTATTCCTACCAGACTAGCCAACTTGTCAAAGTCTCTATCTGATAAGCCATTTGCAAAAAGAACGACCCCTCCTTCACATCTTACTGTCCTAAAAAAACAGCTTTATGCCAAAAAATGGCTGCCATATAAAGAGACTTCCTTAGCAAAAATGAGTAAGCCCGATCTAATTCTTCACTTAAAAAGAGAAGGTTTGGATCCTAACATCGTATTATATAGAGAGGCATATCTTGAGCTACAAGATAAACAACCCCACGCTAGTAATGAGACTAAAGCAAAAAAAGCCGAGAACACATCGCCTGATACACACTCCGAAACTAAACTGCCTTCTATACAAGAAGCTAAACCGACGGTCTCTCATCCTTCGGAGAAAGTTCGGGCAACAACAAATATTAACTCAGAAGAAGCATTTTCTAAAAATCAGGTCCAACCTATGGTTCCCGAGACGCTTCACGCACCTTTATTAGACCTAGAGCTAATGCGTAAAGCGAAGGAACAATGCACAGAATTCTATCGTTTATGCAATGAGTCACCGCGAGATAATGAAATGCGCTTTATTGTTACACAAACCTTATATATAAATTTGTTAACGGCCAAAGGGGAGAAGGACGAAGCAAGACAACTCATTGAACAATTAACTCAGCGCCAAAAAGAACTAGCTGAAAATGAAATATCCAGGTTGAATGGTAAAATAAAGTTGCTACATTCAGTAACACATCTTCAGCAAGATATCCTCATTCCAGCTACCCGGGGTATGGTTTCCTCAACAAATAATGAGCAGGAGATAGAAAAGAGAGCAGTTGGTGGATCTTCTTACAGATTTAGTGGTGTTCCATCAAGGAGTAACTTGCCTAGCCGTCCAACTGTAAACCCAATATCCTGGAGAAAAGACAACCTTCTTTATCCAAATTTTACAATTAACCAAGAAGAATCTATGCCTGAGGACGATGAGGGTTATCTGGATTTATCTGAGGGAAACCCAAACTCTTATCAGTCAACACCTGGCTACAACAATGACGAGTTTACAAATGATGATTATACATATCAACCAGGAGGAGGAGAAGAAGAAGACGGTGGATATGGCTATCCTGAAGGAAGTGATAATATTCCTCCATCAGGCCCTACCAATAGTAGTTTTGTCCAACAGCCAGAAGAAGAAGAACCTCAAAATAAAAAAGGGGGGGGTCTTTTTCCCACATCAGCATTTAAATATGGAATAATTTCGACAGCCGCTGCGGTATTAATTATGACCTTCGTAATTGATCTGCCAGGAACTGATGCGGGTTCTCCCCTAACAAACTCAGGTCAAAGCTTAGACAATGGAGCCTCAAATAGCAGTTCCCAACAAAACGTAACCTTACAAAAAACAGTAAACAACGGCCAAACAACCAATAATATCAGTCAGGGACAAAGCTTGACCTATACCATCACTGTCAGTGTTGTCAGTACACCAGTACAGGAGATTGATGTCGCTGATCCTATTAAATTTCATATTAGCGGGGCGCCCACCAATATTACTTCACCCGGTCAGTATGATTCATCTACAAAAACTTTAACTTGGAAGTTAACTAATCCACCCGCTCCGGGACAATCTACGAACTTGAGTTTTACCGTAACTCCTTCAGACAACAATACTTCGATATATAATATAGCCACTGCTACAGTTATCGGAGATAGTGGAATTAGCAATGTAGGTGGAGGTAATTATACAGTTGGCAACGATCCTATATCTGAAATTCGTTGTAGTAATAATATGAGCGCCAGTCAGATAAACCAATACCTTCTAATAAATGGATATAAATATTTTTTTGATACAGGAGATCAGTGGATATCATTATCCAACAAATATGGGATCAGTTATCAATTAGTTATGGCCATTGGCATACAAGAATCAGCATTAGGTAACGCATATGATAGTATGTCATCTTATCTACAAAGCAAGGACTCATTTGGCTTAACGGGAACAGCGGTGTTACCAACTGCTGCTGCAACTTGGATGGATGGAGCCGAGGCTGCTTTTAAAAACCTGACTCAAACAAACTTTGGGTACCAACAGTGCAGTACGATCGCTTGTATCGCAAGCATCTGGGCTCCCTCAAATGCATCTAACGATCCAAAACACTTAAATCAATATTGGTCAACTAACGTTCAATCCAATTTTGACAAATTATGTATCGGTCAAAATATAAATTAAGAATTAGTAATTGTAATGATATTTCTAAGCTAATATAATAAATTTATAATGCGAGATTTAAATAAACTATATATATTCTATGGAGCCATGTCCGTAGGTATACTGACCGTAATTGTACTAACTGTGTTTTACCTATTTAACAATACTAATCATATAAATATCAATAAGCTAAACCTACCCGCCCCAAACCAAATCTCTAACACCCCAATTCAAATAAATAATAACGCCACTAATTATACTCGCGCTCAAATTCAAGCAAATCCCGACCTACTTAATGGAATGACCGCATTTTCTGACCATTATTACCAAAATAATATATATTATTTGTCTGACGGCAGAAACAGATTTTATGAATATTCTATAGACGATAAAGGTGTAACCCCATATTCAGATCCATTAGCAGCAACTATCCAGGGAGTATTCTGGTCACCGAACGCGCGATCTGCAGTTATTCAAATCTTAAACAATAAATATCAGCTTAATCGCGTGTCTAGCCCCTTTTTATCTCTTCGAGACGCGGATGATACACTTACAAATTGGTATTATAATTTTGCTTCTAAAACATACTTCCAGCTTCCCACCAATGCTATAGATTTCTCTTTCTCTGACGCTAACAAGCTTGCTTTTATAACTAAAGACTCCAGTACTCTAAGTTCCCTCAATGTACTACAAAATTCTCAATCGGCAAATTCTGCACAGAAAATTCTCTCTTTTAAGTCCTCACAGGATACTTTATCCTTTCTCGACGAAGACCATATTTTATTAACAGACTCTACAGGGAATAATCCTGGCATATTCATAATAGATTTAAAGACAAAAAGTTCAACGTTGCTTGCTAATACAAATCAGTTATACGGAATAAGAATGTCTCCTAATAAGCAGCAATTTTTGGGTCTTTTAAAGACCTCAGATGGATATACTTCTTTAGTAATTTATAATTTAAACTCAAAACTTATCGAAGATTTACAAATACAATGCCCATTAGAAGATACAGCTTGGGAACAAAACAATGCCAGCATTGTCGTTTTAAAGAATAATTCCTTGGAAAAAATAACTCTAAATCCATTAACTACTATGTCCGTTGCTCTACCATCAGATCTGGTGTCGACCAATATATTAGCTAATAGTCTTTTGGCTATAAGTAACAATGTCTTTTTCATTAATGAAAATTTATTCTATCGCGTTACATTTTAATTTTTGAAGTATACAAATATGCGTCTTCTTCTTTTTTTTATTCTTGCTGCTTTGACATTTACTCTTTATACCTACCCAGTTCTTGCACAGGACGCCACAAGCAATTGTGTGATAACAGATATTGGAAATAGCAACTCTAGTTCTATTCCGGCTAACTGCCAGAATACAGGCAATCAAAGTTCTTCTGGGAATGGTCAAGTTGGACCATCTGTAAATACCGGAAATGCAATAGTTGATTTAGCCGGGGATCTAATAAATGCAGCCCAAGTTGATTGTCATGCAAATACTGGAGCGGAATTTTCTGCCACTGCGAGCGAACAAACAGATAAATCTGGAGTTATAAGAGATGACAATCCATCATGTCTTAACACCGATGTGACTGCTATTCTTTCTTCAAAAGGATTAGGTCAGAATGCTGCCTCAACAATTAATCAAATAGCATTTTCAATAACACAAGGGGCAAACGAAACAGACATTTTGGGCCAAGTACATAAATATTTTCAATGTGTTGGTTTTGCCCAGACTGTCCTACAAGCACTTTATACCAATGTAACATCAGGTATTACAGTAGGCAGTACCCACTTCCCTCCTGGATTCAGCGACATCGGAGTTTCGTATGTTAATGGGCAAGCAAGTCCAATGCCCCAACCGGGAGATATTGCTGAATTAGATAATTTTGGCCATGTTGCAATTGTTAGCTCTGTACGCAATAATGGAGATGGAACATATTATTTCACAGTCATGGAGGCAAATTATTGTTTTTACGGATGGTTGAATAATAATGAAACTACTTCTTGTAGAACAGTAGGAAAATATATTCCGAGTGATGCTCCTGGAATTGAAGCATGGGTAAGAAAAGAATAATATGAGTAATAACCATAAATTAATCTTTCTTTATTTAGGAATGGGATTATTTGTTTTTGTTTTAATCTTATTTTTGTTCTTCAGCTTTAATAAAGGAATTTCTACTCATTCAAATCAACAAATAACACCAACTATAATTAACCTCCAAAGCGGTATAAAAGTTCTTCAAACTTCTCCTTCTAACAAAGCAACTGATGTTTCTATCAACACTTCTAGCTTAGAAATTACTTTCAATAATCCAGTTTCAATTCAACAAAACGACATTTCTATACTCCCCACTACAGAGTTCTCATATCATATTCAGGGCAACGAGCTATTTATTATTCCTACAAACAGTCTTATTTCTAGTAGCCATTATGCTGTAACTGTTAAATACTCGGGCGCTAATGGCGTAGCCCAGTACGAAACATTTACTTTTACTACTACTGGACCTACCCCCACACCTCTGCCATCTTCAAATGATAATTACAGCCAACAGTTAGGCAATTTTATTCAAACACACCATCCTGAACTAGTGTTGGTCAACAATTTGCCATATCAAAATGAAAATTTTTCAGCTATATATATAGATCAACAAAATCAACCTTTTAAATTTGTTGTTAGTTCAAAAAATGGAAATCTGAATTCTGCCAAACAAGCATTTATTTCATGGGCTGAATCATTAGGAATTACACCTTCGCAACTTAACTCTTTGGATATAACCTATCAGTAATTACTCTTGCACTTTAATCGGCATGATCAAATGTAGATAAGAGGCATCTTCAGCAGTTTTAAATACCCCGGGATTTAGGGGCCCTGTCATTTCAAAATTAATATTTTCAGACGGCAAGTTACTTAGTGCATCAAGCAGATAGCGTGAATTAAATGCAATCTCATTTTCTTCACCTTTAATTTTGCTATCTACTTCTACTATATTCTCCCCTGCTGAAACTATAATCTTATCTTTTTGCAAAGAAAACTTAATCACATTAGCAATATCGCGGGCAAAAATCGAGCATATCCGAACAGCTTTCAACATTTCTTCTCTGTCAAATGAAGCAGTTACGGAGAAGTCAACCGGAATAATTTTTTCATAATTTGGAAATTCAGCTTCAATTAGACGGCTAATAAGAATTATTGAACCTTGTTCAAAAATGATTTGATTACTATTAATAGACACATAAAGCTCAATTTTTTCTGTCTCCTCTTTCATGGCTAAAGCTTCTTTGAAAGCCCTGGCCGGTACGATCATACTCGACTTTCCTTCCAGTAGGTTAACCTTATCGTCTTTCCCTGCGGTAAAGTGTTTAAGAGATAAACGATAGCCATCAGTAGCGACGAGTAAAAATCCATTTTCCTCCTGTTCTACATAAACTCCAGATAAAGATGGACGGGCGATATCAATACTTGCAGAGAAAACCACGGCATTTAGTTCTTTTTTCATTTCTTCCGCATTTATGCTGGCCAACAGTACTCCTCTTTCTTCAAACAAGCGGGGAAACTCATTGGCAGACATGGTGGCAAAAATGCTTTTGGTTTTATTGGTCTTTACAACACAATTACTTCCGTCAGACTCAATAGTTAGACTATCTGCTGATAGAGAATTTACCAACTCGGAGAAGGTGCGAGCTGGAACAGTTATTTTTCCCGGTTGTTTTACTTCTGCTGATAATTCTACTTGAATTCCTATTTCCAGATCTGTACTACTTAAGTTTAATTTACTCTCTTTCGCTTCAAGCAAGAGGTTTAAAAGTATTGGAAGCTGTTGCTTATTAGAAACTGCGTGGTTGATAAATCCAAGTTTATTTTTTAACTCTTCTGCCTTAAGTGTTACTTGCATAATATATTTAATTGTAGTTGTAGTAGTGTATCGGGAAATGTGGAAAAATGCAAGAGCATAATGCCCTATAAAACGACGATAATTATAAAAACGAAGCTGTTATTCAGCTTATAATTATATCTTCGTCATGTAATAATAAAATATTGGTGGTTGTCAATTCGTGACTAAAAGAATGTGGAAAAGATGTTGATAAAATTGGGGAAAACCTGTTGATAAAGTGTAAAGTGAGTTATACACTTTTTTTACACTCTAAGTAACTGTTTTATCCCCGAGATATCCTGAGAGATATGCACATTTCCTTCAAGCTGACCTTCAATCTTTTCCACACCGTGCATAACAGTCGTATGGTCTCTACCTCCTAATATGTTGCCAATTTCGACAAGGGTTAATTTAAGTTCTGCTTTAAGCATATACATCGTTATCTGACGAGCTCTCACTAAAGAGGCATCTCTCTTGGGTCCTTTGAGTTGAGTGGGTTTAATGCTGTAAAAATTACATACTTCTTTAATGATGTCATCTGCATGGAGGCTTCCCCGCTTCTCTTCGGTCTCTTTTCCAAGTGCCTTTAGAGCAACTTCTGATGTGATTTCACTTTGCTGAAGTGATGTTGCTAAAGTAATCGCTCGCAGAAGAAGACCTTCTAGTGATCGGGTATCCTGGGCTCCGTTTGCTAACAACTTTGCTACTTCAATGGATAATTCCCAGCCGTATTTTTCTGCTTTCTTTAAAAGGATGGCTGTTTTAAGTTCAAAATCAGGAGCTTCTATATCAACGGTTAATCCGCCCGCAAAGCGAGAAGATAATCTTTTTTCCAACTTTTTTATCTCCTGTGGAGGGCGATCGGATGACAAAACAATCTGAGAACCCTGGTCAATGAGAATATTAAATGTATGAAACAATTCTTCTTGGACGCGGTCCTTGCCTTCAATAAATTGAATGTCGTCAATTAATAACAGGGCTGCAGTGCGAAAGCGTTTCTTCATGCGCGAAGTGTCGTTGTTTTTGATAGCCTCAACCACTTCATTTGTAAACTCCTCACTGGTGAGGTAAATAGTCTTTTGTTCGGGATTTTGCATATATATATGGTTTGCAATGGCATGCAACAAATGGGTTTTCCCTACCCCAACCGGTCCATAGATAAAAAATGGATTGTAGGATTGCCCTGGGTTTTGAGCTACGTTTTGAGAGGAAACAAAAGCTAATTGATTGGTGGATGAAACGGCGAATGTAGCAAAGTTATATTCTTTGCGGACCCTGGGAAGATGTCCAATCATTGAAGGTTGAGAAGGTTTAATCTCGGTTTTAAGTATAGGGGTAGTCTTTCTGTCTTTTTCAGATAAGCCATTCAGTTCTGTAGCAAAAAGAGGTCCAGTTTTTTCTTTAATAGGTGATTTATTCAATGCCTGGACTATAAATAAGAGTTCATTGTTTTCTTTAGTTTGTTCATCCAGTGATGCTTTTAACTCTTTATAAAAGCGTTTGTATAATAGGTCTCCCACTACGGTAGAAGGGGTGGCGATGGTGGCAATATTATCTTCTAGGCTAAGTAAACCGGTATTAGCAAAAAGGGTAAAGAAATTGGCAGTTGAAACTTTCTTTTTTAGCTCTTTAAGCACGTGCTGCCAGATTGTATCAAGTCGATCATTCATACTGTTAATAAACAAGCAAGGAGTTTTTGTGTATAACTCAAAAACTAAACTTCTACTTGGACATTAGAAGAAGCGGAATTTTGTTTGTATAATGTAGTGTACTGCATGTGGATAACTGTCGCAAGAGAAAAAAAGACGAATATGGAGGACTTATATATAGCGTTATTAAGAATCTGTGACAATAAGTGTCTTGACCGCGACTAATATGTAAGTAATACTCTGAATTGACGCAAAATTGTAAGTCTCAATTGACGCATTGTTTCCCGCCATAAGATTTCCAAATAAATGGAAAAGGTACATACTCTGGGGTAGGAGAAGTTACTCACGTAGTCGAGTTTTCCAAAAGACTTCTCCGTTGGCTTCAAAGCAGACTTTGTTCCCTTTAATCTTTACCCAGATACGGCACCCAATATAGCCTGGGGGGACAAAGTAGTGTTTACCATAAAGAGAGATCGTTGACTCTCTGGTAACCTTACGTCTTTCCTCAACCGTTAGTAATGTTTGCAGTTCTAACTGGGTTAATCTTCTTTCAGAAGTATGATAACGGGAAGCATGGGTAATATTACTAAAATACCTACTCTTGTAGACATAATTGTATCTGGCAAGCCAGATCTCCCATTGCCCGTTTACCTCCTCAAGAGTTTTTGCCTTAATTACTTCCGGAACAAAATCTGTTTGGACAAATTTCCAAAACCGCTCAATCTTTCCCTTAGTTTCTGCATGGGTTGCCCAGTGAAGCTTAATACCCACTTGTGTGGCATACCACTGGTAATCAGCAGTTCCGAGTCTGGTTCTAGCTTTGTATTGAGACCCTTCGTCCTGCAGCATTGCATCAGGAAGACCGCACTTGCTTAAAGACTCATACCAGATTTGAAACACATTCATTTTCCCTTGAGTCCTGTACCATTTGCCGGCAGGAACAAACCGGGAATGGTCATCAAGTGTTGCGATAAGGTACAAAATACCAATGTTGGGGAAATTGATTTTCCCTTGAATGTCTGTCTGCCATAATTGATTAGGATACTCTGCTTCAAATCGGATAATTGCTTTGACTCGCTTGTTGTTCTCCCGAGTTAGTCCCTCACTTCTTAAGATATTACCAACAGCAATTTCTGATACCGACAAATCAAGTTTATCCCGAATATTTCTGGCCGATCGCCATCTGTCCTGTTTCTTTAAACTGATAACCTTTTCCTTTTGGTGTGAAGTCAGTTTGTAGTGATTGCTGTGGCGATGATCTATAAGGCCTGCTTTGCCGCTTGCTACAAATGCTTTTCTGTATCGTTCAATTGTACTTCTACTACATACCAGAAGTGTCATTGCCTGCTGGATACTAACCTCTCCTTGCAGAAGGTTTTGGATGACGCTTTGTCGCTCTTCTATAGGTTTTTTCATTTGCTCACCTCCTTTTAGAGATGAGCTTAAATTGATTTGTCGATTCCTTCAACTGAGAATTACAAACGATACATCAACTGAGAGTTTGCTTTACACTTGACCGCGACTAATACCATGAATTTACATATTAAGATGCATTTGCTATAATTAAGCTTATGGAAAAGCTAATTAAACTTAAAAAAATCAAAAGAAAGAGAAAACATGGTTTCCTTGCTCGTTCGAAAAGCCATAATGGACGTAAAGTCTTAAAGCGTCGTCGTGCTAAAAAGAGATCTACTTTATCTCTTTAATCTTCATGTTAAAACGTAAATTTCGTTTGCCAGCTAGACAAAAACTGCAAAGACCCCAAACTCGAGCAACACCTTATTTTATTTGCAGGTACGCACCAAACGGTCTTTTATATTCGCGTTTTGGTTTTGTGGTGAGTAAAGCAATAGACAAGCATGCTGTCGTACGCAATCGAACAAGACGTGTGCTGCGTTCTTTTATTGAAGAGAAATTAAATACAATCACTCCGGGCTATGATTTCCTATTTATTCTCCGACGAACAATTGCAGAAAAAACTCCAGAATTGGAGAAACTTGTTAGCTCTACTCTTGGTGGGCTAACGCATTAAATTAAGGATATATTGTATATAGAATATTAGTCTTATGAGGAGAATTGCAATTTGGATTATCATTTTTTATCAGTCGGTAATTGCCTCAATTCTGCAGGCTTTAGGTTTAAAAACAGAATGCAGATACGAGCAGACTTGCTCTGAATACACTAAACATGCTATTCTTAAACACGGCGTTTTAAAGGGTTCACTGCTTGGTATTAAAAGAATTCTTTCTTGCCAGCCGTATTATAAATAATGGGTAATCTATTTCAAGTATTATTAGTCCAGCCAATTTTAAACATCCTAGTTGCTGTTTATGATTTGCTTTCCTTTTTTCATATTTCCTATGCTCTTGGGTTTTCAATTATCGCATTGACCATTATCATTCGTTTGATTTTATATCCCCTGACAACCTCACAGCTTAAAACTTCAAAAAAGATGCAAGAGTTGACCCCACATCTGAATCGTTTGAAAGAACAGCATAAAAATGACGCAAAGCGTTTGCAGGCAGAGACAATGGCCTTGTACAAGGAACATGGTGTAAATCCGGCAGCCGGTTGTTTACCTGTCTTAATTCAATTACCCGTCATCTGGGGACTATATTATGTTTTACAGCATGCCATTATATTTAAATTAGCTGACGTTAATAAATTAGTATATCTTCCTTCTTTACGTTTGCATCAGATGTGGAATACAGATTTCTTTGGTTTGTCTTTGGCACAAAGCCCTTCTCACATTATTGCTCACACGGGTTATTTAATTCTATTAATTCCTGTTTTAACTGGTGTTTTTCAGTTCATTCAGTCTAAAATGATTATGCCCACTCGTCAACCCTCAACTGGTCAGAAAAGCAGTCAAGACGATTTTACTGCCGCCTTCCAGTCTCAAACTACTTTCCTGGTGCCTCTAATGATTGGCTACTTTTCTTTCTCTTTTCCCATAGGTTTGTCTTTGTACTGGAATACCTTGACGATTTTTGGTATCATACAGCAGTACCAAATACATGGACTAGGCGGTTTGAAGGATTTTATACCCAATCAGGCGATTGAGCAAAATATTCTTCCTTCCCAAACTCCATCTAAAAAGAAGAAGAAAAAATAATATGGAAGACAAACAGATTTTAAATTTAACAGCTGACCAGGAACAGATAATTAATGATTTAATCACTGATTTCTTTCAGCACCTGGATATTAATGGTGAATTTGATTTAATGATTAACGAAAGTAGCGTTGATGTCGTCTTAGACACACCAGACACTGGTATAGTAATCGGTTATCATGGTGAAATATTAGATAGCTTACAATTGTTACTCTCCATGATTGTATCCAAAAAACTTGGCCAATTTGTTCGTCTATCATTAGAAGTGGGAGATTACAAAAAAAACCGCGCAGTTTATCTGGAAAACTTAGCAGAACAAATTAAATCAAAGGTGGTAAACGAAAATCGGGAATATACTCTTCCCTCTTTAAAACCATGGGAAAGAAGAATTGTTCACTTACATTTACAAAATGATAATAGTGTAAGTACTGAATCTATTGGCGATGGAAAAGAACGCACTTTGGTTATTCGTCCGAAGGCTTAATCCGGAATCTGCATTATTCTATCTCTTACTGCTGTTTCTTCCGACACAACTGGGTAAACATTTTTGGCCAAATTTCAGTTATATCTTAGGTATTCGTTCTGACTACCTCTCTCCTACGTTGTATTTTACAGATGTTTTAGAAATCTTACTGTTCGTTTTTTTGTCTATTAAAAAATTTTCCTCAGATCAAAACATTAATTTTATAAAAGATAAAATTGATAAAAATAAGTATAAGTATTCTATTGTGGTTTTGTCCTTTATTATTGCTATTATAATTTGGCCGGGGAATAAGTTACTGGAATTATATGGACTTGCAAAACTTACGGAAATTGTTTGGTGGGGATGGTACGTTAGTAAAAATTTGGGTCAAAAATATAATTTTATTACTGTAACTTTTGTTTTTTCTCTGGCAACAATAATTGAAGGTATATTGGCAATTTTGCAATTTATTTATCAACACTCCATGGACGGATGGTGGTATTGGTTGGGCGAAAGACATTTTACACAACAAACAATTGACATCGCCAATATGTCTTTAAAAGGCATGTTGGTTCTACGACCTTATGGTACATTCTCTCATCCCAATGTTCTTGCTGGATATCTGTTAATTGTTTCTACATTATTCTTGTTTTTATTCTTTCAGTTGAAAAAACGTCTGAAGTTTTACTTTTTAATAATTTACCTTTTATCTTCTCTGGTTTTATTCTTGTCATATGGAAGAGCTGCAATAATTGGATGGATAGTAGTACTTGTGTTTTTTGTGTATCAGAATTTAAAAAATAATAAAATAATATTTGGACTATTTTTGTTTGCTGTGGTTTTTTTAATTTCTATAGCGTTTTTATTTACTGGAGAAACTTGGAGATTTATAACTTTGACTTGGACTAGTCAAACGGTAAGTGATAGGATTAGTCTTTTATCGGCGAGTTTCTACTTATTTAGCAAATATCCCCTCTTTGGTGTTGGCTGGTACAACTTTTTACCCAGTTTGGCAACGTTGAGTAATTATCAAATTAATTTTTTTTCTTTACAGCCTGTACATAATATCTTTGTTTTAGTCTTGGTAGAAACAGGAATGTTCGGATTTATATGGTTTGCTTTTTTTGTCTATAAAACAATCAGAAAAGTATCAAGAAGTTTGAAGAAGAATAAATACTCTGTACTATCACTAGTTATTATTATTGAAGTTTTTTGGACGGGAAGCATTGATCATTACTGGTTAACGCTGCAGCAAGGACAATTATTAGCCGCATTTATATTTGGTTTAATTTGGTCAAAATACACCAGATAAGTTAGCTGGATCTGTCAATCTTTCCAAGACCAATCGGATAAAAAAATACGTAAACTTAAAAGAAGTGAAAAATCGTTATGAAAATTCTGCGAACAGGAGTTGAAATGCTGTCAAGGCTGGGCTATGATTGAGAGAGTAGTATGGCCCAACCTGCTTTTAGTTATCATCGTCCCCTCTTAATAATTGATAAAAAAGGAACTCTTGGTTCTTTAATTATTAATGATTTACCTAAAAAACAGGTAGTTGTTTTTGTTACAAGTAAAAAATATTCCCCTGAAAAAAATGTTGTTATTTTGCCATATGGACCTGGTGTTCCGCGAATACCCGATAATACCTTTTCAACGATTATTGCCGCTGACCTTAGTGTAAATGAGATTAAAGATTACTCGCCTTCACTATTAGAAAAGGCAAAGAAAGATAATAGCAAACTTTATTTTATTAATAACGTCTATAGTCTAACTATGAACTTTTTACAAATTTATAAAAAATGTATGGCACATGCGTCACTAATACTCTATGCCGACATAATCTCAGAAAAAATACCTTTTGCTAACCGTGCTGAATTGTTAATTTCTTCAGCGGTAAAAAATAATAAATTAGTATTGCAAAATAGTGGTCTTGATATTATTTATCCTGTTCTGGAAAAAGATTTTATTACTTGGATAATAAATGTTTTATTGGAAGACAAACCTCCTAGAGTGCTTTGTCTATTTACTTCATTGGGAGTAACGGAGTTAAGCTTTGCACGCTATTTAACTGAAAAACTGGATGATTTAGTGGTAATTCTTAAAGACAACAATGCGGAAAGCGAACCATTACTTTTGCCAAAAAATAGTATATTTATTCCTCCTGCAGATTATTCTGTGCAGCAGGAATTAAGAAAAGTTAATTTTAAAAATTTTGCACAAATAAATAACGTAAAAGTAAAGATGACCAAAATAAAAGACAAAAATGAAAATACAACTTTATTAGTCATAGCAGCGGTGTTATTGGTTATATTTTTATTAATTTCAACACCTTTGTTCTTTTTATTTTTGGGTAAACTAGCCCTGCAAGGTAGTATAAGTCAACTGGGTTCTGTAAAGCTTTCATCCTCCGCTGCCCTTGCGCAAGCTGCAGTAGACAATTTTTCTTTAGCGAAAAGTACAGATATGCCTCTCAAATTTGTATGTTCTATAGTGGGGATTAATCAGTCTTGTAGTCAGTTATCTGATGATATGGATGCCGGTGAAGGTCTTGGGCAAGCAATGATATACGTTTCAAATGCTGCTGAAGACTTTCGTACCGCAAACAGCAATAGTAGTAAGGTTAATGACGGTTTAGCTAACATTAGGTATGCATTAACTATTGTAAATCAGTTAGAAGCTGAGAAAAAATTCTCCGGTTTACCTGTCTACTATCAGCAGGAGATTGATTTTTCTTCTAATCTCGCATCACAGGTCCTAACAGTTTTACCTGATTTATTTGGTTATTCCGGTTCAAGACAATATTTAATATTGTTCTTAAACAATAATGAACTGCGACCTGGTGGTGGGTTTATTGGGTCATATGCACAACTAACAGTAAAAAATGGTGTAATTGGAAAGCCTGTTGTGCATGATGTTTATGAAGCAGATGGTCAACTACAAGGACATGTTAATCCACCGGATCCATTGCAAAAATACATGGGTTTAACCAATTGGTTTTTAAGGGATAGCAACTTCTCTGTAGATCAATATCAAAATGCTAAAACTGAAAGTTATTTTTATAAACTCGAAACCAATAATAACGCTGATGGTGTGATTACTATTGATTCCAGTCTGATACAAGATTTACTTAGTTTGACTGGTCCGATAATGGTTACCGATTATAATCAAACTGTTACCGCTGATAATTTTTTTCAGTTAACTGAGGATCATGCCGAACAAAAGTTTTTCCCGGGGTCACAAGCAAAAAAAGATTTTCTGTCGTCTTTTAGTACAGCTTTAAGGCAAAAGTTAATGACGCATCCTTTGTCAATTAGACAAATAATAGATTTTACCCTTAATGAATTGCAACAAAAACACCTTTCATTCTATGTTAACAATAATATTGTGCAACAAGCACTTTCACAAACAGTTTTCGGACAAGATGAAACAGATTTGCAAATCCTAAATAATGGCTCCGGAGTTTTTGATTTTTTTGCCGATAATGAAGCGAATGTGGGTGGGAATAAAGACAATCATTATATAAAACGCTCATTTAGTCACGAAATACAAGTGGGAGCTGATGGCAGCATAACCCACACGGTTAACATTACACTCTCTAATCCTAGTCAAACTGGAAACCCTTACAGTGGAGATTATAAGGTATTTATGCGTTTAATCATTCCCAAATCTGCAGCTATAAATCAGTTATCAATTAACAAGCAAATTCAAAATATTGTCTCCCCGAATCAATCGACAAATCCTATATATAAAGGACATGAAATTCTATCGCGAACTGGCTTAACTGTTTATCAGGAGAATGTTTACGGGAAGACCTCATATGGATTTTATTTAGATGTTAAATCTGGTACAACTACCACAGTTTCACTCACTTATTTACTAGGACAGAAACTGAGTGGAACACAGAACTACTCTTTAATGTTATATAAGCAACCAGGCACAAATGCAGATACAACCCAGTTCAGTTTACAAACGTACCCTTCTTGGAAGATAGATTCTACAGACAATCAGGCAATTGTTACCAACAATTCATTAACCGAGCAACTGCCTCTTTTAAATGATAAAATAATCCACGTTAGCCTGAGTAAGTAAAACAGGATTCATGTGATAAACATATTGGTCATCATTTTGGGTTTGTGTGTGTTTGAAATTATTAGCAGTATAGATAACGCTATCTTCAACGCTAGTGTTCTTGTTAGAATGAGCATAAAAGCTCGTAAGTGGTTTTTAGTGTGGGGTGTATTAGTAGCCGTATTTGTGGTTAGAGGATTATTACCCTGGGTTATATTGTATATGGTTTACCCTCAAGCTGGCTTGATGGGGTCTTTTTTAGCTGCTTTTAACGGAGATACTCGTTTAGAGCATACTATCACTTTAGCCTCTCCCAGGTTATACCTAGCAGGTGGAGTATTTCTGCTATTTCTTTTCCTGCATTGGATATTTCTTGAAGAAACAAATAATGTATTTAATGTTGAGAGATACGTGCACAGACACGGAGTGTGGTTTTTTGCGGTGGCGTCACTTACTTTGAGTTTAATGGTTTGGTATGCATTGCAATCTGACCAATATCTTGCCTTCGCGGCTGTAGTAGGAGCAAGTGCTTATTTTATTGTGCATGGCTTTCGTGAACAGTCTGAAAAAAGTGAAACATCAATTTCGCAAAAAAATAAAAGCGGAGAAATAAGTAAATTACTATATTTAATAATCATCGATGCTATTTTCTCGTTGGATGGGGTTTTGGGCGCATTTGCATTTACACTCTCAGTTCCCTTGATTCTGATAGGTAATGGTGTGGGTGCCTTTGTCGTTGCCTGGTTGACTGTCAATAAGGCGGAGCAGTTAAAAAAATATTACTATTTGAAAGATGGAGCAATGTATTCGATAGGTATATTAGGCATTGTGATGAGTCTGAGGGGTTATGGTTATAGTTATCCTGACTGGCTCTCCCCTGTTTTAATCATAAGTATTATTATATATTTTTTTTGGAGATCAATTAAGAATAATAGGTTAGACAATAAAAAGATTTAGAGAATGTTAATGTTTTAATGCCTCAATACCCGGCAAAGTTCCTTTCTCAATATATTCCAGCATTGCCCCCCCACCGGTGGAAATATGAGTTATTCTATCAAGATATTCTTTATGGTTAATAGCGGCTAAGGTATCTCCTCCTCCTACGATGGAAATTGCATCTTGATTTTGGGTAATGGCGTAATAAATATATTCAGTTCCCCTACTAAACCTATTGTCTTCAAACATTCCAACTGGACCGTTCCAGACAATCGTTCTAGCAAGGCTAATTTGGCGACCAAAAATCGCCTGTGTTTCTGACCCAATGTCTCGGATTGAATCATGTTTTTTAACATTTCTTACTGAAGTTTCATGATCAGGATGATCCTCAACTATGGCGTCCAACGGTAATAGCAACTTTTTATGAGCTCTTCTGGCATCGCTCATAAGCTGAAAAGCATATTTCACCTCATCTTTTTCTACCAGACTTTCCCCTACCATAAAATTCTCTGCGAGTAAAAAAGTATTTGCCATGCCTCCCCCGATAAGCACTGTATCAGCTAAATCAATTAACTTTTTTATCAATTTGATTTTAGTAGAAATTTTACTACCTCCTATAATTGCCACTAACGGCCTTTTTGGTAGATGAATAACTTTATCCAGCATGTTAATCTCCTTCTCCATTAAGAGTCCGCCGTACGCCGGTAATAACTTGGGCAACTGCGTTACAGAGGCATTGTTACGATGACTTACACCAAAGGCATCATTGACATAGATCTCCCCTAGTAAGGATAATTCTCTGGCAAATTCTTCATCATTGGCCTGTTCGCCGGGATAAAAGCGAATATTTTCCAGCATTAATATTTCTTGAGTTTGTTGTTTGATAAATATTTCTCTGTCTTTTTGAAAATCGTCAACGAGCCGTATGTGATATGAAGGCAAATATTTGGAGAGATCTTTAACTACACTTTGTAATGAAAATTGTTTATCTCTCTGTTTTGGCTCACCTAAATGCGAGATTAAAATCAATTTATTCTGTTGTTTGAGTAGCTTTCTAATTGTGGGTAAAGCCTGTTGGATACGAGTATCATCAGAGATTTTGTGCCGTTTATTAAAAGATACATTGAAATCAACTCTGAGCAATACTTTTTTATGACTTACTTCATGTTGCGAAAGAAAATTAATGTTCATTTTATTTATAGTAGCACAAATGGTTCATTCGGGAATCAGTCGGAAAATACTCGGGAATTAAAAATGTAGAAAGCAGGATGAAATTGTTAATCTGGTTTATTCAGGATCTAGAAAAGTAAAAGAAACTGGCTTCATTGCGAGCGTAAGTGTACTTTGATACAATTAGGAGAATGGATAAAACATATAATCATAAAGAGGTAGAAGAGAAAATTTATCAGCAGTGGGAAGAGAGGGGGACTTTTAAACCTGAAATAAATCCAGACGGGAAACCTTTTACAATTATTCTACCCCCACCCAATGCAAATGGAGATCTGCATTTTGGTCATGCTATGTTTGTTGTGGAGGATATTCTCGTTCGTTATCATCGTATGTTGGGAGATAGCACCTTGTGGTTACCTGGAACCGATCATGCCGGAACTGAAACACAATTTGTATTTGAAAAAAAGTTGCAGGAACAGGGTAAATCACGTTTTGATTTCAGTAGAGAAGAGCTTTATGAAAAAGTAAAAGAATATGTAGATAAAAATAGGGGTGGAATCCAGAATCAACTGCGTAAACTGGGTTTTTCACTGGACTGGTCGCGTGAGAAATATACTCTTGATGCTGATATTGTAAAAATAGTTATTGAGACTTTCAGGCGCATGTATGATGATGGATTGATTTATCGAGATTATAGATTAGTTAATTATTGCACTCGGGACGGAACGTCATTTTCTGATTTGGAAACGATTAGTCAGGAAAAAGAAGGAAATTTATATTATATTAAATATCCTGTTAAAGAGGGTGGTTTTATAACTGTTGCCACTACGAGACCTGAAACTTTATATGGTGATGTAGCAGTTATGGTTCATCCGAAGGATGTAAGGTATAAACATTTAATTGGTAAGACAGTCCTTTTGCCTTTAACACAGAGGGAGATACCAATTATTGCGGACGAGAGTGTAGAAAAAGATTTTGGTACTGGAGCAGTGAAAGTTACACCTTCCCATGACTTTACAGATTTTGAAGTAGGCAGAAAGCATAATCTATCTTTTCCTCCTATAATCGGTTGGAATGGTAAATTTGAGAAAACCGGTATCGTAGATGGTTTATATGCCAAACAGGCAAGAGAGAAAACGGTAGAACTTTTAAAAGAAAAAGGGCTTTTGGAAAAAGAAGAAATACACAAAATGGTCATCAAAGTCTGTTATAAATGTAAGACTATTCTTGAGCCTTTACCGCTTGAACAATGGTATGTTAGGGTACAATCTTTAAAAGAGAAAGCGATTGAAGTAGTTAAAAATGGAGAGATTAAAATTACACCTAATAGTTTTGTTAAACCATATATTGACTGGTTGGAGGGCTTGCGGGATTGGAATATCTCAAGACAGAATGTCTGGGGAATTAGAATTCCGGTCTGGTATGAACTAGAGCATGAAACAGATTTTGCTGTTAGTTTTCTTGACCAAAAAGGTAATTATCATCAAGGATTATTAAATGAGTTGTTAGGTCAAGGCTTTTCTTTTGACGAGATAGCTTTAGGGTTACAGCGTGTAATTGCTCGTATTGAGGCAAAAGTGGTGTTGGAAGAGGAAAAAGACCCTAAGAAAAAATATTTGCCTGAAACAGACACTTTTGATACATGGTTTTCTTCCGGACAATGGCCATTTGCCGTCTTAATGGCGAACAGTGATTGTAAAAACGCAGATGGCTTCTTTGAGAAGTTTTATCCAACTTCTGTGATGGAAACAGCCTATGATATCCTTCGTGCCTGGGTGAGTAGAATGGTGATGCTAGGAATTTATCGTACGGGGAAGATCCCTTTTAGACAGGTTTTGTTTCATGGTTTAGTTAACGATCCTTATGGCAAAAAAATGAGTAAATCCAAAGGAAATGTTGTAAATCCACTTGAGTTAATTGAGCAATATGGAGCCGATGCCGTTCGATTTGCTTTAGTTTATGGTAACGCGACGGGAGCTGACCAAAGCTTATCATATACTAAATTAGAGGCGGCAAGAAAATTTACTAACAAGCTGTGGAATATGGCTAGATTTATTGAGATGAAAAGGCTAGAGCTGAAAATTACTTTCTTTACAGATCATTCTGTGGGCAATTTGAAAAAAGTTAACACTAATGAATTTGATCAAAAATGGATTAAAAAAGTTGAAGATTTAACCATAGAGATCAGTAAATATATCGACAGTTATCAGTTTAATTTAGCCTCAGAAAAATTGTATGATTTTGTCTGGCATGAATTTGCTGATAAATATATTGAGGAGACGAAAACAAATCCGGATGGATTAATCGTACTCGAGTCCTTATTTGTTATTATACTGAAGCTGCTACATCCCTTTATGCCATTCGTTACTGAGGAAATCTATCAGAAAATACCCGGGCATGATGGCATGTTAATTACGGCTATATGGCCAGACTTTCGGGAATAGGTCGGAAAATCCTCGGGAATTAATTATGACTAACATTACCTGGAGACCTCAATTACCACCTTATAGGAAGTATAAAAAGAAGATGTATGCTCAGCTTGGATTGACCTCGGGTTTTATCTATCAGTTAGGGGAAGAAGATATGATTAGACGAAAGAGTAGAGAAGTAAAACCGGAAGAAATTCAAAGTAAAGAAATACAGTCAAAGATTAAGTATTTGAAAAGATGCTTGTTAAAATATCGCAAAATAACAAGTATGGGTAGGGGAGTGGCTGGTGTACAAGTGGGGATTCCAGAACGATTAGCGGTTATTTATATGCCCGAGGAAGAAGACAAATTATTAACAATTATTAATCCGCACATTATAGATAGGGCAGGGGATAGCTTAAAATTTACCGAAGGCTGTATGAGCGAAGGACCTCTTTTTGCTCCAGTAGTGCGTCCAGCTTGGATTAAATTTAAATATTTAGACGAGCAGGGGAGAGAACGGATGTGGGATAAAAAATCTGATAATCCCGCTCATTGTATAGCAAATAGAGTTTTCCAACACGAAATTGATCATATGGATGGTATAATCTTTCTAGACAGGGGAATCTTAAGTGAATTAACACTTGATTCTGACCCCCAATTTTATGAGCAAGTCAAATTCGAGGAAGTTCATTCGTAAAAAACCGCCTCATAAGCCGAATCGAAACGAAAAATATATTTTTCTTGGGAATACCCAAACTAAAGATAAGAAAAATAAGATCAATAATAAGACAGTACAAAAAGAAAACAAATGGCCTCTTTATTTGTATGTTTTTGCAGTTTGTTTTGTCTGTGGCATTATTCTTATGGGAATGTTATTAGTCGAGAAAACGATTGCTCAAAAGTATGATCAGCTGCAAGCTGATAAAACTACCAGAGCATCTATTGAACAGCAAATAGTAGAATGGAAGGGGATTTTACAAAAATACCCTGATTATAGGGACGGATATTATCATTTAGCCGTTCTGGAATATGAGTTAGGCAATAAACCTGCTGCGCAAATATATAATCAGCAAGCTTTAGACATTGATCCAAATTATACCCCATCAAGACAACTGGAAAAGAAACTATAAAAAAATGAAGTTTATCTAACTTATTTTTCTTCTTTGGGAGCAGCTGTTGTGGAGTCAGGTTCTGCTGATGTTTCACCCTTAGATGGTATAGTGGCTTCACCCTCAGCAGCTGTAACTACGGGTTCGGGTTCTTTCTCTTCTTTTACTAATTCAGAAACCTGTACCACATTTTCCTCGGACGATGTAAGAATAGTAACGCCTTCGGGGGCCTTAATATCGGATACTTCTAAGATATCGCCAATTTCTTCCAAAGAAGATGCATCTACTTCAATAAAATCCGGAATGGCTTCTGGTAGGGCTTCTATCTCAATCTCGTTCAACAACTGCATTAATAATCCTTGATGATCGGTTACGGGTGCTGGTTCACCCACCACCTTAACTGGAACACTTGTTCTAATTTTTTCTTTCAGATTAACTTGATAGAAGTCCACATGTAATGGTTGTGCACTATTAAAGTGCATTTGAGGGTTTTTGACTAAAACAGGAATTGTTTGTCCACTGACTTCCAGATCGATAATCCCTGTTTCTCCAACTTCGGAATAAACAGGAGCAAAATCTGCATAATTTACTTCGACTGCCTGACTGGGAATACCTTTCCCATACACATTGGCTGGCATTTTACCTCCACGGCGCAGTTGTTTAACTTTTTTGCCATTGATCTCACGTTTATTAGCGATTAATTTTGGATGCTGCATGAACGTAATTATAACAGAAACCGGACTTTGTGGTCAAACGGTCGTTGTTTTAGTAGAATTACAGCTTTGCTTGATTAATTCAAAGCTTAATTTGTTATAATACATAGTTCTTTTGATTTATGAATATAACAGAAATATTAGATCCAATTAGAAATTTGCAACTCAATCATAAATTGAAAGATAGGGTATATGGGGTTGATTCTTCAGACAAGATTTCACTCACTGTAGCAGATGTCATGTCTAACTTAGCCTCTTCAGAGCTTGCATTTCCAACTATAGGTCGGTTAGTTATGTATACTAAAATTCTTTTTTCTCTCGATACTATGAGGGGAGTGGTTTTTAGTGGGTCTGAATATTATCCTAACGTAATTATTCCGTATTTGTTGGAGGGGGAAAATAGACTCCCGACAGAACAAAGAATAGTATACGAATATAATAAAGGAGTTTCTTTGTTTAGAGCTGATAATTATTTAGCATCTATCGGAGAAAGTAAGGATGGGGTGCGTTTTGTAAAAAGTCGTCGTCTTGACGTAGAAAACACATATGACTGGCTAAGAATTAAAAGAGGAATTAGGAAGGATATTACACAGACACCTGTAACGGGGACTAAATATTTTCAGCCCTATATCGCAGCGGCAGTAATCTTTAATAAAATATAAAATTATTAAAATTTGCATTTGTCGTCCTTCCTTGCCATACTGCTTGCATGAGAATTTTGGGTATTGATCCGGGTATAGGTCGTACGGGCTGGGGAATAATAGAGGTTGATGCTTCGAAGTTTGAGGTTAGAGAGTATGGATGTATTGAGACACAGCCTAATAGTCCGTTGGGTGATCGTTTAATTATCCTTTATGACGTATTAAAAAAGATTATTGAGAAACAGAGGCCTGACGAGATCAGCATAGAAGAATTATTCTTTAATACTAACGCCAAGACCGCTTTGATGGTGGGACATGCACGAGGGGTTGTCTTATTGGTGGCTGGACAGATGGGAATACCGATAGGCGAATATACTCCTTTGCAAGTTAAGATGGCGCTGACTGGTTACGGACGGGCAGAAAAACCACAAATTGGTCAGATGGTCAAAACCCTACTCAGGTTATCCTCAATTCCAAAACCTGACGATACCTCAGATGCTCTTGCAGTTGCGCTGACTCATGCCTTTTCTAGAAAGATGGGTTTATATCACCAGGTAAGGTAAGTAGGGCTGTGAATTAGCGTTTAGACAGTATGTCATTTTTGTGTCTTCATGGCTAAGATCGAAAAATACTCGATGATAATTATATACTAAATTTTTTCTGCAGCTTTTATGATCCTCTATTTGCCATAAGCCATATTACGTGATATATTTTCACTGCCTCATATGATTGGTCTGCTTAAAGGTAAAATTGTCTATAAATCTGATCTATACATCATCGTTGATGTTCATGGTGTGGGCTATAAAGTTTTTGTCGGAACTACGACTCTATCAGATACAGATCTACATAAAGATGAGATAACTATTTTTACTTACACTCATGTACGTGAAGACTCTTTAGATTTATATGGTTTTATAGATCCGGCTGACCTGCGCTTGTTTGAATATTTAATAGGGGTGTCAGGGGTAGGTTGTAAGACAGCTTTGGGTATTTTTTCCGTTGGAAAAAGGGATGAAATCACGAACGCCATTTTGCGTGCTGATGCAGATTTCTTTACCGCCGTACCTAGACTTGGCAAAAAGAATGCACAAAAAATTATTATTGAGTTAAAGTCTAAACTAGGCAGCACTGCTGATCTTGATTTATCAGGTGGAGGTAGTGATAATGCGACTGTTATTGAAGCGCTTAAACAGTTTGGTTATTCTAGCAGCGAAATAAATTCAGCCTTGAAATCCCTCAAAGATAAGAACATAAATGAAAATGAAAAAATTAGATTGGCTTTGAAGTATTTAGGCCGCAGTTAATAAAGAATATGGATAATAAACATAACACTATTATCAAAGAGGAACAAATGGAGCCTGAGGAAGAGCAGTTGATAACTTCTGTCCGGGCAGCGGATTGGGGTGAGTTCATGGGGCAGTCAAATATCAAGGAAAGTTTATCGGTGGCTATTCAGGCAGCTAAAAAACGTAAAGAAGCCTTGGAACACGTTTTATTATATGGGCCACCGGGTTTGGGTAAAACTACTCTTTCGCACATTATTGCCAAGGAAATGGGTAGCAATATCCGCGTAACTTCTGGGCCCGCGATTGAGCGGGCAGGAGATCTGGCATCTATCTTAACTAACTTGGAAAAGAGGGATGTATTGTTTATCGATGAAATACATCGCTTAAATAAAGTAGTGGAGGAGACACTTTATCCTGCTATGGAGGATTATGCTTTGGATATTGTGGTAGGTAAAGGACCATCAGCCCGTACTTTGCGCTTGGATTTGCCGCCATTTACAATTGTAGGAGCCACCACCAGAGTTGGGCTACTATCTGCTCCGCTGCGTGACAGATTCGGTGTAATTCACCGGTTGAATTTTTATTCACCTAAGGAATTACGGGTGATTATTAAGAATGCGGCAAAAAAATTAAAAGTAGAAATTGACTCAGACAGCTTGATTGCTATTTCTACGCGCAGTCGGGGAACACCTAGAATTGCTTTAAAATTATTGAAACGTGTGCGTGATTATAGCCAGGTACATGGTGATGGTGAAGTTACCCTGGATGATACTACTAAGGCCTTGGATATGCTGGAAGTAGACAAGGTAGGTTTAGACACCTTAGACTTGCGTTATTTGGATGCTATCATTAAAAAGCACAGCGGTGGGCCCGTGGGTGTTGAGACTATTGGTTCTACAATTTCAGAGGATATTGGTACGCTGGAAGATATGGTTGAGCCATACTTACTACAGATCGGTTTTATCAGACGTACAGCACGCGGGCGGGTGGCTACTAAGCATGCCTATGTACATTTAGGAGTTGTTTATCCCTCTTCTATGGAAGATGTTGATCAACAGAAGTTGTTGTAGTAATCATAAGAAAATATTTTTAGTAACTATTGCTGTAAGTATGTTTTTAACTTCTGTAATGCAATACCACGCATGGAGATTCTATTTTTTTCCTCGATAGTCATTTCTCCAAATGTTTTATTCATACCTTTAGGTTGAAAGATAGAATTAAAACCAAAACTTCTGTCTCCGCGGGGTCTTACCAGATCTCCCTCAATTGTTCCATCAAAAAAATGAACATCAGCAGCATTTTGAGCATAACCAATAATAGTAGTGCATCGGGCTTTCGTATCTCCCAATTGGACACAAATTTCAGATAATTTCTGATCACCCAGAACTTGCTCAAACCACTTACCCAGGGGACCAGGTAAACCGTTAAGACATGATAAGTAAAGAGAAGTATCTTCGATAATAAAAGGTCCGTCATGATGTTGAAGTGCTGTTTGCAGCTTGTTCTCAATAATCTTTTTTGCATCAATTTCCTGGATTTCCGGTAGATCAATTTTTAATTGCTCGATATCGGGGAAAAATTGTTGTACTTCACGAAATTTGAATTTATTGCCGGTAATAAAATAAAGCATTGGAAAGTGAATTATTTATAACATAATGCTAAAAAAAAAGAAATTTATACTTCGAAATAATTCCTCATCTTCTACACATCGCATCGTTGACAAATTTTTTATTAACCTGTAAAGTGAATTATGGACCCTGCCAAAAATGTTTTTCCACTTGCTCTAACCTTCGACGATATATTACTTTTACCTGATTATGCTGGATTTTCTCGTTCAGATGTTTCATTGACAACATATATTACCAGAAAAGTTAGAATAGATTTGCCTTTTATTTCTTCTCCTATGGATACCGTGACAGAGAGTAAATTGGCCATTGCATTGGCAAATAATGGCGGAATAGGGATTATTCATCGTAATCTATCTATTGATCAGCAAGCAGATGAAGTAGCAAAAGTTAAAAAACATAAACTGTTGGTAGGAGCAGCTATTGGTGCAAGTAAGGGGTATGAAGAAAGGGTAGCTGCTCTGATAAAGGCTGGTGCAGATGTGTTATTAGTCGACTCCGCCCATGGTTATACCAGATCTGTAATTGACACGACTAGGGATATTAAGAAGCGCTATGCTAAACAGCAGGTTATTTCAGGCAATGTGGCGACATATGATGGGACCTTAGCATTGATTGGTGCCGGAGCTGACGGGGTACGTGTGGGCATGGGCCCGGGAGCAATTTGTACGACCCGAATTATTTCAGGTATGGGGGTTCCGCAAGTTACGGCCTTAAGAGAAGCCGTAAGAGCAGCCAGAAAGACGAAAACACCAATTATTGCGGATGGAGGGATTAAGTACTCGGGAGATATGGTTAAGGCATTGGCTCTAGGTGCCAGCGCGGTGATGATGGGCAGTTTTTTTGCCAGTGCAGTTGAATCACCTGGGGAGACTGTGGAATTAAATAAAGCTCACGTTCCTCATCGTTTTCAAAGTATTTTTACTAAAGGCAGACAACATTTTCTTTTCAAACAGTATCGTGGGATGGGTTCAATTGGTGCAATGGAACAGGGTGCCAAGATTAAAGCAGAAGATGAATACCATGGTAAATCCTACAAAGATCGTGTCCTGATTGCCGAGGGTGTGGAGGGGTTAGTCCCCGTAAAAGGTAAAGTGTCTGATTTAGTCGATCAGGCGTATGGTGGAATTCAATCGGGCATGTATTATGTAGGTGCTAAAACAATTACAGAGTTATGGAAAAAAGCTAAGTTTATTCAAATTACTCAGGCCTCTTTGATGGAGAGCCATCCGCATGATGTGTTAATTACCAATCCAGGTGAAAATTATTAAAAAAAATTGTTATGATTCTGATCGTTGATTTTGGTTCACAAACTACTCACCTCATTAGTCGTAGATTAAAAGATATAGGGATTACCTCTAAGATTATTGATCCAGAAAAATTAATGGTAGCGCTGAATGAGAGTTCTCCTGCTGGGATTATCCTCTCGGGAGGGCCTGCCTCGGTCTATGAGAAAAACGCTCCTAGTATTGATAAGAGGATTTTTGAATTAAATCTACCCATTTTAGGTATTTGTTATGGCTGGCAGCTGATGACTCAATTATTAGGTGGTAATGTTGAGTCAGGTAAAAAAGAATATGGTCCTACCACGCTGAGAGTGTATGATTTTCATGATTTATTTTATGGCGCTCCGGATAAATTTATTGTTTTTGAATCACATGGTGACACAGTTGTAAAATTGCCTGCTGGATTTGCCATTATGGCTTCCACGCCTTCTGTAGAGTATGCAGCTGTTGGGAATAAAGCTAGAAAGATGTATGGAGTGCAATTCCATCCCGAAGTTCATGATACCCGATTTGGTAAACAGTTACTCGAGAATTTTGCGACCAGGATTTGCGGACTGGGAGTTAAGCCAGTCAAATTAGATCTTAACTCTATGGTTGAGGAAATAAAAGTTAAAGTGGACAAGAATAAGGTTATCGGTGCATTCTCAGGTGGAACTGATTCAGCAGTGGCGGGTGCTTTAGTGGCAAAAGCGATTGGTAGACAGTTTATCCCTGTTTATATAGATAGCGGATTGATGCGTGAAGAAACACTTGGAAGAATTAAAGATACATTTCCTAAAGTATTGGGAATTCCAGTCAAAATAATCCATGCCCGCAAAGAATTTTTGCAGGCTCTAAATGGTGTCACTGATCCGGAGCAAAAAAGAAAAGTGATTGGTAAGTTATACATTGATTTATTTCAGGCAGAAGCGGCAAAACATAAAAACGTCAGGTTTTTACTACAAGGTACGACATATGCTGATTTTATTCACTCTCAGGGCACAAAAAGATCGGCGCATATTAAGAGTCATCATAATGTAGGGGGTCTACCGAAGAATTTACCATTTAAGTTACTGGAGCCATTGAGATATTTCTATACCGACGAAGTACGTAAAATTGGTCTAAAGATAGGATTACCAAGAGAGGTAGTTTTTCAGCAGCCATTTCCCGGTCCAGGACATGCAGTCAGAATTATAGGGGAGGTTACAACAGATCGTTTAAATAAACAAGTCCTAGCGGATTCTATAGTGCTAGATGAGATGCAAAAAGCAGGTCAGTATACTAAGGTTTTTCAGTGCTGGTCAATTATGACGGGTATTAATAGTACGGCAGTGAAGGGCGATGGACGGTTTTATGGAGAAATAATTGCTATACGGGTGGTCAAGAGTAAAGATCGAATGACTGCTGATTGGGCAAGATTGCCATATAATCTGCTTGCTAAACTTTCAACTCGTTTAGTAAATGAAGTACCGGGAATTTCGCGGGTAGTCTATGACATTACCACCAAACCTCCAGCAACTATGGAATGGGAGTAAGTTTTTACACTAGTTACTTCTTCTGCTACAATGGCGCTGTAAGTTATACAGAGTAGCAGAGAGCAAAGTTTCTCGCAAAATGAGTTTGTTTGCTTAGCTGAAGAATTGCACTTTCTGTTTTAATTAACTTTTAAATGTACATCTTAGAGTGTATATTTTGCACTAAGTATATGGATGATGTTGCTTTGGTTCGAGAAAAGATAGATTTGGTCGCATTAATTGGTGAAACAGTGAGCCTGAAAAGAGCTGGTAAAAACTTCAAGGGACTTTGTCCCTTTCATTCGGAAAAGTCTCCTTCTTTTATGGTCTCGCCGGAACGTCAGATTTGGCATTGTTTTGGCTGCCAAAAAGGTGGAGATTGTTTTAGTTTTATCATGGAGCAAGAGCATATTGAGTTCGTAGAAGCTTTAAGAATATTAGCGAAAAGAGCAGGGATAGAGTTACAGCAGTCTCCTATAGCCACTGGCATCGCAGCCAAAAAAGAGAGATTATACGAAGCGAACAAATTAGCTTTGGATTTCTATCATTATCTTTTGACAGAGCATAAAAGTGGGGCGCAAGCACGTGAATATCTAAATACCAGGAAAATGGGTGAAAAGATATGGCAGACTTTTAAACTAGGTTTTGCCCCTGATCAACGTGATGCTCTAACTAACTATCTCCTTAAGCGTAAACATTTTAAGTTAGAAGAGTTGCTAGAAGTTGGCTTGAGTACACGCACCCGAAGCGGAGTAATTGACTTTTTTTGGAACCGTTTGATGTTTCCATTATATGATCATCGTGATAATGTAGTTGGGTTTGCCGGACGTTTATTAATTCCCTCAGACCATGGGCCTAAATACATCAATACTAAAGAAACATTAATCTATCATAAAGGGCAAACCTTTTTTGCTATTCAGGTTACTAAGGAGCATTTGCGCAAGACAAATCAGGCAATATTAGTGGAAGGTGAATTTGATGCACTAACTTGTTTTCAGGCGGGGATTACCAACGTCTTAGCAGTAAAAGGCACAGCATTGACTGAACAGCAGGTAACCCTGCTTAGTCGTTATGTTAATAAGGTTACTATGTGTTTTGATGGAGATTCGGCCGGACAGGAGGCAATCAAGCGTAGTATTCCCTTGCTGGAGAAAAAGAACTTACAAACAACAGTAGTAATCATTCCTAATGGTAAAGATCCGGATGAAGCTATTAAAAATAATGAGTTAGGTTTTAAGCAAGCTCTTAAGCATGATATTCCGGTATATGATTATCTATTTGATGAGTCAATAAAAGGTCAGGATAAGGCCAGTGCGCAAGGTAAAAGAAATATCGTAGAGAGCTTCTTGCCAGTGGTTGCCACGATTGAGAATTCAGTTGTACGTGAGCATTATCTAAAAAAACTCAGTGCTGCTCTGGATACCTCTTATGAAAGTCTTAATAGAGAGATTGAGAGAATAGAAAGACCTCTAGAGACACAGAAGGGTGAAATTGTCCAGTCAGAAAAGCAAACTCGTCAGGAGAGACTGGAAGAATATCTTGTTTCATTAATTGTACAGCATGATGATCCTAAAACAGCTGTTTTACAAATCATTACAGCACTTGATTCCTCTTTAAATAATGAAAGAGCTTATCAAAAAATAATTTTCCATCTGCTAACTTTTGTGAAGACTCTGCAGCAGGCGATGTTTGATCATGAGGTATTTCTACATCATTTACCTGAAGAATTGACAACTATTTACAACAAGTCATTATTATTTCCATTACCAAAACTGACCCCCGAGGACTATTTGGTTGAGATAAGTAAAACAGCCGGGCAGTTAAAAGAAATGTATTTGCGGGAGCGAATTCAGGAATTGGGTAAGCAGATTAAGCAAAAAGAGGCAGAAGATAAATTGGAAGAAGTAGAGCAGCTGGAAGCTGAAAGCGTAGAGATCACTAAGCAGCTACAGGCAATGAATGTTAAATAGAGGAAAAGGGATATAATTACAAAATGAGGGAGTCAGGAGAATATTCTTCAGTTTTTGATCCCCGAACACAAGATGTATTACATGACAGAGCTCAGAGTGGAGAATTAATTAATAGACTAAGCTTGATTTTAAAAAATTATCCTGTGGGGAGAGTAATTTGGGATATTTATAACAAAAACTTTACTAAGGAAAAACTTTCACAAGGAGAACAGGATATGATGGAAGTTTTACATGGTCCAGAAGCCAGACCCTTAGGCAACAAAGTTGAATTTCCTCGACTCATGCGGGAGTTGGGATATCAAGCTCCGCGAGGGCTTATAGTTAAAGCGACTTTAAATGATGAGGAAAGGTTAGCAGTCGTAAAAGAATATTATGCCGGTTCCGGAGTAGAAAATATGTTTTGTAAGCCTTTGAATGGTACACGGCAAAGAGACTTGGTCGGCCAAACAACTGGTTTGTCATTAGAGTCGCAAGAATTTAGAAGATATCTTTCAGCTTTAGAAGAAGATACAGTTATTCAGAAAAAAATACCAATCAGTACAGATATCAGATATATAAGATATCGTGATAGAAAAGGGCAAAATTATGTGGCTGCATTTCAATATGAAGAAGGATTCTCTGATGGAGATAAAGATTTTACTAGTCGGAGACCCGAAAGACAAAAAGCAAGACGAAGAATTCGGCTTCCCTTTATGGGTAACAGGATCAATTCTGTTTCAGGAGAAACTCTTAATGAGATGGTGGAGAGCATGGTCAATATGTCGGCCAGTTCTTTAAATAATGATCAACACCAACTATCTAATCTTAATCATTTCCTTGAGGATGCGATTATATCATTGGAAGGAAAAATAGGGGTAAAACTGCCTTTTTTCTCTTGTGATATCGGAATTAATAACTTTGAGTCTCTGCGGGGGGAATATAACTTTGATCAGCTTAGAAGTAACATTAGTTTTATTGAGACACAAGGCTTTCCTCATCCCTGGGCAGGTTATAATTTAAGTGATAAGCCAGCTTTGAATACATGTCTTAATATGTGTATGTTATATCTTCGTGAACATGGAGCCAGTATGCAATCTCGTGTAAGGGCAGTTTTGGCTCGATATAAGTAGGTTAATGTGCTTGCTTGCATTATTAGCGAAAGATGCTATACTGAATTCAATGATTAAATAAACCTGGTCTGTCCAGGTTTATTGTGTTGTATAAATTATGACTAAACAGGTAAAACTTCCCAGTATCATGAATGACATTGTTACAAACGCTAAAAAGCGTGGATATATTACCCAGGATGAAATCATGGGAATTTTTTCTCGTCCGGAAGAACATATTTTAGAATTGGATACTCTATATGATAAATTGTTGCGTCAGAATACGGATGTCTATGAAAACATGGCGCAGGAACCAGACGAGCAAAAACCAATTGCTGATTTAGAAAAAGAGCTGGAGGCTTTGACGGTACTTGCTGAAGGTACTGTATCTGATCCCGTGAGAATGTACTTAAAAGAGATTGGTCGCATTCCTCTACTAACTTTTAATCAGGAGATTGAATTAGCAAAAAAAGTTGAGAAGGGTGATAAAAAGGCTAAGCAAACTCTTATTAACTCTAATTTACGTTTAGTAGTCTCTATTGCCAAAAAATATATTGGTCGTGGTTTATCTCTACTGGATTTGATTCAGGAAGGTAATCAAGGTTTAATCCGTGCCGTAGAGAAATATGACTGGAGACGCGGTTATAAGTTCTCCACTTATGCAACATGGTGGATACGCCAGTCAGTAACTCGTGCTATTGCCGATCAAGCTAGAACTATTCGTATTCCAGTACATATGGTTGAAAATATTAACCGTTTTTTGAGAACCTCCCGTAAATTGATGCAGGAATTGGGTAGAGAGCCTACTCCTGAAGAAGTTGCTAAAACTTTGGGAATTGAGCCTGATAAGGCTTTGGAGATTATTAAAATATCTCAGAATCCAGCCAGTCTGGAGTCCCCAGTTGGCGATGAAGAAGATTCACGTTTGGGAGATTTTATTCATGATAGTTCAGCTCCAACTTTGTTTGATTCCGCTTCGCGCGAATTACTGAAAGAACAAGTGGAACAGGTATTAGGAACACTTTCAGATCGTGAAAGACGTGTGCTGGAAGAAAGATTTGGCCTTAAAGATGGACGACCAAAAACATTAGAAGAAGTTGGACGTATGTTTGCTGTTACTCGTGAGCGTATTCGTCAAATTGAGGCGAAGGCTTTACGTAAATTGCGTCATCCTTCCCGCGGAAATAAACTGAAAGATTATTTAATCTAATACACAGTTACTAGAAGTTTCCAGTAATTACTCAAAGTGAGATCTGATGTCTTAATCCGTACTTTCATCTTTCAACATGGAGTCCATAACGAAGACTAAATTCAGGCTGTAGAATCGGATATTGAGCTACATTTTTCCCTCCATGCACTCCTTCAACTAAAATAACATCCTCCAGATCGATATCTCTTTTTAAAACATTTTTCACCTCTGATTTTATTTATTGGTATACAGCAAAGTCGTATGTAAGGGGCTAACCTCACGCGTGTTCATTTATGTGCTTGTAAAGAGATAACAAATAGCATACCGATGACAAGCGAAGGCTATACAATTACAAAATACCAACTTAGTTATCAATCAAAACCCACATTCCATAAGTAAAACAAGCCAAATCCAAGAAAAGTAATTACACCTACCAAGTCATACTTCCAATCGATCAATATAACAACCAGACAAATTAACGATTAGAGCAGATGCATAAAAAGAGGTAAAATAATCTCACACTCTGAATAGCTGAAAAAATACTCTTACCCGGAACATGAAAGTTCTTTTGCTTCTGTTAAAGCTGCTATTACTGAATTTATGACGCTTAAGCTCGTTGATTTTCAGACTGAGGTGTTAAATAATGTTAATATAAGTTAACGACAAGATATGGAAGAAAAATTTTACACAGCCAAAGATGTGGCTCAAATCCTCAAAGTTGCTTATATGACTGTTTATCTCTGGATAAGAGCAGGAAAATTAAAAGCATATCTTGTACAAAAACAATATCGTATTAAGAATATAGACCTTCAAAGTTTTATTGAAGCTGGAAGCAGTAAATAACATGGCAAAGCAATACAATAATACTCAGAATATACTACAACCACAAGAGAAAAGTTATAAATTTTCAGCTGATGTTATCCGCGTTCTTGCAATCGCTGGGGTGGTACTTATCCACACAGCAAATGCAGTATATGGAAGACCAGATTTTTTTGGAGGAATTTCATGGTGGATAGCTATAATATTAAATTCTTTTTCTCGTATTGCAATTCCACTTTTCATAATGTTAAGCGGATATTTCATACTAAACAAGGATGAATCGTTTAGTAAATCATTAAAACGTACAGCAAATCGTATTATTATTCCACTTCTATTTTGGTTTGTAGCTGATGTTATATGGAATGGAGGGAAACCTTCATTTGTTAATTTAAATCAATCTATAATTGTCAGACTGTTAACAGTAAATGTACTCGACCTCTATTTCCTAATAATACTTGTAGGACTTTACATCGTAGCACCAATTATCAGGGCTTATTTACAGAAAACAAATTATTTAACACAAAGAAACTTTACGATATTTGCTCTATCAGCAGGTGTGCTTGCTTTTATAAGCCAATACCTTTTTTATCTATGCTCACCTGCTGATTCTTTTACTTACTGGCTGCCTTACACTGGCTTATTTGTCGCAGGCTATTTTTTTGGGAATAACGCAAATAACATTAAGAGTAGTAAACTGTTAATAACTTACTCAATTGCTTTACTATTTACCATCGGTTTAGGCTATTTTTACTATTTCTTGCATAATCAAGGAAATCATCTACTTGATTCACACGGCTGTCTTTCTTTTTATTCTGATTCATACCTCAGCATAAATGTTGTCATTATGGCTCTCTGTACATTTATATTACTAATTAGGCTTAAATTCCAATCACTTTTAGTAAATCCATTTACTAAAAAACTTATCTTTTCAATTGCCAGAGCTTCGCTGGGAATTTATGTACTCCATACTTTTTTTCTAGATATTCTTGATTCAAGATTTCATTTATTTGACCATATTGCTCCGGCGTGGATATATATTTTCATAAAGTGGTTTGTAATTTTTGCATTATCTTATATTAGTACTATCATGCTTATGAAAATTCCTTTAATAAAGAGGGTCTTTGGAGAAACCAAATAAAAGTTATGATTCCATGTTAGTTCTATAACTATGGAATGGAATAATTACAAATATGAAAGCAGTTATTTTAGCCAGAGTTTCAACGGCAAGACATGAAGAGGAAGGACTTTCTTTAGATAACCAGCTATAAACTCTACATGACTATGCTCAAAAAAAAGAACTTGAGGTAGTAAGAGAGTACAGATTTAGTGAAAGTGCAGACCGCAAGATTAGAAAAAAGCTCCTCGAAATGGTTGGCTACGTCGTTAAGCAACATCCTGAAGTCAAAGCCGTTATAGCTTACAGAGTTGGCCGGATAACAAGAAAATATCGTGATGCCGTTGCAATGGATGACCTACGACTTGATTGCGACAAAGAACTTCATCTAGTTTATAACCGACTAATAATGGATAAGACAACAGTAGGACGGGAGATTGTAGACTGGGACTTGAAAGTGTTTTTAGCCAAACAATACCTAAACCGCTTGAAAAAGGATGCTAAAAATAGTGCCATGTATAAACTGAAAAATAACGAATGGCTTCAAAAAGCTCCTTACGGATACCAGAATATAACGCAGGAAGACAAAAAGAAATGGATAATACCTGACCCATTTGAAGCAAAAGTTGTTGAAAAAATGTACGAGTGGTATTCATCAGGCAGTTTTTCCATGCTTGAGGTACGAGGTAAGGTCAAAGAAGTATTTGATCTTACCTTTTCAAAAAGATACGTTAACGCAATTCTCAAGAATAAATTTTACTACGGCATTATGGTATATGACGACAAAGAATATCCTCACAATTATGAACCGATAATAGCACCTGACTTATTTGAAAAAGTTCAACAAATAAAGGCTGGCTATAACAGGAAGCATTTTAAATTTACTGGCTTACCTTATGTTTATAGAGGGTTTTACAATGCATGACGTGCGTGTGCATGATTACACCTGAAAAGAAAAAAGGTAAATATATTTATTACCATTGCACGCAATATCGCGGCAAACACGAAAACGCAAAATGGGTAACAGAGGATGATCTAACAAGCCAATTCAAACAATACTTCAGTGGCTTTGAGATGTCTCAGGAAGCCGTAGATGATATAACACAGAGCATATGAGAAGCAGACAAGGATAAATCTTATTTTCATCGTTCTTTACTGGATAATTACAATGCACGGTACCAAAAATATGAAGATATGATTGAGCGTGCTGCGGTAGTATTACTGAGAGTTACTATAACAAAAAGCGTGATGAGTTAAGGAGAAAACAGAAGAGTATACAAAAGAAGATAGCCAAACTACAAATCGCTGACGAAGAGTATTATATAACCTCAGATTACATCTTAGACCTTGCAAAACGAGCGCCTGAATTGTATGAAAGTTCTGAACCGATTGAAAAACGACAACTTTTGAAATTTACACTTCAGAATTAGCAATTAGATGGTAGTTTAGCTTGCTATGACGAGATAAAACCATTTGACACAATACGAAAATATGCAATGCGTCAAGCTTGGCTCCACATCGTACACAACGTTAGAATTATTCTAGAAAGACAAGATGAGTATATTTACATACCAGACTTAAGACAAGTTGCATAAATTGACTCGCCACGCATTCCGCATGATATTTCCAGTTACAAACCGATTTTAAAACTCATTGTAGACCAATACTATAACGTACTTCGTTTACTTTAAAACCCCTGCTGTGAGTAACTGTCTTCGTTCTCCCTTCAACTCTCCACCCTTTTGATTCATACCATTTCCTCGTTTTTTCATTTGTATCTAATACCCATAATGTAGCTTTTTTATATCCATCTTCTTTTAAAACTTTTTTTGCTCTTTTCATTAACTTCGATCCTACACCTTGGTTTGCATATGCAGGTAATATATAAATTCCATGCAATTCTCCTGTATCCTTTGATACATCCTCATCACGATTGACGCCGAATGTACACCATCCCACCACTTGACCATTGACTTCTGCAACATAAGCATATACACCTTTTTCTAAATTCTCAAGTTGATTTTTCCAGCTTTCTGTCCTCTTATTTATGGATAAACTGTCCAAGTAAGAATCTGGAATTTGTCCTTTATATGCGTGTTGCCAGGTTTTTATATGAACAGTAGCAATTCCATAAGCATCATTTGGCTCTGCGAGCCTAATACGAACGTCTTTCATACCTGAATTATATCAGGTTCAAATCCCACTGAGGTCATTTTTGTTTTGAGACAACGAAAAAAATGAGTTCATGGCTAGCTATCGATGCTCCCCTAGTTACACTACCTCATACCAATAGATTACGCGCCTGCAGTCCAACCTATTTTTAATGTTGGATACTTTGTAGAGATGAAACAGAAATGGGAAGAAATAAGATGATTACAAAACAATCACTTACTCCGAAATTTTTAGTGCCTCTAGTTGCTTTGGAGGACACTTGCTATCTGCATACGAGCAAAAAACACAACAGTCTCCTTCTTTTGGTTTAAGCATCTGTCCACAGTGAATACATTTATAGAAATGCTGGCAGGCATTTGTCGGCATCTCTACCTCCTGAATAAAGTGACAAAAGGGGCATGTCAGATGTGCTTTTGTTTGAATATCCATATATTCATTATAGCACTGCATTGAATAGATACCCTGTAATGTACGCGTCACCCACATTTCGGAAGATTGGTTTCAATAAAAGTAATTGGTGACATGTAATGAAGTGACCTATGAGGTCTTTGATAATTGTACCAGAAGAGATATTTGGTGAGTTTTCTGTTCATAGCTGGGATATCATAGTAGATCTCATCATTTCGTAAGATAAACTCCTCTTGTATCGTTCGGTTAAAACGCTCAATGTAGGAATTAATCTTTGGCATGCGAGGATAAATGAATTGGTGCTTTATATGCTGTTCTTCTAAGTAGGCATGAAAATTTTTGAGAAACTCCGAGCCATTATCTGTATGCACAGTGTGAATCTTTGTTGGATTCACTTCCTGAAACTGCTGGAATACGTTCTTCGCCATTGCTGAGGAGAGATTGGGTACATAGACAGCAAGAGCAACTTTGGTAAACACATCAATCACATTCATAAACAAATGTTTCTCGTAGTTAATGTACACTACCACGGAGTCCATCTCCACAAAGCCAGGTGTGTTCACTTTTGGAGATTTTCGAACTCTGAGCTTTTTGAACTTGTTTTGCTGCTTCTGTGGATACACTCTATGCTCAAACGTAAACTTTCTTCTTTTGATAATCTTCCCAATAGTAGTAGCACTGATACTTGCAATGCCAAGCTCTTTTGCATACGCATCCATAAAGGGTTTAATGATATTCTTGCCAATATTTCCATGCTCTTTGCGTAGTTCTTTAATCAGCGCTATCAATCGCCAGTCTGTCTCCATCTTGCGTACATGTTCAGGTCGTGTCCCGTGAGGTACAAGGCTGCTGACTCGTCTTCCATGCTTTTCAAACGTTCGCTTCCAGGTGTGGAGTGTTGTTTTCTTTAGTTTAAATGCTTCTAGTGTTGGTTTGAGTCCATATTTGTAGTAATGGGTAAGCACATGGTAACGAAACTGAGCAATGTCTGAAACTTCTTTTGAAAGACTATCCTGCAGCATTTTCATCTGCCATATGATAGCTCTTTTGTGAGTATTTTGGTCGTAAATATCTGACTCGTTTAAAATCTGTTGGCATAGTCTGTTTTTATGCCATCGTCCGAAATGTATCGCTACTTATTCAATAGTTATAATAAGACGCTATAAGAGGGTCTGAGATGCTCTAAATATAACTTGCTCCCTCAGCCTTGGATTACTCTTAGCATAAACTATACTTCAATCATTCAATTTTTTCGGGATGAGAGATATATTGGAGAATTGAGACAGAGGTGGATAGAAATAAAAAAGTTACAAAGCGTAAATTCTTTAACAATTTAGTTTTTACCAAGCTATTATCTGTTGCTTTTATTTAATCCAGCATAATATCCAGCAAAAAGTAGGAGTATACCCATTAGGATAAGTGGTAAAACAATAAAAATTGGTTTTACTGACGGCGTTGCAGCAATTGGCGCAGAGGAAGCTGCTGAGACACAGGCAAGAACACTTAGAATAATTGATTTACGCTTATTGTCCATAATGTTATTTTTGTTACCAGTCTTCCTGATTATAAAAACACTTTTTACTTAACTTTCTTTTCTGTATTTATTTTTACTGCTTCTTGGATAAGTGCTTTTAACGCTGCTTCGTCAATTTTTCCATTTTCAAAGAAATCAATTGCGCGAACAGTTTTACTATCAAGCCGTGTGTTGAAAAGCTTCTTTGGGTCTTTTATCTGAGCTCCTTTAGGAAAAGTGAGTCTTACTGCATTCTTAAGGGTATCTGCAACACAAAGCATTCCATCATGAGACCAAACAGGAACTCCTTCTGGTTTGGAAGGCTTTTTCCACTTCACCTCCTCTATTATTTGTAGATCCGCATTTTTTAATATATCTCGAAGCTGTGATAGTACCTTGCGCCGCCAATCACTTATATTTCTGATTATGTCGTCTATTTCTTGAGATGGAGTTTTCATTTCTTCTATTATACAGTAAATGTCAAAAAGTCGGTTGTGCTACACTTATTTTATGGCTATTCTACTATTGAAAATCTTATTGTTGCTCCTTAGTATTCATGCAGTGGTAAAGCCTTTGTTTTTCTACTTTCTTAGCTACAATACTAGACGCAAACAGCTCGATAAATCGTACGGAAATAAAAATACTGCCACAAAATTATTCGACAATGTGATTTTGTTGGTTTTGCTAGTTTTAATTATCTTGCTGGTTATCTCTGGACAAATGCAGTATATAAGTTTTGCGGTTGGGTTATATGTTGGCGCTACTTTAATTCAAGTATATTTTCATAGTTTTTCCAGTCAGTTACCAGAAGATAAAGCTCCTAAATCACCTACATCTCCAATAAAAATCATGTCTTATGCAATTCAGGCAAACCCTGAAAAACCTTGGAAATCTCTTTTATTTATTAGTGTTCTTTTCCTTTGGGTTATCTATATGCTTTTGACGATAGGATTCAAGTTATAATAAGAAGCTACCCATCACTCTCTGAGGTTCTAACTCTAACCTTGCTCACACTGATCAACACGTTTAGAACCTATGATTGGCTAAATGAGTATGAACCGATGGATATGACCACGAGATATATGCAGGGGATAATTATATAGTTCCTCGTTATTTTGTCGGTACTGCAGTTTCACAAATATAGAGTATGTTATCAATGAGCTTGAGATCCCGAGGTGTTATCTCTCCTCGTACTCTTTTGGTTCCCAGGGACGCATTTAGGTTGTTTAATATATCAGGTCTATTATCAAAATCTATGGGCACATGGCTCAACTTCAAAGCCTTTCCGTGCACGTCGAATAGATAATTTGTTTCGAACCCGTTATATCCGGTTTCCTCTAAGTAGGCAAGTGCTCTGTCTCTGCTACTGTCTTCCATATGCGCTCCTACTGCTACACTATGCATAGGATCAACACCTAGTGGTTTTAGCTCATCTCTACGAAAGTGTTCTATATTAGCTTCAAAAACAATTCCGCCATTGCCTAAAGCAGTCGGGATAAAACCTTTACCACCATATAAGACTCTCTTTTTTGCTAAAATTCCAAAATCTTCATACTCGTACATCAAATCTAATGATTTGTTTCCAAAGGTAAACTGAATAATTCCATTCGCATTTGTAGGAACTCTTGAAAGTACGTCGCCTATATTATACACACGAGTTGCCAATTCTTGGATAGTTAGTTCAACTTCACCTAAAATATTGTTGCGACCAATTGAATCAGGAATCAAACCTCTTCTTCTAAGAACAGATGCTTCTCTTCGAAGATGTTGTGCGCCCGTGCTGTAACCAAATCTTGCAAGATCTATAGCTAATTTTTCTAATTCTGCTGCCATGGAAGGAATACTATCAGATTTAAAGGAAGAATACAACTATAAGATGTTATCCTCATGCTTATCATAGTACAAAGTCATTTTGCATTTGAATTAATTCTTCAATTAAGAAAACTATATAATCAAAAAATTGTGAAAGCTCAGAATAGTCTTTGCTAACGATCCTTGTCACTCCACGCTGTTTTAATTGTTCATTAAACTCCGTTCAGTTTACGATATTTGAGAAAAGTACATTACTGACTTTCTAGAAGCGATGATAGCTGTCGGTTAATAAAAAATAGTGTTGACGAGCCTGTAATATCATAAATTTGGCTTGCATAAGTCTCAATTTCAAACTTATTCCAATCGAAGTTATTAAATTGGTTCTTATTCATCTGGATCTGCAAAATACCTGCGGTGTTATCTGCATTAACTGTGTGTGTAGCTATATAAGCAATTTGAATTTGCTGAACTGCATCAAATCCAAATACCGAATTTCCAAAAATTTGTAGATCTAATGCAGCATCATTCATGATTGACATATCATTTAAATAATCATTTGATTCAAAGGTAAGAATTGCTATCCCATTTAAATCATCGAAGGTAATCTCAGCATCCTTATTTCCGCCATTCGATAAATAGGCTTGTGTTAGTTGATATCTTATTGTACCCGGTATAGGCGTAGGAAGATCTTGCTTAATAAGCGATATGGATGTTGTGGGTACAGAGGTTGGTGTCGATCCTGAAGTGCTTTGAGCAGTTGGAAGAGCTGTAACTTGATGATTGTCCATTTCATAACACGACCCAGCTTCCTTCCAGCCCAGCGAACCGTTACCAAGGTAGGTACACCAGAGACCGGGTATAACCTGCAATTCAAGATCAGATGCATCATCGCCCCAATTAATTTCTTCTGCTGTTTTCTTATCGAGCTTTGTCCCTATGAATTCTTGATACGTCGTATGTCCATATTGATCTTCCACTGGTCCCCAAGCACCAATATTTACCAGCTGTACCGGAGGTTTACTGTTATGATAGATTGCCGTATAGATATCACTCATATCTTTTTTAATACCATCTCTCGTAAGTGAATTAGAAAAGTTTTGGTTAATATTGAAATCCACATTCACGGTCTGACTATCGGAATTATACTCAAAATCCCGAAGCCGCGGTTGTGGGGGGGTATCATTATTGCTACCGGACAAGATATCTGCAACGGATGGAAATTTTGTAATATCTTTGTTTGCTTGGAGAATTTTTTGAGGAATATTAATTTGAGGAGATGAATTGCTCGCAGGTGTAGTAATGCCACCTAAAACCAAAAAAATAATTGCTGCTATACCCCAGCCAAGAGATAGATTTTTACGGGAAGGGATTGATCCTGTCTTTTTGTTTTTATAGCTACTTGGACTGATGATACCTATAATAAGTGTGATCAGTGAAAACAAAAAAAGGAGAATAAAAATATAGTTCATAACTTTTGTACGAAAGTTATCAGATAACCAATACTAAATCCAGCATAGTAAGCAATCGTGTCAAGATCTAAAACAAAAAGAAGTAGAGCGATAATGCCCAAAAAGAACAGAATTATCTTACGACTGATTTTATCTCGAAACAGTTTCAGGGCTATCACTGGCACAAATATCTCTAACAGGAATAACAAGATCGTTAGAAAGAAAAGAATACCAAGTACGGCGTGCATAAATAGCTTACCTCATCACTATAACACTTACTTTCAGCTTGTCAAGGCTCTTTTCGTGCGCAAAGTATGTATATATCGCTAATCCTGCTTGTTATTATTGTGGAAAATGTCGCTATATGGCATTTTATTTTACCAATAGTCAGAAAGAGGAGATCGGGAAAAACATCCGTCGGATCAGACGGAAGAAAGGCTTAAAACAGATCGATGTAGCGACCGCCGCTACGATCAATGAATCTTATTACTCCAAGGTAGAAAAGGGTCTGGCGAATATCACGCTCGAAAAGCTCTATAAAATTGTAAAAGCGCTGGACAGCCGAAGCGAAGATATTTTACCATTCTAATCCTCATTCTTTACCAAGTCCACGCTTCACATATTGATGCTCTCGAGGTATACTCCATCTATCAAAATTAAAATGAAAATAAGAATAATTGAATCACATCCTCTCGTAGGTAAAAACGCTAAATTTACTACTGATGAAAAAAAGTTTATTCTTCTACTCCAACAAGATGATCTTCTTGAGAAGGAGGTAATGAGGGTAAGATATAATCTTCATTTCCCAAAAGAGGGATTTAATATCGAAACTCAGTATGATATTGAAAAAATCATAACTCCTGTTCAATACAATAAAGTTATGAAATATGCAGCATATTTCATGCTGCTAGAATATGGCTATGAAATCAAGTTGCCCGCCTACTGGATACAAAGCTTTAAACAGATCATCCTTTATAGCGCGGTATTGCCATTTATTAATAAGACTCATGAACCATTTGAAGCTGTCATTGTCAAGCAAGATAGCGAAGTAATGGTAACTATGAAAATCTCAGAAAAGATAGACATAGTGCAAGTTGCTGTAGAGCTAATAAAACAAGGACTCCCATTGCTACTTGATGAGTTACCTTCTGTACCCAGAATAAATAAACCCCTAGAGACAGTCGAGCGTGACACTCTATTGGCTGATTTAAAAAAAGACAAAAGTAATCAAGGAGTGATAAATGAAATTAATAAAAATCCTCAACTGCAAAAAATAATCGGTTTTATAGAAGAAGACTCGCTCCAGCCTGTTAGATCACGATATGAAAAGAAAGCATCATCAATACTCAAACTATCAGAACGTAAAATGCTCCACTTACTAATGAATGAGTTCAAGCTTGATCAGTGACGCATTGAATTTCTCCCTAAACACATGATATGCATTAAATGTTTTATGCAAGCAACGTAAATTTGTCTATACTGCTGCAAAATAAATATGAATCCAGCAGTTGATCTCTATTTCAAAACTCAAAGTCTCAACATTGCCTGCTTCTTGTTTGCCAAAGGGTTTGAACTCGTCAATATCGATACCACTGTTGATCCCAAACGCGCAATGTTTGTCTTCGTTGATACTCCTGATCGCGAGCTTTTGCTCCAACAATATAGTTTTGCTCCTGAGGATAGTCCAACGGTGATATGCGACGTGCGGAAAATATTCTCCTCCCTGCGAACACTCAAAGAGAAATTGTACCAAGCAAAATATGAATAAGACCTTTGAATCGATTACTATTGAAAAATTGACCGAGATTCTCGGTATCACGATTAAACGGGATGAGATAAATAAACTCATTACCTTTTTAACCATGCTCTCGGCATATACAGACAGTTGTCAGCTCAATCTGTCATTTAATGCACCGTCATCATCAGGGAAAAGTTTTCTGCCTATGGAGATAGCAGCATTGTTCCCGTCAGCTGACGTAAATAAATTCGCCTACTGCAGCCCGACAGCATTCTTCCATCAAACAGGAACACCCAATAAGGAGACAAGCGGATATATTGTCGATCTCTCACGCAAAATTCTCATTTTTCTTGATCAGCCTCATGACATGTTGCTCCAGCACTTACGCCCAATGCTCTCCCACGATGAGAAGGAAATTCATATCAAGATAACCGACAAGAGTCAAAAGATGGGACTGCGAACAAAAAACATCACTCTAATCGGATTCCCGGTTGTCATATTTTGTACCGCAGGTCTGCGAATAGACGAGCAAGAGGCGACAAGATTTATCCTTCTGTCCCCTGAGATTACACAGGAAAAGCTTCGGGAAGCGATAGAGGAACGGTTACGAAAAGAAGCAGATATTACTGCCTACCGTGGGCTGGTTGAATCCAATCCTGACAGGGTTGCATTGAAGGAACGCATTCTAGCAATCAAAGAAAAACACATTCAGGATATACGAGTTGGTTCATACGCGCTTCTGCGTGAGATGTTTGCACAAAGAGTAAAAGTGCTCAAGCCACGTCACCAACGCGACATTGGCAAAATCATCGATTTGACGAAAATACTTGCTCTGCTGAACTTTTTGCATCGCCAAGAAATAGAAGGAGCAATTTATGCAAACGATGACGACGTCAAACAGGCGTTTCACATCTGGGATAGTATTGCTGAGAGTCAAGAGCTTAATCTGCCACCGTATATATACAACCTCTATAAGGAAGTAATCGTTCCGGCTTTTGAAGAAAAGAAAAAAGGCATAAGCGACGACCTTGGTATAAAGATCGGCCTGACTCGACAGGACATCCTCTCAAAACACTTTGCCGTGTATGGAAGATTCTTGCCTGAGATCCAATTACGACAGCAAATACTGCCAATGCTCAAAACTTCTGGTCTCATCATTGAGGAGCCGGACGATATTGATAAGCGTCGATTGATCATTTACCCCACCACCGCCTACACTATTTCTCAACCGGAAAACAATAGTGTAGTAGAGGGTGGGGTAGACGAAAAAAAGGTTGAGATGCCAATTGACCTGCAAAACATTGATAAAACGTCACCCTGGGCACAGTACATCCCACAAATTTCGCTAGAACAATATAGCAACAGCCAACTTGAGCAAGCGTTTGCCATGTTCGAGCAGTATAAAGATCAAATGACAGAATTGTTGGGATCTGAAGAAGCATATGAAAGCTTAAAACGAAAACTACTCGATGAACGGGATATACGCTCTGGCATGTAATCAAACTGACCTATGGTTCTTAATCTTGACTAATGAATGATAATAATTTCGCAAATACTATGTTTCGATACTACTTTGACCAGCGACCGATTGTTGAGAACGCACAGATGGTACGCGTCAGCACATTCGTCCGGGATCACTTGCGACAGTTCAAAAAGGTATATACCGAGTACTTCGGTAACCCACCCGACCTGTCGAACAGTAACCACATCAGCCTATTCCTCGACTGCGTGAACGGAAGAGCAAAACTGAGCCTTAGCCAAACCATCAATGGCACAATTGAAACTTCAGAACCGAATCCTATCAAGCTGATGATTACGAACTCCAACTTGGGAAAAGGTTTTGTCTTCTGGTTTGTATGTAATAACTGTTGCCGCAAAGCTCGCATTCTCTATGTTCCGCCGTCTTCAACGACCTTTCTTTGCCGAATATGTCACATGCTGCGATATCAGGGCAAACGCAAATAAAAAACCTCTTGTATGAAAGCACTTACCATATCAGACCTAAAAGAATTTCAAGAAGCTATACAAAAAGATTATGGACTAACACTTGAAGAAACTGAGCTTCATGATGCAGCCTTCAACCTGCTTCAATATATTGAGACGTTAATTCAGTTTGACAAGGATAATAAAAAACCAGAGGGTTCTAAAGTCGTATAGGCGAACCCATTGATAACTGGCAATGGTCAGAACAAAATAAAATAACTATGGAAGAAGCATTAACGATAAACAGAATCTCCAGTCAGCGGCAAGATGAAGGCTATTCTCTCCCACAACAGGCAAAGATGAATCGGGACAAAGCCGAAAGTGACGGCAGAAAAATAATAAAGGAGTTCAATATTATCGAATCAGCTAAAGCGAGCGAAAAACGGGATGATTTCAACCAAATGGTCCAGTATCTTAAGTCCCACCCGAGCATACGGTATGTGTACATTGAAAAACCAGACAGGTTGACTCGCAACTTGAAAGATGCGACCTTGGCGTACGAACTCGTATATGAGTATGGTATCACCTTTATTTTTACCCGGGATAGTTTTATACTAAACAAAGATTCGAACTCACATGCAAAGTTTCAATTCGATATAAAAGCCGTGTTAGCAAAAAACTACATCGATAACTTATCAGACGAGGTCAAAAAAGGTCAGCGTGGAATGCTGGAAGAGGGAAAATGGCCAGGCGGCTCTTCACCGACAGGATACAAAAAGGAAAACAAACTACTTGTTCCCGACGAACCACGAGCTATTTTTGTCATTAAAACATTTGAATTATATGCTTCTGGCACTCATTCGTTAAAATCGCTTAAAAAAGAAATGGATAAACGAGGATTTAGTTCACAAAATAGAAAGCTGCTTACTAAAAGCAATTACTATAATATTCTCATCAACCCGATTTACTATGGCATGATGCGCTGGAATGGACGCTTCTATCAAGGGACACATCAACCACTTATCGACAAAATGTTATTTGACAAAGTACAAGATATGCTCGCTCGTACCAAAAACGGCGAACTGATCCCCGTCTACGCCAAGCATGATCTAACCTATCGGGGAGTGCTCCAATGCGGCGAATGTGGCTGTAAAATCACTGCCGAGGAAAAAACAAAGACAAATAAAGGTAACGGCAAGATACATCACTGGACGTACTATCATTGTACCCATTACAAACCCTGCTTACAAAAAGGTTGTGTACGCGAGGAGGAGATTGATTCACAAATCATTGCCTTGTTGAAAAACATATCACTAGGAACGCATACGACGGAATGGCTGAAGAAACGACTGAAAGAGAGTCATCAGGACGAGATCGACTTCAGGAATCATCAGCTAACAGCTCTTAACACACAGCTTAATCAAGTTCTGGGAAGATTGGATAAGGTCTATGACGACAAACTCGACGGAGTGATTGATGAACTCACATACCACAGAAAACGGGAACAGTTTCTTGCAGAACGATCAGATATTGAGACACAAATCAAACGAGACATGGTCTCTGATGATAAATATGTTGATTTTGGCTGCTTAGTATTAGATGTGGCAAACAGAGCTTCGGAGATTTATCAGGTTCGAAAGTCGGACGAAAAGCGGTATCTTCTTAGTTTTGTATTTTCGAACCTCTTTTTACAGGACAAAGCAATCAAATTTAGATTCAAAACTATCTTTGAAACAGTGTTACAGTACCAAGAAACAAGAAATGTGCTCCCCTTAATAGATATATTTAGGAAAGAAGAAATGCAAATAGATATTAGCTTGACTAATATAAAAACAATTTACGAAACCTTTAATATTGCCTTATATTAGATACTTGAGTTTGAAGCAAGAATATGTGCGTTATGCACTACGTTTCCATTTATTTTTTCATCTTCACTAATTACAGCTCCTTCTTTATATTTTAAGAGCTCTTGAACAATGTGTTCAGTCTTAGGGAAAATCCCTAGCCTAGCAATTGTTGCCATTTCCTCTGGCGTAAATGTTTGTATCAATAAAGCTCGAACCAGTGTGAAAATTTCATTTTTTGTTGTAGCATTTATCCAAGGAGCCGAAACAAGAACTGTCCATTTATCAGTAAATTCGTCCATTTTGAGAATGGCAAATAAATTAACTTCGCCTTTTTGTGTTCTTAATGTTGCCAGTATTTGTTTGAATTTTTCTACCATTTTTTCCTTTCTTTTATTACTGTTAATATGCCATGCATTGGTTCAGTTAGATTTTGATGAAGACCTTCTACTGTTAGCTTATTCCAAACTGTTTTTGCATCATATCTCATAGCTGGCCATTCACCTGGGTATTTCAATGTAAAATCAGACCAGTTTTCCCACGCTTCCTTAGGGCCTCTTGAACTAAAGATATTTTCTAAACCAGATACAATTAACAATTGCTCAAAGCGATGCGTCATGAAGTATGAATTTATCTTATCATTTTTCGTATTCTCTGGATATGTAACTAGATGCAACACCTTGCATGTCGCTGCTTTCAAAGCACACTCTAATACATAACCTAGCATATACGCTGCTCCATGCCAATCATTTACTGACATAAGCGTTTCTGCACTTTTCAGCCTTGCTTTAGCAATCTTTCTTAATTCAGGACAGTTAGCCATGGCTGAATTATACCATGCCCTTTAAGACAGGTTAATTTTCTTTTATATGATGACTAAATTAGCGATGTAATAATAAGGTAATAGTAAATGTAGAAGCCTAAGCAATTAATTCTCTCAAACAGAAATGAGATCTTATAATTTTTCTATCAATCTTTTGCTCATCAGTCAAATTTTTAGCTTGTTCACCAAGAATTTTTCTTGCTTTCTTCATATCCCTGCTCTTGAGTATACGTTACTCGAGCACTATAATGTAGCCGAAGATGTAATGAATTATGATGAGTGGTAAAGAACAGATTTATTTCCTCATAGACGCAATTGATGACATAAGGACTATAACCCCTTCTGGTCGACCTTTGATAATAGACCCAACAAATAAACTTAACCGTAACTATACAGATATTGAGTTAATGCAATTATTTACTAAACTGGAAAAAGACAAACAGATATTAAAGGTATTAAAAATTCCACATAGGATAAAACAAACTGATATTGTTGAAAGACTTTACCCCTACGGCTATGCGGATGATGGCTGTTATCATATAGAACTACTTCCCGTCTTTGATGAATACTTTCACAATATGCAGAATGAGCCAGAGTATCAAGAATTTACAGGATATATACCTCCTGCAAAACAAGCTCAATCAAACGAATCACGAATTGAAACTTTATATGAGAAAATAGCTGAGGTAGATGAGCAAATTAAAATAAGAAGAGAAGCATGGGCTAATGCTCAAGATACCATTAACAAGAACCCTTTTTATGCAGAAGCGACACGTGTTGGAAATCTTGCAAAACTTGAGCAACAGGCACAAACAGATATAGGAAATTTTATTAAGCAGAAAGAAACCTACCTAGACGAAATCAGTTTGAGACAAGGAATACCTTTATCAAGAAATTCACAGACACAACAAGAAACTAATACACTTGCAAATCAATATGATCAACTTCTCAAAGAAGTAATGGAGCCAAATAACCCTACTCTTGATAGGAGGTATAATCAAGCTCTAAAAGAAATTAAATCTAGCCAACACATAATTAAACCTCAAACTGCACCAAGAGCAAATGATGTGAACTCATTCACTCTTACTGAAAACGTTTTATCTATCAACGGAAAAACGATAAAATTCAAAAAAGATGCAAGAACACTAGTATTACTAAAATCATTAGTAAAAAAGTCAAAAGGAATCTACTTTAGCGAGGAAGCAAAGAAACTTGAAGGAGCGATCGTAGACGATAATAAAGACCCCAAAGACATCTACTATGAAGTTTGCAGAGGAATTGAGAACAGATTAGCTAAAATGGGCATCACGAATTTTCTTGAATATGATTATAACCAAGCGAAAATAAATCCTCGGTATAAAAATTTATCTAAATAGCCTCATTCTTCCGTATACGGAACGTAAACAGTTGGGTACGATTTCTCTTGTCTACACTCTGTTTAATGACAACAAAAAATGACAGTCAAAAACTAAAAACATTTCTCGAGCAGGTATATGGGAAAGAACTATCTGAAGCTGAAATTCAGGAATATAAAAACCGCTTAGTAAAACTCTTTGGTCTTTTTGTGACTATTGATAAATGAACAAACAAGAAAAAGTAACGAACATGAAGATTTCAGAAATCCAAATTATACCTATAAAACCACAAAATGGTTTAGTAGGCTTTGCCAGCTTTGTTTTAGACAACAATATTTACCTAAGCTCCATTGGTATTATTACTCGGCCTGAAGGTGGTTATAGACTTCTTTATCCAACCAAAAAAGTCGGAATTAAAAATATTAACATCTATTATCCAATAAATAAGTCCTTTGCTACCTGTATTGAAAAGGGGGTCATCGATCAGTTTGAAAATGTAATGAAAAAATATGATAGACACGATGAAACTGACATTAGATAGAAGCATGATCGCATTGATTGATAAAGATCTATTTCAAAAAGAAACACAGAATGCCTCACGAGGCTACTTTACACTCGTGCAAAATCCTACAAAATCAGAGCTACAGAATGGTATTTATAAACCTCGTCTAACACTTACAAAGAGATTTAATACATCAGGACAACGAGGGCTGACACTGGCAATAGAGTTTTCTGCTCCAAAATTACTTTATGGTAATAACTTTGATGAGCTTGTGAACAGCGACTTCAATACTGTTATTTATAAATTGGAAGAAGTATTAAAAAAAATGGGTGTAAGAGTGTTCCATGAATTACTTTTAGTCGCGCCTGTCTCAGCAATTCACTATTCTAAAAATATCCCTCTTACCGATGGTACTACGCCTCACTACCTTATTAGCAAGATAAAAGAAGCAAATATATCACTTGCTCTTGACGTAAACCAAACCGATTATAGAAATGATGGACACAGCTATAAATGGCATGCTAACTCATATGAAGTAGCGTTTTACGACAAAATCAAAGACCTTGAAGCAGCAAAGAAAAGTAATAAACGAGCAATTGAAAAAGATAATGCGCTCCAGCTTCACTTGTTTGAAGACTTACAAAGAAAACGTTTAGAAATATTTCGGATGGAAGTACGACTCAACAGTAGACAAAAAATGAAACAGTTATTTCCAAATCTGGGCATTGAAACAAAATTAACTTTTCAAAGTTTATTTACAGCTCAAATTTCTCAAAAAGTACTTTTGTATTATCTTTCAGAACTAGAAAAACGAAGACCGAAAATCATAGATTATCAAACTAAAAGATCTAAAGCTCTTTTGGCAGATATTATAGTTAATAATCCCACTCTTGGAGCACAAAAAACTCTACAACTATTTGGTCTCAAACAAGCTATTGATGCCATTACTCCCCGTGAATTACGAGCTATGTTCGGAAATCAAAGCACTAGAAGCTGGTATCGATTAATTACTGATGCTAAAACAGTTAAACTACCAGCCACACAAAGTCCGTTTCGCATAGTTCGTGAACGTTTGAATAAATTTGAGCCTCTTAAACTAGTTGACTTTCAAGACAAAATGATAAACAATGATAAATATAATTAGTATGTCAGAAGAACAATATTACTCTATTGAAGAAGTAGCAAAGATGCTAAAAGTAGCTTATTTAACTGTCTATCGATGGATACAAGCAAAGAGACTCATTGCTTTAAAAGCTGGTAAACAATATAGAGTTACAAAAAAAGATCTAGATGCTTTTCTCAATAGTTACAAGGGATAAATCGTTATGAACTTAATAAACAAAAGACTATTAGCTCAAAAGATAGAATCGTTTGAGTTTCCAACAGGAGAAAAACAAGTATTATCAAAGAAGCTTATTAATGGCTGGCAAAAAGCATTAAAGGATAGTGATTTAGAAAAAACAAAAGAAAAAACAGTACAGGGCAAATTTCTTAATACTTTCTTTGAAGAAATTTTAGGATATACGGATGTAACAATTGGACAAAACGAATGGACTTTAATTCAACACCCCAGAATTGAAAATGACAGCATGGAACCTGATGGCAGTCTAGGATGGTTTACAAAAGACCAAAAGCTCACACGAGCTGTTATTGAATTAAAAGACGCTAAGACTCCTTTAGACAAGAAACAACTAAGTCGAGTTGGAAAGTATACACCTATAGAACAAGCCTACCTTTATGCAACAAAATATGAAGGATGCAACTGGATTATTGTTTCTAACTTTAAAGAAATAAGACTTTATAATAAGCAGAAAACACAAGAATATTACGAAAAGTTTGATGTTCTAGATTTAAATAATGAATCAGAATTTAAACGTTTTTATTATTTGTTTTCTAAAGAAAACTTTCTATCGAAGGATAAAGAAAGTACCATAGACATCTTAGCAAAGGACACGACTGTTGAAGAACAAAATATTACTAAAAAGTTTTACTCTGAATTTAAACAAATTAGACTAGATTTATTAAATCATCTCGTAAACCATAATCCTACGTTATCAAAAGATGTTTTGTTAGAAAAAACTCAGAAACTTTTAGATAGATTTATATTTACACTTGTGTGTGAAGATACAAGTAGTTTACTTCCCCTTAATATAGTTAAGGATACGTATGAACGAGCAATAAATTCCTTCTCACCTACCGACGAGCGTGTATGGACTGAATTTAAAGGATTATTTCTTGCAATAGATAAAGGTAACAGTAGAGTAAAACCTCCTATTAACGCATATAATGGAGGGCTGTTTGCTTTTGATAATGTTCTAGACAATTTAAAAATAAAAGACGATATATGGGAGCAATTAATCGAGCTTGCGAAATATGACTTTGAGACTGATCTTAATGTGAATATTTTAGGTCATATTTTTGAACAAAGCATCTCAGATTTAGAATCAATTAAAGAGACAATCACTTTGGGGCTTGAAAACGGAGGTAGTTTGCTAACTGAAGATGGTAATAAAATTGAGATAGGATCAAAAGAGACTACTAAGGAAAAAGTTGGCAAACGCAAAAAGGATGGTATCTTTTATACGCCTGAATATATAACTCGATATATTGTTGAAAATACAGTAGGAAAATATTTAGAGGAACACCCTGATAAGTTAGAAACAATAAAAGTACTCGATCCAGCTTGCGGAAGCGGAGCATTTTTAAATCAGGCTCATTCATTCCTTTTTAAAGAACATCGAAATAGATATGAAGCTAAAATAAACGAGAAGTTAGAAAGAAAAGAAAATCTTACATTGTTTGACTACAACCCAGCAGAAGCAGATAGAAGTATTCTGTTAAATAATCTTTATGGTGTGGATCTAAACATAGAGAGCGTAGATATTACTAAACTTGCCTTATGGCTGAAAACTGCAAGAAGAACTGAACCACTACAAAGTCTTGATAAAAACATTAAATGTGGCAATTCTCTTATTGATGACGCTACTATAGCAGGTAAGCACGCTTTTACTTGGAAGAATGAATTTAAGGATATACTCGAATCTGGTGGGTTTGATGTAATCATTGGAAACCCTCCTTATGTATTTGGAAGAGAAAAATTTAGTGAAATTGAAAAAACTTACTATAGCCAAGCCTATAATTCATTTGAATATCAAACAAATCTTTTTATATTATTTATCGAGCAGGCTATACGATTACTCAAATCTCAAGGCTATCTAGGCTTTATCATTCCAAACTCACTCCTAAAAATTTCATCCGCTAAAAAACTTAGAAAGTACCTTTTTGAACATGGTGCTGTAAAAAACATCATTAATCTTTATGGTGTGACGTTTGAAGATGCAAGTGTTGAAACAGTCATTCTAATTTTCCAAAAAAATGTCGAGCAATCGGACGTAAAAATCTTAAATGTGTATGAAGAAAATGATATTACACTACAAAAGTATAAAATTGTTGATGGTATAAAATGGAAACAGAATATAAATTCTGACTTTGACGTATTTATAAATATAAATGACGAAAAAATTCTTCAAAAAATGCATACTCATACACATCATTTAGAAGTCAGTTTTGATGTTAAGGCAGGTTTACAAGCGTACGAAAAAGGGAAAGGTATACCGATTCAAACAGCAGAAGATGTCATAAACCGACCTTATGACTTCCAAACAAAAGTAGACGAAAATACTTATCCCTATTTAGATGGAGTAAACATTGTTCGCTATTATCAAAACGGCTATGCCTATTGGTTGCGATACGGAGAACAATTAGCCGCACCTAGAACTTTTGATATTTTTGAAAGACCAAGATTACTAGTAAGAGAAATTACTTCAAATTTTCCAAGAGCAATTATTGCTACTTATTTAGATGAAATTTACTTAAACAATAGAAGCATAATCAATATCCTTTCTCCCCAAAATGATCCTAAATCCTTAAAGGCACTATTGGCAGTGCTAAACAGTTCTTTAATTTCTTATTATTTTGAGAAGACCAATCCCAAGGCAAATCGGAAAATGTTTCCCAAAATTATATTACAAGACTTAAGAAAATTTCCTATTCCTCCTATTAACGATAAAGAAAAAGAACTTCTTGCTGAAAAAGTTGACATAATGATTGACCTTAATAAAAAATTTTACAAAGCTACTTATGAAGCAATTTTATTCCTTAAAGAAGAATATTCCATCAATAAAATATCATCTAAATTAGAAACTTTCTATATGCTTGGTTGGAATGAATTTTTTCAAGAACTTGAAAAATCTAAAATAAAGTTAAATATTACTAAAAAAGAAGAATTACATTCTTGGTTTAAATCGAAACAAGATAGTTTAAACGGAATATTAAAGCAAATTAGTACAATTGATAAACAAATTGACCTATCTATTTTTGATTTATACCACATAACACCAGAAGAAAAAGAGATTGTAGAATCAACGGAATCATGATGAAAACAATAATAATAGCAAGAGTATCAACAGAAGAGCAGAAAGAAGCGAACAATTCTCTACCCGCTCAGATTGCACGACTCAAAAAGTACAGTCAAAATAAAGGCTTTGAAATAATCAAAGAGTTTAGCTTTGATGAAAGTGCATATAAGACCCAGCGTAATGATTTTGATAGTATTCTAGACTATGTAATCGAACAAAAAGATAAACTAGCTGTTTGCTTTGATAAGGTAGATAGACTATCCCGCAATATTTTTGATAAACGCGTATCTATGCTCTATGAGAAGGCACTAAAAGACGAGATAGAGCTTCATTTTGTATCAGACGGACAAGTAATAAATAGTCAGCTATCCGCAGTAGAAAAATTTAATTTTAGTATCAGTCTTGGGCTTGCTAAATACTACTCTGATGCTATAAGCGATAACGTCAAACGAGCACAAGAACAAATGCTTCGAATGGGAACTTATCCAAGTAGACCTTCATTTGGTTACAAGCGAGTACCCATAGGAAAAGATAAGACAGAAATTGTAATTGATGAATTTGCTTCTCGTATCGTTCAAAAAGCCTACGAATGGTACGCAACTGGTAGCTTTTCAATGGATTTACTACGCAAGAAGTTAAAAACAGAATACGGTGTTAATTGGTCACATGGCTGGACTGATAAAATCCTCAAAGATACATTTTATTGTGGAGTAATGAAATGGAATAAGAAGTTATACCCACATAAATATCAGCCAATTATTACTAAATCCCTATTCGACCAAGTACAGCTAATAAAAGTTGGGTTTAATAAAAAAAGATTTAAGTTTGCAGGTTTACCTTATATCTACAGAGGCTTACTACGTTGTGGGCATTGTGGACTATCTGTAACACCTGAAAAGCACAAAGGGCTAGTCTATTACCATTGCACGCAATATAACGGCAAACATGGGGCTGAATGGCTACGGGAAGAAGATATAACTAACCAGATAGGAAATGTCTTTAAGAATATGCGTGTGCCTGAATGGGTTATAGAACAAATCGTTGACGCATTACGGACAACGCATGAAAGTAAAATTGATTTTCGAGAGAAGCAATACAGCAAACTATCAGAAGAACACGAAATGTATAGTAAAAGACTAGAAAAACTATACCTTGATCGATTAGACGGGCGTATTACTGATAATGAGTATGACAAATTTTATCAGTCCTTCCGTGAACAGATAGCAGATATTGATACTCGACTAAGTATGCTACAAGAAGCAGATGATAACTACTACATCACGGCTAAATACCTGTTAGAACTGGCAAATAAAGCGTATGAATTGTTTGTAAGTTCGGAAGTTGAAGAAAGAAGGCAATTAATCAAGCTTGTACTATCGAACCTTAGAGTAGAAGGTAAAATAGTCCGATATGACGCCCAAAAACCTTTTGATACGATACTAAATTTCGCTGATCATCAACGTTGGCTCCGCGACTAGGATTCGGACCTAGAACCTTGAAGTTAACAGCTTCCTGCTCTACCGTTGAGCTATCGCGGAATGTGACGATATTTTATCATCAAAGAGTGAGGAAATCCACCCCTGCATAGTTTAAGTTTAATATGAACAGTGGTCATTTCTTTGCTCTCAAAGCAAAAATGAAGCTAATCCAAAAATATAATAGAAGCAATTGCCAAAATATGATAGAAAATAGGAGAGTTCCCAAAATGACAGAAATTATTTCACGGTGAATGCCAGCAGGAGAGACAAAAAGAGCTGTTACTCTGCCTGCCAGAAAAAGCATAAGTAATCCTATGAGAGGAGAAAAAATTACCGGGAATAAGATTGGTCGTCTGGTTATTGTACGAGAAGAAATAAATGGATAAAAAGTTAATCCAAGCAGTGTTTTTGTCCAGACATAACTTACAAAAATAAGAAATACGTGTTTTCGCATAAGATTAGAATGGCCAATGGAGATGCACCAGGCCAAATCCTCCAAATATTTTCAAAATATTGTCATCATAGGACTTACCCAGGGCAAATTGCAAAATTAAAGATAATAAGAAAGCCAAAGGAATAAGAAGACGATAAGGATTTTCTCCCAGTGATGTTGCCATCCATGAAAAAAGATCAGGAAAAGGAACACGCTTCATGATCTGTTCTTGCTCACGAGCGCGTTGTTGTAATCTATGCAGAAAATCATGTTCGTTCATAGTATTTAATAAACTGCTGTCTGGCTCTATAGAGCAGCGATTCTGTTGCTTTATATGATAAATCTAATTCAATAGCGAGCCTTTTGACTGGAATATGCTCTTCATAGTGCTGTCTAAGAACTTGTTGATGTTTTGCTGACAAACAACTTAGAGCTGTCTCAATACTATCTTGTAGTTTATTTTTTTCAAATTGAAAGTCAGGGCTATAAATTTCTTCTGCTACTAATTCTAATAGTGGTATTTGGGATAATAAGAAGACTTTAATTTTCCTTTTACGGTAGAAGTCAGCTACTTTATTATGAGCAATTTTAAATAACCATGCCGTGAGTTTGTTTTCATCTTTGAGCATAATAATCGAATCAATAGCTTCAAAAAAAATGTCATCCAGGATTTCTTGTGCGTCTTCTTCCCGCCCAAGCTTAGTTCGTAAGAAGCGAGCAATTTTAGGGGAATAGGTTTTATGGAAAGACTCAATTGCCTGAGAGTCTCCTTGTTTTAGCTTCTTGATTATTGAACTCATAATGTGCGTAGTATAACAAAGATTTACAAATAATTATTGTAGAGTAACAGTTAATTTTAAATCTTAGTCGTAAATATTGAGCAATAAATGGTATCGTGTTTTTATTGTCATCAATAACGTTGAGGTCTATACTGGATATAGCTACATTATTAAACTAATGAGTACTATTTTCAATATAATAAAAACAAAAAAGTTAATTTTTATAATCTTAGTAGTTTTTGTTATCTTTTTCTTACTGCGTTACTTTTTGTTGAGTCCAAACAGCACAGACTTGGTATATAAAGTTACCCGGGAAAACTTGGTCGACAGCGTACAGGTAAGTGGAACATATGAAACGGCTGCTCAGACTTCAGTAACTTCTCCCACCAATGGAATACTTGATAAAATTTATGTCAAAAATGGTGACATAGTTCAAAGGGGAGCTCCCTTATTTCATGTAGAGAGTAGCGCAACAGATGCTCAAAAAAAATCAGCTTATGCTGACTATATGACAGCAAACAGCCAACTGCAGGCTGACAAATCTGCTCTTTATGCCTTACAATCTAGTATGTATTCAGCTTGGAAAACTTACACCGATTTAGCTACAAATACTACTTATGAAAATGCAGACGGCAGTCCCAATACAACCAATCGGAGTTTACCGCAATTTACTACAGTACAGGATAATTGGTTAGCAGCTGAGGACAACTATAAGAATCAGCAGAATGTAATAGCTAAGGATCAGGCCGCTCTAGATTCAGCCCAACAGAATTATGCCCAAACACAAAGTGTTACGGTTAATGCACCTGTAACCGGTACGGTTGAAAATTTGTTGTCTACCAATGGTGATCAGGTAACTGCAGACAACACTTCTGTAGTTATTTCTGCAAATACGGCTGGACAGTCTGCTGTGTCTGCTTCTGTAGCAAGTCCAATACTGGTGATTAGTAATATGGCCAATCCATATATTACTGCAGATATCAGCGAGGACTACGCGGCTAGTATTGAAGCTGGACAGAGAGTCTCTATTGTTTTTGATGCTTTGAAAAATAAGACTTTTAGCGGTCATGTGGAAGCTGTGAATACAATCGGAACAACCGTCGGCGGAGTGGTGGATTATACAGCACGGATTTATGTAAATAATCTTTCCAGCAATATTAAACCGGGTATGACAGCTCTCATTACCATTGAAACTTTGAGAATAGATCATGTGTTAGATGTTCCCAATAGCGCCCTAATAAACAAAGGTAGTTTATATTTTGTAGAGTTAGCGCAAACACATAAATTAGTTCCGGTTGAAATAGGTACGAGGGGAGTATCCAAAACTGAAATAAAAAATGGTTTGCCTGTCAATACACTCATTCTTGCCAATCCAGGTGTAAATTAATATGATGTGGAAAGAAAATTCTCTCTATGTTGGATTTTTTCTGGCTCTTCGTGAGATAAAACGTACCAGTTTTTGGACGACTGCCTTAATTATCTTTGTCATGATGATGACATTTTTTAACATGAACTTAGTTGGGGGTGTACTACTGGGGATTGCGCATGGAGTGATTGGATCATATAAACAGTATTATTCCGGTGACATCATTATTACTCCAGCGACAGATAAAAGTAACATTGAGGACACCAATACGATCGTAGAAGTTATAAAAAGTATACCGACGTTTCAAAGCCTAACAGTACGTTACACGGCACCTGCTCTTGTTGAGTATGGTTATCAGAATAAGCTAAAACCAACTGATTTGTCAGAAAGTGCGGATGCTACTTTAACTGGTATTGATCCGCAAGCAGAAAATAATGTAACCAACTTATCCAAAGCGATTGTGGCAGGCTCATATCTGTCTCCTTCAGATGTTGATGAAGTTTTGGTTGGAGCTAGTTTAATAAAGAAGTATGCTTCCTTACGCGGATCAGTTACTACTTTGGGGGCCAAGATTCTTCGAACTCCTGATATTGGATCGAAAATCAGAATTACGGTTGATGGTGCTCAAAAAGAAGTGTTTATCAAAGGCATTGTTTCCACACAGGGTACAAATATTGATACGCGTATTTTTATGAATTCCACAGCCATGCGAGAGCTAATAGGTAATACTAATCTTGATTCTGGGGAGATAGCAGTTAAGTTACTTCCCACTGCATCTGAGGAACAAGCAAAAGCATATTTAGAGAATAACCTTAAGAACAACAAAGATATTTTAATTCAGACTGCTAAAGATGCACTTCCAGGTGGAGTGAGCGATGTTATAAATACTTTCACTATTTTGGGAAATGTAGTGGGTGGCATTGCGCTCATCGTTGGTGCTGTCACTATCTTTATTGTTATTTTTGTTAATGCAGTGACGAGAAGAAAATACATTGGGATTCTCAAAGGTATCGGTATCTCGGCACTGGCAATAGAATTTTCTTATATTCTGCAAGCGATATTTTATGCATTCTCAGGTATCGTAATTGCCAGTATCCTGATTCAATGGTTGTTTGTGCCATATTTTGCCCTACATCCAATTAGCTATCCTATTGCTAACGGTTCACTGGCTATTACTTCTTCCGATTTACTGTTTCATGGTGGGTTATTGCTAATAACGTCCTTGCTGTCTGGGTTTATCCCGGCTTGGTTGGTTACTAGGCAAAATACATTAGATGCTATATTGGGGAGATGATATGATTCACATTGAAAATTTAACTAAAAAATTTTATATGGGAGATACAGAGCTCATTGCCCTTAAAGGTTTGAGTTTTGATGTTCCTACCGGACAATTTATATCTATAACCGGTCGTTCAGGTGCGGGTAAAAGTACCTTATTATATAATATGAGTCTACTGGACAAACCGACTTGTGGAAGTGTGACGATTGATGAACAAGTAGTTACCGAGATTGATGATCAAAAAAGGGTAGCTTATCGTTTGAACAATTTTGGTTTCATTTTTCAGGAATATGCTCTGATTCCTACCTTAACTTCAATTGAAAATGTGATGTTACCTCTTCTTATGCAGGGGGTGAAACGAAAAGAGCTGGAATTAGAAGCACTGCAAGCTTTGCAAAAAGTTGGTTTGATAGACAAATTAAAAAATCTCCCAAGTCAGCTTTCAGGTGGACAACAGCAAAGAGTTGCTATCGCCAGGGCGATTGCACACAATCCTAAAATAATCTTTGCCGACGAGCCGACGGCAAATCTGGATACCATTTCTTCACAGGAAGTATTAGATATTTTTATAAAACTCAATAAAAACGGACAAACAATTATCATGGTTACTCACGAGCCTGAGTATGCGAGACTTGCTCATAGAACAATTGAATTGTCTGATGGTCTGATTATATTAGACAAGTTAAACAGTGTTAAGAAGCGGTAATTTTTGTGATGTTTATTTCTGTAGATATAAAAAATTTGTTGAACTTTTTTCTTGACTGGGGCAATTCTGTTTTTTATAATGCTTTAAAGTATGAGTAATCGTGAGGTAGATTTAGAAACAGTTCATTATAATTCTGATGCAATGTCACATGCCATGGGGCAGTTAATTTATAACTTCGGAGAATACTCAGGATTAGTTGGTAAAGACGTTTGGTTCGGACTTACAGCTAAATTAGGTAAAGTAATTCGCGAAGAGCTTCCACAAACGGTGACTTGGCGAACAAGAGCTTTAGATATCGTCTTTACAGGTTTTCCTCTGCCTATCTTAAGGCCATATAACGGTAGGTTGGTTTTTGCAGCCAAAGCTCCACGTGTGATCTTTGCTCCAAGAGTGGAGGAAATATCTCCTTCCAGAAGAAATCATATATACAGAGTTACAAAAGCTATCTCAGAGGAAATGGCAGAAATTTATCGATTAAAGATAGATGATAACACACTTATTTTCCCTAAGAGTATATATGCAAAAGAGTGGAATTCCCAGAAAGGAATGATGCTAGTTTGATAACTGTTCCTAAATTTTAAACAGATTAATGAAGAACTAACTGCAATTTATTTACTTTCCAGAACAGATAGGCATTTCTAGTAACGAGCAGCATAAACACAGGTAATAAAATTTCCACCTGGCTAATGTTTTGCGTTTTTGTTTCTCCTAACATAACAGCGATAACTCCTTTAATTATAAAAGCTGCTAACCACCATAAAAAATAGGTCCAGTTGCCTTTGGCCATGGCTTTACCGCTTGGACCTTTATATACATGCAGTTGTCTACAAGCAAGCAAGCCTAGAATAGTGCTGACAATTGCAGAAATTACAATATCTATTAATTTAGCCTGGTCTGGATGAAAACCGGGTAAAGATTGCAAAATTATATAAAGGATAATGATTGGGAAAATAATTAAAGCGCGTCTACTGAGTTTACGTGGGCGAAGCTGGCGATAGATTAAGAAAGCAATGAATATTATTACTAATAATAAGGAAATAAAGGGGTTTTGCCAGAGAGAACTCATACAAATAGTAGTTTATAAAAGATAAAATGGCAAAGCAAGCTGAGATATTTTCTCCTCGCGTTAGTAGATAGATTAAATAACAGAGCTGTCAGGCAATATTTATGGTAAAAAGTTAGAAGAGATGAAGCTGCTATCTCTATTCGATAGTGAGGTAGAATCTTTTAAAAGTTACCGAAAAATTAATCTATGTTTATTGCATCTTTTTGGTTCTTTCTTTACTATAGAATATGGCATCACTAAAGAATGGTCGGATTCTTATCAAGTCATCTTCGCCGCTAATTTCTGTTTGAGACCAGGTTTGTCCGAAGCCAAATTTATTAAATCCATTTTCCAAAGAATCAATAAGCTTGTGCGGAGATAAAATTAAAAATATAAGTAAAATGTTATCATCAATTACTTTGTATCCGCCGATCATTCTTTTGCCAACAAAAATACATTTCCAGCCGAAAGAATGAGAAGTACGCAGATATGCAAGATCTCTAAGATAGTCAAGGAGAATTTCTTCCAGTGTCATATGCGGTCTATTCTAACAGAAGTTTAATAGAGTTAGGCAAGATGCTGAGATTTTTTGTTTATCCTAATCATGAGGATTGAAGCTAATAAAAAGAGAATTCGTGCATCCATATCATCTTCTAAATCGGTAACGGCTGTTCTTTATAAAAATATAACAGCGAAAAGTTTAAGTAGTAGGGAAATAATCACAAATATGGCAGGTAGGACTGATCTACTATACATATTCTCGCCCTTAAGATACCAGCCAACAGCGGTTAAACTCAGTATAAATAAAACTGCCTCACCTAGTTTATGTAACCACCCATCTTGGATAAAAAATTCAGGAAATAAAGCAAATCCTGATAGAGCAACGAGAGATACTCCAACTAAATTAATGCCTCTGTTTATCTCTTCTTTCACACTCATAAGTCTAACTTAAATTAAGTGTAAACCTGAGTTAAGCTCAATATCAAAATCACAAAATAGCATAAAATTATTGTGTTTTTATGCCGGAGGATGATATAATCCAGATATGGCAAAACGAAATACGGGACTTAGTAGTCGTCATAAATCACATTCACACAAGACTAAAAAAAGACTAGAGAAGAAGAAACAGCATTTGGCTCAACTAGCAGCCAAACGTCGCCACAGCCGTTAAATCATTTGTGTCTATTCAGTCTTAAACAGTATTACCTTCTTACAGTTAAACTCTATTATCATCTAATTTATTTTACAATAAAATGTTAAAATTCTAATATGTCAGAGATAGTCTTACCTGGAGAAAAGCATTTTACGGCATCAGTCTGGATCATAAGTAAAACTAAACCTAAAAAGATATTACTGATTCATCATAAAAAACTCGGCAAATGGCAGCAACCTGGGGGGCATATTGAAAGATTTGAAAATCCAGTTGAGGCTGCGATCCGTGAAGTAAGAGAAGAAACAGGTTTGGATATCAGTTTCTTGCAAAATGATATTAAGTTCATTGATGAAGCTGCCAGGATGCTGCCACCGCCAAAATTCTTGATGGAACATACTATTCCAGCAACCACAAAACAGGTTGCTCATTTCCACATTGACATTAATTATGTAGTAGAAATTTCTGAACAAGTATTAAAATATCAAGAAAAAGAAGCGCATGGAATTGGATGGTTTACTAAACAGGAAGCTTTGCTGTTAACCATTCATGGGGACACACTTAGTATTATCAATCAGCTTTTATAATTTCTCCATTCTCTCAAGTTCTTTTTTCTTTCTTACATATTATTAATTAAGACTTACATTGAAGTGGAAGTCTGAAAGACAGAAGAAGGAGGAGTTTATGCCGGAGCCAAAGACATTGAAAGACGAAATAGAACAAAAGAAATCAGAGAAAGAACTAAATGAAAACTACGATGAGGATTACAGAGGTAAAAGAGAAGAGTATGAGGAATATGAAAAGGAGAATGAAGAGACAGCTAAGGAATATGAGGATAAAGCGGAAGAATATAAAAAAGAGGTAAATGAATTTGAAGAAGAAGAAGATAAAGAAAAATTGGAGGAGATGGAGAAGGAAATTGAAGAAGCTAAAGACTCGGCAGAGTAAAAAATCGCTTAATTAGTGAGGGATAACTCTAATTTATTGTATTTTGAGAATATATATGTTAAAAAATGTTGTGCCCTATGAAGCGTACTTACATGTTAATTGTGAGTTTATTAATTATAGTTCTCTTCGTTGCAGGTTTTGATTACTTTACTAAACATTGGCCAATACTAAATCACTCCCATAAAGCTACAGGAGTACAAAAGTCTACAACAAATAAAGTAGCCACCCTTGAGGGTACATTAAAAAGTCTATTACTGGCTAACAAAGCGCAAAAATGCACATATTATACCTCTACTGCGTCAACTATAATTACCGGTAATGTTTATGTTGCAAATAGGAAAATGAAAGGTGATTTTTCAACAGGTAGTCAAGGTATACATATAAATGGACATCTGATAATTAATGATAAAAATGCCTATATATGGACAGATTTAAGTAAACAGGGATTTAAGTTCTACTTAGGTGATTTGACAGCTAGTACATCTGCTCAAAATAATAATTCACAAGCTCCGAATTTGAATCAGAAGATTAATTACTCTTGCAATAATTGGTCAGTAGACAAGTCCGTCTTTATCCCCCCCACCGATATTACCTTTTCTAATCTGGCGATTCCTACGAGGGTAACTAGTGGGATGCAATGAATAAGATCGACAATCTTTAACCAGTCTGCAGCTTCTGTGATAAGCAAGCCGTTCGTGCTTAAGCGTCATAGACGCATTGTAAGAAGGCTACTATTAATTATTTAATCTGACTTTAAAATTAATTATTGAAATCATGCATATATGAATAAATGTCCTGATTGCTCTGCCAATTAGAAGTCGTAAACTTGTTTACTTACACATACGGCGGAGTTATACAGATTTACATTATCTATCTATTTGCTGTAGTAAGACCTCCATCATTCCTTCCAGCTTGCCCACTTTTTCTCTTAACTCCAGCAACTCCTTTAAAATATGAGGAGGGACATCAGGCGGTGCAGGCCTGGGTGGTGGGGAATGCTTTGGTTCATGATCTGGGACGGATTTCAATTCTGGCATAGTCATCTCCTTTCTCCAACTATCTTAATTCTTAATAATGAGAAGTGTGCAATAACTCTGCAAGGACATATTAATAGAAAAGAGCTTATAGTTTGACACCTTCTACAATATAAGATATAATTTGGATCGTTTATATAAGAAAGGCTGCACTTGATTCAGGCACAATATAATAAAAAAATAAGGACAAGATGTTTAATAGTCAGCAATTTAGCTGAATATTACTTTCACGCTTCTTATTTGCTCATAGAATTGATCAATTGAGCAATAGAATCAAAGTTTAACTTATGGAAAATAATAGAAATATTTATTCAAGATATTCCTCTCGAATTATGAATTATAATATTGTAGGGTTTAACCAGAAGGATCCTCATATAGGAACGAAGGTTACTGTATTAGGTAGAGATGGGGAAGTTGTATGGGAAAGAAAAGTTCTAAAGAGAAAGAATGTGTTGGGATTAAGAGTTCCCCTTCCCTTCTATGACCAACGGCTAAGTTTAGTTTCTTCTAAAGCAAACAGAATTTTAAGAAGTTCAATCTAAGTTGTAATTATCAGATTACACTATACCTCCATAAATAGACCGTAATTTTTAGAAGTATACTTGCCAACTTTAAATCCCCTAAAACCAATTGAATAAGTTACTATTATAAGGCTGTATACTTAATAAGTACTCAAATGTTGGAATTTGTAGTACTTTTAATAAAAACTAAAATATTGACAGCTAAACAGGAAATAAGTATAAATCTTATTGAATAAATGCGAATTAAAAGATTAAACAATAAGTCATTAATTATTGAAGTTTTTGATAGTAATGCAGTTAAACAATGGTTGTCGGTCTTGCGCGATGAGAAGACAGATTTAGAGCAATTCAAAAAGAATGCTGATAATATCGCTTGTGCATTAGGAATTCATTTGGCTGATAAGTTACCAGTTATAACCAGGCAGATTATTACTCCCGTTGGTAAAACTAAAGGAGAATATGTAGACTCTGCTAAGATTTTACTCGTAGCGATTTTACGTTCTGGTTATCCCATGTGTAAAGCAATTCATGAAGCAATACCGGGAGCACAGTTAGCTTTGATTGATATCAAAAGAGATGAAACAACTGCTCAACCTCATTTGGGTTATGAAGGGTTGCCGCAAAATTTAGAACAATTTGAACAAGTGATCATCCCGGATCCCATGTTAGCTACGGGTGGGTCAGCCTTGATGGTGATTAAAATGTTGAAGCAGCGTAAAGTTAAAAATATTCATCTTATTTCGATTGTTTCGGCACCTGAAGGACTTAAGCGCGTTAAAAAAATGCATCCCGAAGTAGAAATTACGGTTTGTGCAATTGATAAAGGCTTAAATTCTGCTAAATATATTGTGCCTGGTTTGGGGGATTTTGGCGATCGGTATTTTGGCAACGGAACATTGCTAATTACTGATTCAGACGGAACAGATCTATCTTATCATAATGGTAAGCTAATAAGATAATTTAGATAAGGTGGTTTTGTGAGGAGACGATTAGAGAAATTTGTGTTATATTAGAAACACATTATGCAGACGATTAAATTAAATAGTGGATATGAAGTGCCGGTCTTGGGTTTGGGAACCTGGCAAGCAGAGCCTCATGTGGTAGGTAATGCTGTGGAAGTAGCATTGATGCAAGCGAATTACCGGAATATTGATTGTGCAGCAATCTATGGTAATGAGAAAGAAATAGGCGTGGTGTTTGCCAAAGTTTTTAAAACAGTTAAAAGAGAAGATGTTTTTATAACCAGTAAACTTTGGAATACCAACCATCGGCCGGAAAATGTAGAAGAGGCTTGTAAGAAAACACTATCTGACTTACAACTAAAATATTTGGATTTATATTTAATGCATTGGGGATTAGCTTTTGACCATATTGGAAAGACAAATGTAGAAGGTAAAATAGTGCTGGATAAAGTTTCAATTAAGGACACCTGGGTTGCAATGGAAAATTTAGTCAAAAAAGGTTTAGTTCATTCAATTGGTGTTGCTAATTTTACGGCTGCACAAATGAATGATCTGCTTAATTATGCCCAGATTAAGCCGGCCATGAATCAGATTGAACTACATCCGTATAATTCGCAGGAGTCTTTGGTTAGGTACTTGCAGCAAAATGATATCGCAGTTACGGCTTATTCTCCTTTAGGGCGACAAGGTGTGAAAGAAATCAAAGGTAAAAGGCTGTTTGATGAAGATGTTATTAAAAATATTTCCCTGGCGCATAACAAATCAAGGGGACAGATTTTACTTCGCTGGGCAATTCAACGTAATACGATAGCTATACCCAAGAGCACTTCTCCGGAAAGAATTAAAGAGAATATTGATATTTTTGATTTTGAATTGACTGCAGCAGAGATGCAGCAAATTGGAAGTTTAAATAAAAATCTTCGATTGGTTGATCCTGGTGAGTCCTGGGGATTCCCCTATTTTGCTTAAATTCATCTCAAAATTCAGTATTCTTTAAGGTGCTCACGCAGGGCCTCTCATGTAATTCTCATGTTGATCTTGTATAGTTAGCTCTGCCTATGAAAAAGACAATCATTGCTCTTGTTGCGGTTTTAATTATTGGAGGATATGTACTATATCAAAATCAAGGTAGATTTTTTTTGATCCTGCTTGCGCAGCATAGATTATCTAATCCTTTTCAGGGTAATGGTAATACAACCCCGGTAGCTCATGTCAGTTATAAAGATGGAACTTATACCGGGATAGTAGCAGACGCATTTTATGGTAATGTACAGGTGCAAGCTACTATTTCAGGAAGTAAGATCACTGATGTACAATTTTTACAGTATCCGCATGATGCTTTAAGATCACAGGCAATCAACACACTTGCTATGCCTAATCTTAGACAGGAGGCTATTACAGCCCAGATCGCTCAGGTCGATGTCGTCTCAGGCGCAACTGATACAAGTAGTGCTTTTGTTCAATCTTTACAGTCAGCTCTTTCGCAAGCCAAATAAACCCTATGAAACACACAAAGCTAATTATGGGAATGCCTGTCACTGTGGAAATTATAGATACTAAAGTGAAGTATCATGTTTTTCAGGAAATATTCAACTATTTCGAATATATTGATAATACTTTCAGTACATATAAAGAGGATAGCGAGATAAGCAAGATTAATCAGGGAAGGTTAGATAAATCTCAATATAGTCGAGATATGCAAACAATCTTTGATTTAGCTGAAAGAACCAGGCAGGAAACTGAAGGATATTTTGATATTTACCATGAGGGGAAAATTGATCCTTCGGGTATTGTTAAGGGGTGGGCGATTTATCAGGCAGCGCTCATTTTGAAACAAAAAGGATTTTCAGATTATTATGTAGAGGCAGGAGGTGACATTCAGGTGGCAGGCCTTAATAGTCATCACCATGCTTGGATAATAGGCATACGTAATCCTTTTAATCGGGAAGAAGTTATTAAAGTCGTATCCCTAAAGGGTAAAGGGATAGCGACATCCGGCACATATATTCGTGGTGCCCATATTTATAATCCTCAGGATAGGACTGACAGTTTATCAGACATTGTCAGCTTTACCGTTATTGGACCTAATGTTTATGAAGCAGACAGATTTGCTACGGCTGCTTTTGCTATGGGTAAAAAGGGGATAAATTTTATAGAAAATTTGTACGGATTTGAGGGTTACATGATAGACAAAAGAGGAATCGCAACTATGACTAGTGGATTTAATACTTATGTAGTAATGGATATAGAAAGTTCCAGAGAAAAGAATATAAATTTTGTTAAATAAAATATATGGATACTAAAAAAATATTTCTTTCTACAATAGTTATAACAACTTTTCTAGGTTACTCATTCTATGCTAGGGTAAAAGGAATTAATCAGATGCCAGCACTTGCGCCAGTGACTAATAGTAATAGACAGGCGATGATTAACTCAGTTCCTATTACGCCAACCGTTACCTCTTTTCCGACCACTGCTCCAACCACATCAGTCAGTTCTAATACAGGTACTCCGACAGCAACTTCTCAGCCGGATACGCCAACACCTACTTCTACTTCTACTCCTACTCCTACTCCAAAACCTAGTTCGCAATATAAAGATGGAACTTATACTGGGTCAGTAGAGGATGCATTTTATGGTAGTATTCAAGTACAAGCTACAATTTCGGGTGGGAAAATAACTAATATTCAATTTTTGCAGGCACCCAATGATAATGGGACTTCAATTTATATTAACTCACAGGCAGATCCGATGTTGGCTCAAGAAGCAATTCAAGCACAAAATGCTAATGTAAATATTATTTCCGGGGCATCAGATTCCAGTCAAGCCTTCATGCAGTCTCTGCAGTCTGCTCTCGATCAAGCCAAAAGTTAAATTATATGCAAATCATTGATAACCTTTTAGACAAAATCACCATGTATCGTTTGGTGCTGTATTACCTAATCTTTCTTTTAGTAATAGCACTTTTTTATTCTTTCCTGGGGATATTACCTTTTTCGCCTGTATCTTTAATCGTTTCAGTCCTTTTTATTTTAGCCATATGTTGGTTAACTAACAAAATATTTGCTAAAACGTTCAGGGTACCCGCAAATTTTGAGTCTGTGTATATCTCAGCTCTAATTTTAGCATTGATTGTTTCACCGGCCAAAACATGGACAGACTATGCCTTTTTATTTTGGGCATCAGTACTTGCCATGGCCTCTAAATACATTCTGGCAATAAATAAAAAACATTTATTTAATCCTGTTGCGGTTGCTGTAGCGATTACGGCATTCGTGTCGGTTGGATCAGCCAGTTGGTGGGTAGGTACAGGCGCAATGCTGCCCTTTTTATTATTAGGTTTTTTGATTGTGCGAAAGATCCGACGTTTTGATTTGGTTTACTATTTTTTCTTAGCTGTTCTTCTGACTTTGTTTGGGATTACTATTTTACAAGGAGGTAATTTATTCAGTTCAGTAAAAGATGTCTTAGTATCTTCATCACTTTTCTTTTTTGCTTTTGTCATGTTGACTGAACCCTTGACTACACCACCGACAAAAAAATTGCAAATTATATACGGGATTTTAGTAGGCATAATGTTTGTTCCGCAGTTTCATATTGGTACTTTTTATACAACTCCGGAAATAGCATTGGTGCTAGGAAACTTATATGTCTACGTGGTAAGCCCGAAGTTTAAGATTATGACAACCCTAAAACAAAAACTGCAGGTTGCACCCGATATGATTGATTTTTTATTTGTCCCTCAGGGTAAATTTAATTTTGTTCCTGGACAATACATGGAATGGACAATTCCACATGCAAATCCTGATAGTAGAGGAAATAGAAGATATTTCACATTGGCATCTTCACCCACAGAAAGTGTGCAAAGACTTGGTATTAGATTCTATCCTAATGGCAGTAGCTTAAAAAAAGCCATGTTAGCAATGAATTCCACAACACCTTTGATTGGTAATCAAATAAGTGGAGATTTTACACTTCCCGATGATCCAAATAAAAAACTAGTTTTTATGGCAGGAGGAATCGGTATTACGCCATTTCGAAGTATGCTTAAATATTTAGTCGACACAAATCAGAAAAGACCTATCATTATGTTTTACAGTAATAAATTGTATAACGAAATTATTTATACGGATGTTTTTAATGATGCCTATTCTAAGTTAGGTATAAAAACTGTTTATACTTTAACCGATAAAAATAAAATCCCGGCTAACTGGAGGGGAAGAGTGGGGCGTATTGACTCTAAAATGATAGCCCAGGAAGTACCTGATTATAAAGAAAGAACATTTTATCTTTCAGGGTCTCATTCCATGGTAGTTGGGCATGAAGAAACGTTAAGAAGTATGGGTATACAGGAAAAACAGATTAAGAAAGATTTTTTCCCGGGTTTTGCTTAAGCGGTAAGATTACTGAAACAGTTGTCTCTTTTTCTTCAACTGAAATTATATTAATTTTACCTTGATGCATATCTACTATTTGTTTAGCGATTGAAAGTCCTAATCCATATCCCTTTTCTGATCGGGAAGGATCAATACGATAAAAACGATCAAAAATCTTTTCCAGTTCTTTTTTAGGAATACCGATACCGCTGTTGCTGATTATAACTACTGCTGACTTTTCATCATAATTTATCTTAACTTTAATATTGGCCTTTACCGGTGAATACTTGATGGCATTATCCAGTAAATTAGAAAAAAGCCTATTTAGTAAGTGACTATTACCCTGAATTATGATATTTTTTTGAGGAGGGGTAAGAGATATAATTTGATTCTTAGTGTCAGCTCTCTTTTGTAATAATGCAATCCGAGCACTTAGTAAATCTATCAAATCAATCTTTTCTTGTAAAGCAGATCGATGTTGGTCTTCTCTATTAATAAATAACAGGTTTTCTACTAATGCGATTAAATCATCGACCTCTTCCTTATTACTTTTTAAGGTTTTTTCATAATCAGACAAGGTTCTTTTTTTGCGTAAGGAAAGTTCTATATCTGCACTAATAATTGACAAAGGAGTACGTAGATCATGTGAAGCATCAGTTAGGAACTGTTTTTCTCTGGCATGAGCAGCTTGTATAGGCGCCAATGTTCGACCGGTTAAGAACCAAGTTATAATAGGAATTGTAAATAATAACCCGAAATCAATTAACAAAATAATGTTTTTTAATTCATCCATGATAACATCCAGGGGAGGCTCTCGTTTCGGGACTTCCTGATCAATAGATTGTGAGTAATTATGATGTTTTATAAATGAACTGTCCCCAAAAAACTGGTTCATCCAAAAATAAATCCCACCAGTTAAACTCCAGAACAGGACTAGAAAAATGATAGAATATAACACACTTAGTTTAATTCTGGCTGTATGAAACATAGAAATATATTTAGTTTGCTTTTGTTTTTAAAATATATCCTAACCCACGTACCGTATGAATAAGTTCATGTGAACTTTTGTCCGTTTTCAATTTCTGTCGTAGATATTTAATATAAGTTTCCACTATGTTGGATAATCCTTCATACTGATAATCCCAGACATGTTCTAATAGTCGCGTTTTAGACAAAACTGTATTAGGATTACGCATGAAATACTCCAATAAGGCATATTCTCTGGCAGTTAAATTAAGATTTCTATTATTTCTTTTGACTTCTTTTGTGGCAGGATTCAAGACTAAGTCTGCGAGTTGTAAAATTACCGGTTCAGTTTTGTTTCCACGTCGTAGAAGAGCTCTAATACGGGCTGAAATCTCGGTAAAGGAGAACGGTTTTGTTACATAATCATCAGCACCAGCGTCCAACCCCTCTATTTTATCTTCTATAGCATCTCTGGCCGTAAGCATCAGGATGGGGGTATGTATATTTTTTTCACGTATCTTTTTACAAAGAGTAAAACCATCCATTTTGGGCAACATGATATCCATAATAATCAAGTCATAGGAATTGATCATGACTTTTTCCCACCCCTCTTCGCCATCTTTGGCCAGATCTACGCTATAGGAATCTTCCATCAGACCCTGGCGTAAAATATGAGCAATTTTTGTCTCATCTTCAATAATCAAAATCTGCATACTCTTATTATAAGCTAAACATTTATTTTGTTAAAGCTAAATAAAATGATACAATTATTATTGTGAATAATAAACTGAAGATTTTAGGATTTGCAGGAAGTTTGCGCAAAGAGTCTTTAAACAAGAAACTCTTGTATGCAGCTCGGGAAATTTGTCCTGATGATGCTGAATTGGAAATTTTTGATATTAAAGATATACCTTTGTTTAACGCTGATGTAGAAGCAGAAGGGGACCCACAAAGTGTTAAAGATTTTAAAAATAAACTTCGACAGGCTGATGCTGTACTAATAGCTACTCCTGAATATAATCATTCTATTCCAGGGGTGCTTAAAAATGCCCTAGACTGGGCCAGTCGTCCACCTGAAAAAGTGTTAAATAAGAAGCCGGTGGCTATGATGGGTACATCCGACGGCATGACAGGGGCAACCAGATCCCAACAACATATGATTCAAGTTTTAGCAGCTATGAATGCTTATACTTTATCTAAACCAGAAGTGATTGTTCCCAATGGAGATAAGAAGTTTGATGAAGCTGGTAACTTAACTGATGATAAAACCAAATCAAAGATTATAACTTTGCTGACTGAATTAATTAACTGGACACAAAAGTTAAGATAGCCTTTTTCTGGTTGACTTAAACTCATTCTAGTTGTAGATTATAAATTGAAATGTGGTATTATCCTCATTACTTACTTTGGTGGTTTCCTTTACTGATCCCTTTGGTTATTGTTGATGTCATTCTAAAAGCTATAGGGGCATGGAAGGCTGCGCGTAATAATCAACTCACTTGGTTTATCTTTATTTTAATTATTAATACGGCTGGGATTCTTCCTTTGATTTATATTCTTTTCTTTCAAAAGAAAATCAGAAAATAATGTGATCAACATCACACCTCTTACTTGACTTTTATTACTCTCTTATCATACAATTATTACGTTTTTATTACATTGTAACTGTACCATTAAACGCTAGTTCTATGACTAAAAATATAATTATAGTTATTTTATTAATTATTGCTGTCGCTGAAGCAGGATATATTATCGATAAAAAGAATACTTCCCAGGCTACTTTGGCTTTGACCACTCATCCTAGTGTTACTAGCGTTATGCCTCCTGCAGGGCCTAATGCTAAAGGAAAAGGACCTGTCATCATTTCCAAAGGTATGAATTTGAAGAGTACCCCATTGTTTAATTATGCTTACGAAATTGCTCCCAACATGGCTAGTGATGCAAAAACAGTTATGACGGGTTTTAGCATGACTTCTCAAACACAATCTGATGGTTCAATTATAGTTACTTTGACACCGAAGGATTCTGAAGACCAAAATCAGCAATATACAATCAAACCCGGACAAATTCTTTACTATATTGAACAGACTCCGGTAGATGATAAAAATGAGCAGGATAAAGATCTAAACTATAGAGATGATTATGGAATTATTACAGATGCTAACGGTATAGTTCAATAACTAACTTTTTTCTTCTTAATGCCAGAATTTTCGTTCTCCTGTTAAAATCATTGTCATTCCCGCTTTATCAGCTGCGGCGATGGATAAGTTGTCATTTATTGATCCTCCCTGTTGCACAATAGCAGCAATACCGTATTTAGCAGCCAGTTTAACTGTGTCATCAAAGGGGAAGAAACTATCACTGGCCATGATTGCTTGTTCAGAGTATCTGTCAGCTTGATCTAAGGCAATTTGTGCAGCTCGGATGCGTGAAGTCTGTCCTGATCCTATACCCCTGGTCATTGGCAAATTTTTATCCACTACAATTATTGTGTTGGATTTTATTCTCCCTATAAACTGCCAGGCTAATTGCATCTGTTTTAATTGTTTTTCAGTAGGTTTTTTTTGAGTTACTACTTTCCAATTTTTATATTTTTTCTTATAATTATCATCCCAGTCCTGTAATACAAACCCTCCGTCAAAGTATTTAGCATGCAGATCGTTAGATCTGTGATGTGGAATATTACCGAAAGTATAGATACCAGTACTCTTGCGAATAGTTTGAATAAATTGTTGTGCATCATCGGTTATACTTGGAGCAGCTACTATATCAACTAAAACACCATTTTCCTCCTTAAAATTAGCAAATGTTCTGGCGGTTTTTAGGTCGAGAGGTTTATTTAAAACTATGATACCCCCAAAAGCGGAAACAGGATCAGCAGCTATTGCTCGCTTTAAAGCTTGAGCGCTGTTGTTCCCTAAAGCTATACCCGAAGGACTGTTATGTTTTATCACTACCGCCGCAGGGTTGGTAAAAACTCTAACCGATTCCAAGCCGGCTACAATGTCTGTGAAGTTGACGTAGGATAACTCTCTTCCGGTTAATTTTTTTAACTTAACCAGAGGGGAATTAGTATTTGGTTCAAAATATACCGCTGCAGACTGATGTGGATTCTCACCATAACGTAGATTAATTAGCCTTCTGCCGGGTAGAGTAGTTTCCTGAGGAAATTTTTCTTTATTTAAATAATGCGCAATCTGACTGTCATAGAATGATAAGTGGGCAAATGCTTTGGCTGCAAGTTGTTGTCGAAAATTCTGCTTAATATTTTCTTCTCTGAATAAAGAAATTACTTGAGTATAGTCTTGAGGATCAGTTATTACTAGTACGTTTTTAAAATTTTTAGCCGCTGCTCTGATCATTGTTGGTCCTCCCACGTCAATGTTTTCAATTGCGTCCTCAATTTTGACGTGAGGTTTGGCTATAGTTTGTTCAAAAGGGTAAAGGTTGCAGACTACTAAATCTATGTTTTTAATTTTAAATTCTTTAGCTTCTTTAACATGTTTTTCATTAGTACGGTCAAATAAAATTCCACTTTCGATTTGAAAACTAATAGTTTTCATCCTTCCATCAAAACTTTCTGGGTTACCGGTAATATCCTGAATAGGGATGACGGGGATATCATTCTCTGTTAATATTTTGGCTGTTTTGCCAGTAGAAATAATTTGGAAGCCTATTTGTGATATCTGTTTTCCAAATTCAACAATGCCAGTTTTGTCAAAAACACTAAGCAGAGCATATCGAGCATTCTTATAATGGGACATGGACATTATAACTTATAAAACAATAAATCTTGTTTGTCAAATTAACCTGAAGTTCTATAAATATTCATTTGTATAATTACACGGCTGCCTTAGTCCTTCAGAAATTATCGATAAATGATTAAGTAAGGCGGGATAAGTTATAGGGATGTCAGATCTTGCTTGTTCTTCTGCTGGAGTTCTATGATTTGGTTAAATATATTATCTCCTGACCAAAAAGCATCAGGTAATTTAAGGTCAAACTTGTTAATAGGTTATGTATTTTGAACGTATTCAGAATAAAATCTTTTCATTACTATTGCTTCAAATGGCATCAATGGTTCTATAGCTTTTTTTACCCTACTGTTCATGAATCATGACATATCCACGTAGCGTCGTCCAATGACTTTTATTGTTGTAGTAATGTTGATAAAAGACATAACAGCTATAAATTGTATCTATAATTTTTTTTAACTTGTTCAGAGATACTTCCATCCGGTTCCACGTTAACAATTCATGTTGCATTGATTACTAGAATGTCTAAAGAATTTTACGTGGCTATCGTCCCACAGTGTCAGATAAACCACTATAGCAGATTCTTATGGCTCTTTCCCTCTCTTCTAATGTAGTCTCAACTTTCTGCAAGTATGCGCCGTTTTTTATCTGTCAGTCTGACACTATGTACTTGTGTTGTGCGGTAGAAGTGCCACCCAGTTGTAGTACCTCGCCTAATTTGAGTAATAGTCGCATAGGATCAATATTCCCACCTATACGACTGGCTAAAGAGTCTATAAGGTGGACACGTGACGAATGTATTCTACCTGCCTTCAGCTCTGATCCGTAATGTTTTTTCATAATTACGCATTATAAGATAATTGATTATTGTCCATTGACACAAATGAAGTTTTTTTGTACAGTAAAATTGTGTTTAAGGAGAATTTATAATGAATAGTAGAGTTATTGTTACAAATAATTTTTCGCCCTCCTCTTGTTCCTTTTTGGTTAAGGGGATATTTCTTGTGATTTAAATTTATACTGAAAAACACAGAACACATCCCCGCAAGGGGATTTTTTAATGGAAAGAATATGAAAGATAAATACTTAATCATTGATTTTGATAGTACATTCATTCAAGTAGAAGCTCTAGATGAGTTAGCTAAGATTGTACTAAGTACTCATCCGTATAAAGAAGAACTAGTTAAAAAGATTGAATTAATTACTCAACTAGGAATGGAGGGAAAATTAAAATTTACTGAATCTTTAAAAATTCGTTTGAACTTATTTAAACCAACTGAAAAAGAAATAGATGAATTAATTATTTTCTTAAAAGGTAAAATTTCTAAATCTATTTTAAAAAATAAAGATTTTTTTGTGAGAAACAGTAAGAGAATATATATCGTTTCGGGAGGATTCTATGAATATATTTATCCTGTCGTTAAAAATTATTCTATCACTATGGATCATATTCTGGCTAATGAGTTTTTATTTGACAGAAATGGAAAATTTCAAGGGTATGATACTAACAATCCATTAAGTAAGACTGGAGGCAAGGTAAAAGCAGTCAAACAATTAAGATTACCCTCAGAAGTAATTGTACTGGGGGATGGATATACGGACTGGGAAATTAAGCATGCAGGATTAGCGGATAAGTTTTACGCTTTTATCGAGAATGTAAATAGAAAAAAAGTAACTCAAGTAGCAGATCAGGTTATAACTTCTTTTGACGAAATTATAGAGATACTATGAAATCAAAATATAAAGTTTTACTGTTAGAAAATGTTCATCCGGTAGCTAAGGAACTATTCGAAAGCTACAACTTTACTGTGGAATATTTAAAACATTCCTTGCCGGAAGAAGAGTTAGTACATAAGCTGGATGGTGTAAGCGTTTTAGGGATTCGTTCCAAAACGCAAATTACTTCCAAAGTTTTATCCAAAGCCAAAGATCTGCGTATGATTGGCGCCTATTGTATCGGAACTAATAATATTGATCTACAAAGTTGTGCATGTAAAAAAATTAATATACAAAACGCTCCTTATCAGTCAACTCGCAGTGTGGCTGAGTTAATTATCGGTGAAATTATTATGCTGGCAAGAGGAGTCTTTGATAAAAGTAATTCTTTGCATCATGGCAATTGGCAAAAAAGCGCTAATGGAAGCTTTGAAGTTCGTGGCAAGAAGTTAGGAATAATTGGTTATGGACAGATAGGTACTCAATTAGGTGTGCTAGCTGAAGCATTAGGGATGGAAATTTATTATTATGATCTGGTTACGAGGTTAGCCTTTGGTAATGCAAAAGCATGTACCTCTCTTTATGAATTACTAAACTTGTCGGATGTTATCTCTGTACATGTTGATGGCCGTAAGGAAAATCATGATTTAATTTCCATACAGGAATTTTCTGAAATGAAAGAGGGAGTACTTTTCTTAAATGCCAGCAGGGGTTTTGTAGTAAATGTTTCGGCTTTAGTCATGGCTATTAAAAACGGTAAAGTCAGAGGAGCTGCGCTGGATGTATTTCCAAAAGAACCCCATGCCAATGGGGATAAGTTCAGTACACTTTTGCAGGGGTTACCAAATGTCATTTTAACTCCACATATTGGAGCAGCGACGCAAGAAGCTCAAGAACAGATAGGACGTTTTGTTACACAAAAGGCAATTGAATATATGCAGCCATAACTTATGAAAAAAATATTTTTTACACCGGGTCCTTCACATCTTTATTCTACCCTCAGCAGACATATTAAAACTGCCTTAACAGAAGACGTGTTATCCATTTCTCATCGCGGAGAAAAATTTCATCTTCTGTTGGAGAATTTGCAAAATAATCTGAGAGTTTTATTAGACATCCCAAAAGATCATCAAATATTTTTTATCTCTTCTGGAACAGAAGCGATGGAGGTAACAATCAGAAACTGTGTTCAAAAAAATAGCTTCCATTTAATAAATGGGGCATTTTCCCAACGTTTTTTTGAAATCTCGCAGGCATTAAATAAAGAAGCTCAGGCAACAATGATTACAGAACTTAGTGAAGTTAAAGATTTAAAAGTTAATTCTCAAACAGAACTGATTTGTATAACTCAGAATGAAACAAGTACAGGATACCAAGTTCCAATAGAGTTTATTTATAAAATTAAAAACAAGTATCCAAATTGTTTACTGGCTCTTGATACTGTTTCGTCGATGCCTTATGTGGATTTGAATTATTCACTTACTGATGTGGTCTTCTTCTCAGTTCAAAAATGCTTTGGTTTACCATCCGGATTAGGAGTGATGATAGTGAGCCCGCAGGCGATAGACAAGGCCAGATACTTATTAGAAAATAACTATGACGTAGGTGTCATTCATAATTTTACTAAACTATCAAAAGCGATGCAAAAACTTGAAACTGTCGAGACGCCAAATATTTTTGCTTTATATCTAATGGAGAAAGTTACGAATGATTTTTTACAGATAGGTATTAATAATTTAAGACAAGAAACAGAAGTGAAAGCGAAGTTATTATATGATTTTTTTGACAATCAGGCGGGTTTTGATATCTCTATTAAAGATAAAAGATACCAGTCGCAAACAGTGATTGTCATAAATGCGGAAACAAATAAATTAAATGGTATTAAAGAGATAGAGTTAAGAAACAATATAGTTATTGGCAGAGGATATGGAATCTATAAAGATAAACAATTACGTGTTGCAAATTTTTTTACACATTCCATAGCAGATGTAGAGAGGCTATTAAGATTAATCAAAAGTTAAGGGTTATTGTGCCTATTATATTTTTCTTGTATTACCCCTATTGAGCCAAAAAATTACTAATAATGCTAGAGGTAAATAAAATAGAATTAATTTAGGGTAATAAGCCATACTAAGAACATCTAGCATGTTGGCGATAGTAAAAATACCCAGTAAGTTTTTCTGTTTATGATTATTTGCCATGAGAAAGACTCCTAATATTAAAGGAATGAATATAGGTAGGGAATAACGAAAACTAGAAACCATAATCCACGTCTGATTTGAAGTAGGAAAGCTTAAAAAGCCAGTAAAATTGCATAAGCCCAATAAGAATAGCTTTATTACGTTATCAATGTGAAATTGATGTTTTATAAGTTTGAATACTACCCAACCAAATGCAATAAATAAACTTAAAATCCACAATTTATATTCACCAAATCCCGCATTTATCATCTGTACCGGATAACGCAGTGTGATGTGCAAAATATTGTCAGTAAAAAGATTCTGACCTTTAAAAAAAAGAAAAGGAAGAGGATAAATGGGATTCCCTGTCAAAAAATAATTACGGATATACCAGAAAAGCCCTAGTATAGAAAAAGGAAGAAAAAAAGCAATAAAATTTTTAAGATTTAAATTGACAACAATTGTCTTAAAGTAGAGGATAAATAAAATAATAATAAAGAAAAGACTGGTATATTTTGACCCAATTAGCATGCCTGCAATAAAACCAAGTTTAAAAAAATAAGAAGGATATTTGTGAGGTTTCTCAAGCAAGACTATAGCTAAAGTAAAAAATACTCCTACCCAGATATCTATGCTTACTGCATTCAACCAGCGTAAAACAAGATTAGTAGTACAAATAGCCAAAGCAAACAATAAGGAATAAAACTTATCAAGTTTAAATGTCTTACCTAACTTTGTTAAGGAAAAAAATAAAACAACTGTGGCAAATATATTAGATAATGTAAGTGGAATATGTAGCAAAATAAACAGAGCGTTAATGGCCTCAGAAGATCCTGGGTAGTACCACTGTGGCAATTTGGCATGAGGCAAATTTAGAAAGCTACCACTGAGGATAGTTTGTGCAATAGGAATATGATAATCCCAACTGTCACCCGGGGAAGGAATAGGGTGTAAGATAGCAAAGTAAATATAATATATCAGGTAAAAAAGGAATATTAATATGCCAATGTTAGCATAGGAGGGGATATTTTTCATGTGCTAATTGTACATAAAATCCTGTAACAAATGTATAAGCAGTTAAGACAGAAGTTCGTGTTACCAAATAGCATATATATTCCTGTAATATTAATATTGTTAATTTAAACATAAATATTATATTAATAATATTATCTTATTGACAATTATTCTTAATAAGAATATATTGGAAATATTATTTCATGGATAACAAATACACATTAAGAAATTTCTTAGAAATCCCTTATGATGAATTAGAAGAACTTAATCTGAAAGCCAGAGACAATAATAAAGACCCGGAGAAAACATTAGCAGAAAGAAAAATTTATTTAGAGAAAGAGAAGAGAATAAAAGCGATTACTCTTTGTTTTACTGATATTGAGGGACGCTTCCACATGTTAGATTACGATAAGAAATTTTTACTTGCCTCATTGGATAACCTAACTTTTGATGGTTCTTCAATTCGTGGATTTACCGTTCAGAGCGAATCTGATTTGCGTTTGCGGGTAGACTGGGGTAGCTTTACCTGGTTGCCCTCAGATATTTTTGGAGCAGGAAAAGTGATTATGTTTGCCAATGTAATGACGAGAGACCGTCAACAGTACTCTTCTGATTTTCGTGGTCTACTGCAGGAATATACTGATAAGTTAATGTCTAAAGATGGCATGTCTGCCAATATATCAGCCGAGATTGAAGGATTCATTTTAGAAGGTACAAATGCAGAACAGACTTTTGATGAAAATAAAGGGTTTAATTTGATTTCTACAGGTGGTTATTTCCATTCTTTGCCTATGGACAAGTTGCGTCAATTTATTGATGCGAGTGCAGAAGCGCAAAGAGCTATGGGTTTTCAAAATGAAAAAGATCATCCCGAAGTCGCACCTTCACAGTTTGAAATGAATTTTTCTTACCGTTCTGCTATTGCTGCGTGCGACCAAATACAATTGTATAAACTTGTTTGCCGACAAGTTGCTAATAAAATGGGTCTTACAGCCAGCTTTTTGCCCAAACCGATTATGGGCATTAACGGCAGTGGGATGCATACTAATTTATCGTTGGCTAAGAGTAAAAAAAATTTGTTCTATGACAGGACAGGAAAGGAAAGTTTATCTCCAATTGCCTGGGATTTCATTTCCCGCTTACTCAATCACGCGCCGGAAATTTGTTTGGTACTTAATTCAAGTGTAAATGCCTATAGAAGACTAGATCCACATTTTGAGGCTCCGAATCAAATCAAAGTTTCGCCAGTTGATAGAGGATCGATGATTAGAATTCCAGTAGGTAATGAAAGGTCAGCGCGTATAGAGGTGCGCTCAGTTGCACCCGATTCTAATCCATATCTTCTGATTTATACTTTACTCAAGACTGGTTTGAAGGGTCAGAAACTGCAGAGGGATTCTGAAAAACGTGAGAGATTGCGTTTCTTGCCAGGGACTATCAATGAAGCTTTAAGATTGTTTAAAGCCAGTGATTTTGTCTCCGATATTTTGGGAGAAGAAAACAAGGAAAAATTTGCCTTATTCAAACAGTTAGTTGCAGACCGTAGTCCTAAAGAATTAGGGACGAAAATAAAAACCTCTGAGATTATTTATCATCATGAAGTCACTAATCAGGCATTGTGGAATACTTTTTAAGGTTTTATTGAAAGAATATATATACCGATAAAGATTAAGCTAATCTATAATATTTTTACTACCAGGATTTTTTATTTATGTCTTCTTTAGTAATATGTGGGAACCATCGGGATTGAATTGATCCTTCTATCAAAATGAAGAATGGTTGTATATCACCCAGCACTGGAATTAGAGCAATTGTTGCCAGTAATCACGCATATAGATAAATAATACCAGTGCTTCTATCAACTATTTCATCCAGAGACAGTATAGGTCATGTATTTTTATTAAATTGGCTTAACTCTAAGATAAAATTAGATTTGACGGTGTGTATAAAAAGAAGAATTATACTTCCAAAGGTACCTCTTTACTCCTGATAAGCAAAAGAAAGCCAGTAATTATTGCCTAAAAGTGGGTGTATTTAAATAATACGGGTATACCAGATGCATGTAAGCATCATATACCAGAATGATTCTCCTGGTATAAATATTCCTCTTGGACCTTTTTCTATACTCAGCAAGAGACCTTAAGATAAAATAATTAGGGCAAAAAAATGCGAGGATAATTCTCAGTTTAAGTGGGTCTCTTACTTTTTCCTCTATTAGAAATATTTTCATCTAACTGTAACACAGTAAAGAAGGGGTGACAGTAAGGCAAAAAATATCCAGCTCGCGCTTATATTATATCGCACAAGATCGTTTGTATACTGGGATTATTTTTTGAAAACTTTGCCGGGAAGCCATGGGGTACCTAAGAGAGGTAAAAGAGAGCGGTCAATTCCATACCACCCAGCGATTCTCCAGGCCAGAATGAGAAACAACTCCAATAGAAATAACAAAGGATTAACACTTACAGTGCCTGAAAATAGATAATTCATATTCATAAAAGCACCAAAAAAAGCAGCAATTCCTGTAAATGCACCTACGAGCAAACCCACACCCACAAGTAATTCACCATAGGAAACTAAATAAGAGAAAGTAACAGCGTTGGGCAAAACAAAATTATGCAGAAAAGTTGCATACCAACCTGCAACATCAGGATTTATTCCAGCTGTTTTATGCAAGGCTCCCTGAATAAAACCACTCAGGGCAACACCTGCTTTATTTCCCGTCCATACAATACTATTAACTTTTTCATACCCCGCTGACAACCATTGCCAACTGACATAAAGACGGATTATTAACCATAACCAGGCTAACTTAGTATTAGCAAACAGAAATTTGGAAATCAATGGTTCAGGTATGGTTGTGACGAATTCCTGGGCAGATTTCTTAGTCATATATATAGCTTAGCAAACTGAAAATAAATATCAAGATGATATTTGTTATACTAATAGTACTATAATGTCTTTTAAATCCAGGTAAATTTATGAATAAATTATATATAATGTGCGGCATTCCTTTTGCCGGTAAAACTACGCTGGCCAATGAAATTGTCAAACTGAAAAATTTTACTAAAGTTGACCTTGATGAAGTGAAAATCTCTCTCTTTGGATCGGGGATTGAGGATCAGCAATTACAAAAAACCGATTGGGACAACATCTATCAGCAAATGTACCATCATATTCAAATTTTTTTAGCTCAGGAAAAAACTGTTTTGCATGATACAGGTAATTTTACTCGACATGAAAGAGGTAATGTACGAAACATTGCAGCTATGATGGGAATTGAAGCTATAACTATTTTTGTTGATACACCGGTAGAAGAAGCAAGAAAGAGATTAGATGTAAATCGGCTGACAAACGAAAGATTTGACATTTCCGACCAGGCTTTTTTAGCAGCTGTTACGGAAATGGAGATACCGGATATTAGTGAGAAATCTCTCATATATAATGGGGTGATACCGATGGAAGAATGGATAAGGCGGAATATAGACTAATTTATAATTTTACTTATAGCCCTTTGCCTGAAGTTCAAATAGTTCTGCGTAAAGTCCTTTTTCTCTCATTAACTTTTTGTGGTCACCTTCTTCAACAATCTTTCCATCTTCCAAGACTATAATTCTGTCAGCATTTCTTACTGTTGAAAAACGATGAGAAATGATGATTACTGTTTTATCTTTTTGTAGCTTTTGTACATTTTCATATATTTCATATTCTGATTTTGCGTCTATAGCGCTGGTGGGTTCATCCAGTATAAGGATTGGAGCATCACGGAAGAAGGCTCTGGCGAGAGCTGATTTCTGCCATTGGCCGCCCGAGAGCTCAATGCCATCGTCAAACATTTTACCCACTGTTTGCTCCAAGCCTTTAGGTAGAGAAGACAAAAATTTATCTGCTCCCGCTTTTTTGATTGCCTGGTATAATAAATCAATGTTAGTTTTTTTTTCTTGGTTACCAAAAATAATGTTTTCTTTAAACGTAAACTGGTACTTTATAAAATCCTGAAAAAGCACACCTATTTGTTTATACCAGTCATCAAGATTTAATTGCTTGATATTGATTTTATTTATTAACAATTCACCTTCTGTTACGTCATAAAAACGCAATAATAGTTTGATCAAGGTGGTCTTGCCAGCACCGTTTTCTCCGACTAGGGCGATTTTCTCTCCTGGTTTAATAGTTAGATTAAAGTTTTTGAGAATATATCGTTCGGTTTTGGGGTATTTAAAGGAGATATTTTTAAATGTAATTTCACAAGGTAGGTCACTTGCCGGAAACGATGTGGGATTTTCCGGTGAGGAAATAACTTTTTTGGTTTCCATTAGCTGAAAAAATTTCTCAATATAATCTGTGCGCATTGAAATGCTGGAATACATATTGAGGATGTTTTCTACACCCGCTGCCAGTGCAATAATCTGCTGGAAGTAAAGTGTAAACTGACCAATTGAAATGATTTGTTTAACCACTGCATTCAACAACAAATATAAGGAATAAACGAAAGCTACAACTTGCAGTATATTTCCGGCAAAATTTGCCTCAACGCCATCTTCTGAAACTTTATCAAAAGGTTTTAAGTAATTATTGATAGATAACTGTACTTTGTTATGTAGAATCTTACCTGTCTTAAAGATAATTGCCTCTTTGGAGGTAGAATCTGAAGATAATAGGGATCTCACATAGCTGATAAGTCTGATAACTCTAGATCGTTTTTCAGAATAATATGGCCAGAGTTTTTGTCTATAAGAATCAGATATAAAGTAAACAGGTAGAGTGGCAATTATGACTATGGGAGCTATCCATGGAAAGACTGGAGCTATTACCATGAGTGCGATTATAACTTTAATAATAAAATTTATAAGACCGCTGACTCGCTCTAGCAGTACTACCATCGGTCCAATGGTGCCGTCGGTCTGTGCCAGCAGACTCTGAAATTTAGACTTTTCAAAAGTAGCCGGATCAAGTGTTGATAGTTTCTTAACTACTAAAATGTTTAAATAAAGTTCTATTTTCCCCTGGAAAAATGCATTACGCATTCCTTCATACGTTCCAAGATAATAGTTTAATAAACTGGAAAAAATATATGCAAGTCCTACCCAGATAAACCTCTGCAAATCTGATGTTTGTCCAGCTGTGGTAAGTAAATCAATCGTCTTCGCGAGCAGTAGAGCTTGAATAAATGGATAAAAGGTATTGGAGTATGTATCGCTAAAAAATTGTATAACAACATAGACTCCGGTGGCGTGCCAAAATAACTTTAAAACCTTCCAGGTGATACTTAGGTTTTTATGCATATATGTAATATAACAAGAATAATTAATCTTCGGCTAAACTAGTAATTAGTTGTTCCTCATACCCAAAGTAGCTCCACTGAGGATCATGTTTGAAGATAATTATATGCTGCAATTCTTTGACGGGAAACCATTTTACACATGCTACTTCTTCCTTTTCCAGCTCTAGCTGATTTAAATCTCCATTCCAGATTGTATAAAAAACTGCCTGAAATTCTTTGGTAGGCAAACATTTGTAGATTTCATATAATGTTAAGTCAATTTCACGCGCACTTATTCCCACTTCCTCATGTAGTTCCCGCAAAGCTCCTTCAAGATACTCTTGTTGAGGGGTTAAATGGCCACCAAAAAAGGGATCCCAGATGCCTGGGTTGATATCTTTTCGGATAGATCTTTGTTGACATAGAATTTGTTTCTGGTTATTAATGATCCAAATATGCGAACATCTATGCCAATTCCCATTTTTATGTACGATATCTCGTGGAAGGGGTTTTATAGGTTGATTATTCTCATCAACTGTAAGGAGTAGTTCTTTTTTGATAACCATAAAAAGTTAAAGATAACTTCGCGATTAATTTAATCCAAACATTGTTCTAAACTCATCTACTTTCAGCCAGACAATTTTTCTCGCAAGATATCGCATATATACGGCAATAGTGGTTTTACCGCTAGTCTTACCCCTCTTAGAATTACTATGAAATGTTGCATGTTTAACATAATAACATATGAATAAGAAAAACAATTGGAGTAGAATAGAAAGGATGAAAAAAACTTTATTGATCTTGATTTTTTTTATTTTATTAACCACCTCAATTGGAGAAGGAATTTATATTTGGCATCAACAGAATGGATTTAATGCTTTACTCACATTACTGCAGCAAAAACCGCCAGCTCGTCGCACACCCCTGTTGGCTTATGATTTTCAAAATTTAAGAAAAACTAAATTTCCTGTTACACAAATTAATTTAGGTAATGTCGTCACATCAACCAGCACTTACATATCTCGTATCTTTTACTATTCAGTACCAGTAAAACCAAATAGCAATAAGCTGGAAAAAGTAAGCGGGTTAATGAATTTACCAGTCAAACCTGGTAACTATCCCGTGATAGTGATGTTTCGGGGTTACGTTGATCAGAATATATATAAACCTGGTATAGGTACCCAACCAGTAGCTCAAGTTTTAGCACAAAACGGTTATATAACTTTGGCACCTGATTTCTTGGGTTATGGACAGTCAGCAAGTCCCTCGGCTGATCCGTTCGAAAACCGTTTTCAGACATATACAACAGCTTTGACTATGTTATCTTCGTTACCTACTTTGAATAAGGGCTTGAATTCTGTCTATGACGGAACCATGAGTGCAGATTTGACTAAAGTTGGTATTTGGGCACACAGTAACGGTGGCCATATTGCTTTGTCTATATTGGCGATAAGTGGAGTTACTTATCCTACAGTGCTCTGGGCTCCAGTTTCTACGTCATTCCCATATGATATTCTATACTATACTGATGAGTCAGATGATCAGGGGAAAGGCTTGCGAAAAGTTTTAGCTACTTTTGAAAAGGTATACAATACCGATTTATTTTCACCACCACGATATTATAAATGGATTAAAGCACCTATTGAGTTAGACCAGGGCACTAATGATCATGAAGTTCCCTTTTGGTGGTCAGATCAGTTGGACGCAACTCTTACTAAAGATAAAGTTGATATAACATATAACACTTATCCAGGAGCGGATCATAATATGCTTCCCAATGGTTGGCCTAATGCTGTAAGTAATGATTTGCAATTCTATGCTAAAGAGTTTAGTAAATAGTAGCAAAAATATTGATATTCGATATGACAAACTTAAGAATTTTCCTCTACTCTAAAGATATCTCAAAGACCTTTGACATTGAAGAATCTACCAATAGAATAAGTGACAATCATAGCCAGGGCGCCACCAGCTACGACGCGGGTGGTAGCTTTGAGTATATTGGCTCCTCCAATTTTGGCACTGATAGTTCCTGTAATCGCTAAGGCAAGTAAGACAGAGATAAAAGTAACAGGTGTTCTCAACGAAATAGGTAAAATTATAATTGTAATCAAAGGTATTATAGCTCCAACTAAAAATGAAGCGGCAGATGCAATAGCGGCATGCCAGGGGTTAGTAAGATTGTTGGGGTCAATCCCTAACTCTGCATCAAAATGAGCTTTAACCGGATCATGAGCAGTCAACTCTTTGGCAACAATTTCGGCTGTTTTTTTACTCAAACCTTTATGTTGATAAATTTTTGCCAGTTCTTGCATCTCTTCCTCAGGGTGATTGGCTAACTCTTCACGTTCTTTTTCCAATAACGCTTTTTCAGTATCTCTTTGACTACTTACAGATACATATTCTCCGGCAGCCATCGAGATTGAGCCTGCTATAATCCCAGCTATACCCGATGCGATAATTACTGAAGTCGATTCAGTTGCAGCGGCTACGCCTATGACTAAGCCAGCGATAGACACTATTCCATCATTGGCACCCAAAACAGCTGCACGTAGCCAGTTTAGTTTAACAGCATGATTTGGCTTTTGTAACTTTTCTATATCTACCTCACTTATTTCTTTAATCATGGCAGTATTTAACTATAAATTTATATTTATTTCAATATCTTACCAAACATTTGTTTAACTTTAGGGTCGCAAAACGCAGCTGCTAGTAAAGTTACTATAGGTACAGCTAAAAGTAAACCGGCTGTGCCGCCAATTGCTTTGATAATTTCCTCACTGAAAGATTCACTATTAATAATTACCCAGTAAGGCCATTGTTGCGGATTGAATAAGAAGAAGATTAAAATAGCAAGGCCTGAGCCGGCAAAGGCTAGAACCAGAGTATTGATTATAGAGATAGCATGTTCGCGTCCAATCATGAAGCCTCGAGCAAAAAGCTGTTTAAATGTTAAATTACTATTTTGATTGGCTAGCTCAAAAACAGTGTGAGCTTGAGTTACTGTTACGTCATTTAAAGCCCCCAGAGTACTGATAATAATACCTCCTAACAAAATACCTTTAAGACTAATAATACTGGTTGTACCGAAATGTAAATCTGTAGCATCAGAGTTACCATAACCGTTTAATAATGTAAACTGAACCACCCATATGGCTATTAAATAAGTGATAAGTAAAGAAACTAAAGTAGAAAAAAGAGCAATTGTAGTCTGTCTTGATATACCATGTGCCACATAAGTAGTTAAAAATAAAATAATAACTGAACCAATCATTGAAACAGTCAGTGCGTCAGCTCCGGCTATAATCTGGGGTATAATGTAACTAAAAATAACAGCAAGACTGATAATCAGCCCGAAGATAGATCCGAGCCCTTTCCACCCTGCAATGGCTATAATTAGTATGAAAAAAGCTATAATGGCAATTATTATTTGCGGTAAACGGTACTTATCATTGACGTAGTATTGAACATGACCACTTGAATCAGTTTCTTTATTTAGAATTATCGTTTCTCCTGTCTGCATGCTTAAATCAGCAACATGCTGAGGATCATAATTGACTTTCAGTTTTTTCCCTTTATCTGGTCCGCTTAATAACCTGACGGTCATATCTTGAGTTCCATTTTTTTCAGTAGAGATAGTCTGAATAAGTGCAGTAAGATAGGTGATAGTGGGAGCACTAGCACTTGAGTTAGTGGTAGAAGGTTGTGTGGATGAAGGTGAGTTCGTCACTGCACTGGCAGGTATGATAAATTTTACGCTTAACAACAAAATGATAAACAAAACAAAGAAAAATTTTTTCATAAAGCTTTAGTTACTTAAGCTAAAGGGAAACTAAAAAATAGGCAGACGAAGTTTATTATACACTATTACACAATAGAGACAACCTGGGTTACCTGTTAAATAGCAAGTAACCCCCAGCTGTCTGAGAGTAATTACTGAGACGGATTGGGCTGATTATTGCCGTTTGTCATTGGCCTCCCACGCCCAAAGGTTGGATTTAAGTCTACATTGAATGCAGTAACTGAGCCATCTGAATTTGTCGTCCCAATAATCATTACATTTTCGCCAGTCTTTAGATCGCTGGTCGAACCAGCAGTTTGTTTGGAAATACTAACGCTGCTTGGTAAAACAACAATCTTACTGCTACCATCTGCTAGTTTAACAGTCAGTGTATTGTTGCTAACACTGAGAATTTGGCCCCGCACAGCCTGGGTGTTGGAGTTATTACCACCTTGTCCTCCTGCAAATTGTCTATATACTCCACCTCCGCCACGTCCAGCAAAACCGGATATACGTTGATTCTGTTGATATTTCATGCCGGCATAAAAGCCAACTGCAGCTACTACGATTACAAGAATAACTACCAGAATTATATGATTATTTTTCAATTAATTCACCCCCCTTCGAAATAATATTAATATGAAAGTTTGTAGGTAATGCATACAAAGATCATTTTAGCCAACCATTCCTATTCATAGCGTAATGCTTCAATTGGACTAAGACTAGCGGCTTTTTGTGCCGGGTACCAGCCAAAAAGTATCCCTATACCCCCAGATACGCCAATAGCTAAAAATATGGCAAAAGTAGAGAGTACAAAAGGTAAGTTGATAAGAGAAGATACCAATGCGGAGACTAAAATGCCTACGACCATTCCCAAGAGTCCTCCCACAATTGTCAGCAGTACTGCTTCTACCAGAAATTGATATATAATAGTTTTTTTCTTGGCTCCCAAAGCTTTTCTTAATCCGATCTCTCGAATTCTTTCCGTAACTGTTACTAACATTATGTTCATGATTCCAATACCACCTACTATAAGGGAAATAGCGGCAATTCCAGCCAGTAAACTCGTCAAAGTTCCAGTAACTGAACTGGCTGCTGTAAGAATCTGTTGTTGAGATAAGATACTGAAATCAGCTTGGGCAGGATCAGTAATATGATGACGGGCAAGTAGGAAATAGCCAACTTGATTCTCTGCAGCAGTCATTACATTTTGTGATTTAGCCGAAACTGTTATATTATTTAAATAACTGGTGCCGCTTATTTCCTGCTGATCAGTCAGCAGGGGGATGTAAACAGTTGCGTCTGGATTTTGAAAACCGCTTCCTCCTTGTGAGACTGTAACACCAATTACTGTAAAAGTAGTGTTATCTATGCGTAATGTCTGTCCAACAGGAGATCCAGTAAATAAATCAGATGCTACTTGTGATCCGATTACTGCCACTTTACTAAGAGATTGAGAGTTACTTATAAACGATCCTTGCTGCATTTGAGTATTGTGTACAATGGCATAAGAAGGAGTAACTCCCAGAATTGAATCGTTTTCATTATTACCATTGGCAATAACCTGTCCTCGAGAGGAAACTTCCGGAGATACCGCGGTAATATCTGATAACTGAGGAGAATTTTCCATGGCGATGGCATCAGCGTTAGTCAGTGTCTGGTTGCTTCCTGCGGCTTGACGAACTCCACCTGTGGTTTGAGCTCCGGGTATAATAGTCAAAGTATTTGCTCCCAAAGATTCTATTTGTTTCTGAACAGATTGCTGACTTGCTTGACCAAGTGAAATAAGAGCAATAACTGAACCGATACCAATAACAATTCCCAAAGTAGCAAGTCCGGTTCTTAGTTTATTTAAAGTTAGTGCCTCAATAGCTGATGATAAAAGTTCAAATAAATCCATATTATTTTTAGCTTAATGTCTATAAAATATTTCTAATAAATTTTAGTGTTTAGACGTTTTTTTATCACTTATTAATTTACCATCTTTTATCATGATTATTCTTTTAGCATTTTGGGCAATATCAGGTTCGTGTGTGATCATCACGATAGTGTGTCCTTGCTTATTTAAGTCTTTAAAAATATCCATGATTTCATTAGCCTGGGAGGAGGCAAGATTTCCAGTGGGTTCATCTGCTAACAAAATAGCTGGGTTCATAGCCAAGCCTCTGGCAATAGCTACTCTTTGCTGCTGCCCTCCGGAAAGCTGGTTAGTAGTATGCTCCAATCGATCTCCTAAACCGACCAATGTTAAGTATTTCTTTGCTCGCTCTATTCGTTCTTCTTTGGGTATTCCGGCATACATCAAAGGCAACATTACATTTTTCATAGTACTTCTTCGTGGAAGAAGATTGAATGCCTGAAAAACAAAACCAATTTTTCTGTTGCGGATATCTGCTAATTCATCATCAGTCAATTTGCTAACATCTTCTCCATCAAGAATATATGTGCCTGAGGTAGGAGTATCTAGTGCTCCTATCATATGCATGAGAGTAGATTTGCCACTTCCAGAAGGACCCATTATAGCAACAAATTCGCCTTTGGATACATCAAAAGACACATCAGATAGCGCTATAGTCTCTGTACTGCCAACATAATAGATTTTGTTTAAATGTGATACGTGAATTAACATACATAAGTTAATCTATGATTACTCTTTGAAATATTAAATATTATCTTAGCCTCCTGCTCCAACTCTTACAGCACCACCCCCACGTGGCCCTCCGCCAAAGATGTTGCGGCTAAAAGGTGATGTTGTGTTGTTTGACGATGCAGAACTACTATAACCAATGGCCACTGTCTGCCCTTCACTTAAACCGTTTATAATTTGAGTTTCGGTATCTGATGAGGCACCGATTTGAACTGTAGTGGGTGTTACAACTCCGTTATTCACAACATCCACAGTTGACACATTGCCGGTTGTTTGTACCGCAGCAGAAGGAACCAACAAAACATTGCTTAAGACACCAGTAATAATATTGGCAGTAACGCTCATATTAGGCAAGATTTGATTATTAGGAAGATCTAGAACAATAGTAGCAGGATAAGTGGTAACACCGGAGCTAACTGTACCTGTGGTATTAATACCAGTTACTTTTCCTGTGAAAGTTTGGTTTGGTAAGGCATCGAAAGTCACTGTAGCTTTCTGACCTTCTTTTACTTTAGCTGCGTCAACTTCGGATAAACTGACTGAGATTACGGGGGTTCCACTGCTTTTTATGCTTGCAATAGTAGTTTGACTGGTACTGGTAGTTGATGTTGCCGCACTGGTAATCTGCATACCAGGAGCAATTACTAAGTCGGCAATAGTACCACTAGATGGTGTAGTTATTGTTGCTGATGAAGCCTGATAGCTGGTAAGAGCGTTGCTCTCTGCTGCTTGGTCCTGGGCAATGACTATCTGCTGATTCTTATATGCAGCTTCTGCCGCCAGCCATGCATCCTGAGTAGTTATAAATTGAGGTAAAGTCCTATTTAGCGTGTTAGGACTGCCATCGGAGTTTTGATAAGTCGCGTTCGTAGATAAATCTAAATAGGTTTGCCATTTAGTAAACATATCTTCCTGTAATGTATAAAGCTGAGCCTGGGCACTAGCTAAAGCTGATTGAGCCCCTAAATAGGCTGCGTAAGTCTGAGTTTGTCTTTGTTGACCTGAGTTATCTAGATTCAAATCTGCAATAGTCTGTCCAGCTGAGACCTGATCTCCATCTTTGACTAAGACATCTTTAACAGTACCACTGGCCTGAGTAGTTACAGCCAGACGGTTGGCTACAACTACCGAACCTGATTCTGTAACAGAGGTTACTAATGTTCCTTTAGTAGCCTGTGCCGTTTGATAATTTGCTTGCTTTTGACCGCTGGGTAAATTAAGTGCCACTATAATAGCAATGATGACAACAATTACTGTAAAAACAGTGCGTCTAGTGGTCTTAAACAGGAAATTTTTTATACCCAAGAGAATGTTTTTCATAACTATCTCATACTATATCTATAATTTCTGAATACTTGCTGAAATAGCTGAACTATTCATTTGCATCTATAGGCAGCATAACATTAAAGATTGTCCCCTTGGTACTACTTTTAACAGATATGGTCCCGTTATGCAAGGTTACAATTTTTTTTGCAATTGAAAGTCCCAGTCCATAACCGGAGATTTCCTGTTTTGTTCTGGATTGGTCTGCTCGGTAAAAGCGTTCAAAAATATGAGGCAAGTCATCAGGATCAATACCCATCCCATGATCAGCTATTTTAATCGACACCTTATGATCAGCCCTCTCAGTGCTAACTTTAATTTTAGTTTTATTGTTGCTGTATTTAATAGCGTTATCAAGCAAAATTATTATTAACTGTAATAAGCTTTGTTTGTCTCCCAAAACTTTATAATCTTTCACATTGCGCTCAATAATGATATCTTTTTTCTTAGCTTCAGAAGTAATCTTTTTCACGGCTTCTTCGATTACTTGAGAAATGTAGACAGATGTAAAGATATTTTGTCCTTTGGATTTTTCAAGTTGAGACAACTGTAACAAGTTATCCGATAAAGATTGTAGGTGTATTACTTCTTCCAGATTACTCTGAAGGATTTTTTTGGTTTCTTCAGTCGAAATATCTTTCCCACGTAAATTAACTTCAATTTCAGATCTTAGAGCAGTAAGGGGAGTTCTTAGTTCATGAGAGGCATCAGTAATAAACCGATTCTGTTCATCTACCATAATCTGTATTGGTTTAAGGGTACGTCCTGCCAGAAAATATCCTGCTCCTCCTGCCAAGACAAAAATACCTAAATTGAGCAATACCAGTGCCAGTTTAATTCTATTTTCCTCATCTTGTAACAATTGTGGATCGATTTGTAATTGATCCAGATGGGGAGGGGCTGGAATTAGATCTGGGTTATCGAAATAATATAGTCGAAACTGTTGTTCGTGCAGACTGCGGATTAATTCTGATTTTGCTTCATTATAAATTGCCACACTAAAGAGAATACTAATGCTCATTAAAATGAGCAAATACCAGGCCGTAAGTTTGATGCGTGCAGAGTGGAACATAGTGGATGTTTAAATTTCAGTATCTTAAATTTGAAATTAGTTATTCTCCTTATCACTTATCATATACCCAAAGCCCCTCACAGTGCGAATAAGTGCTATTTGTTCCGGGAAGATACGGTCAATTTTATTACGTAAATGAGTCATATAAACTTCTACTGTATTTGGCAGAATATCTGTATCATAATTCCATACATGATTTATAATCTGATCTTTGGTTATGACCTTATTAGCATGTCTCATCAGATACTCCAGTAAAGCAAATTCTTTTTGAGAAAGCGTAATAGATTTATTTTGTCTCTCAACTTGAAAAGTTGAGGTATCAAGGGATAGATCTTTCACAGTTAATTTATTTTCTGCAGTTTTTTGCGGACGTCGCAGAAGAGCTCTTACTCGAGCCAGCAATTCCTCAAAAGCGAATGGTTTTACTAAGTAGTCATCTGCGCCTGCATTCAAACCTTCGACTCGATCATTTAGCTGACCTTTAGCCGTTAGTAATAAAATAGGTGTATGGATTTGCCTACTGCGTAAAGTTGTACAAATGGTTAACCCGTCCATTCCGGGAAGCAGACGATCCAGGATAATTAAATCATAATCTTCTCCTACAGCCAGGTCCAAACCCTGAGTTCCATCGTAAGCTACATCGGTAATATAGTTCTCCTGTTCGAGGCCTTTTTTAATGGAGTTGGCAATTTTGTGCTCGTCTTCGACGATTAAAATTTTCACAGCCACAGTATAGCAGATATAAGCTGAAAATTAGCTGATAAGAATGGTTGTTGATTTGGAAATAAATAATAATTAAAAACCAGAACAATTTTATTTCTCAAAAAATTTTTTACCCTTCAGTTTGTCTGGTAGATAAGATTGTCCATCGTTTAGTCCAACACATTTTTCACTCCAGTTATAGCCTTGAGAATATTTCAACTCCTTCATGAGTTTAGTGGGTGCATTACGTAATGCTAAGGGAATAGGCAAGTTAGGATATTGAAAAATAGCCTGCTTGGTCTTAGCAATTGCGTTGGGTACAGCACGTGATTTTTTAGCCGTTGAGAGATAGAGGCAGGTAGAGGTTAGAATTAACTGTGCTTCCGGCATCCCTATTTTCTCTACTGCTTCAAAACAACCGTTAGCCTGAATTAAAGCCCCTCTATCTGCGAGTCCAATATCCTCAGCTGCGAAGATTAGCATGCGTCTGGCGATAAAAATAGGATCTTCACCATTTTCCATCATACGCAGCATGTAATATAGCGAAGCATCAGGATCTGATCCACGCATAGATTTGATAAAAGCACTGATTGTATTGTAATGTTCGTCGGCTTTTTTATCGTAAATACCCGCTGATTTATGCTGAAAAACTTCTTCGATAATTTGTGAAGATAGAGTTTTCTGTTTGTAATTAGTTACGGCAATTTCTAGCCCATTTAGCATTATTCTTGCATCTCCTCCTGAAAATTGTATTAAAAGATTTTTTGCCTCCGGCAGGAGATTCTTTTTATACTTTCCTAATCCACGATCAGAATCATTAAGTGCAAGCTCAATTAGTTTATCTAAATGATCTAAATTAAGATGCTCTAAAACAAAAACGCGACAGCGTGATAAAAGAGCGCTGTTTACTTCAAAGGAAGGATTTTCCGTGGTTGCGCCTATTAAAATAATATCTTCTTTTTCGACATAAGGGAGCAGTGCGTCCTGTTGTGATTTGTTCCATCGATGAATTTCATCCAGAAAAAGAATTGATTGCTTGTCGCTTATCTTATCATCTATAACTTCTCGTAGTATCTCCTGTAATTGTGCTTTACCTGCGTCAACTGCGGAAAGTTGATAGAAATGAGCATTTGTCTCACTAGCAATAATTTGCGCGAGAGTTGTTTTTCCGGTACCCGGTGGCCCCCAGAAGATCATGGAGAAAATCTGTTTCTCTTCAATCATCCTGCGAATAACTTTGCCTTTTCCGACTAAATGTTCCTGCCCAACAAACTCCTCAAGATTTCGTGGTCTCAAACGTGCGGCAAGATTCATGAGTTCATTCTAGCATAAACAATCTAATATATAAACGAATGTTTACTAAATTTACTAGCGATGTTATATTTGTATTCTAAAAGAGAGAGATTTCCTTGGGACGTAAAAATAGTATTTATTTTATAAGGTTGTCCAAATTGTTTTTTAAGATCAACTAAGGAGCAGCCATTCAATTCAGGTGTCAATTTTTTATTAAAATCTATAAGTAAGAAAGTTTTCTTTACTTTTTTATTGGTCATATACCATTGATCTGCACTTACCCAAAAATAAGGGTATATTTTATGTTTATAACACACAACTTGTCGAAATTTTATTTTATTGTTAGATAAAAAGGTATTTATTGCAGCATTCCAATAACTAGTATAACCATAGTTAAAGTTGTTCCTATTTACAGCAGATATAATTTCATTATTATATAAGTACTGATTGGAGGTATTTTTTTTATAAAAAGTAGCGTTAATTGTTATAAAATTTAAAACTACAACTATAAAGATAATTGCACTAATTAATATACGTATTGTTTTTATAGGTAATTTAAATAATAAAAAAACAAGTCCAAAAGGCAAAATAAAAAATATAAACATAAGGTATCTACTAGTGTCTAAGTCCGTAGTATTTACTGAAAATAAGTAAGCAGTAAAAGTTGCTAAAAAGCTAATTGGAATAACTCCTAAAATTATATCTTTTTTTATCCAATAAGCTTTTAGCATAAGAAAAATACCACAACTTCCTAAGACGAAGATAATGACTTTAAATAAATTAGTTAAGTAAAAAGATTTTTGGATTCCAATTATATATTCTATACCTTCAATTAGTAAATTTAAGTTTTTTATTAATTCTTTACCAGTAACTGTATTTTGGTTTATATTAAAAATTACAAAAAGATTAGAATTTATTATAAAAAATCTTATTATATAGCTTAAAAGGCAGATAGAAATTAAGATCATAACTTCTTGTATATATCTATCATCTATCTTTAGTTTCGATGCTAAAACTAATATTAGAGGAACTATAAATAAATAAAGGAAATATGGATCAGAAAGTATAACTAGTAATAATAAAACATATACTATCAAGCGAATAAACACTCTATTAGATTTTAATATCCTGTCATAATAAATTAATATAAGGAATATAATACCAAATTCTATATTTCTAATATAAGGCTGCGCTAATAATGTATAAAATATCCAAGAGAAGTTTATCAGTAAAAAAATTGGCAAAAAATATATCTTATTTTTAGAGGCAATTTTTATTTTTATAAAGTATGAATAGAATATAAAATAGAAGACCAAAGTTAAAACCAGCGATATAAATATATTAGCAAATATTACTATATTAGGACTATTAAAAAAATACTGTGAAATTAGTGTTATTGGATAATGCAATAAATATGTATCTAAATTAATGTATACTTTTGATTTAAAAAAGTAAGGAATAAGTATATTTCCCCATATGCTATCACTTGAAAATTTGTTAAACATTGAGGCGAAGAATGAATTGATAAAAATATTTGATAAAATCAGAAACAGAATGCTTTTATAAAGTACATTTGTTTTTTTATATTTATATGCTTTCTTTAACATAATTTTTAGTTGCTTTTAATATCACAAGCATTCCAAAATTGATAAATTCTATTTGCTCAATTTTAAATCCTGATTTTGTAATTAAATAAGGTAAATCTTTGGGCTCAAAAGCATGATGATGAGTACCTCTCCAAATTTTCCCTCTGGTTCGAACCCAAAAATACCAGATAAGTTTAAATAGCATAGTTTCTGTTGGGATCAAGATTATTGTTTTACCGTTTGACTTAAGTACCCTCGATATTTCTTTAAGAAATGTTTTAGGATCAACTACATGTTCAAGAGATTCTATAGCATATACTGCATCAAAAGTGTTATCCGGAAAGGTTAGGTTATGTGCATCTGCTACTTTAAATTTTAATTTACTATTATTTTTATATCTACTTTTTGCGTATGAAATAGATGTTTTCAATATGTCTATGCCAATTATTTTTGAATTTAATGTTGATTTATGAATTATATTGGTAAAGTAGCCGTCTGCGCAACCAATATCTAATATTTCCCCATTTATTCCTTTAGAAAAGACTTTTATTTTTTTAGCTCTTGATTTATGCCAAATGGCTTGGAGAAAATTATTTTTAATTGACTTCTCATACCAATCGGGTGGTACTGATTGGTGCAATGATATTGCTTGTTGTCTTGTGAAAGATGTGCTATTTGACTTTATCTCCATACTTTTCCAGTAGTTTGTGGACTTTTGGACTAATAACAAACTGACAGTAGGGGGCATAGCCATTACGGTTGTAGTAATTCTGATGATATCCTTCTGCAGCATAAAATTCTTCAAGCTTTTCAATTTTGGTAACAATTGGATCGGAAAATTCTCCAGATTTTTGCAGAGATTTTTTTGATTCTTCAGCCAATTTTTTTTGTTCATCATCAGCATAGAAAATCTCTGATCTGTACTGAGTACCTACATCATTCCCCTGTCGATTTAAAGTAGTCGGATTATGAGTATGCCAAAAAACATCCAACAGAGTTTGATAGGATATTATTTCCGGATCAAATTCTATCTGTAACGCCTCAGCATGCCCGGTTTCTCCACTGCAGACCTGATCATAGGTTGGGTTTGGTAGAGTACCACCTGTATAGCCTGATTTTACTGAAAGAACACCTTTTAATCTTTGAAAAATTGCCTCAGTACACCAGAAACAACCATTGGCAAAAGTAGCGATTTGAGTTGACATTTAGTTATTATAACTTATTCGCTTGCTTGCGCAAACTGGAAAAATGTGTCATAGTGTCTTGACTATGTTAAATGAAGGACAGCAGGCCCCAGATTTTTCGTTATTGGATCAAGATGGTCACAAGCATTCATTGGGAGAATACAAAGGTAAATGGGTATTATTGTATTTCTATCCTAAGGATGATACACCAGGTTGTACGGCTGAGGCTTGTGCTCTGCGAGATAATTATGCCGATTTGACAAAGCTGTCTGTTGTAATTGGAGTGAGTGCAGATAGTGTAGAAAGTCATAAAAAGTTTGTTGATAAATATCATCTTCCATTTACGCTTTTGGCAGATCCGGAAAAAAAAGTGATTAAGGAGTATGGTGCTAATGGTATACCATTTAATAAAAGAATATCTTATTTAATTGATCCTCAGGGGAAAATTGTCAAAGTATACCCTAAAGTTGACCCTCAGCAGCATGCGGCTGAAATAAGTAAAGATTTACAGGCTCTGGCTTAAAAAGTCTGTACATTAAGATTAACGATATTGACTGAGTGACAATAATTCCCACCATTTTATTATTATCCAAACTAACGCTAGTGAAGTTAATACATCGTCTATAAGAATGTTGGGAATAGACTAAAGTTACTTTTCCGTTGTCTACAGATATTTAAAAGTATATATCTGTTTCTTTAAACAAGGTATTTTTGTTAATATTAGAGAGTTTTAGATATAAAAATAAGTTTGACTGATAGTTTAGTGCATGAGATACTGCTTTTATGCTCAAGTTTATCAAAAATTTATCTAAGTTAGAATCGTTTCCGCAGTTACTAGTTTTAATCAGTTTTTTAGTCACGTTTGGAATAACCCGGTCCATTACACATTTACAGAAAGCTGGCTTATTACCTAATCAGCAGGGATCTCTGCATATCCATCATTTAGTACCCGGTATATTTTTATTATTAATCAGCGGCTATATGGGGATTTCTTTTTGGAGTAAAGAAAAAATACGTCTAATTGTGTCTATCTTATTTGGAATTGGAGCTGCATTGACGATTGATGAATTTGCTTTGTGGTTATATTTGAAAGATGTTTATTGGGAGAAACAGGGTAGAGATAGTGTAGATGCGGTCATCATTGTCGCCACTCTTTTTGCTATTGCTTATGTTATTAGCAGTATGCATAAACATTCATTTATACACAAAATAAAGTATTGGCTGTTAGATAGAATAAGAAAATAAAAATCTCTAATGTAGATTCCAGTAATACTAGATTAAGGATTGATAGAGTTGGAAACTGGTGCAGAAGAGCTGGTGGCAGGATTTACAGCATTGTTAGACATGCTAGTACCAGGTCTAACGGGCATCATGGCACTAGAGCTACTATTATTTTGTGTTGCACTTGGAAAGATTAACTCTTTAAATAATGGTCGCATGGCGATGATATCTGAGCGTATTTTATCCATGCCGGTTCTTATTGTCGTACTTACATCACTTCGAACCTGAGTAAAGGTGGCCTTAGCTGTAGATTCAGATGAGATAGATACCCCTTCAATAGTAGTTATATCATTATTTAAACTAGTATTTATGGTACCTAACTGTGTATTGATATCTGTAACTAAAGCCTGTAATTGAGTAGTGTTCTTACCCTGTCCATAAGTAGTAATCAAGTTCTGTAACTGGGGTACCATAGCCTGCAACTGTATGACAACTGTTTTCAAATTATTCAATACTATCAACATATCCGTTTTTGGTTCATAGACAGCAAAAATGTAGTAATTAGTAATTATTTGTTTGGTGTCAGCTAAGGCGATAGTGGCATCTGTATCTGCATCAATTTTTGTTTTAAGAGTTTGTAGACTACTAATTTGATTTTGGATATCTGTAGTCAGGCTAGTTTTCTCATCTGTTGTTAACCTTGGGTCGTTTTCTACTCGGGTAGAAAGAGCCTGTAGAGCTGTAACTCGCGTCGCAATCATAGAATTTGCCCTGGCTATGATCGAATTCAGTCGGTTCTGGGAAATGGCAGCAGCCCTGCTAGCCATATTATTAACATTTTGTATCAGTCTTGATGCACCTAAATTATAATTACCAGGCTGTTCTGTTGAAGTAACAGTAGATGTGGATTGCGCCAATGCAGGGACAATTGATTGTGAAATCAAACTGAGACCAATAATTAATGAGAGAAACGTTTTTTTGTTATTCATAATCAATTTACTGAATTTGGATTGTCCTGTGAACTATTTATCTGATTCATGCTATTCATATCCTGAGTTGCTTGCTGCAATGATTGATCGATATTATTCTCAGTATTACTTAGACTTTGATCAGCATTTTGAGGTGTAATCGGTGAGATAACTGGAGTGGGTGATGGAATTATAGTAGGGGTGACCAGAACTGCTGTAGGGATAACATGAGCAGACTGATTAGCTTGAGGATTAGTATTTTTAGTTAGAAGTACCCAAGCACCTCCTCCTACTAAAATTAAGAGGGCTATGGCAATAACTACATACAATAACCATGATGAACGATTCGAATGAGCTGGCATAGAAGGAGAGGGTTTAGCAACAGAGTCTGGTGCGGATTGACTGGGCATATATGGGTTGTTTACAGGATTTGGTTGAGTATTTGCAGTTGTTGTCTCTAATGGGGGGATGGGCTGCACAGGAATGCCAGCGGTGGCAGCCGGATTTTGTGCCAAAGAATTCCCAGAAGCTGCGGGCATCGGAGACATATTTGGTTGATATGTTGCCGCATCGGAAGTTCCTGAAGCGGGAGCAGTAGGATTATTGTCCATGTATTTACGGTAACACAAAAACGAAACATATGTCAACCTTTGTTGTGATTTTAACAGGGTCCTCGATAGATCGAAAGCATAGAATGATGATAGGAGTTCTAGAAACGATTGCCACCCCTTACTGCAGAATAAATATTCGTTAGTTTGTTAGATATTAAGCATAAACATAAGACTTTTGTACTTCCGCTAATCCAAGAAAGTGGAATAACTCCTCAGGATGAGCAGCAAATCTTCTAAAAGCAGTAGGAAATGATCTCACAGTTGCCAAGTGGAAAATATTGATGACAATATTTCTCAGAGCTGCCATCATTTGTGGAGCTTTTCTAATAGTAGCTTTGTCTTCATGAAAGGAAACATCCCGGGTTCTATGGAGGCCATTTTCAATTGCCCAGTGTCCACGGATATACCCATTTAATCTTTCAGCAGTTGCTAAATGCGAAGGCAGAGAAGCAATCCCAACTGCTACTTCAGTCTTTGTCTGCTCACCTCGTTTGATTTCCCTGACGCATTGCCAGACATGAGTTAATCCCGGCCAATGGACATAATCATTTAACTCTTGTGACATAGTGAGTTTACGTTTCTCTTTTCTTCCTTTCCAATAAGTAATCATTGTATGTGTTTGAATATCTGCTTTGAATGGTACATCAGCAAAATACATCCTAATGGCTTCTTCTAATTGTTCTTGATTTC
>DAIDHK010000004.1 GCA_027459725.1 Candidatus Levyibacteriota bacterium
ACTAAATGGTATACTCCCCGCTGCCCCGATAGAGGTTGCTCCCGTTCCCCCATTAGCAATACCTAAATCTCCACTGATACCACTGCCTGATAGATTAACTCCACCTGTACCGCTGTTGCCGATGGTAATGGAGTTGTCAGTGCTGTTGGTAGTCAGAACAATTCCACTGCCAGGAACAAAAGTCATCGTGTCATTGTTAGATCCTGCGGTCAGAGTAGTTTGTCCTGAGATAGCAAAGTTAGCAAAAGAGTTGGTAGAGGGTATACTGGCAGAGATTTTCAACCCATCAATGGATATATTACTTCCCGCCTGCAAAGACAGAGCCCCGGTTGACCCCTGCAGGGAGGTCACCCCGGTATTGGTAATAGTGGGAGTCTGACCATTACCAACAGTTATACCCGTTCCCCCACTTAGACCATAGACAAGATTAGAAGCCAGTACCTTACCTGATCCTAAATCAAGATTATGACCACTGGCATTGATATTACCCTGTATATTTGTCGACCCCTGGACTGTCAGATTACCAGAAACTAAGACATTCTTTTTAAAGGTTACCAGTTGTGTGAACTCTGTTGGTATATTAACCTGAAAAAGATTGTCTAAAAGATTCGGGGAAACAGTGGAGGTACCCAGAACATCCTGTTTTGAAGTATTTTGTAAGAAACTCTGAGGTTTAAGAGGGCCAAAGACAACACCGGCAAAGGCAGTGATCATAACTACAAGTCCGAGAATTAAGAACTTTATTCTATTCATTTCTTAATATACTTTTCTACACACAAATCTCTCTTTTTACAAAGAGTACTTATTATAGTTAATCAGCTTTTCAATACCTCGTCAATGAAACAAATTACTATATTAAGATTATAAATATTTAACTCGTGGGGAAATAGCTGACATTTTTTATTTCTTTTAGCTAAATCTTAGGAGACTTCAATTTACTTTTATTCCATCTTCTCCAGATCAGACGATGGATTGGGATAATATACGGAATATCCCGCAACCCTGGTAAAAAGGGTACTGCGAGCAAAACAAGTGTACCTAAACCTGTTAGATAAATTGCAATCAAATCAATATTGCTGGAAGAGGAAATTCCAGGAATCTGATACCAAAGTGTATATAACCATAACCATGGTTGTCCAGGATATCTGCCTGTCTCATTCATAACTCCCCATTGATCACCACTTAAGTTTTGTTGTCTTGCAATTGATGCGAAATAGCTACCGTCCTCTATAAACATTAATGGTTTGGTGTAATTAGTACCAAAGAATGGCTGTTGAGCTAATAGATCTGCATCCAAAGCACCTGATCTGGCCAAAGTTAACTCGGTATTAATTAATGAAGGTATTGGTCCATCATTTGCAAGAGGAACTATAGGGGTACCGTTAACAAAAGTTACCTGGGAGACAATATTCTGATAAGACTTGTTCCAAACCTGCTGTTGGGAGGGTGATGCATTTTCATACTCCATTAATGCATTAGCAAGATATGGGTTGGTTGGTGCAATCTTTGCCAAGGGAGATAAAACAAATGTTTTTGCGGTGTTAATTGGTTCATGTACACCGGCTATCCTCTGCCAGGAAAGTCCGATACCCTGAACATTAGATGTACCATTATTGTAAGGTGGACCATAGGTGGCAGTCTCACTTGTTCCCGCTAATTCACTAGCAGCAGTTGACATAAAATCCCCAGGTGCTTTATTCGCCCAGGCGGCAATAGTTAGGGGGGGTAAATCGGGGGAAGAAAAAAGACCTGCAAGAAGGATTGTTAATATAAATACAATTATCGTCGCTAGCACTCCTTCTTTGAGAATATCATATCGGATACTGGGACCTTTCCATTCTGCAGCATAAGATTTCTCAAGGTATTTTTTTTCTTCTTTGGTATGCATTTTTTCCAAAGTGATTGGGTGTGAAACTCCTCTTATTCTAACTAGTAGAATATGCCCTCCAACTAAAGCAATTAGACCAATGGGAATAATTACTGTATGCCAGAGAAGCATCTGGCCGAAATTCATAAGATTAAAAAATCCTCCCATACCTGTAGAATTAATCGCATCTTTACCATTCGTGGCAATCCACTGAGAGTCAAAATTTTGTTGAGAAAGATACCCGGTGAAACACTGAATGATCGAGGCTAAAAACGCGACTACACCTGTTATCCATGTTAAAGTTCGCTTTCCTCTCCATGCGGCCATCCAGAATTTACCCCATAGGTGTATTACCATAAATGCCATAAAAAGCTCTACGCTCCACAAATGAACACTATTAAAAAAATGCCCCAGTAGATTGGTGTGCCACCAGTCAGGTCCTTCAATAGCTAGAGCAAGTCCGGAAATAATAACAATGCCCAAGGCAGCTAGGGTCGCAACACCAAATATATAAATCCAAGAGGATACGTATGCAGGTTGATGATCAGGTAATAATTTATCTGGAGGAAGGAATTTTAAGAATAATCTTCGCACACGAGCAGTCCACATTTTATTATTATCATTTTCATCCGCAATTTTAGCATCTTGAATAATTTGTGTTGCTTCTTCGGCCTTATATCTGGGGAAAGGCAGGACCAATGCTAGTCCAAAAATAACTAGCATTATTAAAATAACACCGAGATTGGCCACTGATATATTGATAATAGACCAATGTAAATATATGCCTGGTTGATTTAAATCCATAGCTACAATACAACAAAAAATGTATGTTAGCCCTCTTTCTTCTCCTGTATTTAGTATTTAAGAAAAGTATTTAAATGTCAACTATTACTCTTAACATAGACGCAGAAATATATTGAGGTTCTATATACTTGCGTTGTATAAACAATTAAATCAAAAGATTTGTGAGCCCGGAGGGATTTGAACCCACAACCAATGCCTTAAGAGGGCACTGCTCTACCGTTGAGCTACGGACCCAGATGTACGCCTGGAGGGAGTTGAACCCCCGACCCTCTCGTCCGAAGCGAGATGCTCTAATCCACTGAGCTACAGGCGCAATTTCAGTCTCTGGCTTAATCAGCTTCTATTTTATCCTATAAACACTTATCAGGCAACAAGTGGTTATTTTATTGACAAAATTTTGTATATAGCTGAATGTCGAGGAAGGTTAACTCGGACTAGATCTCCTACCTTCTTATTAATCAAAGCTGAGCCAAGCGGTGAGTGAGACGAGATTTTGTTTTTCGCCAGATTTGCCTCTGTGTCTCCTGCTATCAGATATTTGATAATCTGACCATTTAACTCTAGTTCAACTTCACTACCGATTGATATAAAGTTTGAACTTTGTTTTTCGGTGATAATAGCTCTTTTTGTTAACATATCAATTTCAAATAATCGATGGTCGATTTGGCCTAAACGCGACTTAGTAGCTTTATAAAATCCGTTCTCACTAAGATCTCCCATTTCACGGGCTTTTTGTAAATCTTTTACTGTAGTAACTCTAATCTCTTCAAGTTTATTCTTCTCCGCAATCAACTCTGCAAAACCTTGTTTCGTAAATATAACTTTCCTCATGCCTGTATTATAGCTTGTTAATGTCCATTTTCCTAACTTTGGTTTGTAGAATGGTGAATGCAACGGAAACACTTTTAACTTTTACTTTGTGTATGAAATCATCCGAATTATTTTTTGAAGTAGATGCTTCATTAAAACCAGAGGAATTATAATGTTCTCTAATACTTTTTCGAATTTCACCAAGTGTAAGTTTAAACTTATTGTCATAACAAGATTTTGTAATAACAATTGTATGATTAGAAGAAAGATTCTTGAATTGTGGTAACAAGGTAATGGCATTTATAATCACTATTAGACCTCCCTATGAGCGTATAATAGCCACAAAATGCGAATAGTAGCTTGATAGTAAACTTATAAAAACCTAACAGTCTATACAAATTTCTGTAAATTAAACGATGTCCTATGTATAGGACTCAGACCATATTGTTTTATTAATTTACGATGAATAAGAGTGCCGTATCCTTTATGTTTGGCAAACTGATAATTTCCATATTGTTTATCCAGGTCTCTCATTAGCTTATCTCTATAAACTTTAGCAATGATAGATGCTGCGGCAATTGTATAGCTTTTTTGATCTCCCTTTATGATGGGTGTTTGTAAGGTAGAAGGAATTTTTTTTATGTAAAATGCATCGACTAAAATGTGTTGAGCCAAAGCAGGCAATCCCATCACGGCCTCATAAAGTGCCATATCTGTGGCAACACCAATGCCGCTTCTATTAATAATTTCAATACCTACTGTTGCAATGTTATAACAAACAGCATTTGCTTTTATAACCAAATCAAGTTCTTCTCTTTGCTTGGATGAGAGTTTTTTTGAATCATTTATTTTCTCCAAAGAAAAAAATATTTTATTAGCAGGAAGTATTACTGAAGCTGCTACAACTGGGCCGGCAAATGCTCCTTTGCCTACTTCATCTGCACCTGCTATGTAAGATAAACCTTTTTCCCAAAAGATTTGCTCGTAATCAAAAGTAGGAGAAGTTTTCATGGAATAAATACAAATAGAATATAAACTTTAAGCTTGACCATCGTCGAGTAATTCCAAACCCTGAATTTGTGGAATGGCAGCTGCTAAAATACCTTTTAAATCTCCATGCATCCCATATGTCCCATCTATAACTTGACGAATATTTTTTTCATCCCTGGCCCATTTATTGGCAAAATATCGTTTTTCTTTTTCGACTTCTTGCTGCATACTAGAAAATGCTTCTACTATTGCTTCAATACGATTTTTAAACTCAGTCCCCGTCAAATAACCATATAAAGCTTCCATTTTTATATCTTTCCCTTTCAGTGAATTCTTTATAATAATCAGTTGGATCAATTTGACTCGTAAGGAGTCAGTTAAGGGCAAAACAAAATTTCTCTGTGTCACCCAGACACTGTTGTGAAAACCAGCATTTTTGATTGTGGTGGGTAAAATCTCGGAAATAATGACTGCTTCATCAGCATTAATTGCTCTTTTATCACCTTTTAATTTATCTATCCATGGTTCACTCCATGTTTTGGTGTTTTTCATTTCCCAAATGATTTTCCCAGCATAATTACCATTGCTATCCCATACTTCCTGAACTATGTCTCCTCCTTTTATTCCTTTTCCGACAGGTATAATTTTGTCATGAGGATATTGCTGTTTAAGAAGCTGTTCAAACTCAAGTTCAAAAACTTCTCCCTGAGCTTGCTGAGAGCCTTGTTGAGCCTTTCTTTTTGCATCATCTAATTCTTTTGTTATATCGGCTAACTGCTTGTCTTTTTCTAGTAATTGCGTATGCAAAGCTGATTCGGCTTGTTTTTGCGCTTCTGATTTTATTCTTTCTCGTTCTTCATTTAGTTTTTTTTCTGTTTCTAATGCCCTTGTCTCATCTTTCTCCTTTAACTCACGCATTTGTTTCATCAAATCCAGTATCTCCTGCTGTTGTTTGCGTGACTGTTCACGGGCTTCTTTGGCTTCGTTCTCTTTATCTTTGATACGCAAGTCCGCTTCTTCAGAAGCTTTTTTAAAAGCCTTTTCTTCAGCTATTCTTTTTGCCTCCTCAAGTTGCTTTTTATTCTTCTCAGCAAATTCAGATTCAAAGGCATGCTCCAGGGCTTCTGAAATATCAATGGTATTTTTGCAATTAGGACAAACGATTGTAGTCATTAGTATGTAACACTATACTTCCTTGAGTATTATTTTTCAAGGAAGAAGTAAAATATTTACTTCAAAATCGGATTTAATGATAGGAATTCATCTATATCTGGTCCTGTTGTTCCTAAAGCAATAGGGCCAATAGTTTTAGCTAGAAAAGATAAAAATATCTGTGCTTCAGATGGTAAATCTTTAGCATTTCTAATATTTTTAATTTCATTGCCATCCCAACCTTTAAAGAAAACCATTTTAGGCTCTAAGCGATCCACAAAATCCTGATATGGTTTAAACTCTGTTTCTTTACCGGTTTTTTTATCTACATAATGAGTCACAACTGCAATCTTTTTATCTTTTCTGGCAGCGTCCAAATGTGTGGCCATCAGATATTCATATCCATCTGCTTTTTTGAAATAATTAGCTAAAGGAATAGAAATTGGGTAAATGTCTCGTAGTCTTCCGGTAGATCTGCCAACCTCGTCGAAATCCTTTTGAATCCAGGACATACTTTCTCCATTTTTATCCATCGGTAGTACTCTTTTACCTACACTGGAAAAATATGTGGTTTTCATAGCAGCACTGGTGAGTGCTATCTCTTCATGACAAATGATATTGTAGGTTGCATCTCTTATAGCTCTAGTCAAAGGTCTGCTGGCGGTTACATCCGGGAAAACTCCATGATATGGATCAATACCTGCTGCTTGTGCTCCTTCAATAGTGGTTGGAATTTCAGGGTGATTAATCCAAACATCTTTTAACAGTTCATACATAGAATCAGTCGAATATTCTTTCAGGGCGCTTCTGGTTTCCTCCAAACGATCAAGAAATAACTGCTCACTACCGACTTTATGTTTAACTAATCCTGCTTCTTGTAAAATTGCTACTTCAACATCACCTAAGGTTATTCCTTCCAGTAAACCAGAAATCATTTTTTCATATAACCTATAATGTTGACTGAATATAGTTCTCCAATTTTTATCTAACAACTCCTTCACAGTAACTGGAATACGCAAGTATAGACTAGCATAACCTGGAGCTATACCTCTGCCTGTTGATCCCCGGCCACCGGTTGTCTGCTGATTTAAAGCAAATTCAAATGCTCTATGGGTGTCCAAACCTAGTATGGTTCTATCGTCAATAATCAATTTCCCAGGTATTTTACCACCCATGGTTTTTTTTAATATATTGATTTCTGTTAATAAATCTTCTGGATGTAGTAAAACCCCTCTCGTAATCATGCCCGTTGCAGATGGCTCCACTAAGGCCACTGGCAGCTGATGAGTAACAACTTTTCTACCATTAAACAGCGTCTCATGACCTGCATTAGCCCCCCCATTGAAACGTAGAGAATACAAAACACCTTTTGTGTTTTTAGTTTTATTAAGCAAAATCGAATTAACTTTTGCAATAACAGAACCTTTTCCTGAGTCTCCGAAAAATACGTCTGTTACGCTTATACTATTTGGCCGTACTGTTTTTTTATTGTTAATCTTTTGAGAATTTAAGTCGCTTAAAGAAGAAGAGGATTTTTTGACGTCTTTAAATATTTGCAAAACATGTTTTGCCTGCATAATATTGTTAATTACATTGTATCATCATTTATGATAATTGTATACCTTTTACTTAGGTTCTTATAAATTTGCGCTTGTTTTATAAACCAAGTATAATTTTATGAACAAGACATGAGATATTTATTGAGAAATACGGTCATATACTCATTAACTTTATTTCTCTTACCTGAGGCATTTCCAGGTATAAAAGTGGAAGGTGGATTTCCCTTACTTGTTTTGGCAGGTTTTGTTCTCACTATACTTTATCTTATTGTTAAACCGATTTTGAATATAATTAGTTTTCCTATAAATCTTATTACCCTAGGATTGTTTTCTTTTTTTACCAACGTAATCATTCTATATTTATTGACAGTCTTTGTGCCAAATGTTATAGTCAGCGGATTCACATTTAGCGGGTGGTCATTTGCGGGTTTTTCTCTTCCAAAGACTAACTTGGGAATTTTTGAAGCTTATGTTGTAATTGGGTTATCACTAGCTTTTTTTTCTGACATATTTAGGTGGATGGTAAAATAAGGATTATGGAAAATAAAAATGTTGTTTGTATAGGCGGCGGAATAGGCACATCTAATTTAATTAAAGGTATCAAAGAATACACACATAATATTACTGCAATTATTTCAGTGGCCGATAACGGTGGTTCCGCAGGCAGATTAAGAAGACTTTACAAAATGCATCCTCCAGGTGACATAATCTCATGTTTAGCAGCGTTATGTGATGATGAAAAGATTTCCAAATTACTAACTTATAGAATGCCTGGTGATAGATATGGAAAAGATGAAGTATTACCTGGACATAAAGTAGGGAATATCATGTTGGCAGCAACAAACCAGCTGACTGGAGATTTTGATAAAGGTATTGAATATTTAAAAACAATTTTTTCAATAAAAGGAAATGTATATTCTGCAACAAAAGATATTGTTGACTTAGTGGCTACTACAATAGATGGATTAACTATTGAGGGTGAGGAAACCATTGATTTGGGTGAATATACAGGTCAGCGAATTTTGACTGAAATTAAAATCAAACCTGGAAATCCTGCTGTCAATATAAATGTAATTCAGGCTATAATAGACGCAGATATAATTATCGCCGGTCCTGGAGATTTGTATACTGCAGTTTTACCTGTTTTAGTAGTGCCACAAATCAAAAATGCATTGATGGAATCAAATGCAGAAAAAATATTCGTGGTTAATATTGCAAATAAACCGTTTGAAACAAAGGGATATAAACTGGAAGATTTTATATTAGCAGTAAAAAAACACTTAGGAAGTTTTCCATTTAGAAAGGTTATATGTAATAACAATTATTCTATTACAATTCCTCACAATTTACATTACTCATTTGTTAAATTTGAAAATAATTTAGATAAGGACATTCGTTTCATAGTGGGAGATTTAGTAGATTCGGCTTTTCCTATTTATCATGACAAGCATAAGCTTGCAAAGCTGATCGAAGAGAATATATAATATCTAAAGAAATAAATTATGATTCTCCAAATTTTACAAATTATAGTAGCTATACTGTTGATTGTGTCCATATTACTTCAGGCACAAGGATCCGGAATTGGGACAGCTTTTGGTGGCGGTGGTGAGGTGTTTCGTAGCCGTCAAAGAATGGAAAAAGTGCTCGTAGCAGGAACTATTCTTTTTGCTACTGCTCTGGCCATTATCTCTATAATTCTCCTCAGGCAATAATTTATAAATGCCTATGATTATTTTTAAACGTAGACTACTATTTTGGCTTATCAGAGCTTATCTCAAAAAATGGGGTAAGGTTATTGTTTTTTCTTTTCTAGCCGGTTTGGTTATCTTTTTTATTCTTTTCTATACCTCAAGTATCTTGATTCGGTTGATTCCTACACAAAAAAATGAAACTATTGGTATTGTTGGGTTTTATACAACAGATAGTCTACCCTCGTTCATTACAAATAAAATTGCAGATGGTTTAACTACGGTTGACAGTAAAGGTAATATTAAACCTGATCTTGCTAAATCATGGGTGATCTCAGACAAGGGACATACGTATACATTCAAACTTGACTCAAACAGAACATTTTCTGATGGTCACCACCTGACTTCTACTGATGTTAACTATAACTTCTCAGGTGTATCTGTGGAGAGGCCAAATAGCTATACTATATCTTTTCATTTGAAAGAAATATATTCTCCTTTCTTAGTAACTGTTTCACGTCCTATTTTTAGAAATTCTTATGTTGGTACAGGTAAATTCAGAATATCCAACGTCCAGCTAAATGGTAACTTTCTTGAAACAATAACGTTGGTTGATAATAGTAATCGTTTTAATACAGAAAAATATATTTTTTATTCTAATCCTGATGTCCTAAAAACTGCATTTCTATTAGGAGAGATTAATAAAATGACCATGCTTCCAGACACACAATACGAAAATTACAATTTTGCGAATTTCCCTAATGATACGGTCACCAGAAATATACAATATTACAAATTGGTAACTCTTTTTTACAATACCCAAGACAGTGTTCTATCCGATAATCAGTTTAGAGATGCCTTGGGATACGCAATCCAGGATAATTTTTCACAAGGAAAAAGAGCATACCTTCCTTATCCTCCCGGGGTCTGGTACTACAACACTACACTTATACCAAAGACACAGGATATAACGCATGCCAAACTTTTAATTGAAGCAAGCGGTCAGAAAGTTTCTACTTTAGATATAAAAACATTAAGCCAGTATTACACTACTGCGCAAGAAGTTGCCGCAGATTTTGCAAAGCTGGGAATTAAAACTAAAATTGAACAAGTTGATTCTATTCCAAGTAAGTTTCAAATTTATCTGGGAGAAATCTCTTTGCCGAAAGATCCAGACCAGTATACTCTGTGGCATGAAAAACAACCTGACAATATCAGTTTGCTGATTGATAAAAGAATAGATGAATATCTGGAGCAAGGTAGACAAACTATTGATCAAAGTAAACGTCAGACTATTTATAATAATTTCCAAAAATATTTAAGTGATCGGGAGCCCGCAACCTTTCTTTATTTCCCCTACTCCTATACTGTTACAAGAAAATAGTATTTGTTTAAATAAATTTTTTGGATCTTAGAGTTCTATGGTATGTAATGGCAAAACGGTGAGCTTCATCTCTAATCCTTTGTAGTAATTGTAAGGCTCCCACTGAATGGGGAATTACCACTTCCCGAAACCTATTTTTAGGATCAATCTTACGATTATGACTATGTTCATCTATAACCAGTGGATGTTCTAATGGAATTACAATGGTTTCAATACGCTTAGCCAAACCTATTAATGGGATGCTAATGTCGTTTTCTTTAAAAACATCAAGAGCTGCCGATACTTGCCCCTTTCCTCCATCGACAATCAACAAATCAGGATATTCCCATTCCAAATGCTTGAATCTTCTTGTTAATACTTCTCTCATTGAAGCAAAATCATCTGGTGTTTTATCGAGTTTGACTTTAAATCTTCTGTATAATGATGATTCTTTTTCACCGTTGATGAAAACAACCAAAGAAGCTGTAGTGTTTGTCCCCTGAATATGAGAGATATCATAACATTCAATCTTATTTAATCTATTTTGAATAGAATATCCGTTATGGTTAAGTATTTTTCTTAAATCTTCAAGTTCTTTAGAACGTAGATCGCTACGTAAATTAGGATTAAATTCGTATTCGAAAGGACTGTGTACTGGTTGGGCTATATAATTTAAGGCTTGAACTTTTTTTTGTAAAATATTGGCTGTTTCGAAATCTTCACTTTTGCTAACTTTATCTCTTTCCTTTTCTAATTCTTTTTGTACTTTTCGAGATCCTCCTTCTAAAATATTTATTATTCTATATATAGATTTGCGATAATCTTTTTTTAATTTTGGTGAGTCAAATACCACAGGACACGGACAAAGTCCCAGATGATGATACAAGCAAACACGTTTAGAATGATTTTCTACTGAAACAAAAGGAAATATTCTACGAATTGTTTTTAGCACTAATTTCACTGATGAAGAGCTAGGATACGGGCCAAAATAAACTGAATTTTTATCATCAGGTCGACGGGCAAATAAAATAGCAGGATAGTCTTTTTTTAAAGTTATTCTTATCAAAGGATACTGTTTTCCATCGGTCATTTTGACGTTGTAACGTGGTTCATATTTTTTAATATAATGAGCCTCTAGAAGCAGAGACTCTAGCTCTGATTCTACTTCAACTATTTTGATTTTAGCGATTTGGGAAACAAGAATTTGTGTTTTTTCTCCTAAGTTATTAGGGTTGGTGAAATAGGAAGAAACGCGGGATTTAAGATTCTTCGATTTGCCCACATAAATAACTCTACCTTTTTCATCTAGATACAGGTAGACGCCTGGCTTCTCGGGTAATGATAAATATGACGATGGTAAGTAATACAATGAAAAAACCTCCTATAATTAAATCTTTGGTGAGAACAAAAGGTGCAGTTACGACATAGGCAGTAATTGTGCGACCAGTAAGCTGTATTGTAAAAGGATAGGTGCGATTTGTCAAAAAAGGCACGCTGTTAAAATAAAAATTATCCTGTATTGTTCCATATGGAGGTATGGGTTGTAAATCGACTTCCTGGGATGATGGGGATAAAGTAGAAGAAGAAATAAGAACTTTATGTTCAGATGTCATAATTTGTCCGCTGTTGGTAACTTGTATTTGTCCTTGCATGGGGAATCCAGCAAAATATTTATCATTAGTTACAGGTGAAAAAGAAAATTGTTCAAGAGGTAAGTGAACCGGAGGAGAAAAAGTTACGGAAACGTCCTTTGTATTTTTATCTCCTTGTGTTTTATATGTTCCGGCAGGAAGAGGATAAGTACTATCAGCTCCTTTAACTACAAATGCTACATGGTCAAAATCCAGCTGGTGAAAATAATCTATACCATGTGTGGTATTACCCCAGGTTGGATCCACCATAATCCATGTTTTTTTCTGATAATTGTAATATTCTGGCCATGCATGAAGAATGTCTTTTACATATGATAAGGGCCTAAGTTTGGTATTTTGCGTATAGGCATAACCGTCCACTTCTCTGGCTGGTATATTAGCAGCTCTGGCTAAAGCAATAAAAAGATCGGTAAATTCCAAACAGACGGCTGATTGGGGATTATTATAGACAGCTGCCGCTCCAAGTCGGGGTTCATTATTGTTGATGCGAGTAAAATCATAATGCAAATAGTTTACAACAAAGTTATAAATTGCTTCCGGAGTTTTTAATTCCTTGGCCTTAGTCTGAATCTGCGAATTATCTGCTTCCCAATAGGTTTGTGACTTTAAATCCTGAGCCCTTTGTTCTGCAGTTAGCACTTCAGGAGTTGGATGATCAGATACTATTATATTCCCAGATGCTATTACATTAATTTGTTGGGAAGGTAGTAAATAATACTGAGCTATCCAGTTTCCATCAGAGTCCAATGAGACATTTTGCGGAGCGGGATTTAGTTTATCTAAAATGACAGTTTGATAATTTGTTGTGGGAGGTAGTGCAATTTCTGTTTTAATCGGGAAAACATTCGTATTTTTTAGATGATACGTCAGGTTGTAACCATATGTCTGTTTATTACCAAAAGATATTGATATGCCTGAGTTTTTAAGGTCATTTTTTGTAAAATATAGATCATTATTTGTTATATAGGGCTTTACAATACTAGGTAAGCCGAAAGTTACAGGTACATTAACTTTTATGGTTAAATCAGAAAGTTCTTGTTGGTCATACATGGCTGGGATATTCATTTCCCAGATATTTCCTTCTTTTTGCATGATATCAGGCGTGTCAAATGAGAGATTAAAAACAAGTTTTTTCCCTACCCCAGCAACTTTGTTGTTAAATGGTAATATAACAGTTACTTCAGAATCTATTTCTTTTGTAGAGTATTTAATATTACCTAACTTGTCGGACGCTTGTATATTCGTCATATTAGAGAAATCAAATTTCATGGAGATGGAAGTGGCGTATTTCTGAGTTATTTTGTTGGTAAGTGTACCTGTTAAATCAACGTGAGTAGTACCATCAGTTTGGGCGGTATAAATTATGTTGTAACCAGTTAAAAAGTTAGAATCTGCGTATGATGGATTAATAAACAAAAAAGCGTAAGTAAGAATTGAAAAAACACAATAGAATAAATATTTAAATATCTTCATGCAGTTAATCCATTTTAAACGAGGGGGGTGAGGATGACAAGATGATGAAAAATTGAATTAATAGTTAATATTAGAGTAGTCTATTTATTAATCACCCTTTTCAAAAATCTTCCCGTTTCCGATCTTGAATTATCAGCAATTTCTTTTGGAGTTCCTTCAGCAACAATTTCCCCACCTTTTTCTCCTCCTTCAGGTCCAAGATCGACTATGTAATCAGCATTCTTTATTACATCAAGATTATGTTCAATCACTATAATAGAGTTTCCCTGATCTGTTAATTTTCGTAGTATAAACAGTAATTTTTCCAGATCAGCAAAATGTAAGCCTGTGGTTGGCTCATCGAGGAGATAAAGAGCATCTCGCCCTCGTTTTGATAGCTCTGCTGCCAGTTTTACTCTTTGGGCTTCTCCTCCTGATAAAGTGGTAGCAGGCTGACCTAATCCAATATACGATAAACCTACATCATTGAGTGTTTGTAGTTTATGGGCAAGACTTGGTACAAAGTTAAAGAATTTCAAAGCTTCTTCTACACTCATATCCAAGACATCAGCAATGTTTTTGCCATTGAAAAGAATTTCTAATGCTTCATTATTATACTGTTTACCTTGACAAACATCACAAGTTACATAAACATCAGGCAAAAACTGCATTTCAATTTTAATTTGTCCTTCACCTTCACAAGCTTCACAACGACCACCCTTCACATTAAATGAAAATCGTCCCGGGCCGTAACCTCTAACTTTGGCTTCTTTAGTAGAAGCGAATAGTTCTCGAATGTATGTAAAGGCACCTGTGTATGTTACCGGATTACTGCGGGGAGTTCTCCCAATCGGTGATTGATCTATAGAAAACACATTTTTTATATATTCATCTCCCTTTAAAGAATCAAATTCGCCAGGTTTATGCCGGTGGTAGGGGTTTTCTTTTTGCATCAGACCATGATATAAAATGTCATTAATCAAAGTTGACTTTCCGCTTCCTGAAACACCTGTTACTACAACCAGTTTATTTAAGGGAATTTTTACTGTAACATTTTTTAAATTGTGCTCACGGGCACCGGTAATAGTTAAAAAGTGCTCTTCTTTAGTCAGTAAACTGTCTTTTTTCTCCGGAGGGAGTATTTTAATCTTTTTCTTGCCTGATAAATATTGTCCTGTTATAGAGTTTTTATCAGTAATAATCTGATCAGGAGTTCCCTGAGCAATAATGTAGCCTCCTTGTTGTCCTGCTCCAGGTCCAAAGTCATATATATAATCAGAAGCCAGCATTGTGTCTTCATCATGCTCTACGACTAAAACAGTATTGCCAAGATTTTTCAATTTTTTAAGAGTTTCAATTAACTTGCTATTATCTCTCTGATGCAAGCCAATTGATGGCTCATCTAGAACATACAACACTCCGGTTAAACCACTTCCAATTTGAGAAGCTAATCGAATTCTTTGTGCCTCTCCTCCTGCCAGGGTTGAAGCACTTCGAGAAAGAGTTAAGTAGTCCAAACCAACATCATATAAGAAATTTAATCTCTCTCTAATTTCTCGCAAAATCAGTTTGGCAATTTCTCCTTCTCTTTTCGAGAAAAAATTTGGGAGCTCATTTATGAAACCTCTTGCACTGTCTATGTCCATGTTAGTAATATCCACAATTGACTTGCCTTCAATGGTAACTGACAAAGCTTCTTTTTTTAACCTCCCTCCATGACAGACTGGACAAGTGTCAAAGCGCATGAATTTTTCAATCTGACCTTTGACAAATTGAGAGTCAGACTCATTAAATCTTCTTTTTAACTCGTAATTAATTCCACGGAAAGGTTCTGAAATAATTGTTTCATGACCCAGTCTATTCTCTCCCTCAACTAAATATTCACGGTCGCCGGTACCATTTAGTAACAAATCTTTTTTTTCCGTGTCTAGATCTTTAATTATTTTATTTAAAGGAATGTTATTCTCCTGACAAAAAGTTTTAAAAGTTCTCGAAAACCAAGTATCGCTGGTACCAAGATTAAAAAAAGGAGTTATTCCACCTTCACTTATAGTTAAATTGTTATTGAAGACCAAGTCTTTATCTACAATTAGTACTCTTCCTAACCCCGAACAATTCGGACATGCTCCATGAGGCGTATTAAACGAGAAGATTCTGGGTTCAATTTCAGGCAAGGAAATGTTACAAACAGGACAAGAAAATTTTTCTGAATACAAATGATCTTCCATGTCTTTGGGATACTCAGGTAAGTCAAAAGTTTTATCATTAATAACTGTAACTTTCATTTCTCCATTACCATATTGAAGTGCCTGTTCGACATCAGTAGCCAATCGGTTACGGTCTGTCTCTTTTGCAATAATCAGTGCATCTATTATCAGATCAATTGAATGCTTATTGGTTTTTATCAAGACAATGGTATCATCCAGCGAATAAACTTTATTATCGATACGAACTTTCCTGTAGCCTCGTTTCTTAAGACTAACAAATAAATCTGAATATTCACCTCTTCTATCCTTTACAATAGGAGCGAGAAGTAAGACACGCACGAGCTTATTGCCATATATTTGATTTTCGTGCATCTTAAAAATGCTGTCAGTAATTTGCTCTTTTGACTGCTGGGCAATTTCCCTTCCACAATTTGGACAATGAGGATGTCCAACGCGGGCAAATAGCAAACGCATATAATCATATATTTCTGTAACCGTTCCTACTGTCGAACGAGGATTATGACTGGCTGATTTTTGGTCAATAGAAATAGCGGGAGATAAACCTTCAATCAAATCAACGTCTGGTTTTTTCATTGTTCCTAAAAACTGTCTGGCGTATGACGATAAACTTTCTACATACCTTCTTTGTCCTTCTGCGTAAACGGTATCAAATGCTAAGGAAGATTTTCCACTACCGGAGAGTCCAGTCAATACAACCAGTTTATTTTTAGGAATTTCCAAATCAATATTCTTGAGATTGTGCTCTCTAGCACCTTTAATTGTAATCTTGTCCATGATAAACGAATGTTTAGTTGATGAACCATTATAAAGGAAATCTTAAGGACTGGCAATATATCAAACTGAGTGCCATTTAGGTAGAGTTTGTTGTGGGTAAACCATGTGCTTTTAATACATTCACTGGAACAACAAATAACGAATTACTCTTTTTATCCAAAGGAGCTGTGAATGGTGAATGAGTCAGTGCGGCAGCAACAACTTTTTTATCTCTCAGACCACCAACTATTGTCCAGCTTATTTCTCTACCTCTCTCATCAATCCCAACAATAATTTGTTTGATAAATAATGTATGAATCAAATCACTTCCATGTGCACCGGTCTGCGATAGTGGAGGCATATCATCTGTTGTAGCGATAGCAAAAGGAGGTACAATAAGCTGGTGCCTTTTATTGTATTCTCTTATAGTCGTTATATATGGTCTTTGCATATCGTATGTATACATTCCCTCATGACCAAGTAGACCTATATATCCATTTTGTAAAAACACAATCTGATTGCTTCCAGGCCAGGATAATTTTTCCGTGCTCGGTCTACCGTCGTCTACATCATTACGACTATTAGTACTAATTGAGGAAATATAGCCTTGTAAATGTTTTGGATCTTGATCATTTACACTACCCATTCTAAATCCAGAGGTTATACCGTTCTCTACATTACCTGTTCTGTATCTGGCAACAATGTATGTTTTTCCTTCTAGAAAACCAAATATAAGATCTTTTTGACCTTCTTCCCCCTTAGCAATCTGTTTAGTATCCCATCGTTTACCTCTCAAACTCACTTTATTTACTCCTGGTCTCCAACTCTCTACTAAACCAGACCCATCCGAGCGATTAGTAGTATCAGTATGTGACAAGTATAGATCAGGACCCAGCAATGAAGGTGCTGGGGTAGGATCTTCTCCAGGAATAGATAGTCCGTCTTGTACCCATCTCATTTTGTCACCCACTATAACTGGATCTGCTGAAATTACTTGTCCATGTTGAGTACCTGGGATGTCTCCTCTTCCAATAAAGATCATTTTATTCTTAAAGAAGACAAATACTCCGTTATATATATCTAAGGGTTTTTTCGGGTTTTTGGATTCAACATTAATTATCCTGGCTGAATTAGGCTCTATCCAGCCCCTTCCTTTGGCCTTGAGTCCTTCATATCCATTAACCAAACTTTCCAAATAAGGTGAGGTTTTGCCTAGTGGTAAATCAACTAGACGTATTGTACTGCTAGCTTCAACCATCATGTTACTAATACTTAATGTCTATTATAACCGTTTAAAAATTTGATGCAAATTGATGCATAATGTATACTCACATCAATGAACAACGATGTGTTTTATCAAAAATTTTTAAGTGAATTTGAAAACGTGTTCAAATTAGCCGTAAATACTCTTACTAATGAATTTCAGAATTCAAATTTTGTAGAGCATTATCTTGATGATTTTTTTTCACCATTTGTCGCGTTAACAAGGTCTGGAAAAAGAATTAGACCATTTTTAATATGTCTTGGAAAAGGTAAAATTGATAAAGAGTCTTTATATTGTGGAGTGGCAATAGAGATTTTACATACAGCTGCGCTTGTGCATGATGATATTATTGATAAATCGGAATTAAGACGAAATGTAGCTTCTGCACATAAAGCGTATGTAAAAGAAGGTTATTCTCAAGATTCAGCAATATTACTGGGAGATTATCTCATAACTTATTCTAATGAACTACTCTACAAACAATGTCCTCAAATAGTGCCAGATTTTATGCGTATGCAAAAACAGTTATATTTAGGTCAGTTTTTCGAAATGGCTAATTGGGGTAAGAAAGTAGATTATTCTGTCAGTGAAAATATTGCGATAGAAAAGTCAGTCAATTATACTTTTAAATATCCTTTGCAATTTGGACTCAGTATGGAGGGTAAGAACGTCCATCTGCTAGATCAATATGCATATAACATTGGTCTTGCGTTTCAAATGAAGGATGATTGGCTTGATGAAGTGGGAACCACTGAAAAGAGCAGTAATGATGAAAAAAATAATGTACCCAATATTGTTCAGCAACTGTTATTACAAAACAAACATGATATGATCAAAACCAAACAACAAGTTGAAATCAGATTAGATGATTATCTTAATAAAGGACTTAATGTTTTTAAAAATATTAGTCTAAATAACTATCAAATAGATTCTCTTAAAAACTTAGCAGTTTTTTGTTCTTCTATTTAACGGTCAGAATCATACAAAGTTTTTACTCTGATGATATGTAAGCCAGTTTAAAGATTGCTATATTTGAGTTACGGTTATGCATAAAACGAAACAACATGACACAGCAATAGATTACCTGCGCATGATTTCTATTTTAGCTGTGGTAATGATTCATACCACTACAAAAACAATTCAGTTGTCCAACAACAATTTAGATTCAGTACCTATTTCTTTGTTTCTTAATCAGGCATCTCGTTTTGCTGTCCCACTATTTTTTATGATATCTGGTTTTGTCTTGGAGATGAATTATCCCTATCATACTGGTTATTTTGGGTATTTGAAAAAACGTTTGAGTAAAATATTTATCCCATATGTCTTATGGAGCGCAATATATTTCTTTTTTGTTTTTCACAAGAAGTCTATCTTGTCTTTTATTACTACCGCACTTCCAACCGGAGGTTCTTCATACCAATTATATTTTATTCCCTCACTTTTAATTTTTTATTTGCTATTCCCTTACATACACTTTAAATATAAGTCTTTATCACAGGCTCCTTCAATTATTATCATGGCAATAGTTCAATTTATTTTTTTAATATTGGATTATTATCTCCACGCTTTTCCTCTTTTTCACCCCTTTAACATTGTTTTTTTTAATTTTTTTGTTTTCTTTTTAGGAATCTTTGCTTCCCACCATAAAGACAAAGTATTATTTATAATTAAAAAATATAAAATATTCTTGTTTCTATCAGCAATTTTATTAACCGTACTTCTTTATCTCGAAGGTAAAATATTTTATCTGGCAACTCAAGATTATCGAATGTTCTATTCACAATGGAGGCCAAGTGTGGTAATTTACACAATTATTGTCGCTTCATTGCTATACTATTTATTTACTATATCAACAAAATTTAATTTATTTGCAAAGCAGTTGTCAAAATATTCATTTTTAGTTTTCTTTATTCATGTAATGGTTATCGAGTATACATGGAATTACTGGGCAGAGAAAATTTTAGGTCAAACTCAAAATTATTTTCAACAACTATGGTTTGACCCTCTATACTTTTTAATGGTAGTTTCTATTTCATTTATAATTGCTTTTGTAATTCGTAAAATACCAAAAGTTTCTTTTATTTTGGGGTAGATGCTACACTTTGCTGTAAAATTTAAATAAGCTTTATATTTAAAAAAATAAAGCTTTTTAAAGAGTTCAACTAAATCGAACTAATTTATTGCTAAAGCTGAATATAAATGTTGATACTACATATTCAATCAAATGAAGCTAATGATAGTAGAATTCCTTAGATTTTCCCTTGGATGAGCCCAAGGGTCGTAGTTCGGAACCAAGTCATACCCGAACTTATTCAGTATTATAGACTTTTTGCTACCCAGATAGCAAAGCTAAATTATCAGCCAGCGTACTACTCCGTTTAAGTAATTGAACCTATGGATATACTAAACGAAAAAGTAAATAAAAACGGCGGGCCAAAGACCGAAGAGGAAAAGGCTATAAGCAAATATAACGCTGTAAGGCACGGTGTTTTAGTAAGTGTTTTACCCGACTACGAACACGACGAGGCTGATATTATCCAAAACAAGTTAATAGAAGAATACCAACCGCAATCAATAACCGAAGAGCTACTTATTGAAAGTATGGTTCTTTCGTATATGCGACGATAACGTGCCTGTTTTTAAGAATTACACGGTAGCATTATTACGTCTTACGAACCTACCACTTCCGGCGCGGAAACCTACCTGCGATATATAACAACCTCCGAGCGACAATTTTACCGAGCCTTACACGAGCTACAATGGTTACAAGCTATACGAAATGGCCTTAGACCTACATCAATGGCAGTTGATATTATTGGAGCAAATAATAACGATTAAATACTGCCACATGTCGCACTTAGTTCGTTTGGTAAAAATTAGTTTGAGGGAGCTATAAGTTTATTAAACTCGGTAGTTGCTTTACTAGTTGCTTCTGTATAAGCTAATTTTCCTCCGGCTCTTTGGTCTAATAGATTTTTCATAGCAACATAAAAGTCACTCCCCGTACTTGATTGCAATAGTGTATCAACCAATGTTTCTGATTGTTGACCAAAAATCGCTAATAATTCTTGTTTAGGATTATCAACCTGTTCTTTTCCAAGTCTTTTCTGTATGACTTCCTTAACCACTTCAGCGACAGGTTTACCTGTTTCAACCTCTTGTGACAAACCAGATACTCCTTGATAACGAGTATCTTCAATGTAATCGTTCCATTTACTCGCCAAGTGTTCTTCTGTTTGAGCCTCCGTCCAGCCATTTTTCATAATTAGATATGTTTTAAGGAGTTTAGTATCTACTCCCCATTTCACTTCACGCATACGGGCTTCGCCTGTATCTTCATTACCGGGATTTATTAACGCGGTCATTTTTTCAAAAATCATTTCCTCTGGTGATTGAACAAAGAAAGTCACTCCATTAATGTTAGTTTCCCTCCAAGGAAAGTGAAGTAACTCGCCACGACCCATTAAGTCAACCATTTGGCGACCCTCACCAACATAACCTCGTTGTAGTTTTTGAGCCTCTGGGTTCCAGGCAAAGCTTGACATAGCAGTTGCCAGAGCTTCCGGTCTAACACCAATATCATAGTCATTTTTGCCTCCTGCTATTCGTTGCTCTAATATCATTAGTTGCTGTCCGTCACTTCTAAGTTCGTTTAATGTGGCATACATACCCATACTTCCTAATACCACAAACTTTTCTAATGTTTTACCTTTAATTGCCGTTGTTACCTCTGCGACATTTTCAGTAACCAAATCAAGCTTTAATTTTTCGCCCGCCTCTACGTTATGAGCAATTGAAGAAATACGTTCTGGCAACTTTTCCCCTTTTTTAACTTGGTCAGGAGTGTACGCTGATAAAGACGCTTCGCTATCCATACAATAAATATATCATAAGTGCGCCAACTGTCGCACTTTGATACTTGTACGCGTCACCCACATTTCGGAAGATTGGTTTCAATAAAAGTAATTGGTGACATGTAATGAAGTGACCTATGAGGTCTTTGATAATTGTACCAGAAGAGATATTTGGTGAGTTTTCTGTTCATAGCTGGGATATCATAGTAGATCTCATCATTTCTCAGGATAAACTCTTCCTGAATAGTTCTGTTAAACCTTTCAATGTAGGAATTTATCTTTGGCATTCTCGGGTATATAAATTGATGCTTAATCTTCTGTTCCTCTAAGTATGTATGGAATGACTTAAGAAACTCTGAGCCATTGTCTGTTTGCACAGTGTGAATTGGTGTGGGATTTAATTCTGTAAACTCCAGAAAGACTCTCGTGGCATTAGCACTGGAGATTGTATCTACATACACTACATGAGCAAACTTAGTGTAAATATCAATGACACTCATAAACAAATGTTTCTCATAGTTGATGTACACGACAATGGAATCCATTTGGATAAATCCAGGAGTAGTTACCTTAGGAGACTTTCTGACTCTAAGTTTCTTGAATTTGTTTGCCTGTTTTTGTGGGTAAATCTTCTTTTCAAAGGTGAAATTCTTCCTTTTTATGATCTTACCAATAGTGGTTGCACTAATGGGCGTAATACCTAGCTGTTTGCAGTAGGCACTAACAAATGGTTTGATAATCTCTTTGCCTATGTTCCCATGCTCCACTCTCATTTGTTTGATAAATTCAATTATCAGTGGGTCAGTTTTCATTACTCTTGTTGTCTTGGGTCGTGTTGACTGAGGAACTAATGCAATGACACGTCTATTGTTTCTTTCATATGCCCACTTCCAGTCATAGAACGTGCTTTGTTTCAGATTAAATGCATCAAGTGTCGCTCTCAATCCATATTTGTAGTAATGGGTTATCACATGCATCCTAAATGCAGCAATATCTGAGATCTCACTAGCCATTGAATCCTGTAGAGCTTTCATCTCGATATGATAGCTCAATTTGGAGAGTTTTGGTCTTAAATATATTATTCGTTTAAAATCACTTGCCATAGAACTTGAATTTCTATTCAAAGTTCCGAAATGTATCGCGACTTATTCATCGAACCAAATTTAGCTTCAGTTTTCGTAATATTGAAGTAATTAGTATTCTCTGGAGATTTTTTTACCCTCAAGAAACTATTTGCTGGCGAGCTTGCCAACGGTTGGAACCAAATCGTGCCTAGTTTCCTCTTAACCTTCGAAAAACTCGAGCAATTAGAAATCGAACGACTCATGTGATCGTGAATGAAAACAATTCTTACAAAAATAGTATATAATAGACTTTATATGTCACAAGAATCAAAAGACTTACAATTTAAAGTGTTAATCGAACAAGATGAAAATGGAGTTTTTGTCGCATCTGCTCCCGCAATTCCAGGTTGTCATACTCAAGGTGATACTTATGAAGAAGCTGTAAAAGGAATAGAAGAAGCAATTCAATTGTGTCTTGAAGTGGCAAAGGATGATAAGACATATAAAGAAAAGATTGATTTCAGTGAAGTAGAAAATAGGAAACCAAGATTTCTAGGTATAATTAATATTCCTATTCGACTCGGCTTCTCGCTATGAGCGGTTTATCTCCAATTAAAGCCAAAGATTTGATAAAAATACTTAAAAAGCTTGGTTTTGTTGAAAAAAGACAAAAGGGTAGTCACCTCTTTTTATCTCACGAGGATGGAAGAACAACTGTTGTACCAGTTCATCAAGGTAAATCAATTGGCGTTGGTCTTCTTCGATCAATTCTCCGTGATGTAAAATTATCTCCAGAAGATTCCCAAAAACTTAAGTGACTCCGAGAGCCTAAAAACGAGCACTGTAATTAGAATTTGAACAACTCTAACTGTTAAATAATTAGTGACTATTAGGATTTGGTTCGAATTCATCTTCGCGATGAGGTTAAGAGATAAGGATAGAAAATAGATTTTGGAACCATTTTAGCTTCATATTTAATCTATTATGGTTTGAGGTTGAAATGCTGGCCAACTAAGAGTGGAACCCGAAATAGCCTCATTTTTATGAAAGTATTTGAAGAAAATATTCCCAGAAATAAGATTAGCCTCAGAAAAACAGCTGTGAGCCGTCATCATCATGCTTCGAATCATCCCTCGCGTGGCTAGAGCATTTGAGAAGGATGTATGAGGTTTAATCAAGTTCAAGAAAACCAATCTCAACATTGCTTAAAAAGTCTATTATTGTTTCATGCTTTATCTTTATTAGTTCAATGATTGTATTTGTGTCAGTATTCCCAGTATTTATTCGGATAATTTTTGGCGGGAATCCTTTGAGGAGACTAATATTATCAAAATCTGTATCCTGGGTGACAATTGTAAATTTATTCTCTTTTGCATAATCCCATATCTTCATGTCATCTGCTTCTTCCAAACGAAGTAATTTTACATGTGAACTATTCGGGAAAATATGCTCAAGTTGTTTAATAATCTTATACGATAAGTTTTGATCAAATAACAACTTATGCATAGAGGGTCTTTTTCTCTTTATCTGCAGCAAATTGAAGAGCAGCTTTAATATCATTTGCAGTTAGTTCAGGGAAATCTTTCATAATTGTCTCAATGTTCATACCTGATGCGAGCCATTTTAGGATGTCATAGACTGTAATTCGTAGCCCGCGAATAGTAGGTTGACCACCACGTTTTCCTTTTTCAATTTTTATGATGTTTCTATAATCCATAGTAAGTTTAGTGTAGCACGCTAGGTTTTCTAATGCAACTTACCATATTCTTTGACTTTACTAAAAAATCGATGAGTATCGAACCAAATTGTGCCTAACAAATTTTAAGAAAAATCATAAAGTGGACAAAATTTGAAATATTCGAGACTAACGATTTGTACACCATGCCTACGTGTTCCCTTCGGTAAGCCAAATGATTACAAGGTGGAACACTGTTGTATCATCTTTATCTGTTTTATATAAAAATCTGGAGATCATAGAATTTAATAGAGAACTAATGGTGCTAAATTTCTGAAGATTATAAATAATACATTAAAGCAAACAGCCCAACGAGAATTGTATAAGCTTATAGGTACGGAACAAGAACTGACTTCAGTATATATTCGATCAGATCGTGCTGTTTTTTTGTCAGATAAGGCACATATCGTATTGAAAGTTTCTATTGACAGAAAATTATTAGAAAAAGAATATGAGTTTCTTATAAAAGCAAAACAAACTTGTGTATCGAGATTACTAGAAGAGTGGAAGAACAAAGTACATTATTATAAGTTTACTTATTAAAAGAGTTATCTACATCTTTTTCATCTTTATTACTTTTTCTTCTAAATAAATTTATAAGACCCAAAATAAATATTAATCCTCCTATTGAACCTATAATTCCTCCATAGAAAATGATCAAGAGTAATAATCCTAATATAGTTGCACTTATAGGTGATATATTGAAGCCTAGGTTATCTTTCAAATTAAGAAAGCCCTTTTTAGATCTTTCAGGTTTACGCTTATCTAACCATCTTAGTATTAAAAATGCTATTGCAAAAATAAAGATAATAAGTAGTAATACTTCCATAATTAAAATATATTCCGGTATAACATTAAATGCAACAGTATAAACCCCCTATTTTTTTGATTTTATTAAAAAACCCGACGGGAATCGAACCAAATCGTGCGCAACTTAAATACGTATAAGTTTGAAGAAGAAAAAAAATGAAAACATCCAAGACTAATGATTCTAACACCGTGCGTAGGTGTTCCCTTCGGTGAACTGTTCCAACCAACTTTCGAACCAGTTTACAACTATCTTACACGAGTTTATCAAACATTACAATACGCGCAGGTGCAAATTCCTTCCTTTTACTAATTTTATAGTTAATAACTATATAATATATAAAAAATGTATTACATCTTAATAAATGTTTATTTACAAATAGTATCGGCTATTTTACTTATAATTCTAAAAGGCTTATAACAATTATTGTTTTCTACTTTGTTTTCCTGTGTAAAAGGCTTATCTCTACATAAGTATCAAACTTTCTTAATGAACAGTTAATAATTTTATATTGTTTCAGTCTTTTAGCAAAATAAAGGTAAATTATGTAACACGTTACAAGCACGTGGGTCATATTTTCTGGATTACGGTCAAGTATTAGTGTTTCCCCCTGTGGTGTTTTAAGCCAGAAGTGGTTAATCCCTCGCATTTGTAGGTGCGCATATTCAGAGAACATTTTATACACAAGTAAATATGTACTCTCTAAATCTCCGCTACCATCTTTCTTGCTTTTCGCTTGCCTTTTATCTGTTGTCTTTGCCCTTTGTAGAAGGTTTGTCCAAACTCTATCAAAGTCCTTTTTGCTGGCAAATGAAAGTCCTAAATCTTTCTCATATTTAACAAATTCTTGCTCGTTATCTTTCAACATCTCTGTCAACTTTGCGTCCGTAAGTGTTTTTCCTTGCTTTCTAGGGTAACGCTTGTAGAAATCCTGCATTTGTTCTACCAGAGATTTTTTATAGTATGTGTCCTCAATTGCGAATAGCCATAGCTTGTTGTTATTTGGATAGCTTAGGACATAGTTAGAATTTATGTATGCTTCAATTAAACTGCGCAATATAACCATAGCTGACTCTGGTCTACCTTGTTTGCATAACTCAAAAATAGCTTCTGTGTATGAATTTATCGCAGCAAAGATTGCAACAACTAGGGTTTGCTTTGGCTTTAGCTTATCTTTATAGATAGGGTTTGCTGTCAAATACTGTTTCGTGTAATTAACTAATTCCGCCAAGTGTTCCAGTATTTCTTGGTCTTCTTGTTTTATCTGAAAAATTCTGTCCATTGTGCTTACTGTATTATATTGCAAATTACTGATGATAATTTTATTAAATAATATTATAACTCTAAATTATTAGTTTATCCTTTCATGGCAATCTAAATTGACATTTATAATTTTATGTTTTATACTAAAAATGTCTCAAAGATAAACTTGAGAACGGGTTCAGAAGAATAGTCATTAGGTCCCTTACGGGTGCTGTTGATGGTTTTTGACTATTCTCAGCCGACAGCATCACCCGCAAGGGACTTTTTATTTGCTGATTACTATTTCCAGCTCGTTATTGGACTTTCCAGCCAATAGCTCCTAAATAGACGGGAGTTATTATGGCTGAGAGAGTAAACACGATAAATATTGCATATTTTAAGCAACTTTGGAAACTATACGGCATAAACCGCTCTGAATATCTATTACTGAAATACATTGCCAGAACAACTGGAAGTGATGGATGGTCTCACGCACGCCTTAAAACAATTGCTAATGATTTGGGTCGAAGTGTAAAAGCTAAATTCATTTCAAAACTTATGAAACGGCTCTCACATGAACGATATGCACACAGTAGAATTATTTCTCCTTTACTTGAACGAAAAAACAAGAGTACACGCTTACTTTTCCAGTGGGATGAAGATTCATATAAAGCAGAACTAGGAGGGTATTTAACAGCAATGGTTGGTGCGCAGAAAGAGTCTGGGCTAACACTTTTGCAACATAACGTGCTAAGGATAGTTGAAAACTATGCACGAAAACAGGGGTATAGCTGTAACTATCACAATCAAGGAATATGGCTTTCCTGGACAGATATTTCAAGAGCAGATATTGCAAATAAAGTGAATATAAAGGCTCAAAACGTGAAGCGCATGATTGATAGATTAAGGGTATTAAGAAGAATTGATACAGGAGCAATTTTAGATTCCGGTGGTTCAATAATATGCAAGAAGGCAATTATAATCTTAGAGGGAGTTTTGGACATTGAAGCAAAATATGAGCTTCCAATGTCGCGCATGACAAAAAGAAATATGTTTAATAGAAATAGGGATGATTATCGTGATAGAATCAACAATGAAAGAGATTTTGAGGAGGAATTTTAGCAAAATAATCATATGTACCCTTTATATAATCATTTGTACCCCTCAAAGTAATCAATTGTACCCCTTTTACGCACCTACATATAGTTGTACATATAGAAACATGTATATACAAAACTTCGTTTTGTAAGATATTTTCTTCTAAGAAAGAAAATACCCACGTCTTTCTGTTAGTAAAGGCTGAGGTAATTCCTGCCTTCAACTACTAAAAATAATGTCTAAGGTTCTTAGACATATCAAACTATATCAGTTCTAAATCTTAATATATTTGACAAAACTAATGTAAACTATATGTAGTTCGGTATTGAATCGGTAGCGGTTCGGTAGCAACGAGAACAAATGGATACAGTATTACCTGAAAACAATGATTTATGGCTTAAAGTTATGGCTAGGTATATTTCAGATACCTCTGTTTCCTATGCTCAGCTTTCAAAGGAGTTTGGGATTTCAACTCGAGCTATCGAAAAGCATGGCTCTGAAGAAGCTTGGCCTCGAATTAGAGCCGACATCCATATTCAAGCAATGAAACGCATACAGGAAAAAACTCTTAATGAATTGGTGAAATACAAAGAAAAGTTAATCAAAACTGGTATGCTCGTAAGCGCGAAAGCGCTAAGACAGCTAACAGAAGGAAACATTGAGCCAGAAACTCCATCAGAAGTCCTGCGCTATCTTGAGACTGGGATTCGTTTGGAAGGAGAAGGTCTAGGTTTTAATCCGCATGAACAATCTCAAAATACTACCGTTAATGTCCAAAGCAAAATTTATGCCAAACCGTACATGACATGGGCAAATGGTGAACCACTGCCACCCTACAGAAAACCAATTGAGACTTTTGAAGAGGAACAGGCGTGGCTAAAAGAGGAAGAACTTAAAAGACAACAAGAACTTGCTCAAACTAACGGAAACACTGTAGGTTAGCTTTTGGAAGCTGTTGAAACGATAATCCAATACTTAACTATGTTTTTAATAAAAATGCGCCTAAATTGATTTTGGATATCCACCGTTGACCCAAGTAATACTTATCAATTCTTTATTCTAGTGTTTTGGGATTACATTCCAAGGAGCTGTTTCTTCTTTACGGCAAATTCTTTTTCAGTGATTATACCTTTCTTCTTTAGTTGTGCTAATTTTTCTAACTTATCAAGGTTATCATCTTTTGCTTCTATCGATTGGCTAATTGATTTATGCTTCCCAAGTGCATTTACTCTCTGTTGAATATCGGCTTTTAATTTTTCGGGGTTAATTATTCCTTTTACAACTTCTCCTAAAGCATCGTTACCGCTGAGGATAATAACATCTCCAAAATTTAATATACTCCCTAGAAATCCTTGTTCAATTTTAATTGAGTTTATCTTGTCGTAATTTATAGATATGTTTCTTTTATTGATTATTCCTCGTTTCAGAACTACCGCTTCATCTGTCAAAACTATGTAGTTTCTTGTATATCCAATTACATCTAGCCATGTTTGAGGCATAAGTATCCTAAGTGGATTTGTTCCAGTAATCGAAAATGGACTTCTTCTATAAATGACTTCCATAATATTATTGACCTACAGTCAACATTATATAACTGTCAGTAAAAGAAAATCAAGATATTAGCCTCTATATTGTTGACTGTCAGTAAATACACTTTCAAATGCCTCCTTGTTACCCTTAAAGCATGAATAAAATAAGCAACAACGAAGGTAGCAAAGCTCTTTCTCTAGGATATACCATTAAAGAGCTAAGATTGCGAAGAAAGATGACGCAAGAGAAATTAGCAGAAAAGACAGGAATTTCACAAAATTACCTAGCAATTATTGAAATGGGTGCTAAGATTCCAAGCCTAAGAGTTCTTATGAAGATAGCCGATTCACTACAAACAAAAGTAAAAGACCTAATTTCTTTTTAATTTCCTCTTTTAGGATATAGTCTGCTGTGGTAAGATTGTAGGTAAGTTATGCCGCAATTTACATGGATTGGAAAAGATAAAGTTGAAAATCACGATAAAGACTTGTCATTCAGAGTACTTAAACCAAATAAATCCTTATCTGTTGGTGATTCAGACAACCTTCTTATTGAAGGAGATAACCTCGAAGCACTAAAAGCTTTAATGCCCTTTTATTACAACAAGGTTAAATGTATTTATATTGACCCTCCCTACAATACTGGGAATGAAAAATGGGTTTATAACGATAAAGTAAATTCGCCACAAATTAAGAAATGGTTAAATTCAGTGGTCGGAATTGAAGATTTAGAAAGACACGACAAATGGTTATGCATGATGTATCCAAGATTAAAATTATTACACGAATTACTTGGGGACGATGGAGTGATTTTTATCTCAATAGATGACAATGAGGTAAATAATTTACGCTTGATGATGGATGAAATTTTCAGCCCAAAGAATTTTGTGTCGCTTATTAGTGTTCAGATTAACCCTAGAGGCAGAAGCCTAGATAGATTTTTAGCAAAAACCCATGAATATATTCTTCTATATGCAAAGAATATTGAAAACGATAATGCAATAAATCTTATTCCTAAGGAGGGCATATCTTTGAAGAGTTATAACAGGAAAGACGAAAAAGGAATTTATAGAGAGTTAGAGTTAAGAAATAGAAATCCGGTTTTCGGTAGAAATAATCGTCCCAATCTGTATTATCCGCTCTATGTTAATCCAAGCAGCGGGAAGATTAGTTTAAGCAAATCTAATGATTACACAATTGAAGTATTTCCTCTTAACTCAAAAAGGGAGGAGGGATGTTGGACTTGGGGAAAAAATAAAGTAGCGTCAGAAATTAACAAATTAGTCGGCAAAAAGGTATCCACAGGAGTTTGGAGAATTGCTAGAAAAGATTATTTATACAATGAAGAGGGAGTAGAATCCTTAGCAAAAGCTAAAGCGATATGGTTAGATTCGGAATTCAATAATGAAAATGGCAAGGAAACAATGAGAAAAATTTTCGGAGGCAATTCCCCATTTGATTACCCTAAATCAGTTGAACTAATTAAGCACTGTATTAAATTGGGTTCAAAAAATAACGATATAATACTCGATTCATTTGCTGGGTCAGGGACAACTGGTCAAGCTGTTTTGGAATTAAATAAAGAAGATGGTGGAAGTAGAAAATTCATTTTGGTTGAACTTGAAAAAGAAATTGCTAGTAAAGTAACTGCAACGCGCTTACAAAAAGTTATTCAAGGCTATGATGGGGCGTTATTCCCTGAAGGAACTGGGCAAGGCTTTCAATATCTTGACCTCAACGGCGAACTTTTTGACAATGGTGGTTTTATTAATCCAAATGCTCAATATGAGGACTTAGCTTCATATATCTACTTTACCGAAACTCATAGCTATCTTGATTTAGCTTCTATTAAAAATCTGTATCTTGGGAGCATGGGACAAAATCATTACTTCCTTTTATTCTCAAGCAAAGGTAAAAATGTGCTGGATGATAAATCCGTAAAACCTATGCTAACTCAAGATGGAACTAAAGTAATCTATGCGGATAAGTGCTTGTTGGATGAAGAGTTTTGTCTCAAAAACAATATTATCTTTAAACAAATTCCTTATGAACTAAAGAAATTTTAATATGTTTCAATTAAAACAATACCAACAAACTACACTTGATGAATTAAAACAATTTCTTACCGACGCTTCTACGTTAAAAGGCTCAAGAGGCATAAGGCTCGCATTTTTAGATAAAGCGGGAGAAGAAGGAAAAGCATATAAACCAATTCCAAAACTTGAAGAAACTCCATTTATTTGCATAAAAATTCCTACTGGTGGAGGAAAAACTGTTGTTGCGTGTCATAGCCTTTCAGTTATTCTTGATAATTACTTTCAAGAGAAAAATGGAACAGGACTTGTTATGTGGTTTGTGCCATCTGATGCTATCCGTAACCAAACACTCAAAGCCTTGAAAGACAGAAACCACCCATACCGGGAAGCATTGGATTCTCAGTTTGGTAATAACATAAAGATTTTTACTGTAGAAGAAGCTCTTTCCCTTCAAAAATCAGATATTCAAAATAACCTTTGTATTGTTGTTTCTAGTCTTGCAGCATTCAGAAGAAATGATAAGTTGTGGCTAAAAGTTTTCCAAAGTAATGGCGCTTTGCTTTCTCATTTTGAGAATCTCGTTGAGGATACTAACTTTTTAGATAAAGACGAAGAAGGAGGAATTTATTACTCTCTTGCCAATGTTATTAAAATCAACTCACCCATTGTCGTTTTAGATGAAGGACACAATGCTCAAACCCCACTTTCTTTTGAGATGCTTCAAAATCTTAACCCCTCCTTTATCATTGAATATACCGCTACACCAAGACAAGAAAGCAATGTACTTGTTGAAATTTCTGCCTCAGAATTAAAAGCACAAAAAATGGTGAAAATCCCTATCTGGCTTTCCAATGTCTCGCAATGGCAAGAAACAATCAGGGATGGAATAAACCAGTTAAAAGAGTTAGAGAAACTTGCTCTCAAAGAAAAACGTGAAACAAAAGAATATATTAGACCAATAATGCTTTTACAAGCTGAGCAAGAAAAAGAAAGTGAAAGTAAGATTTATGTTGAGCAGATTAAAGATTTTTTGACTTCCGAGCTTAAAGTTCCAGAAGATGAAATTGCAATTAAAACATCCAAGCAGGACGAAATAAGCAATATTGACCTTTTATCTCCTAAATGCAAAATACGCTATATTATTACCGTTAACGCCTTAAAAGAAGGATGGGATTGTCCGTTTGCGTATGTCCTTGTTTCTGTTGCCAATATTGGCTCTACAATTGCCGTAGAACAAACCATTGGACGTATTATGCGTCTTCCTAACGCAATGGAGAAGAAAAACTTAGAACTGAATAATTCCTATGTCTTCACTTCTTCAGAAAACTTTAGAAAAGCTTCAGATGCGATAATCAAAGGTCTTGAACAGCATGGCTACTCAAAAGAGGATTTAAAAGAAAACAAAGGTAAAATTGTCGTTGAAAAAGAAGAATACAAACAAGTGATTAAAGATGACAGCATTGAAATACCTTTGTTTGGACTCAAAGGAAGGACAGATAGTCTTGCTTTTAATAGAGACTTAATCGGAAACGAATTTTTGCTTGAAAAGTTTTACAAACCATTTGATATTAACTTTCATGAAGACCAGAATAGGAAAGCAAGAATTGATATAGACGAAAAAAATGGTCTTTTCAAAATCACGCAAGGAAAATTATCATTAATTTTATATCCTGAAGACTTTTCACTTGAGGAAGTAACAAACTGGCTTAAAAGAAACGTGAGAAAACCAATTATAGCTTCCGAGGAAATGGCTGTATATATTGATTTGTTAATTAAGGATTTGTCTAAAACGCATAGCATAGAAGAACTAAGTCTTAATCGGTTTAGGCTAAAAGAGCGAATTTTAGAAGAAGTGTCAAAAATCATACAGGAGTACGCGACAAAACGATTTGATACGCTGTTAAATAAAGGTGAAATATCAGTACACTCTGCCTACTACACTCCAGAAAAAGAAATTTCTTTAGCAAGAATTTGCCCGGAACATTTCAATAAGCACTTGTTTGAAAGAGCAGGAAATTTAAATGGAGAAGAAACTGAACTTGCTTCAAGGCTGGATATACTGGATAACATTGAGTGGTGGTACAGAAACAGAGAGAAAGAGGATTTTTACCTTCAAGGCTGGCAATCTGGTAAATTTTACCCTGATATTATTGTCAAAACAAAAAAAGGAGATTATTTATTAATTGAGTATAAGGGAGAGGACAGATTATCAAATGAAGATACTGAGTACAAGGTAAAACTAGGAAAGCTATGGGAGAAGATGAATGAAAATGGAAATAAATTTTTCTTGGTTAGCAAAGCAAATATGGATGATGTATTAAAGCAAATGGCTTTATTAAAATAGCCTAATCAATTTTATGCCAATTTATAAAAATAGTAATGGCAAACTTACGCCTATTAAAGAACAGAGGGTATCCCTTGAGAGAGATTTGCAAAAGTTAACAGAGGCTAATTTGGAAAATATTTTTGGGTTAACTTTTATAAGTGGAGCCTCAAATCAAGAATTTAGTGTTCGAGTAAATGAGCAGGATTTTTACCTTGATACTCTTGCATTTGATGCCTCTAAAAATTCCTTTGTCATAATTGAATACAAGAAGGATAAAAGTTTTAGTGTCATTGACCAAGGTTTTGCCTATCTTGCTGCAATGCTTAATAATCAAGCTGCATTTATTTTGGAATTGAATGAGAGATTAAAGAAAACTTATACCAGGAAAGATATTAACTGGGAAGAATCGAGAGTTATCTTTATTTCTCCTGAATTTACAAACTATCAAAAGAACGCTATCAACTTTAAGGATTTACCAATGTATCTTTATGAGGCTCGATTTTACGATAATGAATTAGTTGAGTATGACCCTATTAAACCTTATAAGACCAGTGAATCTATACGTAAAATCTCAAAGGATAAAGTAATTCAAACCGTCACAAAACAAGTAAAAGTCTACACCTTAGATGACCTTTTTGCGCCTTCATGGACAGATTCCCGCGAACTCTTTAATCAGCTTCAAGAATTGATAATAAAACTAGGCGCAGATGTTTCCGAAAATATAACGAAACAATATATTGCCTTTAAGGCAAAGAAGAATGGACAAGGCTATAATTTTGTTGAAGTTGTACCACAAGCCAACGGTCTAAAAATACACTTAGATATGTCTAAAAATGAACTAAAAGACGACAGGAATATTACAGAAGACGTCTCAAAAAAAGGACATTGGGCTACGGGAAATACTAAATTTAGCTTAAACGATAGTGAAAATCTCGAATATGCCATTAAGCTAATTGAACAAAGTTATAACAAAGTTACAAGATAAATTGTACTAAAATTAAACACATATTACAGGAATCAATTTTGGGAAAAATTACCTTTGCTTCTTAAAATTATCCAGTGATTTTAATCCTCTTTGCACACCAGTCAATTGTCCAGGAATTTGATTAGCTTTAACATAATTATCAAATGCTACTAAGATTTGGTTTACAAAATTAACAAGCTTGTCTAGGCAACCATCAATCTCTCCACTTAAGACCCATGCTAAATGCACATTCTTCCATTCGTCTTCACTTGGGGAATACAGACGTTCTTTTGAGGGATGTTCAACTAAATCCCTATTTGTAAGAATTTTCTGAAGGCAGTCTGGTACGGGAAGTTTGAGGCTTAAATTTTTAAGAAGAATTGATAATCGTTCATAGATTGTAAAATTCTCCCAAGGCACTTCAACCTTACCACCCTTATGAATGTGAATATTATTTATCATTGTTAACATTTCTGTAGTCATGTATTCAAAAGCAAGTTTGGTAAAAATAAGAAATTGCATTGAAGCAAATTCTAGGTCGTCTCTTAATTGGTCATCTAATAAACGGGTATTATCATTTCCTACCGGTAATGCCCTTGCTTTATTTAGTAAATCTAAGACATCGTTATAAAAGTTTGCACTTTTAGAGAGGAGCATTGAATGCCTGTGATATTGAACAAAATAATATTTTCCCCAAACATTGTCCTTTGAAGGCTGAACTAGAGCTATATTTGCTCCTTTTGCGTGAGGCTTTGCTAGCGCAGGGTCAGAGATATTTCGTAATTTACTACCCTTAATGGTTTGCTTTTTCATGTTTATACCTTATGACTTTTGGAGCCAATTGTAAATAGCAGTGCGGGTTATATAGAATAAATCTTCTTGAAGTTTTCTCTGGTCATCTTTTTTTGCATCCATTCCAAAATGCCAAGGTTCTAAGTCTGATTGTAACAAATCCATACCATGTGCAAGCTGTGACCTGATTTTGTAAATTGTTTTCTTGGCTAATGGGTATTGGTCAATATTTGGAACATTTTCTTTTAAGAATTCCTGGAAGTGTTTTGTAATGTGATAGCGGGGTTGTCCACAACACTTACAAATATCTTCATTCTGTAAAAGCGGTTGATTGCAACATTTACAAACTTCTTTATCTTGAGTAAGGCATTCAAGTGCAGTAACCAGTTCTATAAATGCAGATGATTGAGACTCTTGCCAAGTATACGAGTGTTGGGCATACCAACTACATGCCATGAAAAACTTTCTCCATTTCGTATTATCCAGCGAGAAAGCCTTATCTAAAGATGCTTCTAAATTATCAGGTAGTTTAAATGCGTCAAGCGACCTACCTTGAGATGAATAATATTTTTTATATTCCTCTCTTTCTATTGGCTTAAAGTCATCTAAGGATGAGAATTTACCAGCGTTATCTGGTAAGCTTTTAGGGAAATATCCTAACTGAACCCATTTCGTTGTCGCATTGTTTAGGTCATCTGTATTTATATAAGCCCATGCTGATTGGTTATATCGATTACCAAGCCAAATATGCTGGTTTACTAACTGATTTAATAATCGAGAGTAAATGGTAGCTCTTTCTGTTAGTCGATTGTTGTTAAATAAGAAATTTGAACTCTTTTTAATCTTAATTTCCAAAACAAAAGGGTGGTCTGCAATTGCTAAATCTGCTTTTGGTGCGCTATCAGGAACTGGGAGTATCTGAAATAAATCATTATACTTAAAATAGCCTGTTACTCTTTCGGTACAAAATCCAATTACTTGTCTAACAACTTCTCCATGGTCAGTAATAAGATTGTCTTGAATTTTCTTTTCGAGTTGGAAGAGTTCATCTTCTGGAAAATCCTTTGAGAGATTATACTCTTTTATACTACCGTCGTCGTTACAAACTAAATCAACATAAACATTTGAGTTTTGTTTCCCATACCTATAAGTAAATTCCCCTGTATTCTGCGCTAGATTGAAATACATTAACAATATTTGCATTAACTCTTGAGGTTTCACTTCATTGATGTGCAAATAATCTTTCATAATTTATAAGGTAATTATACCAAAGCTCAATATTATAAAAACGTTCCTTTATATTTCCCACTATCATAAAAAGAAAAGGCTTGCATTGGCTATAGGATTTCATATAATAAAATTATTAACATGACGTTTTCATTAAATCCAAGCTCTAATCCTACTACCAAAGCCTTTGCTTACCTTCGCGTTTCTACTGCTCTACAAGACCTAGAAAAGAATAAATCAGCTATTTTAGAGCTTGCCAACACAAAACACTTAGGCCATGTTGAATTCATATCCGAGCAAGTCTCTGGCAAAATCACTTGGAGAAAGCGTAAGATTGCAGAACTTTTGGATAGTATGCAAAAAGGAGATAGCCTTATTGTCTCAGAGCTATCAAGGCTTGGCAGAAGTATGCTTGAGTGTATGGAAATACTCTCTGTAGCAATGCAGAAACAAATAAATGTCTTTTCAATAAAGGGCAATTGGGAGCTTAACAATTCCATTCAAAGCAAACTTGTGGCAATGTGCTTCTCAATGGCAAGCGAAATTGAGCGTGATTTAATCAGCCAACGCACTAAGGAAGCACTCAGGGTAAAAAAACTTGCTGGAATCAAGTTAGGACGTCCAAAAGGCATTGGTAAAAGCAAACTTGACCAATATTCCATTGAAATTACCGCCCTTCTTAAAAACGGTTCAACCAAAGAGTTCATAGCAAAACGCTACAATACAACTCCTGCAAATCTTCATCACTGGCTCAAAAAGCGAGGGACACAGTATTAAGTTACTTTTTTCCTAGTTCTTCCTCAACCCACTTGAGTTTTTCTTCTAGCATTTTCTTTTTTGCTTCTAAGTGTTCTTTGGACATTTTATGCTCCATACAGCAGTCCATCATCATGCCGTGACCTCCGTGAGCAGAACAACATCCGCAATAGCCACAATTTCCACAACATTTTCCTTTATCCATTATGTATTCACCTCCTTTGCAATTTTAATATCTCTTTTGTTTTCTAGTATGTCAAACAAGACTTTTGCTTCGTTATGTTTGGTATCACGAGCGCCATACAACAGCGATAGTAACTTGTGGCAGCTCTCAAGGCTTACGAGTTGATTTAACAATTCTTTTTTACTTTTTAGTTCTTCTTTGTACTTCTTTTCAAACTCCTGCCATTTGTTTGGGTCATGCGCGAACCATTCACGCAGTTCATTGCTTGGAGCTATATCTTTAAGCCATAAATCAAGGTGAGCTTTTTCCTTTGAAATACCCCGAGGCCAGAGCCTATCTACAAGCACACGATAACCATCTTTTTTATCATATGGCTCATAAATCCGCTTGAGTTGTATCATCTAAAAATATTGTACTCCTTTTATTGAAATCCTACAAAATAATTTAACTGGATATAAATACCTCACAGTTAGCTTCATTTATCTGGAAGTGGTAAAATTACACCAATATTAAAATAAACATGAACATACAACAAGAAACACCAAGTATTTCTTTTGGTGTCCTTCGTAAAATTGCTGACCACATGAAAAATATTCCTCTTTCTGATGTTTTGGAGCTGTTTGAAGAATGTGGTGTACCAAACTCTGTAATAAATAAGCATGAAGGAGAAACAAAAACTATTGTCTATCACGCGCTTAAAACACTGGCATTATCAAAAGAACCTGAGGATGAAAGTATACTCAAGAAGCTCATTCTAGCTTCCCTTAATCCTGCACTCTACGCTGATAACTCCATTACTGAAAAAGATTGGGTTGAGCTATATAACCAATGGCTAAAAGAAGATGCAACAGAAACAGCAAAACAGATTATCCGTCTTAAAAATAACAAATTTCTTTTAGTAGACACCCTTCCGCCTTATAAAGAACAGGCAGTAATTCAACAACAAGATGCTGAATTGAGTAATCGTGTATTCCAATCTGTAGCGAAGCCTTATTCATCAGAAATAGCAGAGATACAAGAAGGATATAAAATTCTACTTCGTATCGTTAACAATATTTTTAATACGCCATCTTTACTAACTGAAGAGTTAAATAATCAGTATATTAAACTAAGAGACATTATTAAAACAGACATAGAAAAGGTAAGCAAGGGGATAGATAAAGATATTGCTGATGAGATAAAAATTGACCCTTTAACTGAGCTTCGAGAAATAAGACCATTTTATAGAGATTATTTGGGAAAGGACCTTCTTTATATTCCCTTCACAAATCTTTACTTGGCAGAGAAAGAAATGCAAAAGTCTGGCATGACTAAAGAGGACATATTAAACCAGATGGAGGCGTGTTGTGGCGAACTAATTCATATTGCTGAACTGTCAGGCGTTACAAAACACACAAAATATCCAGGTAAGAGATATTTTAACGAGATACTTATGGATATAACGAAGAGTACGGCCAGTAAGAATTATGTAAGTTCTCTTACGTTTGGCTTAAAAAGTGGTAACCTTACCTACTATACTTCTGATGGCAATAAATATAGAGGAAAGTTAGGAGATAATACAAACGGATTCAAGTTACTTGAGCTTCTGATGTCGCAACCACCAGAAACTGTACTTTCTTACTCAACTCTGGCTAAACATCTTAAAGCCATGAGGCCAAATATAGATAGCGATGACAAAAGGCGTGTTATTGATGCCGTTAGCTATATTCGTAAGAAGCTTAAACTAAAAAACAATGATAGCCCTTTTATTACTCGAAACGGTTATGGGCTAAATTGCCTTCCAATTCTCACGATGGATTAACTTTCCTCAAAATTCCTCAAAATACGAACTTTTTAAAGCTAAATCCTTTTTATTTTCATTTTTTTTCCTCAAGAAAATAGAGCAAACTACATTTAGTATATGAAAGATGTAGAAAATCAAACCGACTTTAACACAGAACAGTATATTCAAAAACTAAAAGAACTTCCACCTCTTGACGAGAAGATTGAGTCTCGACTTCGTGCAATAGCTAACGCCATTCTTGATAGGCTCGAAGAAAGCAACAATAATTTATCTACAGAGGAGGCTAATGCAAATGTCTAATTTAACACAAGAAATAGATATAGGAATGGTAAGAGTTAGTTCATTTAAGCAGGGACTTGCTGGAGACTCGCCCGACGAGCAAAAGGAAGCAATCCAAGCTAAAAGAACAAAGGAAGGAAGAATTGATATTCCAATTGAATGGGTTGAAATAATTGAATCCGCATCGGGAGTAAAACAACCATATCAAAGAGTTTTGGCAATATGCAAACAATCACAAATAAAGATAAGTAGGGTGTATGCAAAAGTAATTGACCGGATGACAAGAGGAGGTGCAAAACCATACATCTTCTTTAAGGAACAACTTGAAAAGAATAATGTTCAACTAGTCGATGTTGCAGGTGTTATAAGTTCGCACACAGTCAATACTCTTGAACACATTACCAATAAGAAGTATGCTTGGAGTGTGTATAATCCTTCATATAAAGAAGAACTACTTGAAGCAGAAGCAGGTAAAGATGAGGTCAGGAAAATTCTCACACGTATGATTGGTGCTGAGATTCGCTACATAAAATATGGCTATTGGGTAGGTCCATCGCCTCTCGGTTATAAAAACAAGAAAATTGATACCGCAGAACACGGAGAACGTACAATTCTTGAGCCAGATATAGAAAAAGAAGCAGTTTGGTTTGAGACAATGTTTTCCCTTGTTGCTCAAGGAACTCCTTATTTAGAAGTTGTAAAACAAGTCAATGCAATGGGCTTTAAGACAAGACCAAGAAAAATTTATGATGAGCTAATTAAAACAAAAGTAATTGGCGTACATTCTGGTGAAATTTTGACAGTTAAAAGTCTCAAGGAATACATCAAGCGACCAATTTACGCGGGAGTAAATAATCACTCTTGGCTTGAAGGAAAACCTGTTAAAGGACGTTTTAAGAGCATTATTTCTATTGATTTATTTAATAGGGCAAATAAAGGTAAAATTACTATCGTCGAGGATGGAGAAAATGTGCGTATTTATAATGGCAAGGTGCCTTCATATTTGCAAAAAAAAGACAAATTCAATTCATATTTTCCATACAAAGACCAAGTCTTATGTCCTAAATGCAAAAAACCATTCTATGCAAGCACTTCTAAGGGCAGAAATGGACATTATCCAGCATATCATCACGGGAGCAGAACTGGCACACATCCCTATCTTAAAGTGAGTAGGGACACATTCCATGAAACAATTAGGAAATTCGTGCAGGAGGTAAAATTTACTGATGATTTTCTCATGTATCTTCACAAATTTATCCTTGAAGAATGGGAAACAAGAAGAAAAACCTCATTAGACAAAAATATCACACTTGGACAGCGCCTCACTAGCATTGAACAAGAACAGAAAATGTATGCAGAAAAAATACCTTTACTCTCATCAGCTGTAGCAATAAAGGTTATGGAAAGTAAAATAGAGGAGTTAGAGCAGGCAAAGGTTGAGGTAATGGCAGAAAAAGCAAAAAGGCAAAAAGAAGGAATGGATATTCAAAAAATTATTCACGACTCTTGGTACTTTTTCGAACACTTGGAGGATTTACTTCTCGAAGGCACAAATACACGTACAAATTCTACTCTCTTTGGTCTACTCTTTGACGAGAAGCCAACTTATGAGGATTTACTTTTTCGAACCGCTAAGTTGTCTTGTGTCTTCAAGCTAAGTGAAGCACACAAAAACACTCTGGGACAGAAAAGTATGAACAGTGACCCGACTCGGATTCGAACCGAGGACCAAGAGCTTAAAAGGCTCCTGCTCTACCGCTGAGCTATCGGGCCGTATGCTATACAAAACGGCTTGCTTAAAAGATAAGCACAAATTATTATACCAACAAGGCTACATCTTGACAAGCAAAAGACTTCATCCTAAACTAAGGGTAGATCTCATATGTCACCATTAAATCCAACCTCCAATAATATTGGTAATACTGTTTTGCTATCTCTAAACAAGGGTTTGATGGCTACGATTTCCTTTATACCTAATTTTATTGCAGGTTTAATTCTTCTACTAATCGGCATTCTTTTAGGTTCCGTTCTGCGTAGAGTTTTTTATGAGGTTTTAATGTCATTGAAAATCGAAGCATATCTACATAAATACGGGATTCCTGAGGCCAAAAAAGATTTTAGCTGGACCAATATAATTGCTGAAATAATCCGTTGGTTTGTTATCATTTTATTCTTAATTCCTACAGCAGAGGTATGGCAGATGCCGCAAATTGTAACAGTATTAAATCAATTTCTTTTTTATTTACCTAACGTATTTGTTGCAGCGATTATCGGGATTGTCGGTTTAATTTTTGCCCGATTAGCCTATGATATTATTTTAGCCTCAACTAGACAATTATCTAGAGGTATTTCTAAAGGAATTGCCACAACTGCAAAATGGGCAATAACAGTATTCGCATTTTTGGCTGTTTTAAACCAACTAGGAGTAGCACAAGATTTAATTAGGATTCTTTTTACCGGATTTGTTGCTATGGTAGCCTTAGCAGGTGGAATTGCATTTGGCTTAGGAGGAAAAGGAGTTGCAGGTGATATTCTCGATAGTCTGTACAAAAAGTTTAAATAGCTTAGCCTCAATATTAGTCACATAAGATCTTATATAAAGAATAATTACTATGTTTTTGCTATAATATGGAGGTCAGTTGTGACTTCCAAGTACCAGCCGCGTTCGTCTAGTGGCCTAGGACGCTGGGCTTTCATCCCGGAAATCACGGGTTCGACTCCCGTACGCGGTACCATATAGAACTTTTTACTAAATTCTCTAGATTAGCTTGTTCTGACGGGTTGTTCTTGGGTTCGAGCCGGGTAGTTTCAGCTTTTGTCTGTTTTACACCCTTTTTATAGTGTAAAAACGGTAATCGTGGCTGAAAATTCAAAATCTGATCTAGTAAGATCAGGTTCGAGCCAACTCCTTTAACTATTGATTTTCTCTCAACTGTGTTTCCATTTTGAAATCTTTGGCTTGCTGTTAGAGCAAAATCAAAGCTTTCCCTAGCTATCTTTTCCCACTCGCTATCATCATTCATGTTTTGAAGCTGTTCGGTTAGTTTATCTTTTTCGGTAATCAGCCTTTGTTTTCTCTCTAAAAATTCAGCATCTGAAAGCATACTACCGTCAGAGTTTGCTGCTGATATTCGAAGTTCCACTAAGTTATTTATCCGTTTGTTCCTAAAACGTGTGACTTGGCCTCATTCCATATATCTTCTGGTTGGCACTTTGCATCTGAGAGCCAGTGGGAAATACTATCGTGAGAAAGATCAACCGGGGAGACTTCTGACAAACTTAATGCAGAATACCGTTGAGAGGTTATCCGAAGAAACGTACAATACAGTTCTTTTGTACATAAAGATTTAGTCATTTATTTAGTGTACATCAAACTATGTCATGTACGAAACTCGTGTTTTGGTTAATTGCGCCAACGCTCTTTAGATTTATTTATATGTGTCTTAAAGACCCTTTTCTTCTTGCAGAGAGGTCAAAAGTATGTGGTAGTCTAAGACTCTGCCTATGTTTTAACAGCCACAATATATCTGTGTTCTTTAGTGGAAAATACGTCAATTTACAACGCATAAATCCTATCTTCTTGAAGAACTTTCTCTGTCCTCTTTAAAGAACTTGACAGTTCCTATATTCAAATATAGAATGTGTCTGATAAAATTGTCTATACAGATTTACAAATATTAGACAAGATAGATCATGACCAAGGTGGTGAAATGGCTGATTTTATGAGAGTTTTTAATTCCTGTCTCGAACAGCTCGAGGCTAATATGTAGGAATTTAAAAAAGAGTAATATGAAAAAATGTCAAATTTGCGAAGTAACGCAACCTGTCGTAAGGAATATGCCAAGTGGAAGGTGGGTACTTGGAGAGAATCAGTTCTATAAAGGGTATTCGCTCCTCCTCTATCGATTTCATGTTGAACAATTGCATGAGCTTACACCAAAAGAAGTAGAAGTATTTTTACAAGATATGTATTCTATCGGCAAAGAGCTTTTTGAAAAACTCCATCCTGTACGAATCAACTATGCTATTTTAGGAAACACACTCCCCCATCTCCATGCACATATTATTCCTCGATATGCAGATGATTCTAATCCACATCATTCTATCTGGAACACTCCATTAGAAAAACGAATAAAATTAACAACCATTGCACAAAGAGAAAATTTACTTAATGAGCTTATATGAAATCAGTTGAAGCAATTATTCTAGCAGGTGGACGGGGGAAACGCATGGGAGAGATTACTGATAACGAACAGAAGTGTTTACTTCCCATTGATGGAAAGCCTATGTTATTGTTTCTAACAGAACAGCTAATAGAAGCGTTTGGGTCGGTAGATATTAAAATTGGTGTTGCTTATAAACAGCAGCGAGTAAAGGAGTTTATAGATCGAAACAAACCAAAAAAGGCATCTTTTACCTACGTACCCATGATTTAGATGTAGAGAGCTACTTGGCATATCAGACATTTGAGCCATACATAAAAGATGATTTTATTGCACTCCCGGGCGATGCAATTGCCTTTGCTAACGCATATAAAGATATTTATGAACGCTTCCAGCAAACGGGCAATCCAACGCTTTCTTTTTCACCACGTATGACAGAATGTACACATGGAGTCGGTAAAGTCAGAGAGGGAGAGGTGACAGAGTTGTCTTGGTACAATGCAATTGCTCGAAAAGGAAGTATGACGCCTCTTGCGAAAAAATACGTTACTGAAACAGCACATCATGATCACTATCGTGATATGACAATCTTTGCAACTGATCGAAAGATTTTCCCTCAATTAGCATCTTATCCAACACAAGGACGAGAAGGGATACGTATTGGGGAAGTCTTTATGCACGAACTAGCAAAAGGATATCCACTCCAGGGTAATATTTATACTGATCCTTGGGTACATGTAAGCTTTCCTAAAGACCTACGAAAAAGTATGTACAGCAGTGCACTAGAGATTGCAAGTTAAAAGGGAGAGTTTTAAGTTTATGAAAGAAGGTTTAATAGTTCATTTTCCAAATAAGGAAAAACGGTTAGTCCGAAAAATTAAGAAAATAGTAAGGACTGGCTGGGATTCTTATTTAAATAGCATGTCAAGATTTGATAGATCAATTGAGTGTGAATCTTATCCTATGATTGCTCAGTCAAAGGAAGAATTCAGTTGATCATTAATTCAGTTATTCAACCTTGTTTTATTTACGTACTGAAGATAATATCCTAATAATCCAGCCATTACTGATGGCCAAACTAAGAATACATATGAGTCAAAAATATCTAACCATCCAGAACCTTGATAGGTAAAGATAGATATAAAATAAGATAAGGTACCCACTAAAAGTAAAATAAGAAAGTATTTAATCGTGAGATGTATTATGAAAAAATTAAAGATAAATAGAAATAACAGCGTGAATGTAAATACAACAATTACTAGAGGGACATATGTATATACATAGTTTTGATTTTCAGCAGTAATTATGCCTGCTCTTTGGAAGAAATCAAGAAGTGCTACTACAGGATCAAAAATAAAAAATGAGAGAAAATATACAAATGTTGTAAAAACAATAAAGTAAAATATTCTGAGTGAAGAAATATACCTTTTTAAATATATGCTAGTAAAACAGGAGAAAATTGTTCCTGGTAGATATAAACTAAACGGAACAAGATTGAAATGGATCGGTATAGTTGATAATATACCGGAAATAATGCCTAATAATAGTAGAGGTACTAATTTCATTAGTGAGTATACCCTATAATATACCCTTATTGAAGTCAATGCGAAGAGGGTGGAATGATTTTCGAACTATAGAGTGGTCGTAATTAGCAGATGATCCTGAGGTTATTTATCAACAAACGCAGCAGTTGGATTAAATATTACGAGAACTATTTAACTAAATGGCTGACTTTTGGTAAATCTAGCAAGCATGCGTTCCATTCTATTTGTTGCACGCAAACTGCTACGTCCTCTATGAATAAGTTGCATTCCACGATTACCAGTAACATGCGGAACTAATAATTCGCCAACTTTTTTATAAGTAGGAGTACGGGTTCCTGGCTACGTATCTAGTCCATAATATAACCTCATTGCTTGAGCATCGCGAGTAGGCAAAATTGCTATTCGGTATCAATTCTTTGATAGTAAACATTAAGCTTATCTTCATCAACTTGCCCGTGTTTTGTATCTGTATCAATCGCACCTACTGCTGCATGTAATTCATCAATGAGTTTTACTTTTCTCTCCCAAAGCAAACGATTCTTTTCACTCATACCCTCAACATAAGCCATTTGAACTATATCTATAATTGAATCAGTAAATAATAGACATGTTCTGAAATAGCAGATAAGTTATGCCACAGGGATATATTTATGGGATTGGTGTTTATTTAGATGGATGATAGGTGGTAATTCCAAAGTCCTGCAGATAGGAGAAGGAATTGGTCATCTATGAATGCTTTATGATTCCTCAATTTCTCGCTCATACACCTGTACCGCTTGATTCCGCCTATTGCGTGCTCAACGACGACCCTGTAGGAGGATATGATTTTGTTGGTTTCTTTATCATCAAGGCTTAGTGGCCTTCCTTTAGATCTCTTTTTGGGAATATGCAGGTTTTTATGATCTTTGTAAGATCCAATAAAGGCCGTATCCATCCATGCTGCAACTTCTTTTGGTAGTTGTTTGAGTATGTCCTCTTTATCTACAAGTCTCTTATCGTGTCTACGGCCTGATTTTTGTTTGGTAATGACAAGTACCCTCCTTTTTTTATCACTCACAACAACACTTCTCCTCGTATGAGCTTTTTTCTTCTTCGGTCGTTGTTTTAGCCTCTAAACTCCATCAATAAATACTTCATCTGTTTCAGGAAATAACCGTAAAAATTCTTCAGGATCTTAAATCTTTCTTTGTGGTAAGACAAACTTTCGCTTCATTGTCAGTTCTAGTACAGGGAGCAGATCATGCATCCATGTACAAGCGTTACTCCTTACAAACTCTACCCAGAATGAGGCAACGTCAAAGGTGGGATAGGTTTTCATATACCAGAGTATGTAAAATAATTTCTCCTCAATAGAATCTATCTTACTGTTTCTCCCGCCTCCGATCTTCCTCTGCCTGTTCCTCTTCCGTTTTGCCTCGTATTCGTGGTAATAATAGTCAAAATCTGCAACTAATGATGTAAATTCAGAAACCGTGAGGCCGGTGAGAGCTTCCTAATTCGAGTATTTCCTTTATATGAATGTCTTGGATTTTATACATTCGTATCATAATGATATGTTCATCTTACGAGTCATTCTAAAATAGAGCACTTTTATATAATCAAGTGCGAATATATAAACAATGGTCAAAACAAGGATGATTAGTAAAGAGGAAGTAGGAAGTGGTGTTAGAGAAAAGAGATGTGCAATGGGTGGAATATATGGTATGACAACCGATAAAAGCAGAATAAAAATAATCAGGCTTGACATAAGAACCGATGGTTTCTTTCCTTGCCACATATGTGCTTTATTTCTAACAGAAAAAATGATTATGAGTTGTGTAACATTAAGAAATATAAAGAGGCTCGTTTCAGTGACACTCGTCGCTCTAAAACCAAGTATCGTAAAATAAATAAAATCATATATCATACTAAATGTACCAAGAAAAAGAGAAATAAACATAAGTGAATGAATATTGTATTTTTGAGGGTTTTTTACCTCATTTACATCGACATTGTCTGAATAAACACTAATAAGTGGCAAATCCTGCATCAAATTACCAATCAGAAGCTGAATTGGTAATATTGGTAAATTGAAAGAAATAAGATAGAGTATACCGAGCGAGAAGAAAGATCCAAAATTGCCTACCATAGTATGCTTGACATATTTATTTATATTGACAAATATACTCCGTCCATAGTGTATACCATTCACAATTACTTCTATATCTTTATTTAGTAGAATAATATCAGCACTATCTTTTGCAACATCTGTCGCATTATTTACGGCAATTGCTACATCTGCGAGTTTGAGTGATGGGGCATCGTTTATCCCATCCCCCTGATAGCCTACAATATGACTAGCTTTAAGATGTTTGATAATAAGGTATTTTTGATCAGGGGTCACCCGTGCAAAGACATTACACACCTCAACAGCTTTTCTTAGCTGTGTTTCAGACATTTTTTCCAGATCTGTTCCTGTATATGCTTTCTCATGCACACCTAAAAGACCAATTTGACGTCCAACATATTCAGCCACTTCAATACTGTCTCCTGTGAGTATTTTAAGTGCAATACCAAGCTTTTCTGCCAATTCTATAGTATGCTTTGCATTAAGTCTGAGTGGATCGATGAGCTGAACATATCCTAAAAACTCTAAATTATCTTCATGTTTTAATATATCATAGTCATTTGAATATTCGATCTTTTTATACGCAATACCCAGATGTCGTATGCCTTGTTTTCCGTCTTCTTGTATTGACTGCAAATATACTTCTTTTTTCTTACAAATAGATATATTCAGAAGAGTTTCAACTGACCCAATTTCGATAAGATAATGGCTATTATCTTTTTTGTCTTCCAGTATGACCCATCTTCTTCTCGCCGTTGGATCAAATGGGAGGTCATCTACTTGTTTCCATCGCCCGGAGTGTTCTTGTATATCCCTGGGCACATAGGAGAGAAAAGCCGTATCGAATGAGTTTTGAAATTTCTTTTTTCCTGTCCCTAGTTTCTCAATCGTGGCGACGGCAAATTGTTGAAAAAGCACTGAATTCTCTGTAATTACCTGTTTGACACTGAGCTTGTTTTCAGTCAATGTGCCCGTTTTGTCGGTACATAGTAAGTTAACGTCTCCTAAATCCTCAATTGCAGAAAGACGTTTGACGATAACATGTTTTTTTGCCAATCGCAATGCACCTTGGGATAGTGTCACTGTCGCAATAACAGGAAGTGCTTCAGGAATTACCGTAATTGAAAGTGCAATAATAAAAAGAAGCAGATCAGTAATATGGGAAACATTATGTGTAATAAGCAATTTAGCAAAGAAGATAATTACGAGAGTTAAAAATATAATCTTCATTAAAAAACTACTAAATGATTGTAGTTGTTTCTCGTACTGTGTTACTTTTTTTGTAGTCTGAGACAGATTTGCTATTTTCCCAAGTTGCGTATCATTACCAATTGCGAAGATCACTCCTTTGCCATCGCCTTTTTCAATAATGCTGCCGGCAAATACAAGAGAAGTATCATTTTTTGCGTTTTCGTTCTTTGAAACAGGTGCGGACTCGCCGGTTAACTGCGATTCATTGACTGAAAAATCATCTGCATGAATCAGTTTTATATCAGCAGGAACAATATCGCCCTCTCGAAGAATAACAATATCTCCAATGGTAAGAAATTTTTCATCAACTAGCTCTGTTTTACCATTTCGAATAACTAAACTTTGCTTACCAATAAGTTTTGCTAATTTTTCAATTGCTTTTTCTGATCTATACTCTTGAACAAATCCAAGTAAAGTGTTTATCAATAATACGATTGTTATGACAATCGCATCAGATATATCATGAAGGAATACTGAGAGTAATGCGGCAAACGCGAGTAAGTAGACAAGTGCGCTTTGGAACTGTTTTATAAATATTTTAATAGCGTTATTTTTATCTTTTTTGAGCGTATTTTCTCCATATTGAGCTATTCTCTTGGTTACTTCTTCTTGAGACAGACCATTTATGCTTGTTCCAATTTTTTTTAATACTTCCTCATAAGGGAGTATTGTGAGTTCTTCTTTTTTCATAAATAATCAAGTATCATCTAAAATGGCTGTTGAGATCTATACAATAACATCCAAAAAAATAGACATTATTAAAAAAAGGGATATGAGAACAATACCTAGAGTAAAAAACATATCTTCTGTCATCTTCTTATACTCATGACCCTGACTAGTTCTAGAATTTATAATCAATGCTTCTGTTTCCATAAAAAATATACTAGTAATAGTACGTTAGCATAGCTATGCCCTTTAGGGCAAGGTCTTTTAGCTTCTACCAAAATCTAGTATGCTGCGATGGCATGATGAGATGCCTTCGATACTCGACGCATAATGTCTATATTGTTTGATATCGTTAATGTGTACTTTAGGAGAAGATAGGGATATGGGTAATAGATCAGATACGACAGATCTGTGATGTAAGCTATGTCAAGATTATCATGAGATTGAACCAAACAGTAATGAATAATTCATACTTGAGGATAAAAGGGCTTTCAGCCCGAATGAAACATATGTACTTTCAGTGCATAGTCGTTTTGTATATACATTTCACTAATTGATCATACCCATAATATTTTCTTTTTTTACAAACTAAAATACTATCAATAAAAATACTGATCAATTAGCTTTATTTCAATTTGTACTGTCTAACTCCTAGTTATTTTTTCCGAATGTTAAAAACATTGCAACTGCTGCTGCTCCCATGCCAATAAACGTAAGCCAGATAAATAAATTTGATAGTAATCCGCTTTTGTATTTGCCCATAATTTTCTCGTTTTTTGCAACAAGAGCAATTATAAAAATAAGGGGAACGGCAACAACACCGTTAATAACGGCCGTATATACGAGTGCTTTTATAGGATCAATTCCTAAAAAATTGATAACCAGTCCAAGAATGGTTGCTATTGTAATAACACCATAAAATCCGTGTGCCTGTTTCAGCTTTAAACCTAATCCTTCTTTCCACGAGAATGTTTCCGATAATGCATATGATGCAGAGCCTGCAAGTACAGGAATAGCAAGCAGTCCTAATCCGATAATGCCTGTCGCAAAAAGAAGCTTCGCTAAATATCCAGCATTTGGGAAAGAATTTACGAGTGGTTCAAGTGCTTTAGCTGCATCTGCTGAAGTCGCAATATTAGTAATCCCATGAGAATTCAAAATTGTTGCGGTTACGACAATTATCGACCACGTACCAATTTCTGAGAAAAACATTCCTATAAAATTATCAAGTCTAAGATTTTTGATGAAAAATCTTCCAATGCGTGGTTTCTTATCCCACCCAATCAAATTATCTGCCTTTTCTTCTTCCACTTCTTCAGATGCTTGCCAGAAAAACATATAAGGAGAAATTGTTGTTCCTAAAACTCCGGTAATAATGAATAAAAATTGAAAAGAAAATTCAAAATGAGGCACGAATGTAGCTTTTAACAGAGTTGCCCAAGGCTCATGAACGATAAAGACAGTTACGGGATATGCGAACAGAGAGATACAAAGCCATTTGAGAATATTTGCATATACCTTGTATGAGGTAAAAATTTCAAGACTAAGCATTAAGGCAGTAAATAACAAAGTGAGAACAGTAAAGTTGAGTGGTAAAACCAGATTTGCAGCAGCGGCCATTGCTCCAATATCTGCTCCTATATTAATAGTATTTGCAATAAGTACAAGAAGAACAACCCCATAAAGTATTTTTTTATTATAATGTTCTCTAACAACAGCAGCAATTCCTTTACCAGTTACCGCTCCAATCCTAGCACATGCTTCCTGGACAGCTGTCTGAAAGGGTAACATAAAAATGGCGGTCCAAAGTTGTCCATAGCCAAATTGAGCACCCGTTTGAGAATACGTAGCAATACCCGATGGGTCATCATCCGCTGCGCCCGTAATTACTCCCGGACCTAACAGCTTAAAAAACTTTTTTAGTGAAATCATACAGCATTCATATATTATTCTAAGTTCAACAGTGCTATATTGCAAGGAGCTTTATGCAGTCTGCAAGCAAGAACATACGATTTATTTTTAGTGATAAAGATATAATGAATTATAAAATTTATTCGTTTTATAAATTGTTCAGTATCTTCTTCACTACCAAATCTTGTAGTACAATAAATAATATGTAATACAACTATAAAGAATGATCCAAATATTTTATCCAGTTTCCCAACGGTATATTCTTTTTATATAATACTTTATTAACAACCTCGCACTGATAAAAATATTATCCATGGAGCAATAATAGTGTCAATATAATTCATCAAGAAGTAAAAAAATAAAAAACAAAAAAAGTATCTTAGTGAAAAACTAAAACGCATATCATAAATTATACCGGAAATATACCTGTCAAAAATGTAGAGGGTAGCCGCCAGATAGTACAACGTAAGTATAGATCAATATACTTTGTGTCCACTATCTCTGTAAAAATACAATACATAATAATACGATTATAGCTTATAGAAGAGTCAAGTAAATTAATCGAATGATTTCAATAGAAATCGAGACTTAATATATAATATGACAAGACAGGTATTGTATTTAAAGATGGGAGGATCATTAATCACTGATAAAAAAGTAGCATACAAGCCTCTACTCAATAATATCCAAAATATCGCAGATATAATCAAAACAATTAACCAGCCTATGATTATTGCTCATGGAAGCGGCAGCTTTGGTCATACTTCAGCCAAAAAGTATGGAGGATTAAAAAGTTACTCATCAAGAATAGGGATTGCTAAAGTTTCAAGAGATGCTAGCGCTATAAATAATATTGTAGTTGATGAATTACTTAAAAATGATTTACCTGTCGTATCATTTCGACCACAAAGTTTTTTATTAGCAAATGAAGGTAGGCTTAAACAAGGCTTTTTTAAGCCGATTTTAGAATCTCTTAAACAAGGACTTATTCCTATAATTTACGGAGATGTAATATGGGATAAAAGTTGGCAATCAACTATATTTTCTGGAGAAAAAATTCTCTATGAGTTAGCTAAGTATTTAATAAAACAAAACTATGAAGTAAATGCAGTTATTCAACTATCAGATGTAGACGGAGTAATGTCATCTGATGGAAAGATCATTAAAGAAATAACTAATTCTAATTGGAGAACTATAAAACAATATATATATCCTCTAAATGTAACTGATGTAACAGGAGGTATGACACACAAAATTGAACAAGCATTAAAAGCAACTCGATATAACATCTCAACGTACATCATAAACGGCAAAGACAAATCCCTGGAAATGTTACTAAACAAAACTTTAAACTCAGGAACCCTTATTAGATAATAAATATGCAATCAACCGAAGTAGCAATCAATAATTTCTTAGACGAACAGATGCATTCAGTTCTAACTACTGTTGTAGGTATTGGAGCTATTGTGATCCCCAGAATGCTGGCTAATGGAGATAATATCCCCTTTCTTACAGTTGAAGAAAAACATTCCAAGCCACAGACAGGAAAAACAGCATTTAAAAGAGGTATCCCTCAGGAAACAATAAAACTTACTCGTGACAAAAACAGAGCAGAGGATCCTAATTCTACCCTTAGGGGACTTATTTTGGAAGAGATATTAGGACAATACGAATTCTCAAATTTGGGTGAATATTTTTATCGTCCCGATCTTAAGGGATCTGCAATAGTACGACTTCCATCTCTTCCTGGTAAGGCAGGAAGAATTGAGATTGTTGTTTATTCAGGTAAACCCGATGATTTATTGTCTGCTGTTGTAGATGATGAGATATTTAATCCACAATATCGCACTTACCTTACAACAGGGCCAAATACACGTGAAACCTCAGTAGAATTAGTTAGGGCAGCACAAAATCGTGGCATACTGGTAGAAGGAGTTAGGCTGTATGACACAGGTAATCACAAACCTGTTTTCCATCCTGAATTTGATCCAAGCTCGTTTTTAAGTAAAAGATCAAGTAGACTTGATATAATATAATGCTTAAATCACTATGCAGGAATTAGTAGTATTGGTAGATGATTCCAATAACCAAATAGGAGTTTTACCAAAGCTGGAAGCACATAATTCACACACTCCTCTGCATAGAGGGTTCTCCTGTTATGTTTTTAATAAAAATGGACAATTTATGCTTACTCAAAGAGCTTTAAGTAAGAAAGTTTTTCCCGGAATATGGACAAACAGCTGCTGTGGTCATCCAGCGCCTGCAGAAGAGATAAGTCATGCTGTAAAAAGAAGATTAGAATTTGAACTTGGGCTTGAACCAAAAAAGCTCAGACTAGTTCTGCCCAAATTCAGATATCAAGCAGAAATGAATGGAATTCTGGAAAATGAAATCTGTCCTGTATATATCGCACAAGTTCTTACCGAGCCAGTAATTAATCCAGATGAAGTTGAAGATTATAAATGGATAGACTGGAAAAGCTTTATTAACGAGATAGCACAAAATCCGCAAGAATATTCTAAGTGGTGTGTAGAACAAGTTGAACAACTACGTTACATGAAAATTGTAAATGATTATGCCACAAAATGCTAATCATTTTTCATTAATGTCTTGTCAACTTTAGTTTCAGATCTCCTTAACAGATAAATTCCAACACAAAATATAAGTATAGATAGGAGTACAGGAGTAATAACTGGTCCTACCCAGGGAACTGGAATAAGAAAATATACATCAATATTAAACATGTTATTAGGCCATCCTGTTAATAAACTTAGAAATACATAATAAAAAATGTCCCATACAGAGAATGCTATAAAAAAAGCTCCAATTCTTTGTTTTAAATTACCGCCTGTGATATATGCTATTGATAAGAGCATAACTATGGTGGAAAATTCTCTCCACATTTCAATTGACTCAATTTTTCCCGTTACTAAAATAGGCTGATGAGGTAATATAAAAGCAATTACGCCTAGATTTAATAGTACCGAATAATCTTTAGCGGAAACTACATTTAAATTTTGGCCAATAATGTGATGTAAATAAACTACCACAATTGACTCGAGTAATCCGAAGGCAATACCAAAAATGATAAGTGGCAATATTTTATTCATAACAACATTTTATCTTCAGTTATTGTATTTAAACTTAATTTAGACTACTACTAATATATTTTGCCAAGCTCTTAGGCGTTTCTACCGGTGGTAAATGTCCGGCATGAGGTATAAAATATAAAGACGCTTGAGGAAGAAGATCATGGAATTTATTTGCCTGAGTCTTATTAATAATCAGATCTTGATCTCCATATATCAAATAAATTGGCATTTTAAGCTTCATAATTTTTTTATAGTCAAAATGAATTAGACTTATCCAGTTCTCCTCTACCGCTTTTTCATCTTGTTTTGTTTGAGAAAAAGCAGTCTTAAATGTAACTCTTATTAATTTTCTGAAGCTCCGAAATTTCAATATAAAAAAACTTAAAGGAATACTGAAAACCCTGCTTCTCCATAAGAAGAAAAATCCTTTGAATGGTCTGGGTGAATACTCACTTAGATCTGCTAAATGCAGAAACATAGATTCACTTAAGGTATCTTGTATGTAGGGTGTACTGATTAAAAAAAGTACCTTAACTAGCTCGGGGTATTTATTTGCCAGTTCAATTGCCAAAGTAGCACCCATACAATGACCACAAACTATAAGTTTCTGCAAACCAGCAAATTTTACTAGTTTATTTAAATAATCTGCGTAGGTGGTTAAAGTCAGGCGCTGGTACAGTGGCTGTGAATCTCCCCATCCAGGCAAATCAGGAATTATTACAAAATATTTTTCTTTAAGTATTTCAGCCATTTCCAATAAATCTTTGTGTGTACCTGTATAACCCGGAAGAAATAATAGATAAGGATTCAACTCATCTCCGCAAACCCAGTAATAGTCGACTACATTTTTCTCAGGGGAAAAACTCTTTTTGGTAATTCTTTTATAAATCATTTATGATGTTTGCCAAAATCATATTCAAAAATGTTCTGCTTAATATGACCAAGTAAAAATAAGTGAATTTCAATTGCAACATATTTTAAAGCAATTTTAAACCTTCCTTCTTCCGCTAATCTTCTAACTGAGACTGGTACTTTATAAGCATTCAAGAAAGCAAATTTACCAAATTGTTTAGCTCTTTGTACATAATCATGATCTTCTGCTAATAACAGCTCTTCATTAAATCCTTTGATTTTATTATGTGTGCTTTTTCTCACAAACACACAAAATCCAGGTAAATGAGGATAAAATTCAGATGTCAGTTTAATATAGTAATTTACTAACGAATGAAGCATGTGGTCAACCGTCAAATTGGATAAGGGAGTAACAAAACAAGAGGCAATATCCAAATCACGTCTTTTGAATTCGGAAATAGTATCTTTAAGGAAATTTTTCGGTAAAATAACATCAGCATCTAAAAATAAGAGTATATTCCCTGTAGCCAAACGTGCACCTTGATTACGAGCATTTGCTGGCCTTCCACCGTCTATTATCTTACAACCATACAACTCTGCTATTTTACGAGTACTATCTGTGGAAAAAGCATCGCTGACTATTATTTCTTCAGGTAGAAATGTTTGTTTTTTTAGCGAGTCAAGCAAATTAGGCAAAAACTCTTCTTCGTTAAATGTAGGAATAATAATACTTACTTTAGCGTTCATGTATATTTATTATACTAAATACAAAATATAGGGCAAGCAAGAGTCATATATAATATAGGTCTTTTATCATTTTTTGAGTAGTAAGTTCCATTTCAGACAAATTTTGTGTCAGCATTATTTTAGCTCTTAAATCTGCTGAATTGGGAAAACTATTCATGTATATTTTGCAGTATTTTTTTAAAATAGCATAATTATTGGTTTCTCCATACTCTTGTCTGAATAGATCAAGATGATGTTTAAAAAGTTCTAATCTTTCTTTGACAGTAATTTGAGTCTTATCGATTTTTTTATTAAACAACCAGGGATCAGAGAAGATTGCTCTCCCGTACATTATACCTTCAATATGATATTGTCTAGCTTTTGCTTCTCCCTCAACTAATGTCTGAACGTCCCCATTACCCAACAAAAGAGTATCAGGTGCAATTTTATTACGAAGATCAACAATTCTTGACATATACTCCCAATGTGCAGGTACTTTGGACATCTCGGAAGCAGTACGTAAATGAATAGTTAGCACTGGTAATTTTTGCTCTAATAAAAAACGTATCCAATTGTTTATTACCTCTGTTTTTCTACCTACCCTCGTTTTCACACTGACAGGCAAACCAATTGCCCCTTCACGTGTTGCCTGTATAATTTCCCCGGCCAATAGAGGGGTATCAATCAGTGCAGAACAGGCCCCATTTTGCGTAATATCCCGTACAGGACATCCCATATTAATATCAATTCCATCAAATCCTAATTCTACACATATTTTTGCAGATTTATAAAAAGTGTCAGGATTAGTCCCCCAGATTTGTGCAACTATTAAGTGCTCTTGTGGCTTAAATTTTAGACGCTGTATAACCTTATCTCTGCCGGTTGATAGTAACCCGTCACAATTAGTAAACTCAGTAAACAATACATCCGGCTTACCTATTTCTACTATGATTTGCCTGAATACATTATCAGTAACTCCATCCATAGGTGCCAAGGCAGAGAAAGGTTGTTTTAACCTAAGCCAAAAATTATTATCCATAAAAATTATTAATGTTTATTATAAAAGCTTACCAAAAGAACCATCAACCGTTAATCTTACTCTATTCTTTACATGAGCAATACCGTCATCTTTTTTCGAATTTGTGACTGCTTTAAGAGCTTTTTGCCTGGAGGGATATAATGTTGCAATTATGCTCTCGATATAGGTTTCGCGTGAAGCTTCACTTGCTAATCTTATATACATTGCTTTATTATTGTCACTAGGCTCCACAGTAATTACAGTATTATAAAAATCACTTGCTAATGTATGCATAGTTTCTCTATATCTACCGGAAACCGGCTGATCTCCTACAAATACGATTGAGCCGAGTTCTAAGACTCTATTTCTAAAATTGTAAGTTGGCTTATAGACGGAATAGTCTAATTTCAACGCACGCATGTTTTCTGCAAATTCATTAAAACCATCCAGATATTCTTGAGGGTTGACGTCACCAAAGATATATGGGAACAACCTGCAGGCATATATAACTTTAGACCCAAAATATCTAGTTTGATCAACAATCGAGTTAGTCCAGTAAAGATGTCTATTTATTTTATTAAAATAATCCGGCCAAACAGCATTACACATCTGGTTAACGTTCTCACTTAAACCTGGATTAAGTGCTCTTCCATCTGGGCCATACAACATGTCTGCTCTACGAGAAGGCATCGATTCACTGATTATTGTTTCAGGCATAAACTCCTACTATAAGATATTTTCATCGATATGTCAAATGTTATAATAAGTTGCATGAAGAAACTTCTGATTACACTCTTTTTTTTAATTATTTGTATCACTTTCTCTCCAAAGCCAGTATTCGCAATCGAGAATCCCCTAGCCGTTCCCAATAATAAAATCGGAATCCACATTCTCTTTCCCTCTGAAGTCGATAACGCTGCGGGATTGGTAAACAGCAATGGTGGTGACTGGGGATATGTTACTATTCCTATTCAGTCAGATGACAAAGATCTGGTAAAGTGGCAAAATTTTATGGATGAGTGTAAGAAAGACCATATAATTCCGATTATTAGGCTGGCTACTACTGGAGATTATTTTAATACACAAGATTGGAGTAAACCTAACTATAACGATATTATAGATTTTGCCAACTTTCTCAACTCGCTCAACTGGCCCACCCGCAACAGATACGTAATTATCTATAACGAAGTAAACCGGGCAGATGAATGGGGAGGCTCTGTTGATCCTGCAGGCTATGCTCAACTACTGGAATATGCAATTAAAGAGTTTAAATTCGTAAATCCAGATTTTTTTATCATCAGTGCGGGCATGGACAATGCAGCTCCTACCCAGGGTAATCAATATATGAACGAATACCAGTATTATGAGGCTATGGCTCAAGCAGTCCCCAATATCTTTTCAGAGATAGACGGATTTTCAAGCCATTCATACCCCAATCCTGGCTTTATTCAACCCCCAACTGTAGATACTCCCGAAAGCATATACAGTTATAAATATGAACAAAATTTACTTCAGCAACTTGGAGGTAAAAAATTACCTGTCTTTATCACAGAAACCGGTTGGGAAGATGATATTGTAAGCGACAATACAATTGTAAATTATTATCAACAAGCCTTTAATAATGCATGGAACGATCCTAGTATAGTAGCTATCACTCCGTTTTTACTTAATGCAGCCGCAGGACCTTTTCAACCTTTCTCTCTGATGAAGCCTGATGGAAGTCAAACAGAGGAATACAAATTTATTAAAAACCTACCCAAAACAAAAGGACAACCCGTGTTGAATAGCACACAGGTCTTAGCCGCGGCTACAACGAAAACTTTCAATCCCCCTACAAAATATTTCCCACCTCTTAAAAACACCTATCAACCAAAATTTATTTTGCCTGCATCGGTAAAAGCCTTGCTAAAATGGCTCTTAAAGGTTTAATATCATATCTTAAATGCAAAAACATTATTATTTATTTTTAAATGTAAGTATTTTTATAATTCAAATAATAGTTAATAAGATATTATATGGAATGGGAAAACGCTGAAGATATTAAATATAAGCTGGAGAATATCCTAAAAATCCTTGATTTTAAGCATATTAATCTAAATCGTGTATTTTGTTACCGCACTTATGGATCAAAATCACGCGCATATGCCAGAACCTGGGCATTCCCTAAAGTATTTCAACAGGCGTTAAATATCGAGGCAGCATATGTAATTGAAGTACTTTCTCAATATTTTGATCGTCTTGATGAAGATAAAAAAACTAAAGTTCTTATCCACGAACTTTTACATATACCCAAAAACTTTTCTGGAGCCCTAGTGCCTCATAGAACCAGGCATCAAAACATCGGTCAAGCAGTAAGCAAACTATACAAAGAATACAAACGTAAAACAAAGGAGATATAAGACCTAAATTATATTTAATAATAATCAATTGTATTTTATATGTTAACAATTATTCATGGAGATAATTTAAAAGATTCACGCAACTTTTATTTACAGCTCAAAGAAAAAGTTATTGACTCAATCACTTTGCAAGGAGATAAGATAAACATTACAGACTTAACAGAAGCTGTAGAAGGTAATGGACTGTTCGTTGAGAATAAAGACGTGTTCATAGAGAATTTATTTAGTAAACGCAAGATCGGAAAAGAATTAGAGGCTTTAATAGAATTTTTAAAAAACCATTTAAAAAGTAACATTGTATTATGGGAACAAAAACAACTCACCAAGCCACAACAAAAAAAGTTAGTAGGAGCACTAATGAAAGAATATTCTTACCCTCAGACTCTCTTTCAACTCTTGGATGAATTAGTTCCACTCAATAGTAAAAAAGTAATTTCACTTTATCACCAAACATTACTACACGTCGAACCAGAAATTATTTTATTCATGATTACAAAACAAGTTCGTCTTCTCTTAGCGCTAAAAGAGAGTTCAGATAGTAATATATCAGAATTAAATGTTATGCAGTGGCAGAAACCCAAGCTTTTAAGACAAAGTAAGCTATTTAACAAAGAACACTTATTATCCATGCATGAACAACTGTTTAATTTTGACTGGCAATATAAGACCGGCAATCTTACACAACCCTTACCTGATACACTTGACTTTTTTTTAGCTGAGATTTAATATTTTGGGTATGGTTATTAACCCATCTATATTTAAATCATATGATATCCGTGGAGTATATCCGAAAGATTTTAATGAGGAGATCGCATACCAGGTAGCACAAGCGTATGTTATTTTATATTCTCCTAAAGTTGTTGTTTTGGGTAGAGACGTACGGGAATCAGGTGATTCGCTTTTTAAATCAGCGTTAAATGGATTTTTAGATGCAGGTGTAAACGTTATAGACATTGGCGTTGTTTCCACTGATGTTTTTTACTTTGCAGTTGGTGAACTTCCTGTTGATGGAGGTATAACCATATCTGCCTCACATAATCCCAGAGAGTGGAATGGAATGAATATTTGTAAAAAAGGCGCAGAACCTATATCATCGCAAACGGGTCTATTTGATATCAGAGATCTTATAAATAAAGGCTTTGAGCCCATAAAGTCTTCAACCAAAGGTTCTGTTGAAAATAAAGACATGCTAGACGATTTTTTGCAAAGTGTAGTTAAATTTGTAAACAGATCTCAGTTGAAACCGTTAAAGATTGTTGCCAATGCAAATTTCGGGGTTGATGTTATTATGCTTCAAAGAGCTGTAGAACTTTTTAACCTACCTTTGACAATAGTACCCCTTAATGAAAAACCTGATGGTACTTTTCCTAAAGGGCCACCTAATCCTCTACTACCTGATAACAGAAAAGAGTTACTGGCTTTGATAGCTAAAGAGAATGCTGATATGGGAGTCTCCTGGGACGCAGATGGAGACAGATGTTTTTTTGCAGATGAAAAAGGTAAATTTATTGAGGGCTATTTTATTACAGCGGTTCTGGCTGTAGAATTGTTAAAGAAAAACCCTGGTGCTACAGTAATTATCGATCCACGTCTTACTTGGGCAACTACGGAAGCTATTACAAACGCTGGGGGAACACCATTTATCAGTAAACCCGGAATGACAATTATTGCTGACAATATGAAGAAACAGGATGCAATTTTTGGCGGTGAAATGTCTTCTCATTTTTATTTCAAAGAAAATTATGGGCGTGATAATGGGATGGTGCCATTCTTCTTAATTTGGGAAATGATGTCCAAATATCATAAAAAAATGTCAGAATTAGTTGAACCATATACTTCAAAATATTTTATATCCGGAGAACTTAATTTTGAAACAGAAAATAAAGATAAGATCATTGATACGATCAAGAAAAAATATAGTGATGGAAAACAGGATTTTATAGATGGTTTGTCAGTCGAATATGATCAATGGAGATTTAATTTACGTAAATCCAATACTGAACCATTACTGCGTATTAATGTTGAAGCCAGATCAGAAGATGTTGTCCATCAAAAAACCAGAGAGCTTGTAGATCTAGTAAAATCATTAGCTTAACTAAGTAGAATTCATTTTTTTATTAGTATATTTTAATATATATTTTCATGATATTACTCCAGATAAGATCGCTACTTTCTTTAGTCATACATCAGGAATAATAACTATTATATATAGTAAGCCTAAAATATACTTGAAAACTACTATTAATAAGAGTAAAGTAAAAATATTAAATTTTATGTTTGATTTAAATAAGATTGATAAGACTAACTTTTCAAACGACTCCTATATACGAAAAGTTGACAAGCCTTGGGGTTATGAGCTACATTGGGTTCCTGAAAATGTCCCTTACATGGGTAAAATTATTCATATATATAAAGGAAGACGATTAAGCTTGCAGGTACATGATAAAAAACAAGAGAGTTGGTTAATTATGCATGGACAAGCGAAAGTCGTTTGGGAAAACTCCAAGGGTGAGTTAATTGAAACTGAACTCCAACCAGCAGTTGGATACACTTGTTCTCTAGGACAAAAGCACCGTTTAGTAGGCATAACTGATTGTGATGTAATAGAAGTGTCTACTCCTGAAATTGGCACTACTTTTCGTTTAGAGGATGACTACAAACGTCCGGATGAAACAGAAGAACAACGAAAAAAAGAAAGACATGAGATATGAAAATCAAATCTATTAATTTTACTTTAGATATTTTTATCTACTAATACTAATAACATCTCCCTGAACTTCCGGTGTTGCTGAAACAGTAACTCTATTACCAGCTGATACTGAGACTGTATATCCTGTGTCGTAGTTTGTACATGTTGTAATGTCTTTACCGTTATTTATTGAAGGATCTTCAGGCAGAGATGCTAAATACTTTGGCACAAGACTGGTACAAATATCAGCTCCTGTATTTGAGATCTCAGTAGCAGTCATATTAGTAGTCATTCCAGGAGGAAGTGCCCCATTATTATCTTCCTGATATTGACCAATGGCTGCGAATATCTCATTAATATCGTTTTGTCTTTTATTGTCATTTGCCATTTCAAATTGTCTAAGAGGATTAACTGCCACCAAAACAATACCAGTCAATATTGCAAAGATTCCTATAACAATTGATAGCTCAATAATTGTAAAGCCTTTATCTACTCGTATTCCTGAAATATTAATAGTTAGAAATGACATCTGTATTACTTATTTTTTTAATACCGAATATTTTAAAAATTACTGCAATAATACCAATACATTGACAGATAATTGACTATTTGACTCCAAAATAACATTTGGCTCTACCTGCTGAATTTGTGATAAAATCCTTTGCCGCGAAGCTGCTGAAAGCTTATCATCAACCAAGACAAGATTTTGCTTATTGGAAGAACTGCTGATTTGCTGGCTGTTTACGTTTCTAATCCCGAAATTGCTCAAATTTGTTACAATTTGAGCTGCTTGTGAAGCATAATTAGTTGTATACTGTACTGAAACGGTTAATGCTTGTTCTTGCGCTGTTGCCGTAAATGCAGTGGCTGGTTGGCCGGATGGCAAAGCAGTTTGAGGAGTAACTGTCGCGCTGATATTGTTTGCTTGCAGTTCTTGCTTTAATTTAGCCTGGGCCCTTGCCTTTGCTAATGTATCACTTCTATTATTCTGGATCGTCTGTTGAACAACTATAAAGACAAAAACCAGTATTAATACAAAGAATACTCCTAACATAGCGTACATTCGTATTTTATTTGGTTTAGAAGACTTTTGGACATCGCTTGATTGACGATCTGCTTCTTCCCTAGTATTGTCTAAATGACTTTTGGATTCGCTTGTCTTTACTGGGACTTCAATATAATCATGGTCAAGAGGCATTGTCCACATTCGAATGCTATTCAGCTTTTCAATCAGCAACCTCGCATATTCTTTAGAAAGTCCTTTTTCCAAATTGAACTCTTTACCTAATAAAAAAGTTGGTACACACACCTCAATCTGACTACTAACTTTAAACGCATGCGTGAATACATCAATAAAATCTTGATTAGTAGCTGCCACAATTATCTTCCTGTCCAATCTATAAACTTTACTAAGTACATGTTCAAAAGGTACCATGTCAAGAAAAAGTTTTACTTCTTCAGCTTCCGAAGAATCTGGCGCAATTAGGTTAATTTCTTTACAAAATAACATTCTGTCTGAAAGAATCAAAAGAATAGAAGAAGGAGGCAACTTATAATTTGTAATAAAACTTGTTAGCTGTCCTATCAATTTATCTATAGATAATACATCCATATGCCCTACTGTATCAGTAGTAAATGTAAATCTTAGAGGTGTTTGAAAATGTAAGGCATAGTAGTCAAAATACTGTGTGTCCAGATATATTACGGCAAAAGTTTTGTTTTCCGGCATACTATAATTCCTTCCAGGAAGATACACTCATAACATCATTCGTATCGTTAGCTACAACCTGAATAGTACTATGAAATGAATCAAGAGTAGCGGTAGATGTAATCGTGTATACCCCTCCATTACTTGTCACTTGTACTATGGTTGATCCACCATTTAGTGACATCACCTCTCCAGTATAACTTGGATCTCTTAACAATCGCAACAATGCATTTTCAGCTCCTGTCTCAGCAATAGCCTTGCAGGCACCTGCTTGGGAAATTTGAGTAACATTTCTCGAATTCAACAAAATCACAATGATTGCGCCACTGGTTATGGTTACTGAAATAATAACAAAAAGTAATAATGTAACCAATGCCTGTCCATTTTGTCTAATATTTTTCATATCAACGTAAACTAACGGTTGTAGTAAAGTTCCTTAGTTCATAACCCGTATTCCTTTGTGTAGTGCTTTTAAGTTGAAAGCTCATTTGAATAGTATCTTTACCTGCTGGATTACCTATACGAGTAAAGGTAAGATTATTCAATGTAGTGTCTACACTATTTAACTGATTCGTACCATATGTATTGGTAACAATTAAATTGTCGTTAGAATCCAAAGAATAAGTATAGTCAGAACCTCCAATTTGGATGGTTAGATTATTACTACCGCTGCCGTAACTGCTTGGAGCTATAACCGCTTGAGCTCGGGATATATCGTAACTTAACCTAGATAATATATATGCTCCATCCTGATCTACGCTTGAGGTAGCCTTGGATGTAAGCTGTGTATCTATCGCTGAAATAAAGATTTGCATCAGTACTATCATCAAAATGGAAAAAATCCCCATATATAACAGCATCTCGACTAAAGTAAAACCTCTCTGACTTCTGAAAAAATTTTTTAACGCAAAAAATATCTTATTCATAACGAGTAGTTAGTTGAAACATCATAGACAACGGGTAATTGAGTTAAACTAGTCGTGGACAACCAAAGCTTATAACGATAACATTGACCTGGATTAACGTAATTTGCACCATACGCTCCTACGGGAATGGCAGCCATAATAGCTGAGGATGAGGAGGTGAAGTATTGAGTTGGATCACCATTAGGACCCACGTAAGTAAAAGATGACACATTATTACAACTTCCATTTACCGGGTTAGCCACACCCACCTGCATTTTTATTTGTGTTGATGGAGGTTGACTAATATCAGCTAGTACGCTGTTAAATGCTGCCTGAGCGCTTGCATCGAATGTATTTGATTCATATGTTCCAGAATCAGAATAAGAACCCCCTACACCTCCTTCAATAATCTTAAATTGGTTTTGACTTTCGCCTGAAATTATATAAGAATAGGCATAACCGTTAGACTGAAGTACAGTTGATACCCCAAAAACTCCCTGTGAAATCGACATTCCTCCGCATAAGATAGGATTAGACTCATTGGATGTATCTATTACCTGATATTGCTGAGAACCGCCGTTTCCCACAAGAATTGCTCTGTTAGCCGCGGCAATGGCCATGCCATCAGGATCAGTAGCGCCTGAATTATAGGTGCCTATGATATTATAAAAATTAGGAAAAAACTGAGACCACCAAGAACCCTGATCAGGATAGGATGTATCAACTATAAAGAATCCATCCGGGAATAACGAACCAAGACCTGTACCCTTATCAAAAGCTATATAAGCTCTGGTTCCATCACTGTTTACTGCTAAGCCTTCCGATGACTGATTCCAGGTAAAATTTGAAACTCCAACTAAAGACAATGTGGCACCATTATTTATAATTTTAAACTTTTGCAATCCAAACAATGTGTTAGCCGTCCCAACAAAGGCATATCCATTTGAAACGACAACTTGCTTGGCTAAAGGATCCGGACTAAAAAAACTAAAATACATTTTTACTGAAGTCAATGGAGTAGTGTGAGAACCGGTCTTTGTCGTTACATCAAATGTATAAAGTTCATTTGAACTGGTAACGTAGGCTGTATTATTGTAGACGTAAACTCCATTCGCAGCTACTCCGCTGGGCACTGAAATAGTACCGATTACATTATAGGGTGTAGTAGAGGTATCTAATATCAAAACTTGCTGGGATGATCCATCAGTAGCTAAATAGACATACCTGCCATCAGAAAAAATATCATTTGTCTTATAACTGCTGGAGTATGTGCCAACAATAGATGCTGAAGGAGTAGCCGGAGGTAATGGTTGTGTAATACTAACGTTTACAAAAGTTACACCATTAGTACCATCACCTGTACCCAGATAGGCCTCTCCTGGAAGAGCCATAATAGTATTAGCCTGTTTGGGCATGGTCAAAGTATTGATTAGAGAATCTTGAGGCTTGCACCAATCTGCATTTCCCCCATTACCAAGGGTGACCTCACCTCCGCTAGTATCTGTTACTGCGGTACCCAGCAAAGTTCCTGCATTAAAATCACTTACAGTAGTATCGACTTTGGCATAATTATTTAAATATCTTGTCAGATAAAAAGTCTCAGAACTAGAAGAAGGATATGGATAATTCCACGACACGGTTGCTGTAATTGATTTAGTTGATGGGTCTATTGTCCCTCCTGAAGTAACAATATTACCTGTACTATCGCGGTAAACGTCTCCTATCACAACCTGTTGTGTAAAACCGTTTGTTGTAATAGAACCAGAAGACAATGCCCAGGTTGTACCAGCATTTTTAATATTATATGTTCCGTCAGTAGCTATTGCGGACCAACTTCCCTCACGAATACTACGCATTTCCTCTTCCATAGCCTGTAGCATGGTATATGCCTGAATGCGTTGTTCATTTTGCGCTCTTCCACTACTGGAAGCATAGGATCCAACCAGTAAAGCCGGCAACAAAATAGCCGCCAATCCAATTGTTACTAACAATTCTACCAGGGTTTGTCCTCTCATATTTCAGTCACTCGTAATTACGCCTAAATAATTAAACTGCAAAACTTTTTGCTCTTTGCCAACTGTATCAAACAAAGTCACTGAATTAGTCGAATTACTGTAACCAGATACCTCTCCATTTACAGGAATAAATATTAAGTCATCCTTATTAACTCCAGGTAAGGAAATGTTTGTAAACTGAAATTCAGGATCTAAATTAATTGTTTGATTATTAGGGTCAGATGGGTTATAGGTCGATCCGCTAAACAAAGTATAAGAGTTTGTGTCAAAATGGATTCCATAATAATTCGGCCCAGTTCCCAAACTATTTTCTCCAGCCATCGCCTCACTTTGCTGATTCTTAATATCAGCTACCAGTGTTGACATGGCAGTTGAAAGACTTGCATTATGCTGTGCACCAATTAAATTTGTAGTAACAAAAGCAGAAATTGTTATAAATAGAACTGCTACTACTACGAGTTCAATTATAGTAAATCCTTTTTGAGTATTTCTTGTCATAAAAAGTTAAGGATTAGTGCGGGTTACTGATCTGACTGATCATTCCGTACATAGGCGCTATGATAGCCAACATCATCCCGCCAATCAAAATACCCACTACTACCAGCATAACAGGCTCAATCAGAGCAGTTACGGTTTTCAATGTTTGTGCTACTTGATAATCCAGATATACTGACGCATCTTGCATGGATGTATCCAGCGAACCACTCTTTTCTCCTGCTTCTGTAATTTTAATAATCATACTGGGAAAAATATTTTTATAAGCTTTAAATCCTTCAGACAGACTTTTTCCGGCCAGAACCACCTGCCTTGAATGTTCAATCGCCTCAGCTACTTCCTTCTTATTAACAACAGAACCAGCTAGTGCCAAAGCGCTTCCAATCGGCAATCCAGAATTAAGCAGCAAATATAGACTACGCGTAAATCTTGCTATATCAATATCCTTACCTAATTTGGAAATATAAGGTAAGCTTAAAAGCATTCTTATAAGAAATTTCTTGTGCTTTCTAATCATATATAGTATAAAAGCTGATATTAAAATAGCAAAAGAAATAGCCTCAATTGTATTTTTAATTAAAAAATTGGAAGCAACAATCATCATCTGAGTTGGCAAAGGAAGGGTAGTACCTAAACTGGAAAAAACTGTGGATATTTTAGGAATAACTACAATTAATATTACTATCATTACACTGAAAAAGACAAAAAGAATAAACACTGGATAAATCATGGCACCTCTTATCTGATCGTTAAACTCCATCTGTTTTTGAATGTTTATTTTTAAATCTTCTAAAGACACATCTAATGTTCCAGCCTCTTCACTAGCTCTAATCAAGTTAATGGTCACATTATCAAATATTTTGGGGAATCTTGAGAATGAAGTATAAATTCTTTTACCTTGCATCAAGTCCGCCCTCAGAGTTTCAAGAACTATTTTTAATTGTCCTTTTGAATCTTCCAATAATGAATCAATAACTTCGATAATCGGTATACCAGCCCGCAACATAGTAGCCATGTTGCTAATCAAATTTATTTCTTCATTTGTTGATATTGATAAGTTTGCTAGTTTCATTCTGATTCGACTTTAGTTACACGCAAAACTTCTTCAATCGTTGTCAAGCCTCTTGCAACTTTAGATAAACCATCTTCTGTCATTGTACGCATACCTTCTTCCACGGCTATATTCTGAATAAAATCGGCATCCTTTTTTTGAGAAATATAATCACGAATTTTTTTTGTAACTTTTAACACTTCAAACACTCCAATTCTCCCTTCATATCCTGTGTTATGGCAAACCTTACACCCCGCTCCTTGATAAAGCAGAATTTGTTTGTTAGCTGGAAAGTATTTAACAATTTCTTTTTCAGGTATATGCTCGACCAACTTAGCTCTATCAATCGTAACAGATGTTTTACACATTTCACAAATTTTACGCACCAATCTTTGTGCAAAAATCACATTTACCGTTGAAGCAACTAGAAATGGCTCTACTCCCATATCAGTTAAACGAGGCAAAGTTGTAGCAGCGTCATTGGTATGCAGGGTGGAGAGTACCAAGTGTCCAGTTAGAGCAGCGTTAACAGCAATTTCTGCAGTTTCGTTATCACGTATTTCTCCTACGAAAACTATGTTAGGATCCTGGCGCAAAATTGAACGCAATCCATCGGCAAATGTAAGTCCCGCCTTAGGATTTACATGTATTTGATTAACACCCTTGATACGATATTCCACAGGATCTTCAATAGTCGTTATATTTTTCTCACGAATATTTAATATTTTTAAAATCGAATAGATTGAAGTTGTTTTTCCAGAGCCAGTAGGTCCGGTAGATAAAACCATACCAAAGGATTTGTTAAATCCATCAGTCACAAGTTTCAAATCCTCCTCAGTCATACCTAAATCAAGTAAAGAAAAGTTACGGAATCTTGAAGCTAACAAACGTAATACTGCTTTTTCACCATCAACAACAGGCAAGATAGAGACACGAATATCTAAATCTTCTTCTTCCAATTTAGCACGCATCTTGCCGTCCTGAGGTCCTAAGTGTTCGTCAGTTCTCAAGCGTGAAAGGACTTTTATTCTACTAATAACCTGATCGTGTAATGATTTTGGCAAGAATAAAACATCATGTAGAATTCCATCAACACGAAACCGCACTAATGAATTAAGCTCTTCAGGCTCAATATGAATATCGGAGGCTCTATCCTGATAGGCATAACGAATAATAATATCGACAATTTTAGCTATAGGTGCATCATTTTTAACATGTCCGCTTCGCCTGACTTCATCTTCAATCAGTTCATCAAAAGATTTTTGTAGGTTTTTCTGGTAAATGCGTAACGATGCATAAATATCTCTTTCTGTTGCTAAATAAGGCATTACCTGCATGTTGGTCTTTCGGGCAATGATATCCTGAATACTTTTATCAGAAGGATCAGTCATTGCTATTTTGACCGTCTGATTTTCTATCGCAAAAGGAATTGTGTGATGCTTAAGTGCGATACGTTCTGGAATAATACGTGCAATTTGTGGATCCAGTACAATTTTTGATAAAACAATAAAGGGAATTTTTAGTGCGTCTGATAATAATATTCCCAGATTTTCATCAGAAATTAAATCTTTTTCAACCAGAGCATCAGACAGGCTAATATGTGTATTTTTGGCAAATTCCAGAACCTCGTCAATTTTCTTCTCATCTAAGAGTTTGGTCTGCAGAATAATTTCTTTGAGGGTTGCATCATTTATGATCATAGGCAGCAGAAATATAGCTATATTTATAATAACAAATTGCTGAATTTGTCACCAGGGGTTTAAGAGGTTAGATAAGCATTTACTTTTTCAATCAATTTAGAATAGTCAAAGAAGCTCTTATTTATATAGTCGACGGCTCCCAACTCTCTGGCTCTTTGGATATCTTTTTCCTGACCTAAGGTTGAAAAAACAATTACTGGAATTCGTACAAGATCCTTTAAAGAAGATTGTCTTTTCTCGGCTAAAAATTCAAATCCATCTTTTACAGGCATTATTAAATCAAGCAATACAACATTAGGCATAAAATCTTGCAATTTTTTGATTCCTTCATCGCCATTACTTGCAATTTGGGTCGTAAAGCCACTTTCGTGCAATTTGTATGCATAGAAATTTTGAAAAAAATGATCATCCTCTATTAATAAAACTTTTTTATTTGGTAAAGAAGTATAATTAACTGTGTGACTATCTACTGGTAAATCATCTTTAAGTTCATTTGCTATGGAGTTCAATAATAAGGTAATATTCTTCCCCTGTTCTTGCAAAAAAGCCAATTGCTCATTAGTAAGAGGAGTCAAAGAATCCTTAATCGGTCTTAACATACTCTCTACTTCTCCACAGTCATTTGCCAACTCAGTATAACCCATAACATTACATTGACTTCGAATAGAATGCACAGAAATAAACATTTGTTCTATAGCTGCCTGTTCTGTTTTACTACGCAAGTAACTTTGTAAATTTGCGTTAAAATTTAATAGATATTGTTGAGCAGACTGAAGAAATAACTGCTGGTATTTTTGTTTTGTCTTCTCGTCCATAAAACAACTAATACTATAATCTCGATTGATATAGTTGTCAATAAAACCAAAATAAAATGTATATATCCAAAATTATTCATAGTTCCACTTGCATCTATATATTATAAGGATCAATAATAGATTTATGTTTGCTCATTCGACAAGTTTTGTTTTGTCGTTTTCTGATGTTGATAAGGAAGATGTACATTTAGTGGGAGAAAAAGGTGCAAATTTAGGTGAAATTATCAAAGCGGGTTTTCCCGTTCCTGATGGCTTTATTATTTCATCTCATGCATACTTTAATTTTTTAAGAGAAAATCGCCTTTCTGAAAAAATAAATCATTTACTCTCCACCGTGAATTATGAAAGGCCAGAATCTATAGAGCAAGTCTCAAGTCATATTAAGAGAATGATTCTTGAAGCAGAACTATCTGAAGATTTAATCAAAGATGTTACTCAAGAATATACAACCTTTAGTGGATTATTCAAACAAAAATTAGTTGCCGTTCGCCCTTCTGTTACAATCCAGGATCTACCTGTTGCTTCTCTAGCTGGTAAACAACAAACTTACCTCAATATAAAAGGATACAGCAACTTGCTTTTAAAAATTAAAGAATGTTGGACCTCTTTATTTGACACTAGTGCTATATTTTATCGTCATGAGAATAATTTTGATCAATTCCGCATTGGAATTGCGGTTATCGTACAACAGATGGTTGAATCAGAAAAGTCGGGTGTAATGTTCACTATTGACCCAGTAAACAATGCCAAGAATACCATAGTTATTGAAGCTGTACTAGGATTGGGAGAAATATTAATCCAAGGAGAAATCACTCCCGATCACTATGAAGTTAACAAAAGCAGTCTTATCATTAACCATAAAAAAATCCTCCATCAGGAGCAAATGATAAAAAAATCCGGTTTCGAAAATAGAATGGTTAAAGTGTCCGCATCAATTCGAAACCAACAGAAAATTACTGATGAGGAAATAATCAGACTGGCTGAAATAGGTAAAAAACTTGAGCATCATTATTATTTTCCTCAAGATTGCGAGTGGGCTATTGAAAATAATAATATCTATATATTACAAACACGTCCAGTTACCACATTTTCTAAGGATAAAACTAAAAGTTCATATCCAATGGTAACCAAGCATGGGCAACTACTCCTCAAAGGCAATCCCACTTCTCCAGGTATTGCTTCTGGACAGGTTAAAATTTTAGACTCTTTGAATGACATTAAAAAAGTGCTTCCAGGTGAAGTACTTGTAACGAAAGAACTAGGCAACGATTATATTTTAGCAATGAAGAAAGCAAATGCTATAGTGACTCAAACCGGTGGGAAGACATCGCCTGCAGCAATTGTGTCTCGTGAATTGGGTATTCCAGCAATCATGGGTTTAGAAAACGCAGTTGCTTCACTTAAAAATGGAGAGGTAGTTACAGTAAATGGAACTCTTGGAGAGGTATACTCAGGAGGTTTTATATCATCTGTAAATAAAAAAGAACTTCTTATTTCCAGTCATATTAAAACAGCCACTAAACTCTATGTTGATTTGTCTGAACCTAATATGTCTTATCAAATTTCTCAGCAAAATATAGATGGTGTTGGTCTCCTCAGAGCAGAAGTAATAATATCAAAAATCGGAGTTCATCCCAAAAAAATTATTCATGATGGCACTGAAAGAGCATATATTGCCAAATTGGCGGGAGAGTTGGAAAAAGTATGTCGGAATTTCAATCAACGTCCGGTAATTTATCGTCTAAGTGATTTTAAGACCAATGAGTACAGAAATTTAGTCGGAGGAAAAACTTATGAGTTAAATGAGACAAATCCTCTACTTGGTTTTCACGGAGCTTTTCGTTTGATTCATGATGCAAGAGTTTTTGAAATGGAACTGGAAGCAGTAAAAATTGTTAGAAATAAAATGGGGTTGAAAAACCTTTGGATTATGGTGCCTTTTGTGCGTAATGTAAATGAGTTTGCTGAAGTTAAAAAAATCATAGCAGCGTCAGGGTTATATCGAAGCCCCAGTTTTAAGCTTTATATGCTTTGCGAGACTCCATCAAATGTAATCACACTGGAGAAATTCATTGAAGTAGGATTGGACGGCATTTCAATAGGATCAAATCATTTGACCACGCTGATGCTAGGTACAGATAAAGATAATAGTGAGATGGCTCATGAGTTTAATGAACAAGATGAATCGTTGCTATGGGCAATCGAGCATGTTATCAAAATCTGTAAAAAACATAATATTCAATCATCTATTTGCGAGTATGCCACGGATATATCCCCTGATTTATTAGAAAAGTTGATAGTTTGGGGTATCAGCAGTGTGTCGGTCTCTCCCCACGAAGTTAATTCTGTCCGGGAGCATATTTCACAAGTTGAAAGTCACCTTTAGTAAAATATTCTCTATATATTTTCTCTTCTGTCAATTAAGATACCTCCCAAAACAACACCTGTAATTATTTCTTTCATTGGATTGCCTTCAATTAAGGCATCAGTCACTCTACTTGCACCTGGAACGCCAATAGAGCACGTTGAATAGGCATAATCTGAATATATTCGTCTTGCTAAACTTACTTTAGATTTTATAGAGCATTTCGTAACTTCTTTAGCCTGATTAAATCTAAGCAGTCCGTCTTTTCCAATAACTCTTGTTTGCTATAACGCGAATTTGGTTGCAAATTTACCGGTTTTCCGTTAATGTCATTATTCGAGTAAAATGTACTCAAACCTTTTTCAGACATAAAATAAATTTAATAATATTTTGTACAGATGTTAATAGTAGAACACACTTGCATAACTATTTATAAATGAGTAGACTAAATAATTAGAACTTTATGAATCCTCAATATACTCCAGAATATTTTGAGCAACTGAAAGATTCAGTTGTTTGGTTTGAAGATGGTAGTCTAAATATGGCCTATAATGTTATTGATCATAATATTGAAATTGGAAACGGCAATAAAACTGCGCTTATCTACGAAAGTGAAGACGGAAAAACGACAGAAATTACTTTCTTTAGTATGGTCAGAAAAAGTAATAGAATTGCTAATTATCTAGAAAGTCTGGGAATTAAAAGAGGTGACCGAATATCAATATTTCTACCAAGAATTCCAGAATTATTTTATATATTTTTAGGAATTATAAAAACGGGAGCAATTGCTAGTATATACTTTTCTGCGTTTGAATCAGCAGCTTTAAAAGACAGACTTCAAAATTCAGGCACCAAAGTTATGTTTACCAACAAAAATTTGTTGGCTAGAATTGAACGGATAAAAGATGACCTAGCTGAATTGAAAAATGTGATATGTGTAGATGATGAAGAATTTGTAGATAACTACAAAGCACAACCGGATAATTTTGAAATAGCTCATACACAGGCGGAAGACTACGCATTTATGCTTTACACATCTGGAACAACAGGCAAACCGAAAGGTATCGTTCATTCGCATTACGCCATTATCCAACAAATTGCCAGTGCCAAGCTCAGTCTTGACTTACGGCCAAATGATGTTTATTGGTGTACAGCTGACCCAGGCTGGATATCCGGGATCGTTTACTCAATACTAAGTAACTGGGCGTTAGGGATTACAACTGTAGTATATGGAGGTCGTTTCGATTCTGAAAAGTGGTATTCTGTACTTGAGAAACATAAAGTTACAGTCTGGTACACCACTCCAACGGCTATTCGGATGTTGATGGCCAAGGGAGAAGAACTGGTTAAGAGACATGACCTTTCAAGTATACGTTTTATGGCATCTGTAGGAGAGCCTTTAAATCCTGAGGCCATTATCTGGGGTAATAAAACGTTTGGTAAATTTTTTCATGACACCTGGTGGCAAACCGAAACCGGATCAATCATGATAGCCAACACACCGAAGCTTGGTATACACCCTGGCTCTATGGGCAAACCTTTACCTTGGGTTGAAGCAAAAATTATGGATGATAATATGGAAGAGGTTGTAGTCAACGAAGAGGGTAATTTATGTCTAAAACCATACTGGCCTTCAATTATGAGAACAATTTGGAACGATGAGAAAAAATATGAAAGTTATTTCAAAGACGGCTGGTATATCTCAGGCGATAAGGCTAAAAAAGATGAAAAAGGCTACTTCTGGTTTATAGGACGCGCAGATGACGTGATTAAAACATCTGGGGAACGAATCGGTCCTTTTGAAGTGGAGAGTGTATTAATTGAACACCCGGAGGTAGTAGAGGCTGGTGTAATAGGTAAACCTGACGCCGTTCGGGGAGAAATAGTCAAAGCGTTTGTAGTACTTAAAAACGAGTCTTTAGCTTCAGAGCAACTAAAACTCGAGCTACAGGAGTTTGTAAGACATCACCTGGCAGGTCACGCCTATCCTAGAGAAATTGAGTTCATAGATCGTTTGCCTAAAACCAGAAGTGGAAAAATTATGCGAAGAATCTTACGAGCAAAAGAGTTTGGTGATCCAATAGGAGATATATCAACCCTGGAAGATTATTGAGTATATGACTAGCCCGGACCTGATGGAGAGTGTAATGAACACAGTATTATATGTGGACACATCCGATGAAGCAGTCGTGTTTGATGCAATGAACAGGCCTTTTAATATAGATTATCCGTATACACCTGTGCCATTAAAAATCTTACAAAGAAGAATACATAACAGACCTCGGGTTGATACTAACGTTTTACAAGAAACTGAAGATTTTTTGTCAGCCTTAAATGGTGTAAAAATGGATAAACACACATTCTATTTAAGCAAGATCGGTATTGTAAATTCGATTATAAGAGCATATGGTGATGAAATTTTAAGTATAGCCGACGCATATTCAAGATACGAAAGGAGACATCTTATCTATTCTGTTCCTCAAAATCAACCACCAAGAGCGTAAATGATTTAAACACTTAGATAATAGGTTTATAATCAAAAAGCTCAAGTTTTACAGCAATTTCATCATACTTTTTCCCAGCCCATAATCCTCGTGCTAAAAAATCATCTTTGGTTACTTCAACTAAACAAAATTATGGTATCTTGAACATTTCTAACTCATTATCTTAAATAAACTCCTTATTCACCAATATTAACCCGACTAAGTTGTCACAAAAAATATCAATTCCGAATGATTCACCTCTCCATTTATATATACAACGTTTTTAATGAGTTTTAAATCCATCTACAATTGATATCGCATCAAATTCATCTTTGCTTAAAACAATTGTTTCTTTTATATGTTTATACACTATATATTCTTAGTTTAAGACTTACGAGTAATAGAATATTTATTCCCATTCTTGTCTAAGTACAAATTAGGATGGGGCTGTTTTTTGGTAGATAGATATTAATGAGAACTTTAAAAGGAAATTAGAACAAGCAGGAGGTAAATATTTATCTAAGTTTGTCTTCTCAAGTTCTAGTTCTGTCATAAATGAAAAAGCAAAACTATTTCCCCTTTAGGTTCACGTTTTTTATAATCCGACAAGTGTTGCATAATTGTTTTCTTAGTCACTTCTTCATGTACTTTTGTTAATTCCCTTGCCAAAACTATCTCAATATCCCCCAATGTTTCATATATCTCCTTAAGAGTTTTAATCAGTTTATGTGGCGCCTCAAAAACAATAAATGTTGAAGATATAATTTCCGCTGAGTTTCTAATATTCTCATAGAAGGCTTTGCGATGTCCAGGTTTGTGCGGTGGATACCCTAGGAATGTGAATTTATCAGAAGGTAATCCAGAGGCAACCAGTGACGTTATTACGGAACTTGCACCCGGCAGTGAGATAACCTTAATTCCCTTATCATAACAGGCATTAACCAAACGAAATCCTGGATCAGATATAAGTGGTGTTCCTGCATCAGAGACTAAAACTACATCAAAGCCATTTTGCAAGATATTCAAAATTCCCGGTACTCTTTCAAATTCATTTTGTTCATAGTATGAGATTAATTGCGGTTGTTCTATCTTTTCCTCCGGGTTAGTGGAAAAATTATCACGTAATAACTTTAATAACTGTCCGGTTTTCCTTGTATCTTCACACGCAATATAACGAGCTGCAAAGAGTAGATTTAGACTACGAATAGTTATATCTTCCAGATTGCCAATTGGTGTAGGTACAATGTACAATATCCCCATATGCTTGAGACTTTATCTGGCTTTATTATACATTTTATTCAATCGGGAGGCTATGCTGGAATTTTTGCATTAGTGGCGATTGGCTCCTCTGTCTTCCCTATTCCATCAGAAATTGTATTACCTTTTTCGGGATTTTTAATATTTTCAGGGAAACTAAACTACTTTTTAGTAGTCCCCATTGCAGTTATAGCAGATGTATTGGGTTCGTTGATTCCCTATTATGCAGGTTACTACCTGGAAGAGAAATTAATTCTTAACTTAATTAAAAAACACGGCAAATATATTTTGCTTAGCGAAAGAGAGTATGAGCATGCGTCAAATTGGTTTAAGAAATATGGAGATAAAATGGTGCTTATTGGTAAGATGCTCCCTGGTGTACGCTGGATTATTTCCCTTCCAGCGGGTGTTTTTGAGATGAGTGTTTGGAAATTTTTGACTTATGCAACAATAGGATCCATAATTTACAGTTCTCTATTAACATTTATCGGTGTCTACCTCGGCACTAAGTGGCAGTCTTTAAGCGGTTATTTCCACCAGTTGGAAGTAGTCATTATGATATTACTGGTACTATTGTTTATTTGGTATTTAGACCATAAACTTGAAATCCGAAAAAAACTTTTCAAAAAATAAAGTGTCTTGAGTATTTATGATTTTCGTGATTTTAATACTTATTGTTATTGTCTACACTGCCTTCTCTATTTATCTTGCTTCACGAATTCTTGTTAATTATCCGCAAAAAATTAATGTTTCTGCTGATTTAGTCGCTACCAAACATACAGATTTTACTATTCAGGGAGCGCAAGATGCTAAATTAAAAGGCTGGATATTTCCGGGAACCAGCAATAAATTAATCATTATGATCGCCGGCATCAAGCAAACTAGAACCAATGATGGATATTATGGTATGTATTTAGCATATGATTTAATTCAGAGAGGATATGGTGTTTTAATGTATGACAGCAGGGGGAATGGAGAATCAACCGGTAATGTTACACAAGGATTACTAGAGAGTCAGGATATACTGGCAATCGTTAATTATGCAGAACAGCAGGGTTACAAGCCACAACATATTGGGATTATAGCCGATTCACTTGGCGCAATATCAACTTTGATGGTTGCTGAAAAACTACAAAATATTGGTGCATTAGTCTTAGACAGCTCTGCTGCCAGAATGGCTCCTATTATTGCCAATGTATTGATTAATCAAAACGGTGTCTGGCCTGTTTTTGTACCTGGAACATTTTTAGCTATGAAATATATTTACCATGTGGACGTTAATCAAATTAATCCGATTGACCATGTAGCCATGGTACCAAACAGATTATTCTTATTTATACAATCTAACGGAGATACTATCATACCGGTACATAATGCTAAAGAGTTACTAGCCAAAGCAAACTCACAAAGCAAGCTAGCAATATTTTATGGAGGAAACCATATCGAAACTTACAAACTCCATCCTAAACAATATAAAAGTATAGTCTTACCTTTTCTTCAACAACAATTAGGTAAATAAAAAATTAAAATTTGCGAACTAAGCCCACTACTTTACCTTGAATTTTACAACTATTAGGATAAATAGGTTCCATCGCTGCATTTGCAGGACGCAGTATGACTTTACCACCTTCTTTATAAAACCTTTTTAAAGTAGCCAGGTTATCATCTACTAAAGCTACTACAATCTCTCCGTTGATTGCATCAGCTACTCTCTCAATTACTACATAATCTCCATCTAATATGCCATCCTCAATCATTGATTCTCCTTTAACCTGCAAAACATACGCGGTTTTATGACCTGTTATCATCGAGGCTGAAACATGAAAAGTAGCATTTGGATCAGTGTGGGGCTCCAAGGGCCTACCAGCAGCAATATAACCCATCAATGGCAATTCAATTGAACGGACTACTCCTGCTTCAGGGACAGCAAAAGCATCAGGTAATATTCTTAAAGCTCGAGTATTACCCTCATCTTTTTTTATATATCCTTTGTCAACCAAATTACGAATGATTGTGTGAACTGTAGAGACACTACTATGACCAGTTGCCTGGGCCATCTCTTTGAGAGTTGGAGAGTAGCCATATTGTTTTTGAAACTGAGCGAGAAATGTTAATAGCTCTCTTTCTTTTCTATAAAGCACGCCTGGCATAGTTAATAAAATATACGACATTTCGTATAATTTCGTCAATCACACAAAGTGATACAAAAACAGTCAAAATTAGTAAATGGCTTGCATAAAAATATTTAATAAGCTATAACATTGGGATGAGTAAGCCAGGACAAAGGAATAACCTTTCTTTGTCTATGGACTTATGGACATATCCTAAAGCTATAAAACGTGACGCATTGCCAACTATCGTGTATTTAATAGTACGATTGGGATTCACAAATTGAATATATTGATACCTACTCAACACTAAAGTGTTACCGATGTCCTCATCTTCAACAAATTAATAAGAATTTAAACTATATGCTATACTAGCAACGCAATGCAGTTCAAATTAGCTTCTAAATTTAACCCTACCGGCGACCAGCCGCATGCAATTCAACAGTTGACAAAAAATCTTGAGAATAATGCCAAACATCAAGTTTTACTTGGCGTGACAGGCAGCGGTAAAACATTCACCATGGCCAATGTTATACAAAATTTACAACGGCCTACTTTAATAATTTCCCACAATAAAACCTTAGCAGGACAGCTTTATCAGGAATTTCGTGACTTTTTTCCTGATAATGCAGTCTCATATTTCGTATCGTACTATGACTATTATCAGCCTGAAGCTTATGTTCCGCGAAGTGATACGTATATTGAGAAGGAAGCAGAAATTAATGATGAGATTGATAAACTACGTCTTTCTGCAACTACAAATTTACTTACCCGTAAAGACGTAATCGTAGTAGCTTCTGTGTCCTGCATATATAATCTTGGTTCTCCTGTCGAATACGGTAAATTCGTCCTCGAGTTGATGGAAGGCATGAAAATAGCACAAAGAGATATTCTCATACGGTTAACTGATCTACAGTATGATCGTAATGATTATGAATTTAAACGAGGTACTTTTCGCGTAAGAGGCGGCTCAATTGAACTGTTCCCCGCCTATATGGACGACGGAATCAGAATGGAGATTAATGGAAACACATTATCCACTATGCAACGCTTTAATCCGTTGTCGGGTGATGTTATTGAAATTATACACAAAACTGTTATTTATCCTGCTAAACATTACATGACAGATCCTAAGACTTATGATAATGCTTTTAAACTCATTAAGGAAGATTTGGATAAAAGAGTTAGTGAGTTAAGAGCCCAGGATAAGTTACTAGAAGCACAAAGACTAGCGCAGAGAACTAATTTTGATCTGGAAATGATTAGAGAAGTCGGCTACGTCAACGGAATTGAAAATTATTCTATATATTTTGAAAACCGCAGTAAAGGTACGCCTCCATATACTTTAATTGATTACTTTGAGGCAGCTAGCAAAGATTGGCTGCTGATCGTGGACGAATCGCATATTACTCTACCGCAAATAAGAGGTATGTACAACGGGGATCAGTCCCGTAAGGAAGTGCTGATTGATTACGGCTTCCGTTTACCATCTGCTCTGGATAATCGCCCCCTCAAATACGATGAGTTCATGCGTAAAGCACATCAGATTGTATTCGTCAGTGCGACTCCCAATGCATATGAGTTATCTCTTGCACAAGAAACAGATCATGGAGTTGTTGAACAGTTAATCCGCCCCACAGGTCTGGTCGATCCTGAAGTATTTGTAAGACCAACTGAGGGTCAAATTCCTGATGTGTTGAAAGAGATTGAAACTAGAACAAAGAAAAAACAGCGTGTTTTAATCACAACATTGACGAAGCGGATGGCAGAAGAATTGACTAGTTATTTACAAGAAAAACAAATTAAGGTGGCATATATTCATTCAGATATAGAAACTCTGGATCGTCAGGACTTGCTTGATAGTCTTCGACTCGGAGAATTTGATGTTCTTGTAGGAATAAACCTACTGCGAGAAGGTTTGGACTTACCAGAAGTTTCACTAGTCATCATTTTAGATGCTGACAAAGAAGGTTTTTTACGTAGCCGCAGTTCTTTGATACAAACTATGGGTCGTGCTGCACGCAATGTGGATGCACAGGTAATACTTTATGCAGACAGAATCACGGACTCTATAAAAGCAGCTATGGAAGAAGTTGACCGCCGCAGAAAGATTCAGTTGAAGTATAACCAGGATCATAACATAACTCCTAAGACAATTGAAAAAGCCATACGAGCAAAGTTAATTGACCGGATTATCGAAGAGGAAGAAGTAGACACTTTAGATACTTTGATTCAACTAGGCCAAAAAGAGGTTTTATTGCCCGATGAGAAGAAAGACTTATTAAGTAAACTGAGAAAAGAGATGAGAATCGCTGCTGATCGGCTTGACTTCGAAACGGCTATGAAAATTCGTGATCAAATCAAACAGATTAGGTAGTTAAAGAATTTCATTTTAATAATATATATACATTATACTGATTCTTACTATCTTTATAAGGTATCAAGGTCTTTGCCATATTTTTTTTTGTGAACGATACTATCTTAATTATATAGCTAATTTTCCACATATTTCCTCCTAAACAATCAGATTTATCATAATAATTAATAATTACATTCTATTAAGGGAATTATAGTGAAATGGATTTCGCCGAGATATTATTAATGCAACATCCAACCCACAACTTAACAGTTTTTTTCCTGACCCAGAGATCTTTTGTTTTATATCCACAAAGCGACCTTTAGTTAAAGATAAAATAAGAGGTTTTGCATAAAATTCACCTTTAATCCCTAGCTGTATTCTTACTATATTGGATTGAGAAAGACCAGCTAAAGGATGTTCTTGAGGTAATTTACCTTTATTACTGTAGTACCTTTGTAAAAATTGTAATTTTGAAAAACTATCATCAATATTTGGGGGCACACAACCTAATTCAGACCCTTTCATAGCTTAACTAGTCTTTGGCACCCGGAGGTAATTCAGTCTGGCTCTACGAATTTTCTTTTTAGACTTTTCGCGAAGTTCAATTTTTTCGATATTTGGTGAGGCTAATGGCCATATACGCTCTACAGCTATATCTCCTACCATTTTTTGTACCTGAATAGTCTTATTTATACCTCTACCCTTGATCGCTAAAACAACACCCTCAAATATCTGAATACGTGTTTTGTCGCCTTCCTGAATTTTTTGGTGAACTCTGATTCTATCACCTGGTGCGAAATTTACATTTTGCATATATTGTATTATAGCGGAAATGAATAAATTCCTCAAGATCCTCTGCCTAATCTGATGTGTTGCTGTGTAAAGTCAAATATTTGTCTTCCACCTCCATACTCCCTAAAGGTATTTCCTCTAACTTCAGGTCTTGAAGTATCATCAAATGGTCCTAACCACTTTGCCGAATCCAGTCTGGTTAACCATGTAAAAGCATGGTATATGTCTCTATATAAAATGTCGTGAGATCTAGTATATAAAACTAATCTTCTAACCCAGTCATCTATATTTTTCAATTCCTGTGCATCAAACACTGTTTTACCCACACCATAAACCATACTAGCTAAACTCCTATCACTCATCGCACAATCTGTTTTAACCAATCCACTCTTTTCGCCTGAAGAAGAAGAATATAGACCTACTCCTGTCTCCAGTAACAAATTAGCTACTTTGGTATCTCTTATTATTCTGTAATTATTATCAAATAAATATTTACAATTAGCTACTAAAGATGACGGTACGCTTTCGGAATCATACACAGCTTGAGAAACCATACCAACATTATTCAATAAATACCTTTTATTTTCTGGCATAGCTGCCCATAATCTAATAGCGGCTGAGGAATTAGGATAAGGACCTAAATCCAGATCGACCGGAGAGATTGCTTCAGGGGAATTCATGCGTGCATTATAACATGTTTGAATCCAATATACATGGTAACCATCATGAATTATTTTTCTGAGCAAGCTTTGATGAATTCTATGAAGATAGGATGCGGATGCAATGGACGACTCTTGTACTCCGGATGACCCTGAGTTCCCATGAAGAATGGATGTTCAGATTTAGGTAATTCAACAATTTCAACCAGGTTTTCTTTAACAGATCTTGCAGAAATAACTAAACCAGCGTTCTCAAAATCCTGGACAAAATCATTATTAAATTCATAACGATGACGATGACGCTCACTGGTTAGACCGGTTTTTTCATCTATAAAAGAATTGTATTTTTTGTAGATCTCATATGCCCTTGTACCTTTCTTAACAAAAGCTTCCCAACCTCCTAATCTCATTGTTCCACCATATGCACGACGGGCAATTAGTTCTTTCTGAGCCTCAATAAAGTGAATTACTTTATGCTGTGATATTGGATTAATTTCTTCCGTATTTGCATCTTTCCAACCTAACACATCACGAGCAAATGCAACTACAGCCAACTGCATACCAAAACATAATCCTAAATAGGGTATTTTTTCTTGACGTGCATAAATTGCCGAGGATATCATTCCCTCACTACCTCTTTCACCCCATCCGATAGGCACTATTATCCCATCTGGACGCCCTATAATCGCTTTAGCTCCTTGTTTTTCAACTTTTTCTGCATCAATCCACATTGTATTTACTTTAACTCTATTTTCTGTTGCAGCATGAGAGATAGCATCAAATAAGGCTGCATAGGAATCACGTAGTTGATATGAACCCGTACCAAAATATTTACCGACAATAGCTATGGTTACTTCTTTTGTTTTGACGGATTTAATTTTCTTAATATGTTCTTTCCAGGCATCCAATTTCGGTTGTTTCACCTTGAAGCCAAGCTTTTCTTGAATTCTTCTATCTAAACCTTGCTCATGCAAAATCAAAGGAATTTCATAAACGGTTTCCACATCTGGATTCGAAATGATATCATCAGCATGCATATTACAAAAAAGCGCGAATCTGTCACGACGACGCTTATCCAAAGGAGACTCTGAGCGAGCTACAATAAAATCTGGCTGAATTCCCATACCATTTAAAGTTCTAACGGATAACTGGGTTGGTTTGGTTTTTGGTTCTCCTAAATGACTAGGGGTGGGCATATAACTGACATGAATATGAATAACGTCACCTGGATTGCGCAGGGTTAAAATGCGTGAAGCTTCATAGTATAAAACATTCTGATATTCCCCGGCCGTTCCACCTAACTCAATCAAAACTATATCAACATTAGTTTTTTTGGCCAAATGGAAAATTCGTGCCTGAATTTCATCAGTAATATGAGGAATAGCCTCAACATCCTCCCCATTATATTCAAATCTCCTTTCACGTTCAATTACTGTCTGGTAAATACGTCCAATTGTAATGAAATTATCCTTACCCATGTCCATATCAAGGAACTTTTCATATGTGCCCATGTCCATGTCCCCTTCTGTTCCGTCTTCGCACAAAAATGGATCGCCATGCTCAATTGGATTTATAGTACCTGCATCAACATTGAGATAATTTTCAAATTTAAGAGGTGCTACTTTATATCCGGCTGATTTTAAAAGTAATGCAATCGAAGCTGAAGTAAGACCTTTACCTATACCAGATATTACGCCTCCAGAAATGAATATATATTTAGTTTTTTTGTTTGTTAAATTATTACGCGGCACGATTTATACTAACAAATCTAATTAAGGTCGTCAATAGACATTTTCGTGAAAATTAAACAATCAATTACATTACCAAGCCAGAATTTATAGAAAAAAATGGCAACATAACCAGTCATTTAACCCCAGACAAATTTTGATTTTCCTGTGCTTTAATTAAGGGTACAAAATTTTCTTTAAGAAGCCTGGGATATCCGACGATTTTAGATTGGACTCTATCTACTTTACTATTAAGATAGATATACTAGCCTAAATTTAGACAATATAAATATGCAGAATAAAAAATAATAGATAATTTAAGAGTCTTATTGTCTTCCGTCAAATTAGGAGTAACATTTTTTTGACCGAAAAACGTGCTGCATATAAGAAACAATTTATAAACTTCCCACGACCTTACGGTCGGGGTTTTAGTCTATTTCAAACATAGTTTGCCCTGCATCTTTTTTGCCTTG
>DAIDHK010000005.1 GCA_027459725.1 Candidatus Levyibacteriota bacterium
AGAATAGAGACGAATGCTACGAATGTTTCAACTGACATTCTAAAGGCAATACAAAATAACACAATTCAGTCACTGGCAAGTCAGAATAATATTTTCTCTGCAGTTACCTTATCTAGTCTCCAATTTGTATTTATAGATATGACGAGTGATCCGGAGTATAAATTTGGTGTTTGGAATCAAGCCTGTTATATCTCAGGTGAATCGCCTGCCATCTTTCTCTATCCCAAGATAACTGGTAATATATACATCCATTCAGGCTCCCATCTCACTTTCACAGATCCATCCACTATCAGTAATTCCTGGAGTGTAATGGCTAATCCAAACGGTACACTTACTGATAATGGTCTAACCTATCAAGATCTATATTATGAATACAATCCGCTATCAGCTCCATTCTCCCAGGTAAGTAGTGGGTATGTTACTAGAAAAGAGAGTCTAGGCAGCTTAGTCACCTTTCTTTCCCAAAAGATTGGATTAAACAGTAATGAAGAGAGAGCATTACTAATAGATGTGCATAGAAGTCAAAACAGTATTAATACACCTTTTGTTAAAGTATCTCTTACGTCCCAATCAGAGCTTAATAAATATTTACCTCTTACTGTTTCCCCAACTCCTGATCATGTATATAGAGTTAATCTACAATTAACTCCTATACAATCATTCATAGATATAAAAGCACCTGTTCTTCCAAAGATAGTCAGACAGGGCTTCACAGTCGTGGAGGTTGGAGCCCGCACAATGAAGTAAGTATAATCAGACTATTTATTAATTACCCTATATCACCATCCTCTATGCAATTATGAATTAATTGATATTCGTGTTGTTATAATCTATCGATAAATAATTTAATATAAATCTGTTATACTAAGTTAGTTTGATCAAGTTATATCAAGATATGAGTAGTAATCAAGTTGGATTATTGAACGTGCAGCAAGCAGCAAAATTTCTGTCCGTAGGAGTTAGTACTATTAGGCGTTGGGCACAACAAAAAAAACTTCATGGTTTAAAGGTTGGTACACGCGGAGATTGGCGATTTTCCAAGAAAGATTTATTAAAAATGGTTAAAAGTAATGGCAACAATAAAGTAGAAGAAGTTTTATGAACAAAAAAGTATTGGCAAACTCTTTCCCCATTGTCGGCATTGGTGCTTCTGCCGGAGGACTTGAGGCGACGACTATGCTTTTAAAAGCTCTTCCAGCGAACTTAGGCATGGGTTTTGTCTTAGTTCAGCATCTTGATCCCACACATGAGAGCATCTTAGCTGAACTTTTATCGAAGACTACCACGATGTCGGTTAAAGAAGCTGTAGCTAATACCCGGGTTAAACCTGATCACGTATATGTTATTCCACATAATAAAGATATGACCATTATTAATGGAGTTCTCAAACTTACTAGCCGCAAAAAAAGTAACAAGATTCATATGCCAATTGATCAGTTCTTTCATTCTCTGGCGCTTGATCAAAAGGAGCATGCAATTGGGATAGTACTCTCAGGAACCGCAACGGATGGTACAATAGGGATTAAGGCAATCAAGAGTGAAGGCGGCATTACCTTTGCCCAAGACAAGACTGCGAAATACCAAGGAATGCCAAAGGCAGCTATTGCCTCAGGATGTATAGATTTTGTTCTTGCACCTACTGGAATTGCCCAGGAACTGACAAAGATTAACAATCATCCCTATATACGTCAGCATAAATCTCTCCATGATCGACAGGAATTCTCCGAGAATGAAGACGGATTAAATAAGATTTTTTTCATATTGCATAGAAATCGAGGAATTGACTTTCGTCATTATAAAGAAGCCACAGTTAAGCGGCGTATCAGACGACGGATGCTTCTTCATAAACTTACAACACTCACAGACTATATAGAATATCTAAAAGTTAATAGCGGTGAAATAGATTCTCTTCATGATGACCTTCTCATCAATGTCACCAGTTTTTTCAGAGAACCGCAAACATTTCAATTCTTACATGACAAGATTTTTCCACGTTTAATAAAAAATAGAACTCCTAAAGACCCGATACGAATGTGGATTCCAGGGTGTGCAACAGGCGAAGAAGTCTACTCAATTGCCATTTCTTTATCCGAGTTTTTAGAGGATAAGTCACTGAAAATTCCTGTACAGATTTTTGGGACAGATGCGAGTCGTACTGCTATTGAGAAAGCTCGTGTAGGAAGGTATTTACAAAACAGTGTAGCCGATATTGCACCTCAGCGTTTAGAGCGTTTCTTTGAGAAAACAGATGGAACCTATCAAATTAGTAAATCTATTCGTGAGATGTGCATCTTTGCACCGCATAATGTCTTTGGTGATCCACCGTTTTCCAGACTTGATTTAATCAGTTGTTGTAATCTTCTGATTTATCTTGATTCAGTCTTACAAGATAGGATACTTCGTGCTTTTCATTTTGCGCTTAGACAGGAAGGATATCTTATGCTTGGTAAAACAGAGACAGTTGGAGCATCTCCTGAGCTCTTCTCTCAAGTCGATAAACAATATAAAATCTATACTAAAAAAGTCACATTGACAAGAAGAGCTGTTGATTTTGCCACAATTATCCCAAAGCTTGATAGAAAAGAGCCAAATGATGCTGATGCGAAGAGTGAAGGGACAATAGATTCATTCGATATACAAAAAGAAGCTGACAAAATCTTACTTAGTCACTATACTCCTGCAAGCGTAGTTATTAACAGTGATTTAGAGATTGTCCAATTTCGTGGCTCAACAGGTATGTTTCTGGAGCCCTCTCAAGGGAAACCAAGCTTTAATCTCATAAAAATGGCAAGAGAGGATTTAGGATTTGAGCTGCGTAATGCAATATCCAAAGTAAGAAAAAGTGGAAATTCTTTCAGAAAAGAAAATCTCACCTTAAAACTGAATGGTTCAGTACGGGATGTAACTATTGAAGTTGTACCTCTTAAGAGTTCTCGGGAAGAATTCTACTATTTGGTTCTATTCGAAGACACTGTGAAATTGACTACACCTCGGCCAGATTCATTGCTAAGCGAGCAAAAAGCCGTTCGTCTCAGGCCTGGAACCAAAGACTATCGGATTGCTGAGTTAGAACAGGAACTTGCTCATACTCGTGAGGATATGCGCTCCGTTACCGAGGAACAAGAAGCAACAAATGAAGAACTACAAACAGCTTCTGAGGAGATTCTCTCAAGTAATGAAGAGTTGCAAAGCATCAATGAAGAACTTGAAACGAGCAAAGAAGAGCTTGAGTCCACAAATGAAGAACTAATTACAGTGAATGAGGAATTACAAAATCGCAACGAACAGTTGATCGCTGCCCGCGATTACGCGGAAGCAATTATTCGAACAATACAAATACCCCTACTTATTTTAGATCGTGATTTGCGAGTGAAAACTGCAAATAGAGCCTTCCATGAAAAGTTTGCTGTAACTGAAGAAGAAACAGCGGGAAATTTAATCTACGATTTGGGCAATGGCCAATGGAATATTCCAGCGTTGCGCAAGCTCCTCAATGAGATCCTACCCAAAAATAATTTTTTTGACAACTACGAGATACAACATACCTTTCCAATAATAGGGCACAAGATCATGCTTTTAAATGCCCGTAAGTTTATTAAAGATGGAGACAATATACTTCTTGCCATTGAAGATATTACTGACCGTCGCGATATTGAGAAGCAAAAAGACATGTTTATTGGTATTGCTTCTCATGAACTCAAAACCCCCATTACTACCATGAAGGTTTACGCTCAGATTCTTGAGAAACGCCTTTTGCAAAAAGGAGACAACAAAGATACCTATCTTATACAAAATATCAATAAACAAACGGACAGATTGACAAATCTCATCAACGATTTACTCAATACGAGCATAATCCAGGCCGGTAAATTAGCCTTAGAAAAAAAGAATTTTGACTTAAATGCAGTCATCTCAAAAACTGTTGTAGATTTTCAGTATGCCACCGAAACTCATCAAATTATTAAAGAGGGAGAATTAGAAGAGCAGGTTTTTGGAGACAAGGGCCGCGTTGAGCAAGTACTCACTAATCTTATTACCAATGCAATCAAATACTCACCTAAGGGTGGTGATGTGATTGTTCGGTTAGGGAAGGATAAAAATAATGCCATTGTTAGTGTTCAAGATTTTGGATTTGGCATTGAAAAGCGCGATCAGACAAAAGTATTTGAGCGTTTCTATAGAACTGATGATAAGAAAGAAATGAATGTAGCAGGATTCGGACTGGGACTCTATATTGCATCAGAAATTATAAAAGGGCATCATGGAAAAATTTGGGTAGAAAGTACAAAAGGTAAAGGGTCTATCTTTTACTTTACTCTGCCAATTGTAGAGAGAGGGGAGAAAAAATGAGAAAGAGACAAGCAAAGACGATACCAACTGCCGTTTTACAAAGCGGTGATAAGAAGTTCAATTGGTTGCAAGATATAAAGAGTATGAGTATTGGGGAACTCGTCGAAATCTATGCGTATGCAGAAGCAATTATAGAGACGGTACGAGATCCTCTTGTGGTATTAGATAAGAAACTTCATGTATTGACGGCTAATAAATCATTTTTTGACTTTTTCCAAGTAACAAAAGAAGCAACCTATGGAAAATATATTTATGACTTAAACGGTGGTGAATGGGACATTCCAGAACTGAAAAAACTACTTGAAGATATTTTACCCAAAAACTCTCAATTTAATGATTATGAGGTTACACATAATTTTAATAAACTAGGGTATAAAATAATGCTACTTAATGCCAGACGAGTTGTGTTAGAAGAAAATAAAACGCAGTTAATTTTACTTGCTATTGAAGATATAACACAACAAAAAGAACAAGAAAAGCAGAAAGATGAATTTATCTCACTAGTCAGCCATGAATTAAAAAATCCCTTAACTAGTATTAAAGCCTATACCCAAATACTACAAAAAAAGTTAAAAACCAACGAGGATAAAAGCTTACTCAAGATTTTTACTTCACTTGATTCGCAAACCACAAAACTGACGGATTTAATCTCAGACCTCCTTTCCGAGGCTAAAACACGCGCAAAGGAATTTGGCTATCATGATAAGGAATTTGAAGTTAATAGTTTGGCTAAAGAAATAATTGAGAATAATATGCGTAGGGCAGAAGAATATACAATTATTCAAAAAAATAAATTACACAAAGAAATTGTTGCGGATAGAATACGCATTGGACAAGTGTTGGATAACCTGATCGCAAATGCGATAAAGTACTCACCACATACGAAGAAAATCGTTGTGAGTACAACAGTACATAATCAGACTATACAGTTTAGCGTGCAAGATTTTGGTGTGGGTATCTCAAAAGAAAATTTGTCGAAAGTGTTTGAACCATTTTTCAGAGAAACGGAAATGCAACGGGAAACATTTCCAAGTATTGGGTTAGGGTTATATATTTCTGCAGAGATCGTAAAACATTATGGTGGAACAATTTGGGTAAAAAGCATTGCAGGCAAAGGTTCAACATTTTATTTTACTTTGCCTTTTAAAAAAGAAGTCTAAGTTAAATACTAAACATAACTCTTACCCCTTACTTATATTCACCGTGTTACACTAATGTAGCCTGATTTCAGCAGACAGAAATATATGAAGAAGAAAATAATAGTTGCTGATGATGATAAAGATATTGTAGTTGTGCTTACTATGATGTTGGAAGATGCTGGATATGAAGTTAAATCAACAGCGAACGGGCATACAGCGGAAATGGTTCGTGACTATTTACCTGACTTGCTACTTTTAGATATTTGGATGGCAGGTGTAGATGGACGAGATGTTTGTAAGTATCTAAAGAGTCAGAAGTCTACAAAATATATACCCATTATTATAATTTCAGCAAACCAGGACACTCAAAAGATAGCTCGTGAAGCTGGTGCGGATGATTTTATACCAAAACCATTTGATATGTATAAGTTATTGGCAAAAGTAGCACAATATGTTTAGGAGAGATTAGTGGTGTAGTAACTCTTCTGTTGTTTCTTTTGTATTGATGCTTCTTGTCTTCCTTCGCATCCTTCTTATTAGTAATGGTATAGCAACCAATAAACTAATAATTATCCCGAAGATAAACGTAAGCAACATGAGAAGTGCTAACGATCCCTGAAAATGCCATGCTAAAAAATGCACAATAACTGGAGAAGTATTCTGAAAGATAAAGATAACGAGTAAGAGCGCCAGTATTAAGCCTAAAATGAGAAGTGGCAACATAAATATACTATATCATGATCTTAGATAGAATTCATTGCGTGGTAAAGAAACAAAATAGTGTTTTTGTTAATATTTTGTTTTGTAACTCCTAAATATTAAAAATAATTTGGGATAAAACATTGCTCTTCCCCACTCTTTAAGAAAATTCGAATTTCTTCCATGTCCGCCAGCCAAGTTTTTAATCTCAATTTGGCCTCGTAAGTTATATTATTTCTGGCATACAGGACACTAAATTCGAATTGGTTTTCTCTCAAACTTGCTATAATATAACTATGTCTGATGTATCATATCCAGTAGTTGCCTTTGAGGACATTTCTTCCTGGACAAGATGGCTAGAGCAGAATCACGATAAATCATCGGGTATTTGGATTCGATTTTTTAAGAAAGCTACAAAAATTACTTCAATAACCCACCATGAAGCTCTTGATGAAGCTTTGTGTTATGGATGGATTGATGGACAACTCAAAGCATACGATGAAAAATCATGGCTTCAAAAGTTTACGCCCCGTCGAATACGAAGTATGTGGTCTAAAAGAAATATAGAACATATTACACGCCTTACACATCTTAGAAAAATGAAAGATTCAGGTTTAAAAGAGGTAGAAAAGGCCAAAGCTGATGGACGATGGAATGTCGCATATGATTCTCCAGGCAATATGGCCTTTCCTAAAGATTTTCTGAAAGAACTTTCTAAAAATAAGAAGGCCAAAGTTTTTTTTGAATCTCTCAATAAAACTAATACCTATGCAATTGTATGGAGACTTCAAACTGCAAAAAAACCAGAAACTCGAAAACGAAGAATGAAGGTAATTTTGAATATGCTATCAAATGAAGAAAAATTTCACTAATATCGATTAAACATGTCGAAATCTCTCCTTGTAAATTGCTCCTACAAACCCAACTAGTGTCAGTAGTTAAGACTCGAATGGACCTACCCCATTAAGATAACACCTATTGAGCCGGGAAGGATTTGCGAAAGGTTTAGGGTGTTTATAAAATCCTCACCAATTAGTGTAAAATTAATCTTTGCAATCAATCATGTATTTACCTCCAAAGAGGCCAAATTCTAACATATCTTTTGGAGCAAGTTGTGGTTTGAAATTTTCAGCAAAGTATTTCTCCATTGGTTCTGTAAGAAAATATGCATAAGTCTTTTGCATCAAATCATTTACCATGATGATTTTACGCATATCTAAATTCATGTTATATTTTTTAAATCTTGTATACTTCCTAGATATGGGTGGACGGATTTAACTTTGGGTATATTCTTTCAATTTTTTCTGCTGAATCTATAAAATAGGTTACTCATTTTGTAAAAACTTATCCTGCTTGATATGCCTGGATTATTTCTTTTTTAGCACTGCTATTAGATAAAGTGGAAATGATATTTTAATGCGAATTTTTTATGGCTTTCAACTGTATCCTCACTCACACCTTTAACTACAGATTTTTCATAAAGCACAGCTTAATTGTCTCTTAAACTACATGCCTGTATAGTACATCAACGCGTATCATCTTTTGGATAGAAATACAAAAAAACATATATACCTTTAAAATCAGAAAGTGTTTGTATTCGTCCAGTCCGGTCAAGTGCTCTAAAATCTGGAGCCTTTGTATATATTTCTAACATAAAGTCTTTTTAGTATAATCCTTTTTACTGGCCTATTGAGACATTCTGTATTAATGCAATAGGCCAGTATATTGTTTGTTCTTACTTTGGCATAAGAACAGTATCAATAACATGAATGACTCCATTTGAGCATTCAAGATCCGCTTTGACAACCCTGGCATTATTTACCATAACACCATCAGAGCTATCAATTATCACTTCTTGACCCTGAAGTGTTTTTGCAGACCTCATTGTCATAACATCTTTTGCCATAACTTTTCCTGAAACAACATGGTAGGTAAGGATTTTTGTTAACCCATCTTTATCTTTAAGTAATCCTTCAACTGTTCCTTCTGGAAGTTTAGCAAATGCATCGTCTGTTGGAGCAAAGACAGTAAAAGAACCATTCCCATTTAATGTATCAACTAGTCCTGCTTTATGTACCGCTGCAACAAGTGTTTTGAAGTTTCCTGCATCAATGGCTGTTTGTACTATTGTTTTCATCATATTCACCTCCTTTCGTAATGAGATTTTGGAAAATTATTCTTTTTTCCCAAGCTTCATGGCAATAACCGCCACATAGATAGTTGCCAATCCGACAACTCCATAGATAACTCTTGATAAAAGAGACATGTTTCCAAGAATTGCTGCTACTAGATCAAATTTAAAAAATCCAACAAGTCCCCAGTTAAGTCCTCCTACTAAAACTAAAATAAGTGCAATCCAATCAAATATCGATAATTGTTTCACGATTTTTCACCTCCATTCTTCAATGCTCGAATAAGAAACTGATAGATATTTTCAACAAGAACCACCTTTGCCTTTCCTCTTGGAGTATCAGGGAAATATTCAAGCAAAAATCCGTTGACTGCATGAGTCATCACTTTTGCATCTTGTGGTATATTGGGAGAGTGAAACTCACCATTTTTTACCCCAAATGCTAATACTTCTTCCATATGCAATGAACTTTTGTCCGGTACAAACCCTTCGTTAAATTTGGGAAACTTTTTCCGGTAAGCAATGAAATATTTAAGTACTGCGACTATTTCCTCGGCGTTATCTAACTGAAAAATGATTCTTTGTTTAAGCATGTCCGACGCAGAATTGATGGAAGGAAGTTTTGTCCGTTTCTTTCCTAAATCTGTATTTAAGTAGTCAAACATCGCTTTTAACAATTCATCTTTATCTTTGAAATAATGATATAAAACAGAAGGGGCTAGAGGAATTTCTTTAGCAAGAACTCGGATACTGAATGCATCGTATCCACTCTCAGCAAAGATTGTTTTTGCTTTTTCCAGTATTTTTTGTTTTGTATTCATAGAACGTTTGTTCTAAATTAGAATAGAACATTCGTTCTATTTTGTCAAGAGGAGGTTTTGGTAAATTACTTTAATAAATGATAGGAGTTTTTTTATCCACTGAGTATTTTCAATACTATCTATCATAAAATTAGCAAGTACAACTCAGGTGAGTGTTGCCCAAATTGGGGTTTATGGAAATCCAATATGTGTTTTATCTCCCCTCTCTGATTTTCATTATGAATTACTACAGTCCAATCAGGACTACTTTGTTTGTATGTTTCTTGTTACATTTTTGCATCATTCATATAGTTTGGATCAACTATCTGAAAGAGCTTTTCAAAAATATTAACCATAAAAGACTTGGGATATCCTTTTACTTTGAGTCCCTCTACCTTCACGCAAATAAGTTTTTTAAATGTTACTTTTACAAAATGGGCATAAGAGCCAATATTCTTTTCTCCGGTATGTGATAATTTGTTAGAAAAACATGTCCTAACATAGAGATAAGAAAATCAACTTCAAGAAGAGTATTTGCAAGATTGTCTGCATTCTAATATCACCCGCTAAGATCTATAAACTTTTATTCGTTATTTTCAACTTCTATGGATTTCTTACTAACGCCATTACGGCATAGTTTCTTTTGAGTTAATTCGCAAGAACCACTTTTCCTAAGTGACGAGTTGTCCCAAGAACTAGAATATGTTTCATATAAATAGTTTATAGGATTATTTTCCTAATAAAAAACTCCTCCCTTTAGACACAGTTTTCTCAGTGAGAAATATACATTTTATTATTTCTCGTCATGATCTGCCTCTAAGTGTATTTGTATCTTTTTGGGTTGTGCTTTTGGAAATTTCACGAAAGCAACAATCATGATAGCGTGATTGTATGTTGCGGTTGGACTTATAATATCATCATTATCTTCAGCTACAGCAATCCTGTATGAGAAAGACTTAGAAGCCTGCCTATATTATTTTATTGTCATATCCTGGTCATTCTCTTTTGTCTTCACGAATACAAATCCAACAGCCTTAGTCCTATAGCAATATTGACGAGAAATAATTTATGATTTAACTTTGTTATCCCATCAGAGGAAGTAAAAAGTATATCATTCCCGCTAGCCTGGGAATTAGCAGCCAGATCAGAATCTGAACTAAAACTTATTAATACAGGCAAATTGGTTAAATCAGAAGAGACTTTTGTATGGTCAATTGCGATTGCTTTTCTGTATTTCCATCCATTATTATACCAGGCAGGAGATGATGATACGCTTAATCCTATTGAAACTGGACTGCCAGTACCTGAAAGTTGAGTGGAGGAATATGTTCCTGTATTAAAATCATTTGCAGTTTGATAAGTTACTAAACCCTGTGTAGTTGCAAAAATCTTTGGGATGATGTTTTTGACTGTCAGATATGACCCCAGGAGAAGACCGATAGTAATCATAAAAATCCCAAACAAATTTAGTTCGCACTTGGCAATGGTAACTTTTCTGGCATATAACTTTAAAAAGAGCGAATTTAAATAATTACCCTTTTTCATTGGCAGTAAATGAAGGAATTAATCAATCAATACGCGCAATCTTTTTTGATATAAAATAATTACTAATACCCTTTAGCTTTACTTCATCAACCACAAGAATTTAACTAGAATAGCCATCAGAATAAATCCATTCAAAAATAAGGAAATACCGATAAGACCTAAGGCTAAACCAATTGGAGAATTCCAACTGTGCCAGGAATAATCAGTGATAGCTTGCATGGTAGCCAGATGCGAAAGATTTTTATCATCTAATTTACTCATATATTTCACCTCCTTTTATATATCCAAAAACTCTATTGGAGCTTCGTATTGTTTTGCATATTCCACAATGGAAGAATATAATTCATTAGGAATCTTGGATTTTAATTCTTCAGGTGATTTACCGACAAAAAGTTCACTTTTTTTAGGGTTAACCAAATAGTCTCCGCTTTCCTTCCATTCTTTTTTATTAGTAAGTAAACTAGTCTTACAGACTGTTTCAAGAAGAACTGCCCAATTTTCTTTTTGAGTACGAAATATATAAGATTTTAAGTACCAGACCTTATCATCACTAAACCCACTCCATTTGCCGATTTGTGAGCCTACAAAACGTAATTCGCGCTCTGCACTAGCAGTACCGACCTTTATAGAAACTTCTTTCATGCCTTTTTGCATATCCTGATGACGAGAAACAAATTCACGCAGAGCACGCACAATTACTGAAGATAGTGCTTCTCCCGCTAAATCTTTTGCTTGCTCGAAAAGTGATTCATCTTTTTCACTGACATAAATTGTTTTATTACCCATATACGTATATTATACATATATGCATATAATTGTCAACCTTAATAGTTAGATAACTCAGCATTGTTATCTATTACTATAGGTTACAAGCTTGAACTAATATGTTATAGTTCTGTCTTAATATGCCTAGAAATCCCGAGAATTTACCACGTAACCCAACAACCTACGACGAGGCTTATAAACAAGTTCGTATTCTCCGGGCTATGGCTAGAACTCCTCAAATTAGTAGTCTACTTAGCTGATTTCCAGCACCCGCTAGACAACTAGAAATTGAACGTAGCAGACGAGATACCAAAACGCGCTTTACAGCTTCTTCATTGGGAAGCTATGCTATCTGGAATGATCCTGTCAAATATGTAAATATTGATCGTCCACAAGATAGTGCAGATGGAAGCACTTCTCTTACAAGATTAGGCATACCAAGACGTCAAAGCTGGGTTTTTGTACCTGTAATTCAGCAAACTAATCATGCTCTCAGCGACTATGTTGATAGTCTGGCTAACGATTTACTGGGAGGCGACATATCATTATTAGCCTCTAAATTGACCACTCCTGCTCAAGCTATCGGTTTTGTAATGTCAGTTCTCGCTAATAATAGAAGACAGCATAAAGACATTGGTCCTACAGTAAAAATTATCCTCAAAGAGAGTGAAGAAATCATAGAAGGTACAAAAGCTGTAATTCATTTAGAATATAATATATCTAACATGAGTTTGCTTGAAAATCCAAGTTACGATCTTACTACTAATATTTAAAATATCACATTCCCCTAAAAAGTCGTTTAAGACGATTGTTACCTACTTGTACTAGAGGTAAAACTCAAGAAGATCATTTATCACCTTTAAAAATCCACTGTACCCCAAACTTATCGTAAAATTGTCCATACATGCCAAATGGCATCTCATGCAGGTCTTGAAATCTCTTTTTATCCGCGCCAACAGTTAATTTGTCAAAGGCCTGTTTTAACTCATCATAACTTTTCCCTATCACAAAAATAGCAGTGGTATTTCCCTGCACAGGTAAAAAATCAGGAGATGCCATCCAATCGGTTGCAGAAATTTCAATCTCGCCATTCTTAAGATATGCATTTATTATCCCATCCCATTTTTCTTTTGGAAATGAATCTTTCATAGGAGTTTCGGACAATTTAGTTAATGTTAATTGTCCACCCAGACATTCATGATAAAAATTCATAGCTTCAGAACAATTGCCGTCAAAGAGTAAAAAAGGAATACTACGCAACATCATAAAATTTATAACCTCTAAGTCTAGTATACCAACTTATGCCTTAAATAGAATATCTTTTTATATAACCTGAGTATGTCAGTAATAGATGAATATTTAAAAAAGTATGATGAGACCCAGAAAAATGAACTGGAAAGAATAATACAGTTAACTCGCGATGCTTTTATTGGTGGAACTGAAATATTCCCTTTTCAATGGCTATATCCGGTGACCTTTCTCATATATGTATTATTTATGGCTATTTACTATTCAAAAAATAAAAATAAACAGAGCCTCACCCTTTTTTATCTTTTAGCGCTTTGGATTTTAATTCCGTGGATAGTAATGTCTACATATAACGGCGAAATAACGGACTATTATTTTTCTATCTCCAGAGACGTCTTTATCGTCAGTCTGTCCTACCTCATATTTATACTTTACATGCAAAAATTGCTGATTATAAAACTCATAATTATCACCCTTGGTTTATTTTATGCATACTATAATACTGAATTATTTTTTAAAGGGAATAATGGTAATTTTTTATCTGTGGAGCAAAATGTTAGACAGACTATTAAACATAATGAAGTTATACCCTATGATTCTCATGATCCCAACTATTATTTACAATATGTATATTTGAGAGATAAGAAGTTAGGAATTAAATATTAGTGATTCATTTTCCATTCATATTTGTTAGATACTATCGATTTAAGAATAAATATGAAGCCTAGTTACTGGATAATTCTAATAGTAGTTTTAGGTATTGCCGCCTTTGGCGGTTATAAACTATGGCATCACTATAACACCAAGGCAATGATGCAAAATAGCCAGAAAACAGCTATGGTTAATATCAGTAATCAACCTACCTCACCTACCCCATCAACTAATTCCTCCAGTGCTGGAGGATTACCCAACAAAACCAATACCAGTAACCAACAATTAAATCAGGATTTGCAAAATATTCAAAATAGTATGAATCAACTGCAGCAGGATCAAGCCACCGCCAATCAGGATGCAAATAATCAATCTCAAGACACCCCTCAACAATAGACGTTAACTCAAATAAATTCTTCTTTGTGTTAATATCATATTTAAGTTAAATATAAACTAAAAAACCGCCTATAAATAGACGGTGTTTTAGTATCACTCTTCAACAGAATTATCTACTGAGTTGGTGATAACGATGTAGTAGTTGTAGTTGATCTAAGTAACTGTACAATCTGTTTTGCGTCAGCAAACGCAGCTTTTAGATCTTCAGCTCCAGTCTGAATTTCGCTCCGTGCATTTTTCAGAGTCGCTGTTGTACCAGTTGGATCACTATTATAACTTTGTGGAGTCAAAGATGTCACTTGTGACTCAACATTATTATACTGTGTATTCGCTTCACTGATTTTTGCTTGCATATCTGATAACAGACCAGTCATATTGCTGGGATTACCATCAGTCTGAATGCGAGATTGTAACTTAGTCGCCAAATCGGATAATTTTGTATCCGTTACACCCATAGTATCTGAGGCCACTAGCAAATGCAGCTGAGGCAAAAATTCAACATATATACGATACGTTGTAAAAATGCTTCGATAGTCAGCTCTAAGAGTTGGTAAATCAGTATCTGCATCAGCTTTGGTCTTTAAGCTGGTTAAACCATTAACATCCATGGTAATTTCATTAACATATTGCGTTTTTTGAGTGGAAGATAATTTAACCAAACCACTAATACGGGTAGAAACCGTATTAAGCAATGTTAAGCGCTGTGTAATGGCATTATCTGCTAATGTATGCAAATTAGCCAATCTAGCTGCTTGATTTGCAGCTTTTGGACTGTTTGGCACCGTTGTAACGCTTTGTGCAAAAGCAGATAATGGTGATAGTAATAACACTGCCAGACTCCCGGTCGCAATAATTGTCGTAAGTTTTGTATTAAGCATAGTCACCTCCCTTCAACAGTACCATTTATATAACCCAAACATGAACAGAAAATGACATTTGATATAATCAGCAATATGAGAATATTACTGGTGGAAGATGAGCATGCACTTGCTCACACAATAAAAACAGGCCTGCAGGACGAAGGATTTGCGGTAGATGTGTTTTATGATGGAAAAGCAGCCTATGAGCAGGCAAGCGTGGAGGAGTATGATGTTATAGTCCTTGATCGAATGCTACCTGAGATGGATGGAATGACCATTTGCCAACAGCTACGTGCAGAAAAAATATTCACTCCGATTATAATGCTTACAGCCAGAGGTACATCTGAAGAAAAAGTAGAGGGTTTGGATGCCGGAGCTGACGATTATTTAGCTAAACCTTTTTCTTTTAATGAACTGATTGCCAGAATACGCTCCTTAATTCGTAGAGCTACTACTAAAGAAACAATTTTACAAGTTGATTCATTAATAGTAGAACCTGCTAAACACCTGGTACAAAGAATGGGAATAAACATTGAGCTTACAGCCAAAGAATATGCCTTGCTGGAATTTTTACTTCGTCATCCGAATCAAATTGTCACACGCGAACAGATCTCAAGTCACGTCTGGGATTACGAACATGAATCTATGAGTAATACTATCGAAGTTTTAATTAAACGTTTACGCAGTAAAATTGATAAGGCATTTCCAAAAGAAAAGAAGCTTTTTAATACTATAAGAGGATTGGGGTACAAAATCTCAGGATAATGTATATGCAAAACTTTCTAAGGTATTTCTCTCCATTTACTCAAACCAGACTAATTTTGTCCGCCTGGTATACATTTATATTGTCATTAATATTAATTGCATTCTCTATTGCTTTATCAATTACCTATAACAATGATGTGACAAGAATTGTGCTTCAACAGGACTTTGGTAATCATGTGCCAAGAACATTATCTAGAACTGAACTGAGATTAGTATTAGCCCAGGTTAGAGCACTAAGATATACATCAAGACTGGATATTATTGTTATAGACATAATAACCATCTTTATCGGAGGAGCTTTGAGCTTTTTTCTGGCAGGTAAAACTCTAAAACCAATACAAAAAAGCCTAGTTAGTCAAAAAGTATTTATTGCGGATGCCTCACATGAACTCAAAAGCCCAGTCACAGTCATACAGTCGGCTTGTGAAGTAGCATTAAGATCTTCTACTAAAAGTAAAGAGGATTATAAGCAGGTATTAATAACTGTACATGAACAGAGTTTGAGGATTGGAAAACTTATTAATGATCTTTTATCCTTATCTGTTCTTGATGCTGGAAGTACCAAAGAGCTCAAACCGTGTTCATTATCTAGCATAGCTCAAAAAGAAATAGAAAATATGCAACCTATTGCCATTAAAGATAAAATTATTCTTAAAACAAATATTGAGTCCGATGTTAATATCTTAGGAGATACCGATAGTTTGCAAAAACTTATCATAATTTTGTTGGATAATGCCCTTAAATTCACTCCTGCTAAAGGAAAAGTAAACTTAACAGTTACACAAAAACCCCTCCCATCATTAACCGTCAGTGACACAGGGATGGGAATAGCTTTACAAAAACAGAAGGATATTTTCAAACGTTTTTACCAGGCAGACGATTCTCATGCCGGCAAGGGCGCGGGTCTTGGACTCTCGATTGCTGAAGCTATCATGCAAATGCACAAAGGCCGGATTACCCTGGAAAGTTGGCCTGGAAAAGGCAGCACGTTTACCTGTATATTTCCTAAATATCAAATTTAGCCTTAGTCCTTATACTTCAGCGTGACAAATTAAAAAAATCTGTTAAGATAGCCATTCCCTGCCCATGAAAAAAGTAATATTTCAAATTATTATTGTAATCGGTTCTCTTCTGATCTTTTTCTTTTTTTATAATCACCACTTAGTTAACGCACAAAACTATATTTCTCAAATAATTCCTTCGACATCTACCCCTTCTCCTTTTGCATCTCCTACAATAACGCCTAAGTCTCAATTTCCGTTTGCCTGGATGTTTCTACCTGCTCTTGAGCACAGATCTTATCCGGGAAGTAAAATTACTATTGAGAAAACGCTTAGTCCAGGGATTAATTATAACCAATACCTGACCTCATATTATTCTGATGGATTAAAAATCTATGCTCTGCTAACCGTTCCTAAGCAAGCAACACCCTCAGGTGGTTTTCCGGTTATACTTTTTAATCATGGTTATGTACCACCTAAACAATATAATACGCAAACTTCTTATGCTAAATACGTAGATGCACTGGCAACACAGGGATATATAGTTTTTAAACCTGACTATCGTGGTAATGGTAAATCACAAGGATCTCCTGCGCAAAGTTTCATTTCACCCGAATATATTATAGATGATATGAATGCACTATCATCTATTAAAAAATTCAAACTAGCAAATACAAATAAAATTGGTATCTGGGCACATTCGATGGGGGGGAATATCACACTTTATGATTTGGTAATTTCCAAAAATATTAAAGCAGCTGTTATCTGGTCTGGAATGGTTGGCTCATATGCAGAAACGCTTAACTGGTGGGAAAAGAGTAATAAACATAATTTTAATAATAAAAGTTACGTCAATACAGCCAAAGTTGTCAATAATATTATAAAATTCATAGGAACTCCTGAAAGCAATCCATTTATCTGGCAATTTATTGATCCTTCCGCTGATATTAGCGATATTACCTCTCCAGTACAAATCGATGCGGGCCTTGATGATAAAACATTACCAGTACAATTTTCAATAGACTTTGCAAAGAGGTTAGAAAAAGCACACAAAACAGTACAGTTAAATCTTTATCCGGGAGAAGGCCACAGCATCTCAGGACCACATTTTACACAAGCAATGCAAAAAAGCATTGAGTTCTTCAATAAGTATTTAAAATAGAACATTAATCCTTGCATTCTCCTTAGACAAATACTATTATATGCTCAAGATGAGTCCAAAACTGCGATTGAGATTGTTGCAGTATGGATTACCATTTGTAGTTGTAATCTTAATCGCTTGTATAAAATTTATCTTCCTCAATGAGCTTCATGAAAGCATATTTCTGTTGTTTTTCTGTGCAGTACTAGTCAGTGGATGGTATGGGACACTGCGATCAGGCTTAATTGCCACAGTCATATCCGGACTGGTAGTCAATTACATCTTCATCCCGCCAGCCTTTGCCTTCAGCACTGACCCTCCTTCCCTGTATAGCACAGGGATTTTTTTTATTGAAGGCACACTTTTCAGTATCATTATAAAAGCACATAGTCTGGCTAGAAAGAAAATTGCTGAAAGTAGTGAACGGTTTCGAATTGTAGCAGAAGGAGTAAGTGATTATATTGTCCTGATACTGAATCCTAGTGGTGAGATTCAAAGTATCAATAATACTGCTGAGAAAACCTTAGGATATAATCGCGATGAGATTATTAAACTCAATATCTCTAACTTATACAATACTAAAGATAGGCGCAGACGATTAGCAAAGAAACACATTTTTCAGGCTATACATAAGGGCCATAAAGAAATTTCAGGTTGGAGATTGAATAAATATGGAAAATCATTCTGGATACAGGGAACTCTGTCAGCCATAAAAAACAATGACGGTAGTGTAAGAAGTCTGGTAGCTGTATTTAAAGATATGACTAGAGAAAAAATACAGCAACGAGAAAGAGACGATTTCATCAGTATTGCCACACATGAGCTAAAACAACCGGTTACAAGTATCATGCTCTATGCTCAGATCCTTTATAAACACATCCAAACACAAAGTAGTATAGATTTAAAATCAGTTCAACTCACCAAAAATCTGATCGACCAGTTAAATAAAATGAGTGAGTTAATCAAATTTCTATTAGATTTTACTAGAATTCAGAGAGGGAAAATCATATTAAAAAAAGAGAAAGTAAATCTACAAGAGATATTTGGACAAATAAAAGCTTCAATTCATCAATCATGTCCTGAATATAAATTATTTATTGAAAATAATGAAAAAAACTACGTAATTGCGGATAGAGAACGCATTCGTCAGGTACTCGTGAATTTAATAACCAATGCAATTAAATATTCTCCTAACTCTAGACAGATCAATCTGAAAACAATATCTAATAAAAAACATATCACCATCTTTGTGCAGGATTTTGGGATTGGTATCGCCAAAGATAAACAGGAAATGATTTTTAGTCGATTCTATAGAATAGCTGAAAAACAAACGAAAATAAGTGGACTAGGCTTAGGATTATATATAACTTCAGAAATACTAAAGAAACATGCCAGCAAACTATATGTGGACAGTCAATTAGGTAAAGGCTCAACATTTTATTTCAGCTTACGCACAGCAAAATAAGATGAAACTTATCATTACGAGAAATATAATAGAAAAATTTTCTACCACTGCCATATTTGAAAATCTTATGTTATTATAAATGCAATGATATGAAACACACTGTCCGATCTTTTTATATCTTTATAATTATCTTAGCCGTATTCCTATCAAATACGCTAAGGGTCAATGCTCAGGTAGCCTCAGGTATAGCCACTGATGTAAATATCCAGTCTTCCTCTAATGCACAAACCGCATTACCGGCGAGTCAGATACAAAATGGAGATATAGTATCTGCAACACCTAAAGGATATCAGCTTAGTAATGTAGAAGGTGATGGATTTGTCTTTGGGGTAGTTAACTTAAAACCAGCTATAGTGTTTACAAATAGCGGTAATAATACAAAAGTGCCTGTAGTAACATACGGCAAAGTTTATGTTAGAGTTACTACGCACAATGGCAATATATCAGCAAATGACTATATAACCACTTCTACAACTCCTGGAGTGGGAGAAAAGGCTATTAAAGACGGCTTTGTACTTGGTAATGCTCTCGAGTCCTATTCATCATCTGACCCGAATAAAGTTGGTTTGATACTGGTAGAGTTAAATCCACACTATAATACATTTACAACTACACAGGAAAATCTGTTATCTTCAATTCAGCAAGCAGCAAGTGCACCTTTTCTTTCTCCCTTAACTTCTTTGAGGTATCTATTAGCCGTCGTAGTAACGGCCTTTTCGTTCGGTTTTGGTTTTATTTATTTTGGAAATATGTCCAGGCATGGAATTGATGCCTTAGGACGTAATCCCTTAGCTGCTAAATATATTCGCCAAGGACTATTTTTAAATATTAGTATGGCTGTAGGAATTATTGTAGCTGGTCTATTTTTGTCATATCTTATCCTGACCCTATGACAATGACAATTGTTTATATACTGATAGTTTTGCAAATCTGCCTTTTGCTAGGTTTTCTCTGGATGCTTAAAATTCTTCGCCAACTCTCTTCACGAAACACAGAAATGCATAAAGAGTTATATTCGGATAACCTGGAGATTATCAATACAGCCCGTAAAGAAGCTGAAAGAATGGTCAGTAAAGCTAACAAAAAAGCATTACAACTCAAAGAAAAAACATCATTTGATGAAAAGGAATTCGAAGCATTATTTAATTCTGAAGTAGAAAAATTAATTACACAACATAGTAATTCTCTTGTCTCAACCACAGGCGCGTTTACCAGAGTATATGTAAATGCTCTCGAAGAACTAAAACAAAGCTATTTAGGAACATTTAAATCCACGGCTCAATCGTTTGATAAACAGGCCTCGAGCGGGCTTGATGAATTCAGAAAAATGCTTGAACAAGAAACTATTAATTTACAAGATGAAATCAAAGACCATGTCCAGAAAGCCTACCAGGAAGCCCTATCAGATATCACCGGTTTCAAAAAGCAACAGATGCAACTTATGCAAAATCATGTCAACGCTCTGGTATCTTCTATAACAGCACAGGTACTTAGCGAAAGTCTTGACACACATAAACAGGAGTCCATTATTACCAACGCTTTAAATCAAATGGAGAAATTTTCAGATGAAAAATAAGACAACAATGAGAACTAATTTCTTAGAAGTTTTAAGAATCCGTACAACTGGAGAACAACAAGAGTGGATTAGTCTTCTAGATGAAATTTTAAATGATAATAAATCAGAGCCAGACTTTAACTTGGAAAGTTATAGTCAAAAAAATTTTACGTTTATTCAACTGGAATGCCTGGAAAACTATTTGAAAGATACAACGAAAAAGGATATATATTCAAAATTAATGGAACTAAGAGATGAACTAATTACTCTACCAGTCGTTAATATGACAATAGCCTTTGAACCAACCAGCAACTTTCTTGACAGAATAATTGGAATCATCCGAAAAAAAGTAACTCCTCAAGCGATAATGCACCTTTCAATCTCCAGACAAATAATTGGAGGTTTCCTATTAGATTTTCAGGGTAGATTCTATGATGCCAGTTTAGTTAATATGATCCACGCTTTAACAAAGGAGAAAAACTATGCAAGACTTTGATACTTTATTACATACCTGGAACGAAATAGGTTATATACAAGAAGTAAATGGTTCTTTATTAACAGTAGATGGTCTGCCAAAAGTTAGAATGAATGAAATAGTACTTTTGGAAACTGGAGAATTAGCTCAAGTATTTTCCTTACAGAAAGACAAAGTAATGCTACTATTATTCTCCCCCCACTATATAAACATCGGGACAAGAGTAGTTAGAACCGGACAAACATTAAATATAGAAATTGGTGATTTTTTGTTGGGAGCGTGTATTGATCCTTTAGCCAAACCTATTATCGCTAGTTTAAATCCTTCAAACTCGCAAAAACGCCCGATTGAAATTAGAGCAAAAGGTATCGCTGAAAGACAAAAAATTACACAACCTTTTGTCAGCGGTGTTTCAATTGTTGACATGCTTATCCCTCTGGGTAAAGGCCAAAGAGAGTTAATTATTGGTGATCGTAAAACGGGAAAAACATCTTTTTTACTTCAAACAGTCTTAAGCCAGACAAAGACAGGTACAGTTTGTATTTATGCCATGATTGGTAAACAGCAAAACGAAATTAATAATTTACTTAACTTTCTGCGGGAAAATAAAATTATTCATCAAACAGTTCTAGTAGTTTCATCCCGTCATGATCCTGAAGGTCTTATTTATCTTACTCCTTATACTGCTATGACGATTGCTGAATACTTCCGCGATCAAGGCAAAGAAGTACTTCTTATCATGGATGATTTAACCACTCACGCCAAAGCCTATCGTACTATTTCTTTGATGGCCAAGAGATTTCCCGGCCGAAGTTCCTATCCTGCCAATATTTTCTATACACACGCCAGACTATTAGAACGTGCTGGAAATTTTAAGCAAGGAGATAAAGCAACTTCTATTACCTGTCTACCTGTTGCCGAAACAACTAATGGAGATTTATCCGGCTATATTCAGACCAATTTAATGTCAATGACAGACGGCCATATTTTCTTTGATGTCAATCTTTATTCTTCAGGACGCCGTCCCCCTATCAATTCTTTTCTTTCTGTAAGCAGAGTCGGAAGACAGACTCAAACTCCGTTGGGCCAATCCATAGCCCGTGAATTAAACAGTTTCCTCACCCTGCTGGAAAAATCAGAAAAATATTCTCATTTTGGTGCCGAGGCAACCACGAATATCAAAGATACGCTGTCTTTTGGGAGTAAAGTAATTGCCTTTTTCAATCAATCAACTGATGTTTCTATGCCTTTGCCATTACAGATGTTTATCTTTGCACTGATATGGGCAAGATACTTCCAAGCTTTATCCATACTAGAACAAGAAGAAAAAATAAGTGCTATTAGAAAACTATACTTTTCAAGTAAAGACATACAAAATTTTGTAGAGAACATTATCAGCAAGTCAGATACACTCAATCATCTTTTGACTCAGCTTAATTTGCAAGATGAAATGATAAAAAAATATTTTTCTGTGAACCAACCGATATATAAACCATCTAAATCATATGAACGACAAAGCAGCACAAAATAATTATAACGATTTAAAAGACATGAATACGATCGTATTAACTTACGAAGAAGTAGCCGCGATACGTATGCAGAGAATTCGCTCTGTAGTATTACAAAAAAGATCATTTGTTGAAGAGCTTGAGCATGTATACAGTATTGTAAGACGAATGTATAAAAATGATATTATGAATTTACTTAAAAAGAAAAGGATTTCAGATACCAGAATTTTGAATAGAAAAAATGGGAAAACAATTGCTGTTTTCATCGGGGCTAATACTGGATTGTATGGGGATATTGTCAGAAGAACATTTGAATATTTTTATAACGACGTAAAAGATCACCCGGATTATGATTTAGCTATAGTTGGTAGAATGGGAAAAGTTTTGGCAGAAGAATATAACATGACACAAAATATTCAATATATTGATTTATCTGACCAGGCTATTCAAAAAGAAGAGTTAAATGGCCTAATCTTAACTTTACTACAATATGAAAATGTGATTCTTTATCATGGAGAATTTAAAAATATGTTACATCAGGAAGCTATTGCTTCCCGTTTTGAGGAGGCCTCTAGTCAACCATCAACTGATGAAAATATGCCAGGATCAATTCCGCCCAAAAAAGATAAATGGTTAATTGACCCTTCACTAGAAGAATTGCTAAATTTTTTTGAATCTGAATTATTTTCTTCCTTTGTTGTACAAACTTTTGGAGAAGGACAACTGGCAAAACTTGCTTCAAGGATTGACACACTGGAACAAGCAACTGAGCATATACAAACAGAGGTACAACATGCAGCAACGAAACTTGAGCAATTAAATCACGAAATATCAAATAAAAAGCAAAATGACATGCTAAGCGGTATGATGATATGGAATATACAATAAATATATGAATAATAAAGGTAAAGTAATAAATATCAAAGATCAAATCGTGGAAGTTGAGTTTTTTGATAACAACTCACCAAAATTGCACGATGTGTTATATCTGGAAGAGGATAAAAACTCGTTGCTTGAAGTTACAGGCTCCTCTGCGCCTTCACAATTTTTTTGTATGATTTTAAATGGAGCTGACAACTTTTATCGCGGCGCGAGTGTTATTAATAGCGAATCCGGACTTACAGTACCAATTGGAAAAGAGACGCTGGGCAGAGTCATTGATATCTTTGGCAATCCAATCGATGGTAAGGAAAAAATAAATGCCAAGAATCATCATCCAATTTATAGAGATCCCCCATCTCTGGAATCTATTGCTCCTAAAAAAGGCATGCTGGAATTGGGTATTAAAGTGATTGATTTTTTTGCTCCTATGCTTCAAGGAGGGAAATTAGGCATACTTGGGGGCGCAGGGGTAGGAAAAACAATCTTGTTAACTGAGATCTTGCATAATGTCGTCATACTTAACAAAAACAAAAGTGTCTCAGTTTATACAGGTGTAGGAGAACGTACACGGGAAGGCCAAGAATTGGTCGAGTCACTTGCAGAAGGCAATGTATTGGACTCCGCTGCTTTGATTTATGGCGCGATGGGCGAAAGTCCAGCTATTCGTTATTTGACAGCGTATGCCGGCATCACTATGGCTGAGGGTTTTCGGGACCTGGAGAAGAAAGATGTACTGTTCTTTATTGATAACGTTTTTCGTTTAGCACAAGCTGGAAATGAACTCTCGATGCTATCCAATACTATCCCCTCAGAAGACGGGTATCAGCCAAAACTTGACAGTGAAATGGGTACTTTCCATGAACGTCTAGTCTCAACCAAAGATGCAAATATAAACGCTATCGAAGCTATTTATGTACCAAATGATGATATTACTGATCAAGGAGTGCAAGCTATCTTTCCATATCTGGACTCGATAATTGTACTTTCAAGAAATGTGTACCAGCAAGGTTATCTACCGGCAGTCGATATTATGAACAGCGGTTATTCCAAGGCTTTAACCCCATCAATTGTTGGTGAAAAACATTACTCAGCAGCAATTGAGGCACAACAGTTGTTAAAAAAATCTGCTTCACTTGACCGCATTGTGTCATTAATCGGCGAATCAGAACTCTCAGCTGAAGATCAAATAACCTATAGACGAGCACAAAAGCTTAGAGCGTATATGACGCAAAGTTTTTTTACTGCAGAAAAACAAACTGGTAGAAAAGGAACCTTCGTTCCAGCCAAAGATACCATTGATGATGTTATCGGCATCATGAATGGTGCATTTGATTATCTAACTGTGGATAAATTTATGTTCATCGGCAGTCTGAAAGAGCTGAAAAAAACAAATGGATCCTAAAGAGTATACAGACCAAATCTATACAGTCACAATCCGCAGTACCGAAACTGTTTATGAACAGGATTTGCCGGTCAGAGCAGTTTCATCCAAAAATATAAACGGTCCGTTTGATGTGCTTCCTTTACACGCGGATTGCATATCAATAGTTGAAGAATATATTGCTTACTACCCGCAAAACGAAGAGCGTAAAGTAATCGATATTCACAAAGGAGTACTAAGAGTAGAAAACGGCAATGTTTATATATTCCTTGATACTCTAACTAAGTGACCAAAAACCTTTCAAATATTTAACCTCTGAGATGAGTGTGGGATACGTTATAAGACTAGTAAAAACAAATACGTCGAAAAGATTAAAAAAGAAATTCAGTTTTCTCAAAGAAGTGTACTAAGAGATAGATGGGGTATGTTCAGATGGGTTCATTATGTCAATAGTTGTGATCAATGAATAAGTTGTTAAACAATATATTGAGCTTACAGCCAATGAAGAGACGCTACATGTCATTCTTGAATTAGACCAAAACCAGGTGTCCTAAACCCATAGAAGTTTACTTCACACTTATCTAAATTAGAAAAAAATCAAATTAATACTAGAAGATTCTATTTATATTATAATTATCCTATATTTATTGATTATTTAATTTTCCTCTTAATTCCTTCATTCCTTTAGCCCAAAAAACCAGTTGTTTAAGCATCTCTGAAGCTAGTTTATCTTGCTGATCTGAAAATTTATACTGCCCATTCTCACCAAGATTCTCCCAGTAGTTAGGTAACAGAATCTGATCTCTTAAATCATACATCTTACACTCACCAGCTATTTCTCTCAGTTGTTCAACAGCTCTGGCACCAGCCGCATAAGATCCATAACTTACATAACAAACCGGTTTATAGTGCCACTCATACCATAAATAATCGATTGCATTTTTTAAAACAGCTGATATCCCATGATTGTATTCAGGTGTAACAAAAACAAATCCATCAGCTTCATCGATTATTTTTGACCATCTGATTGTATGATCTTTAGAATATTTTCTTAGAGATGGTGGAACCGGCTCATCCAGGAACGGCAAGTTAATTTCTTTAAGATCAACTAACTCAACTTTTAAATCCTCTATTTTTTTCGCCTGTTCATAAATCCACTGGGATGGTTGTATATTAAATCTTCCCGGCCTTGAAGAACCCATTAATATTTTTATATTTAACATAAAAATATATTAAATTATAATCCTGATTAAATCAAGTATGCACAAATTGGAAAGTTACTTCAGATTAGTAAAGTAAGATTATTATCTAGAAACGCTACCCTCACCATCATCTATTATATCCTGGAATAAGAAAGCTAATTTTTTGTTATAAAAATCTCAAAAACCTCATCCGAGAAAACGTGTGGTAAACTAGTCTTACCACCATGTCCCAGGAAATCTATGCATTGTTAATGTTATTATTCCAAATAAAATCTCATAAAGCTAATGCTCGCAGTACCACTCTTCTCTTAAAGGCTTTTTAAACTCATACTTACTTTTATACGCACTTATAACATGATTAAGTATAAGGTTTTGTAAAAATAGTACATTACTTTTAGCTTACAACCTATAGTTTGATTTGTTTTAATAACTTTACTATAATATCTATAATCATGAATATAATTGAAACAAGCAATATTTCTCCAACCCATGATTCTATGAAAAGATCTGACGGGAGTTTATGGAAACTATACAATTTTCGCGGGGGACAGCTGGTACTGACCTCAAGAGGACAAGAGCTCTTATCACACAACCTTAACCTAAGAAGACATATACAAAGTTATAAGTCAGAATCAAGGGCTGCTCAAAGATATGGAACTGAAAGAATATTTTTTAGACCAGGAGGTAATAGTGAAATATTTAAATTAGGTGAAACTGATTTATTAATAAAAGAAGCTACCAAGAACACCCGCTCTTCGCTTTGGCAAGCCTTGGATCGTATGGATTACCTATATACTTTATGTTTACAGAATCTATATCCTTATATAAGAGTACCAGAACACTATGGATTATTAATTCCTAATGAAGGAATAAATGATTATATGTTAATGCGAAAAATTAATAATGGGATAACAGTTATGGATTTAATAAGAGGTCGTGTAAACGTATCTCCAGACATCGTGAGCTCAATTAAGTCTGATTTTGCTAGTCTCAAACACCGAATTATGGAAGCATCGAAAAAAACACCAATGTTTAAAAAATACAAATATCCTTTTATTTTAAGCGACTGGAAGGAAGATAATGTACTTGCTGATTTACACACAGTTAACAAAGACAGACCCTATACGTTATGGGTTATTGATCAATAAAGTCTTTACATAACTTACTATTGCTAATCTGTTTTATCGCTGCTAATCTTAAAGAGGGAGTGATAATTTATGTTCTTTGCTTCCACGCTCTACTTATTGTTTTTCCGTTATTTAGTTTTTTGCGCTCAATTTCTTCTGAATCACTATCTGTATAAACCTTAAACGAAAGGAGGTGAAAATGATGAAAACATTAAAAGTCGTAGCCTTGGTTTTATTATTAGTCGGAGGCCTCAATTGGGGTCTGGTTGGACTGTTTCACTTTGACTTAGTAGGGGCAATTTTCGGCATGGGTACTATGCTTACTAGTTTAGTATATATACTTGTCGGGTTAAGTGCCTTATATGTCGCCTATCTATGGTGGCAAAAAAAGTTGAAGTAGTTATCACTTCAGTGGCACAAACTTGGACAAAATTTTGTGCCACACATAGCGGTAAATACAAGAAAATTATTGTTATTTAAACTTGACAAAGTCGTTTAATTAAGCTTAGATAGATATATGAACGATCAAGACAATCTTTCTCCAAATCCAATATCACAAACTGAAACAAATTCTCCCGTTGATGCGACTTCACAAATAGCAGCTTTAACGAAACTACAACTAGAGTCCGCAACAGCTAACCAACCTAACCCTACATCCCCGGACCAGAGTGTAGTTATGACTCCTCATGAAACTGACTCCAGAGTACCTGCGGGAGTAGCAATCCCAACTGTTGAACCACAGCAACCCACGGCAACTCCGGTTCAAACTGAGAACGATGCGAGAGTTATTGATTCTGATACACAGACAATCCCTACTTCCGTAAAGTTAATCGATTTTTTATCGCATGGCTTAGACCCCAAAGATCCGATTAAATCATTAAACGCCGCTCTGAGTGAAATAGCAGGATTAGGTCCAATAGCAGATGAATATAAAAAACTTACCTTGACTGCGGGTGGTCAAAGATTAGCACAAATATTATTGCAGATTGGTGCAAAAAGACAATTAAATAGTCAGATGGTCACCAGCGAAAATCAGATACCTGAGCAGAAAGCTGCGTAATTTTTACTCCTTAGATCTTCCAGTGATTCGAATTATTATACTTACAAAGAATATCTCGTCTTCCTTGTGACTTAGATCACTTTTATAGCAGAGTGATTGCCCTTGCATTATTTCACAAAAAGCGTCAATATAATTGTGTAGCCTCTTTTTCTTCAATCATATGAGAACCAAAGATACAGCTTTAATAAGAGACTTAGGAGTGACAGTAGATAACAATAGAGTAGTCATATACTCTAATTCACTGCATAATGGAACTAGTGTGTTCAGAGCAGGGGTTAGCCAAGATGGTCTATCTTTTAAAACAGCTCCCAAACAACCACAAATATTACTTACTAATGGCAAAATTGAAGATACAAGATACTGTCAGGACTTCTTTATCACAAATATCGAAAAATATAATTATTTAATCTATAAAAAACAGCTTGCCGATACTTATACCCTCAATTTAGCTAGAGCTAAAAATTATTACCAATGGCAATTTATAGCTAAAATTGATGATATTCAAGAGAAAGGCTCTATTATTCCTTCGAAAATGAACTCCACTTCCAAACAATTGAATCTCATTTATGGAGAAACAGAAATTAAAATTGGGTATTTAGACGATAAATTTAAAATCACCAATGAGCAAACTATTCTATCACCGCGACAAAATGCTTTTGATAAATTCCCACTTGAAATTGGCGGAGTTTTTACGCACGAAAATGGTGTATTAGTCATCTATTTTGTAAAAACTCCCCGTCGTGAAGGAGAACAATACTCTGCCGGTGCTGCCTTGTTGGACAAAAATGATTTAACCAAGATTCTCTGGAGATCTGATAATGCTATTTGGGAACAACCGGAAGACTGGAATAATATGCTCGTTTATCCATTAGGAGCACTTCATTTTAAAGATAATCTTTTATTTTACTTTGGTATTGAGAATAAAAGCGTGGTAGCAGTTTCATTCAAAAACTACAACCGAATATTTAGCCCTAAAAGGTTTTTCCCCTCACCTACTTTGAGTAAACATAAGCAAAACCCTATAATCACACCAGTTATGCATCATTCCTGGGAAAATCAATCAACTTTTAATGCTGCTGCTGTATATGACGATGAGAAGATTCATTTAATTTATAGAGCTCAGGGAGATGCCAATACTTCTGTACTCGGATATGCTAATACAACTGATGGGTATAATATTGACGAGCGATCTGAAATGCCTGTTTATGTACCAAGAGAACCCTTCGAAACACCCTGGAGACAACCCTTTAAACTAACCAAACAGTATATGTCAGGAGGAGGATACGGGGGTTGCGAAGATCCCAAAATAACCAAAATAGATAACCGGTTTTATCTCACTTATGTGGCATTTAATGGGATTGATCCGCCTCGTGTAGCCATTTCATCCATCGAAGTAGAAGAATTCCGACAGCAAACCTGGAATTGGTCACCGGCCAAGTTAATTTCTCCACCAAATGTTATTGATAAAAGTGCTGTATTATTCCCTGAAAAAGTAAACGGAAAATACGTTATGATGCACAGGATCTTTCCGAATCTCTTGATTGATTTCCTTGATGATTTAAATTTTAATGAATATTTAGAAGGCAAATATAAAATTGAACCCCGAGAGAACATGTGGGATAGCCGGAAGCTGTCAGCAGGTGCTCCACCGATTAAAACCAAAGATGGATGGTTATTGATTTACCATGCAGTTGATGACCGGGATGATAAACAATATAAAGTTGGTGCAATGCTTTTGGATCTTAATGACCCTACCAAAGTCAAATATCGTTCCCTGCATCCTATTCTAACCCCTACTGAATGGTATGAGAATGAAGGCTTTAAAGGTGGAATTGCATATCCTTGCGGGGCGGTAGTCCTTAATGGTGAGCTAATGGTCTATTATGGGGGTGCGGACACAGTCGTATGTGTGGCGACAAAAAATCTTAATGAATTTTTAAAAGAGCTTAAAGAATCCAGCCCTATCACACTGCAAACAGTTCCGAATCATCAATTTATAACGACAGATTATGAGCAGAAGTAAGTCTGCCTGTGAATTTGGCAACTCGGGGAGTTATTTCTGTTTCACTAAACCAATATTTTATAACTGAATAAATGGCTTTGATCATAATTTGAAGATGAATAGTCATCAAAACAGAGATTGATACTAAGAAAAAAATATTGCGAGTGAGTTATACTATTATTTAATAATAATACTTAAATTATGCAGCTTACCCGTTCTGATAAGAATCCTATTCTACTACCATCGCGTCAAAACGAATGGGAATCTACAGCCGCTTTTAATGGCTGTGTAGTAAAAACAGCTGATATATTCCATATGTTATACCGCGCTTTATCTGCCAATCAAGTAGTCAATAAAAATAAACTGCAAATATCTTCGATTGGTTACAGCAAAAGCACAGATGGAGAAACTTTTTCAAAACACCAACAACTTTTTATCCCCCAAGAAGACTGGGAAATATATGGTTGTGAAGATCCCAGAATTACCTTTCTGGATAATAAATATTACATTTTCTATACTGCTCTCTCTCAATTTCCGTTTAATGCCAATGGTATTAAGGTGGGGTTGGCCATCAGTAACGATTTGCAAACAATCAATGAAAAACATCTCATCACACCTTTTAATGCAAAAGCGATGTCGCTTTTTCCGGAAAAGATAGACGGCAAATACGCTGCCATACTCACTGCCAACACTGACCAGCCTCCGGCAAAAATAAGTCTCGCACTTTTTGATAAAGAAGAAGAAATCTGGTCAAATGACTATTGGCAACGCTGGTACAGATATTTGGATGATCATGCAATCCCATTGCAGCGAGACTCTAAAGATCAGGTAGAGATCGGTGCACCTCCGATTAAAACCGATTTTGGCTGGCTATTAATTTATGCTTATATCAAAGACTATTTTTCAGATCATAAGATTTTTACAATTGAAGCAGCGCTACTTGATTTACATGATCCCAGAATAATAACAAACAGAATCACAACACCCTTACTCCAACCAGAAACAAACTATGAACGTTTTGGTTATGTACCCAATATTGTTTTTCCTTCTGGTGCTCAAATTCATAATGATGAACTTTTAGTCTATTACGGTGCAGCCGACACCTATACCTGTCTTGCCAAATGTTCATTGTCTGAACTCTTAAACGAATTAAGTGCACCACAAAACCGCCTGGACCATAATGGAGAAACTGTAGATATTTCAGTACGTTTGCAGCGTTATTTTGAAAATCCTATTCTTGCTCCAATAAATCAACATGAATGGGAGAATAAAGCCGTCTTTAATCCTGCAGCCATCAAAATCAACGATAAGATTCATCTCCTATACAGAGCTTTATCAAACAACAATGTTTCCAGCATCGGATATGCCCAAACTACTGATGGATTTCATATTGATCAAAGACTCGATAAGCCGGTATATGTACCAAGAGAAATTTTTGAGACAAACGGTTCAGGCAATAATTATGGCTGTGAGGATCCACGTTTAACTTTAATAGACGACAGAATTTATATGTGTTACACCGCATATGACGGACATGATGCACCCAGAGTAGCTCTAAGTTCAATCAGCCAGGAAGACTTCTTGTTGCAGCGCTGGCACTGGTCGATTCCTAAATTAATTTCTCCACCCGGTATCGATGATAAAGACGCTTGTATCTTATCTAAAACAATAAATGGAAAATATATGATTTTTCACCGTCTGCAAACTTTTATTTGGGTAGATTTTGTCGATGATCTGCACTTTTATGAGGGTAATTATCTGGGTGGTTCAATCCTATTGAAATCCCGCCATGACCACTGGGATAGTCATAAAGTAGGTATTGCTGCACCTCCTATTGAAACTACTGAGGGATGGTTACTCTTGTATCATGGAATCGGTGAAGATAATCATTATAGATTTGGTGCAGTTTTGCTGGATCTTGATAATCCAAAACAGATCTTAGGTCGCACTACTTACCCATTATTGGAACCGGAATTACATAATGAAAAAGATGGACAAGTACCAAATGTAGTATTCCCATGTGGGGCAATAGTAAAAGATGATACACTTTTTGTTTATTATGGCGGAGCTGACAGCGTGACTGATGTAGCAACTGTTAAGATGGATAGAGTTTTAGGACTTCTAAAAAAATCACATCTTTAATGTTAAAAACAAATACAATAAATATACTAATAATTTAAAAGCCTTAAAATTATTTAAACAAATAATTTTTCTATCGTTAATATGGCTTTTTTTGTATTTTCATCTTTTACTAATTGTCTGGCAGTTATGACATCAGCCCATTGTGTTTCATAAAATTCCTCAGCTAATTTTTTTCTATCAGGCTTAAAGTCTTTTTTTACCAAGGGTACAAAATACCAAATATCATAATGCCTCTCACACTTAATTTTTTCCGGATTAATAGTACGTGTAACTGAAAAAAATTTCGGATCACCTATACTCTCATAATTTACATTAACTCCCCATTCTTCCCCAATTTCCCGGTATAACGTATCTTGCGGACTTTCTCCAATGTCAATGTGTCCACCGTTAAATAACCATAAATCGGATTTTTTATGACGACCCAGAAAAACAAGTTTTTGTTGGGCATCATAAGCAGCAAAATATATACAAAAATGATCATATGGATTTTCGTCTCTGGTTATACTGCCTTGTTCTAATCTCCTGTTAAAACGGGAAACTATTTTCTGACATGGGTATTTATCAACAATCTTTTTAATATCCGATACTAAACTGCTATCTCTTTTAATAGTACTATTTGACATAATTAGTGCGAAGAGTGAAACAAATGCAAAATATGAGGTGTAAAAATTAGTATACCCACTATCACTGAACCCACAGCTGTTAATAAAACCATACCGGAGGAAACATCTTTGGCAATTCTGGCCTCTTCATGATGTTCTTTGGTAATCAAATCAACTATCTTTTCCATAGTTGAATTAATCATCTCAGTAACTATTACGAGCATTATCATAACTCCCAAAATTCCCATTTCAAACGGATTTACATCCAACATTAAACTAAAAATGATAACCAGTATTGCTATGAAAAAATGAACCCGTATATTTTGATCATGTTGAAAAACATATTTAATGCCTTCCCAGGCATACGCAAATGACTTAACAAAGCGTTTATCATCAATCATAGGTTTATCCTTTCAGTACAAGTTCAATCATAACATAAACTATTATTGTTATGAAGAAACCGAAGATAGCTCCTGTTACTGTCTCAGAAACTGTATGCTTATGCAACTTGATACGAGACCAGGCCACCATCGGAATAAGCAATAATACCCAGGAATACAAAATACCGTTTAAGACGACAAAGGCAAACAAAATACTAGTTACTGATGCCACATGAATACTAGCTTTTATTCTTGTATTCAACAGATCGATTAAACCAAGTGCTAGAATGGCACCCACTGCTAAAACCAGCATAACCAAAGGACCATTAAATAGTAAGAGCGAAATAATATAGACAGCGATTGCGATGCCAACGGACAAAAAGAACAAAGGCCTTTGAGATCGAACCGAGACGTCTAAATTTGTAAATCTGCCTGTTTTAACCTGATACATGATAAAAATTCCTAATATAAAAACAACTAACCACGAGAAGAAAGTCCACCTAACTGCTTCTGTATAATTATTTTCTGCATGCATGATGATCAGATATGGTAAGGGTAAAAATAAAACTAAAGGGTGAAAAACTACGGAGAGAATACGAGCCAAAAAAAGGATGAGCATAGGTTAAATTTACAGATATTTTTGCAATCTGGCAAGTGTTTTGTCTTTGCCCAGAATAACTAAGCTTTCGGGTAATGGTAAACCCTTGGGCTGTCCAGTAAATATTGTGTACAAAACAGGCATTTTTACCTTGTATATGTGCAGAATCTCGCGCATAGATGACATAATCTGTTCACTGCTCCATATATCTACCTCTGACAGCATTCTATACAACTCTTGTGCAATTTCTTTATACTGTATCTGTAAGTTTGGACTAAAAGTCTGAACAAAATGCCCAGATAATAAAGCAAACTCTTTAAGAGTTTCCATCCTTGACTGGGCTAAAATTACTATCTGATGAAACAACGTTGGATCAAAATTATCCTTAATACTCTTATCAAACTTTACTAATTCCCCTTCCAATTCCTCCAGGGACATTTGACGAATATACTCACCATTCAGCCATTTCAATTTTTGCACATCAAAAATCGGTGCAACCGGTCGTATATCTTTTAAATCAAATTTGTCGATAAACTCTTGCAAAGTAAAAATCTCTTTTTCCTCCGGATGACTCCATCCCAGTAGAGCAAGATAATTTAAGATCGCCTCTGGTAGAAAACCTTCTTCACGGAACCAGTTTACATTGGTATGTCCCTGTCTTTTAGATAGCTTTGATTTATCAGGATTACGCAAAGTAGCTGTGTGGTAAATTTCAGGTATCTCCCAACCAAAATATTTATAAAGTAATACGTGTTTAGGTAAAGATGAAATCCATTCCTCTGCTCTTAAAATATGAGAAATTTGCATCAGATGATCGTCTACTACTACTCCCAAATGATAAGTAGGATAACCATCAGATTTTAATAAAATTTGTTTACTAACTTGTTTATATTCAAAAGTAATGTCTCCGCGAATACCATCATGTACTGAGATACTTCCTTCATCCGGTACTTTCATTCGCAATACCCAATCCTGACTCTGTAGCATCTCTTCCACTGATTTGGGAGCTGGAGGAATCTGGCTATATGCTGATACTAATTGTTTACTCCCTGAATAATCTTTTTTCTTACCTGTATTATCTGTCTTAGGATAATAATCGAAAAATGCATACCCTTTCTCAAGTAACTCCTGCGCAAATTTATGATAAATAGCCAATCTTTCAGACTGACGATAAGGCGCAAATTGTCCACCTTTTCGCGGACTCTCATCTTCCTGTAAACCAAACCAGTCCAAAGCAGAAAATATAACCTGTTCTGCATCTTCTACTAAACGTGTTCTATCAGTATCTTCAATACGAACAATAAATTTACCATTGTTTTTATGTGTATAAGCGTAATTAAATAAAGCCTGGTAAATAGTACCTATGTGCGGATAACCTGTTGGCGAAGGAGCTATACGCAAGCGATAATTTGTCTGTTGATTAATCATAATTTAGCTAAAAGCTTCTGACTAAATCCATATTCATTTTTAGCAGGAGTCAATTTGCATTGTACCCAAATTTTACCATATACTCAAGATATGTGGTCTCTACATGCTGTAACCGAAAACGTACGTAGATTAGCAATAGTTGGAGTTGTAGTACTAATTGTTGTTATTTTGCTATGGTCGATTATCGCCAATATCATCTCTTATCTAAGCCGCCCCGCATATGTTCCTCCCGCCATGGGATTTGGCCAGTTACCACCCATTCCTTTTCCTCAGAACAATATTAATACTAAACTAACTTATACACTTAATACCGTTGATGGAAAAGCTGATCTCCTGGACCCATCAAGTGGACAACCTCTACCAGTTAGTGACAGAATAAATGTCTATAAAATTATTCAATCAACTCCTTCTCTTAACAGTCTACAAAACGCAGACTTGAAAGTAGCCGCCATTGGCATGGTAAATCCCGATGGTTCTGCCATCAAAGAGCAGCGTGTATCTGAAACTGAATATAGCTGGACTGAAACCAATGGCATGAATAGGGTTATGTATATGGACATCAGCAGCTATAACTTTACACTAACGTCAAATTATCTTAATTATCCCTCAGTACTAGCCGCCAACAATCTGCCAACTGATTCACAAGCAATTTCAACAGCTCTAAATTTTCTCAATACTCTACAACTGGATTCATCAGATTTTGACTCCAGCCTGACAACTACCACTGATTACACCATTAGTAATGGTACTCTGGTGCCTGTAACTAATGCCGGACAAAAAATCATGGCGGTAAAAGTAAACTTCTTTCAACAGGCCGTCAATAACCTGCCAATTGATTATCCAAACCCTCCTGATTCTACCCTAAGTTTTATTGTCACAGGAGGAGATTCGGCACCCCAAGTTGCACAAGCTACATATATACATCAGGTAGTAGATACATCAGCCCAGGGTGTTTCTGATTATCCTTTAAAAACAGCTCAACAGGCTTTTGCGGATTTACAGGCAGGTAATGCATATATCGTACCTGGTTTTGATACTAGTTCTGGACAGGCCGCGATCAGAACAATTTCACTTGGTTATTATATCGGCACTAATCCTCAACAATATCTTATGCCTATATATATTTTTCAGGGAGATAATAATTTTGTAGCTTACGTTTCAGCAGTTAGTGATAATGTCCTGGCAACTCCGACACCATCTGTGCAGCCGTAGTGTATTGCACATTATTATCTATCAAATGCAACAAGGTCAGAGTATCGGCAAAACGATCCGTACTATCCATTACGATAATGATATAGACATGCGATCCGTCTTGTTTAGCCGTGATTAAGACCTGACCAGCTTCTTCGGTAGTTCCTGTTTTTATACCTACTACCCCATCTTCACCCAATAACTGGTTTAAGTTCGTAAGAGGATATCCATATACTTTATTTACCGTTGTAATGTACATGTTTTTAGTACCAAAAATTGTATGCAGCAGAGGTTGATGATAAACAATATCGGCTAAATCGGCCAAATTCCCTACAGTCGTATAGTCACCCGGATCATCTAATCCTGCAGGATCCTGGTAGGCTGTATTATTTAGATGGAATGCCTTTGCTTTGGCATTCATAGCAGCTACAAAAGCTTTCTCCCCACCCGGATAATTATCAGCAATAGCCATAGCTGCATCATTGGCAGAAGGTAGAAACATGGCATAGAGTAAATCAATGAATCTAAACTGTTCTCCGGCAAAGAAATGCAAGCCAGAGCCTTCCACATAATTACGTTTGATAGTTAAAATATCTTCTGGTTTGTAATAATCCAATCCCACTAAAGCTGTCATCATTTTGGTCGTTGAAGCCATCGAGGCGTGCACGTCAGGATTTTTCTCATACAGAATCTTATGCGAATCAGCATCCATAATAATCGCATTTACAGCAGAGATGGTAGGCTTGAAATTATAAATAAGAGAAGGATAATCTGTCCATGACTGGGAAGTATTTATACTTTGCACCCTTAAAGCTTGACTTTGAGTCTGTAAATGTTGGGCACCTAAGGCAAGAATTAACAATACTCCGAGCAACAAGAAAGGAAAAAGCAATAAACGTATTTGCAGATCAAAACGTTTAAAAAAACCATTTATAGATCTAGCCGTTGTCTTCAGATGATTGTTGAGAGAGTCTTTCATCAATTCTTTCCATGTCACGCGGGAACAATACCGCTTCACGAATGTTAGGCAATTCCAAAATCTGCATAGTTAAGCGTTCCGCACCCAAAGCAAATCCACCTTCGGGAGGAACTCCGTAACGGAATGCTTCTAAGAACATTGTAATCTTTTTAGGATCCATTTTCCATTCTTCAACATGCGCCATCAGCTGTTGATAATCATTGATCCGACGACCTCCCGACATCCACTCCACACCCCGGCAGAGTAAATCTAAACCCTCGTTGTATTCGGGGTCTTGTGGATTAGGGTATACATAAAAAGGTTTTTTCTTAGTTGGATAACCATAAATGAATACTAAATCAGAACCTGTTTCCTCTTTAATGATGGCACAAATATCCCTTTCGTCTTCAGGATTTAAATCTTTCTCTCCCCGGCAATCCCGCTTGGCTACCTGAAAGATTTTCTCTTGTGCTTCCCGCAAGCTTAGTGTCGGTGTCTTCTCAATAGTCTGGGGTAATGAGATATTGTACATTTTAAGTTCATCTGCGCATTTTTCTCCAACTTGCTGCAAGATATATTTAACGGTTTGCTCAGCCATATCTCGAATATCCTCCCAGGACTTAATAAATCCCATCTCGGCATCAAGCGAAACTATTTCAGTCAAATGACGGGTAGTCACTGAAGGCTCAGCACGAAATACTTTATTTACACTAAACACTCTTTCAAATGCACTCATGACAATCTGCTTATATAGCTGAGGACTTTGAGTCAGATAAGCTTTATGATCAAAATATTTAACTTCAAAGACTTCCGCCCCTCCTTCCGCAGTTGCAGGCGCAATTGAGGGAGCCTGGAATTCCATAAAATCCTGGCTCTTCATAAACTCGCGAAATGAATCAATAATCACAGCCTGAACTTTAAAAATGGCCTGTATCTTCAGATTACGCAGTGTAAAGGCTCGATGATCCAAAAGGGTTGGTAATTCTAAGTTAAGCGTTTCAGCATTGATATCAAACGGTAAGGGTTCTGCTTTCGCCAGAATCGTGAGTTTAGTTGCTTCCAATTCTACCGTACCGCTGACAATTTTAGGATTTATTAATCTTTCAGGACGTTCATTAACTTTTCCTTCAATTTCTACAGCATATTCTCCTCGCAGTTGAGTCGCGCTATCATAAGCCTCTTGAGATACTTGAGGATTAAATACAACCTGTAACAAACCTGTTCTATCACGCAAATCGACAAAGATAAGCTTGCCGTGGTCACGTCTCGCGTGTATCCAGCCATTCACCACTACACTTTCGCCTATTTTTTCTACTGTCTGTTTTATTAATGTTCTCATGCTTAAAACTAAATTGAGGCTAAAATGAGCCTAGAAAATGTCTATTTCTAGCCTCGACTTTGTGTATCATACATGGAAATCTAACTCTTGACAAGGGTGTTTTTCAAGGACTATACTCTCAGTTGGGATAATTTTATATATGAGTTGCAATTTACACATTATTATTTCTAATAATCTCCGCTTCCAAGCAAGTTAGGGGATTTGGCGCGTATAAAACCAAATCTCCTCTCACTTTGAGCAGGAGATTTTTTTTTGAAATAAAATTATGGCAATTGAAATAATACAATTAAACAAAAGATTAAGAGGTACACCTGATACCTTGGTGTTAAATCCTGCGATATTACCTGATACGAAAGAAGCAGTTGCGGATATATTTAGAAGAACATATAGAGCAGCTCATGTTCCCCCAGAAGCGAGAGCCCAATTATTGGAAAATATTGATGCTACATTTGATAATATATTTGATGATAAAGATAGTGTTCCATTAGCAAAAAATCTAGTCAGAGTAGCATCAGAATTATGGAAAACAAGAATAAATAGACAATAAATTTAAACTACTCTTGCATCTTTTAACTTCAACTGTAACTCAACACTTCCATTCCAATGATTTTCATCAAGGGAATAAGCAATATCTATTTTATCGCCGATAGTAAGTGATTCGGACAACTCCCCCATCCCAAATCCAATCGCCTCAAGAGTACCCACTCCATCATTGGATAAGCGTAGTTTAAGATGATTTTTGTCTTTACCCAAAAGCTTCATATCTTCTACATAAACCCCCTTCGTTATAAAAACAGGTTCTGGATTTTCCATACCAAAGGGTGCTAATTGCTGTATTGCGTCAAACAAATTAAGAGAAAGATAGCCAAAAGGCAAAGTCAAATCCACTTTGAGCGTTCTTTGCAATAAACTCTGTGTAATCATCTCTTGCGCCAAATCTTCCATTTGTTTTTGTAAACCGCTCATATTCTCCAGTGAGACAGTAAATCCGGCCGCCATTTTATGACCTCCGACATTGATATACATATCGGAAAATCGACGCAAAAAGTCTATTATGTTCACCCCGGGAATTGACCTAACAGATGCTTTGGCACTCTTATCACCAATAGATAAAACAATCGCCGGACGATAAAACTCTTCAACCAGCTTTCCTGCTACTAATCCAATTACCCCGGGATTATATGTTTCATGGCCAGTAATAATTATCTTTTTACTATGTAAATTCTTAGATTTGATAGTTTCTAATGCGTGCTGAACAGTTTTTTTCGTCAATTCCTGACGTTCACGATTGGTTTGCCCCAGCTTTGCCGCTAGAGAATAGGCGCGGGTACTGTTATGTGTACATAACAAGCGCAGACTATCCATCGCACTTTCTATTCGACCGGCCGCATTCAATCTTGGTCCAATAATAAAACCGACCTCATATGTCCCAATCTTTTGTGGATTAACACCTGCCTCTTCAAATATCGCCTTGAGTCCTGACCTTTGAGTATTTTTTAGATTATCCATACCTGCCTTTACAATAGTCCGATTCGCCCCTGTCAATGGCACAAGATCTGCAATTGTTCCTAGTACTGCCAATTCCAGATGTGTGTCTTTATCTATCTCATACTTTTTTGAAGCAAAAGTAATATTTAGTTCTTTGCTTAACAACCAAGCCACTCCCGCTCCACAAAGTTTAGTAGTATGCACAATTGCTAAAGCCTTTGGTCTTTTCTCATCATCCTCGGGCATATGATGATCCGTGATAATAACGTCAATGCCTAATTTGTTAGCATAGTCTACTGCTTCGTTTGCCACTATACCATTATCAACAGTGATAATTAATTTAAGATCGCTATTTTGTTTTTTAACATTATCGATACCTTTTATTGATAGACCATAGCCTTCTTCAACCCTGTGAGGAATGTATGGCATAACTAAAAAACCAAGCGCATTAAGAGTTTCCCATAAAATAGCACTACCTGTAATACCATCCACATCATAATCACCAAAAACAATTATTTTTTCTTTTTGAGTAAACGCTTTTTGCAAACGGACTAGTGTTTTTTTTAATTCTTCAGCATCTATCTGAACAGATTTTGGAGTCACTTTATTTATATCAGGATGTAAAAATTCTTCTCTATCTTTTTCTGAACTAATTCCTCTATTCAGCAATAAAATGTTTATCAATTCAGAGAATTGTCCATCGTTAATTTGTAAATTATCATTACTCTTTAATTCCCATTTTTTCATACAACTAGAAGCTCAAGACGACCTGCCTGCAGCATGCTATACTATAGCAGATATGCACGAAAATATACCAGCAAATATAAGAGAAATATTTAGTAAAATAAAGAATTCGGGTTATGAAATCTATTTAGTAGGTGGAAGCGTAAGAGATCTTTTGCTTAAAAGAACCATAACTGACTGGGATTTTACTACCAATGCTACACCAGATCAGATCCTAGAAATTTTTCCTGAAGCATTTTATGATAACCAATTTGGAACCGTTGGGATACCACTTGAAGACCCTCAAACTAGCCAAAAATTCGTAATGGAGGTAACAACTTTTCGCACAGAAAACGGCTATTCAGATAATCGTCATCCTGAAAATGTGCAGTGGGGCAAAAGTCTGCAAGAAGATGTCACCAGACGTGACTTTACCATCAACGCCCTGGCTTTGGATATTACAAAAGACGAAATTATTGATCTGGTTAATGGTCGGGAAGATTTAAAAAACAGAATTATCAGAACTGTAGGTAATCCTGATGAAAGATTCAAAGAAGACGCACTCAGGTTAATCAGAGCTATTCGCTTTGCAACTCAACTGGGTTTTCAAATTGAAGAGCATACGTTGTTATCTATAAAAAACGATGCCAATCTTTTACAGAACATCTCTCAAGAAAGAATACGTGATGAGTTACTAAAAATAATTGGAAGTGAGTATCCTTATGAAGGGTTACTCTTATTAAAAAACACTGGACTGCTGGAATACATTCTGCCGGAACTTTTGGAAGGAAAAGACATTTCTATGGTTAGACCAGGACGCCATCACACAACAGATGTGTTCGAACATAATTTATTAGCACTTAGATACTGTCCATCTAAAGACCCTATCGTCAGACTGGCGTCGTTAATACACGATATTGCAAAACCAAGGGTAAGAGGAGAAGACGAAAATGGTTTGGTAATTTTTCATAATCATGAACTGGTTGGAGCACGAATGGCAGGAGATATAGCAGATAGATTAAGACTGTCAAAAAAGCAAAAAGAGAAAATTGTTAATCTCGTACGTTGGCATATGTTTACAGTAGATGAGAATATTACTGATGCGGCTGTCAGGCGTTTCATTCGACGCATAGGGGTAGAAAATGTAAAAGATATTATTGATGTGCGCATAGCAGATCGATTAGGCAGCGGAACAAAAACGGCTGAATCCTGGAGACTGATTGAATTTAAAAAAAGAATTGAAGAACAGTTATCTCCGTCTCCTTTTTCTATCAAAGATCTCGCCATTGATGGTAATGACATTATGAATGAATTAAATCTACCGCCTGGTAAAAAAATTGGCGATATTCTACAAAAACTATTTGAGGAGGTAGATGAGGACTTGAGTAAAAATACCAGAGAATATCTACTAAAACGTATAAAGGATGAAGAATATGAACAAACATCTTTATCAAATGATAAAATTCCTCATTAGATTTCACTTGACAGATTTCACAGCTGTCACTACAATAACAGAACTGCCGAATACACTTATGCAAAGAATTTATTTAGTTTTGACGAACACGCAAACAGGCGAATAATACTGACCCTCCCGCTAAACGACTAAACTTCTTAATTTTTCGTGTACCAGTTTTTGGCAAGTAACTTTACTATGAGAGTTTTAGAGGTGAAAAACCTGACTAAAAAATTTGGCACATTTACTGCAGTGAATAATATTTCCTTTTCGGTTGAGGAAGGTGAGATATTGGGCTTATTAGGCATTAACGGAGCTGGTAAGACTACAACCTTACAAATGCTTTTAGGCGTAATGACACCCACCAGTGGAGAAGTAAACTATTTTGGCATGGACTTAAAACATCATCGTGAAGAAATCCTGGAAAAAGTTAATTTTTCCTCAACCTATACTAATCTTCCCTGGGTATTAAATGTACAAGAAAGTTTAACTTTTATCTCATATTTATATAATCTTAAAAATAGAAAAAAACGTGTCGAAGATATAATGAAAACATTTCAGCTGACACAGTTAGCAAAAAAGTTAAACAGCCAATTATCTGCGGGCCAAAGAACTAGAGTTAATTTAGCCAAATCAATGCTGAATTATCCGAAAGTTTTATTGCTGGATGAACCAACAGCATCTTTAGATCCGGAGGTAGCTAAATATATACGCGACTTCTTAGTTGAACAAAGAGCTAGATATGGTATGTCTATTATCATCACATCACATAATATGAATGAGGTCGAGGAAATATGTGACAGAGTAGTATTTATCAACCAGGGTAAGATAATAGCTGATGATACACCCTTGGCATTGACAAAAACCTTACAAATTAGTCAGATTTCATTAGTGATAATTGAAGGACAAAAACAATTAAAAGAATGTGCAAAACGACAAAATATTGATATGACAACTGAAGGAATATTTACACATATTACCATTAAGGAAACTGATGTAGCCAATTTTTTATATCAAATTATGCAGGAAGGTGTGCGATATAGCGAGATTAGTATTATTAAACCAAATTTGGAAGATTATTTTTTGTCAGTGGCAACCAAAACAAAGGAGGATAAATAACATGAAACTGCATAGAGTTTATGCCATTATATTAAGATATTTGTTTGCATTCCGCCGAAGCTATGACAGAGTTGCAGATACTTTTTATTGGCCTTTAATTGATTTGTTTTTGTGGGGATTAACCAGCGCTTATTTCAGTGCCACCTCACATGTAGGAACAAGTTTCATAGTAACCGTTATCTCCGGTGTTTTGCTGTGGATAATAGTCTGGCGTGCACAATATGAGATTTCTGTGGGATTATTAACCGATTTATGGGATCGCAATCTGATAAATATTTTTATCTCCCCAATTTCATTTTCAGAATGGCTGACGTCGTTTATTATTTTAGGTGTTATAAAAGGAGTCGCGAGTCTGGCGTTTGCTGCGACTATTGCATACTTCATGTATCATGTACAAATTTTGATGTACGGATTATATCTATTACCCTTTTTTGTACTGTTACTTTTAAATGGTTGGTGGATAGGATTTTTTGTAGCTGGTCTGATAATTAGATATGGAACTAAAATTCAGACTTTAGCCTGGACAGTTGCCGGTCTGGTTATACCTTTTTCTGGTGTGTTTTATCCAATTTCTATCCTGCCTCAGTGGGCTCAAAATGTTTCCTGGTTATTACCCACCAGTTATATATTTGAAGACGCCAGACAATTTGCTCTTCATGGAACAATTAATTTAAATAATTTAGGATTAAGCCTTTTAATGAGCATTGTGTATGTTACTGCCTCATTATGGTTCATTCGCACAGGTATGAATAAAATTTTGCAGAAAGGACTGGTAAATTTAGAATAACATTTTTACTTTGCAATGTTAACCAGGTGTAGTATATAATCACGTTATGACCAAGAAGGATTTACAACAACAACTCAAAGAGTCAATGTTGGCTAAAAATGCTGAAAAAACCTCAGTACTGCGCATGCTTATTTCATCCATCACCTATTATGAAATTCAAAAGGGGGGAGCAGGATATGAAGCGAATGATGAAGACGTCCTAACCGTTATCCAAAAAGAAGCCAAACAAAGAAAAGACTCGATCACAGAATATCAAAAAGCCAACCGCCAGGACCTGGTTGACAAAGAAACGAGTGAACTGGCAATGCTGCAGGAATATTTACCTAAACAACTTAATGAAGAAGAAATCAAAGCAATGGTAAAAGATGCTATTCAAAAAACCGGTGCAAGTAGCATCCAGGAATTAGGTAAAGTAATGGGGACCTTAGTACCTCTTACCAAAGGCAAAGCCGATGGTGCCATTGTCAGTCGCATTGTTAAGGAAGAGCTAAGTAAATAAATGCTTTACTTTATCACCGGTAATAAACATAAAATTGAAACCGCTAAAATTGAATTAGATAAACAGAATATTCCGTTTGCCAGCAAAAACCTTGCTTTAACCGAAATACAATCATATTCTATAGAAGAAATAGCCCTACATAAAGCAAAGCAGGCTTTTGAAATGTTACATCAACCTCTAATTGTCAAAGATGATGGTTGGTTCATAAGCTCTCTTAATGGATTCCCCGGAGCATATATGAAATATGTTAATGATTGGTTTAGTGCACAAGATTTTCTTTTATTAATGCAAAATAGAACGGATAGAACTATAACACTTCATGAAGTGCTATGTTATATTGATGACAAGCATGTTCAGACTTTCTCAGCTGATATTAAAGGTACTTTTTTGGACCGCATAGAAGGAGAAGATATCCCAAGTAATCAAGTAGTTACTTTGCGCAAGGATAAAAAAAGCATTGCCTTAGCGAGAAATGAAGGGCTATTACTTTATGATAGTGAAATTAACGAAAGAGCTTGGCAAGCTTTTGCCAAATGGTATAAAGAGAATCTGAAAAAATAAGCTACCACCAGTTCTTATAATTCTCTTCGTAATCTTTCTTATCCAAATTTATGTTTGTCATAATACCAATTGCCTCACCATTTTCTTTTTCATATCGTTTTATTTCAACAATACAACGCATTTTACCTTTACCCGTTTCTATAATTAACATTCTAAATTCTTCATTACAAATAACATTGGTTATATCTCTAAAAAGCATGGTATTTGCCGCCAGGGAAGAGTTGTCTCTCGTCCAATAATCAATACTTACATATTTTGAATTTTTAGACATACTTAAGTACATTTGATAATTCTCATTCTTGGCTAAATAAAAAACGAATAAGTCTTTACTTATAAGTTCTTTCTCAGTATTTGGATCTTTATATTTAGCATATTCCCACTCAATTTCTAAAATATCTGCAATATGCGCTGGATCTATATTACCCGTCATAATATGCACTGGTTTAGTTTGGCTCATATTAATACTCCACTTCTTCTTTAGCTAGATTTATTATTAAATCCATATCCGGTAAACCTGCAAGATTTTTTATATCATCAATATTAAACCATTTAATATCTGCCACATGATGATCTCTTTTGGCCGGCTGTCCTTCTCTGATTAAATTACATAAAAATACGAAGCAAAAAGTCTGCAGCATGCCCCAATCATATTCCCAATAGTTAACTCCAGAATAGGGCAACAATTTCCAACTTCAATTTCCCTGCTTGTTTCTACCATAAACTCTCTTTTAACTGCATCTGTTGGTTTCTCGCCAAAATCGCATATACCACCCGGAAATTCCCATTTTAAATGAGCCTGAGGACATTCTATTTCATCTCTTTGTGATAAAAGCACTTTTCCCTGGTTCAATAAAACTCCTGAAAAAACAGTAATTTGTTTGTTCATAAAATGAATAAGCCTATTATTGACTAATTGAGGATATTATTTTTTATTTGCTCTTCTCTTATCATCCCATTCCTGCCAGAGTACCAAAAGAGGCGCTGCGTTAAAGATTGAAGAATAGGTTCCACTGATGATTCCTATTAATAATGCTACTACAAACCATCTTATAGAATCTCCACCGAAAAATAGCAGTGTTGCTAAAACCAAAATAGCGGTTAAGGACGTATTTAAGGATCTTGAGAACGTTTGAACAATCGAGTCGTTTACAACATTTGCAAATTTTTGTCCACTGCCACCTTTTATTAAATTTTCGCGGATTCTGTCAAAAACCACAATAGTATCATGTACTGAAAAACCGATAACTGTTAATACCGCTGTCACAAAAAGACTATCAACCTGAATCTGAAAAAAGTGTCCAAAGATAGAAAATAGACCAACCAATACTAAAACGTCATGGATCAAAGCAATAATCGCACAAATTCCAAAACGCCAGGAACGAGCCGGACGGGGGACTTTACGAAAAGATAAAGCTATATATAAAACAATTAGAATCGAAGCCGCGATAATAGCTTTAAACGCATTAGTGGTAATTTCAGAACCGATTATTGGACCAATCGTTTCAAATGAACCCTGTTTTATGTAAGGACCAAACTGTAACAGTAATTTCCTCATTAACTGAGTATTTTGGATATTATCCAATGGTATTGTTTGAACTGTCAATTCATTGGGTGCAGTTTGCTGCAAACTATAAATTGGCATTTTCGCCTCAGAAAAACTCTTTCGAACATCTGAGTAAGTGCTACTGTTTACGGGCTGTTGAAAATCATAAGCTACTACTGACCCTCCGGTAAAATCAATTCCTAAATCAAGCTTCCATAAGATAAGAGAAACAATCCCGGGTACAATAATTAATAGAGAAAAAATAAAATACCAAATTTTATGTTTTATAATATTTCTCATAACTTTTATTTTTTATAAAATGCATGTAATAAAGTTCTCGTCACTACAACTGCTGAAAACAACGATACAATGACCCCTATAAACAGAGTCAGGGCAAATCCTTTAATAATGCTGGTACCGAAATAATAAAGAATCAAACTGGTAATAATACTAGCAGCATTGGAATCACGAATGGAAGTCCAGGCTCTGGCAAATCCCAACTCAAGTGATCTTTGGGGACTATGTCCCCTCCTTAATTCTTCCCTGCTACGTTCAAAAATCAGAATATTAGCATCAACTGCAATACCTATAGAAAGAATAAAACCGGCAATTCCTGCCAGAGTCAAGGTTACAGGAATTAATCTAAATACGCCCAGTACTATTAGTGTGTACAATACCAGTGCCACACTGGCAATAACTCCCAGCCTACCATACAAACCGATCATAAATACAATAATAATCATAAAGCCCAAAATTCCAGCAAACATACTCTTATCCAATGACTGTTGACCTAACGTTGCCCCAACCGCCTGTTGCTGCAAAATAGTTAAAGGTACCGGCAAAGCACCGGCATCCAACTGGATCGCCAGCTGTTTGGCCTGGTCTGTGGTAAAATTACCTGAGATTTGTGCACTACCGTTAGGAATAACTGCACTTACTGTGGGTGCACTGACTAGAACATTATCCAAAACAATTGCCACACTTTTGCCAATATTTCTTTTAGTAATATCTGCAAATTTTTTTGTTCCATCAGCTGTAAATTGCAATAACACGTCAGGAGCACCAGTTTGAGAGTCAAAACCAACAGATGCAGATTTGAGATCTTTCCCTGTTAAATTAGTTTCTTTGGCATTAGGACCCAAAAACTGCGTAACACCATATGGCAAGTTTGCAGAAGGTGTTGCAACTTTGGTAGTAGCTGAGCTACTTGCGCCTTCTTCCCAAAAAGTTAGCTGAGCAGTTTGACCGACTAATTGCGCCGCCTGGTTGACATCAGTTACTCCAGGTATTTCCACAATAATACGATAACTATTGCCCACTCTGGCTGTTTGAACAACTGGTTCTGATACACCATAGAAATTAATTCTTCTTTCAATTACAGTTTGAGCAGCCTGTAAGGCGTTATCCCTTTGATCCACAGGAATATTTTTCATATCAGCTTGCAATGTAAGACTGGTTCCACCCTGAAGATCAAGTCCTTTATGCAAAGGATAAGAGGCTTGGATATGTGCTAGATTGAGCAGATTAGTCAGATTGGGTAAAACTAAAGTGTGATTTACAGTAAGCTTTTTCTGATGATTTAAAAAGGGGAAAACCTGATTTACATCGAAAGGTACGGTAATTTGTGATGGTAGATTAATCAAAATCGCAAATAAAGCAACAATGATAATCAAAGCAGTCATCCAGGGTGATGTACGCTTCATGCGAGTAAAGCCTCCTCATCGCCGATGAGCATAACACGAGTTCCGGACAAGATACCGGTGATGAATGGATCTTTACGCTGTTTACGAAAAATAAATTCTTCTTCTGTCATAGCAGTATAATTAATTTCTCTACTCAATCTTTGCTCTTCCGTTCTGACTAATAATGCAAGTTCGGGTAATACTACTGTCCCTACAACCAGGAAATCTACGTGGTCCTGTGACATTTGATTTCGTCGTATAAAACGACCACTAAACATTGCATACTTTATTTTACCTAGTTTAGCGCGATTAGCAAGAACTTCTTTTCCTAAACCAAGAGTTTTAGCTCCCATTGCCAGCAAATCATAATAATAGGGATAGTCTTTTGATAGTTCGTAATAGACCCTATTGGCACGAGGCTCCTTGTTTAAAATCCCATGTTTCTCTAAAAATTGAAGTTCACGCCGAACGGCATTTATTTCATCACCTGTTTGACGAACGCACTCACGTACATGAAACATTTCATGTGGATGGTTCAGAAAAAAATCAAGAAGAATTACACGTGATTTGGAAGTAATAAGATCTCTAAACATAATTCAAATGAGCAGTATAATTTTTCTAACTAGTAAATACTAAATATTACTAATTGTGCACATTATATACCCTAATTTTAAATTTGTGAAGATACAACAGATACTTAAATGGGTTTTAATTTACTATTTAACTGTGAGTTGCTCGTCAAGAGGGACAATCTCAAACCACATATGACCACGATTAAACTGAATTTCATTACCGTTCGTATCATAAAGTAATGTCCGATCTGTTCTGCTGGCTTTTTTCCAAGTTGCACTAATTTCTTTTCCATCCATAAATACATTCGCAGTCCCACTGCCTATTGTGCCATAGAGATTATGCAAGTTGTTTTCGTATCCATCATTAGCTGACTGCTGAGTCTCATAAAGTACGATAATATCTTTGGCTGTCAACTGCTTATTTGTATCCCGGTCTATATGAGGTGTACCCCCGTTGAAACGAAGGTAGTCATCATTTTTTGCATCATATTTCCACTCCACCACATAATCAGGATCTCCCCAGAAAGGAACGGTAATATCTGAAGCAGTTGGATTGCTGGCAGGTGAATCATTTTTAAAGGTGTACTTCACAAAATTTGCATCCCAAGCATTTCCACTTTTATCGACATTGGTCAGACCACGACTCGCACCAACTGCCCACAACTTACTGGTTGTAGAATACATAGTGTGTTCTGTGGCAACAGGATGTCCCTGTCTAGTATCATCACGCCAATAAGTTGGATAACCTATCCCGAACTGGTTTAAATCATTATAACCATCCCATCCGTAGGAGGTAATTTGACCCAAAGCATCGGCAGGTCCGGGTGTATTGGCCCCTCCAACATGAGCATAGAGTGGATTAGCGCCATATTCAGAAACATAGTCTACAAAATATGTCCTGGCTGAACGAACTGGTCCTACAATCCCAGCATCCTGACAGTAGTAGATATTTAACGTACGAGTAATTCCACCTTCAGCTACAGCTTCGTATGTAACATCAGCAAATGAGATACCTGATTGTGGTCGTGCATCAATTTCATTTTCAATCATAACACCCAAAGGACGATGCTTTTCCCACCATGCCTGTTGACTAGCAGTGTACAATACGCCATTCAGAGGACAGGGCTGAGTTTTTGGTTGGGAGTTACTAAAACTCAATGCTTGTTTATCATTTGTTTGAGCTGGAATGTTCACAATAGGACGATTTTTATCCGCTATAACCTGGGAAGTATTAAAGAATAAGTATGAACCCACGGCCGAAACAATATATAACAGCAACCCGACTATTATGTATACAAGTTTTTTATTGTCCATGATAATTAGAATACAAAATTACAATTTATTTTACAAGTAGATATTTTTAAGCGTATAAATCTACTTTTGTGTAAATGCGATCTCCTTATTCACCATCTCCCGATCATTAACAATATCTGCCATAGCAATAGCTTTTTTCTCCTCATCTGATAACTCATATTCAATTCCTTTTCCTTTAACAATTCGTTTAGCATACCAGCGTGTACCGGAACGTGCATACAAACCGGAAATCACAATCCCAGTATTAAATTTATCTAATAAGGCCAGTATAAAACTCTGATCTCCTCCAGTATCCTTGAAAGGGTTAAATCGCAATAAGCCGATTTTCTGAATATGGAAATTTTCTTGTTGTTCCAACATGGCGTCATTCTTTTCTAATTTTACGATTTTTTCTTTGGTACTTTTGACCTCATGCATTAATTCATCAAGTGTAGCCTGTAGCGTATTTCGCTGTGATCCTCTTAGCAGGCTGTTATAATGCATTTTTAATTGTAAAAATAAATAGGTGAGAGCTGCTAACCAAATTACTAATACCGCAGAAATAATATAAGAAATCATATATTTACAGCCACAAAATCATTTTTAAATTATACAATTAAGTTCGGCATTCTCATGTTAGACTCTTGACAGCTTCACTGTCAATAGTGTACGCTAGCCTCTATCATGGCTAAACAGCGGAAAACCCGGAAAGAAAAACAACTTGCCGACATGAGAAAGAAAAATACAGTGTTCACTCCTTCTAGCGTAAGCACCTATTCTTATTCGTCCAGTTCAACAGTACCCCATACTTCGTATAGTGCAACATCTCAGAATACGACTACACATGAATCTCCCACTACCTCTGTAATCTATAGGTTTGCCCTATCTGATCTAAGAAAGACATTTTTTATCACTCTTGCTATCGTTGTAGCACAAGCTGTGTTATATATGATTCAGATGCATACAAAATTATTTTAAACATGACTACATCGACCTGCTGTTTTATTTCCCAAGACCAAAGTTATCAGCATATCTATTTTTCTGAGAGGAGGTGACTTATACCTATGGCAGCAACAATGTACTGTGTAAAATGTCGTGCAAAGAGAGATGTAGAAAATCCTGAGCACGTAACAATGAAGAACGGCAAGCCTGCAATGAAAGGCAAATGCCCAGTTTGCGGAACAGCAATGTTCAAAATTGGTGGCAGTAAATAACGTTCTTCATGCTGTTAACAGCATGATTATCGAAACTTAAAAACCCCGCTCGTTTGTAGTGGGGTTTTTATTTTTGGATCAAAAATCATGGAAAGATATTTCTTATACTTATATTTATTTACTGAGGTTATGGTATTAAATACAGCTTCATTCAAGACAAATCTCATGCCTATTTGCCAAAAGATCTCCAAGGATTAAGAATACTCGGTTCCTCAACGGAATCTTACCGCTGCTTTTTAACATATTCAGTTATCATTTTGGCGTCAACTTATTCTGAGGTTATGACAAAGATTCCATCAGCACATAATGTTGCTCCCCAGTATATTACATCCAAATCAGGGAACAATTCCCTCAGCTTATTTGACGTTCCACCTTTAATAATTTTCATCACCTCACTGGGTACCCATTTTGGTCATGCTCCGATATACAAATGAGCATGGTCTGGTTGTATCGCAATCTCAAATATTCCCCACTCATGAATCTGAGCTGCAAACCGTATCATCCCTTCCAATCGCTTCTTTATTTTGCCACTCAGTACTCACTTGTAATTCCTCCCAACAATGACAAAATGACATCTCAAGTCGTACTTTGTTGGTGCCGTAGACTTTTAGCCTTTCAGAATTTGTGAAAGTGATTTACAGCCAAAGTGTTTTACAACCCTAGGATAGTCGCTACCTTATTATATTTTATTATTAAAATCAATAGTTTTAACCTTACCGTTTTTAACAATGTTCAAAATACCCGGAGGAGTACTATTTATAAAAAAATCTTTAAAGGTAAATTTCTCTCCTGAGAATAATTTGATTAATGCAACTATGACAATGCTATGAGTACAAATGATAATATTTTCATAATTAGAGGACTCCAATTCTTTTATCAAATGCCTCACTCGTTTTCTAAAAATCCATGCTGGTTCCATAACATTTTCGTTTAATCTTTTATCGTATTCAAATTTTTTACCAGTGATCTTACTAACTATTTCTACAGTTTCTCTACAACGCAAAAACTCAGAGCATATATTAAGATCTGAAGGTATCTTTTTTAAATAGATTGCTAATTTTTCCGTCGTTGGTCTACCTAATGGCAAGATATGTGCAGAAAATACTTTAAATCCATATGTCCTGAACCATCGCTTTGATTGAGTAACGAATGTTTCAGAATGTCTAAAGATATAATATGTTTTTGTTTTCATATACTTTTATACTGCAGTCTTACCTAAATATAAAGTGTTTAAATAATCTAATATTTTTATTCTAATTATAAAAATCCCGCTTTTTTAATTGATTGCGAAAAACCACAGATAATGTTCAAACACGCCGCATTTATTTTATAACTAACCGGTGTCTGACCAAATAATGTCGCACCTGCATGAACAGCTATAGGTTGTTTTGTGGATATGTTAAGAGTTTTTGTCTGAAACTTAGTGATACGTCTACTATCAGATTTTTGATTAAATATTAAATTAAAAAAATATCTCAGAGTTGACCATTGGCTCATATTATAAATTACTACCGTCAAATAATGATTATTTAATTTAGCTCCCGGTGCAAGCTTCAAACCGGCACCAGTAATAGGCCCATTAGCTATTACTACTAAATTCGCTTTAGTCTCAATAACTTTATTATCCAATTCTAATTTGACTTGAAATCTATGAGATTTGAAAATTATACGTAATAAAGGAATAATTTCTCCAAAATGTTTTTTTTCAAATTGATCAAAATGTCTTTGAAACTCAGCATCAAGTCCCACGCCGGAGGTTTCAATGAAATAATATGGTTTTGCTAAAGATTTCCCTTTAATCACTGTCAGTGTTCCCAGATCCATTTTAATAACTCTTTTAATTTTGACCAATTCAATTGATTGTTCAATATCTCTTGGTATTGCCATCATTCGTGCTGTGTTTACAAATGTACCAAGTGGAATGATTCCTAAGATTACATTAGAATTAACTAAACCATTTGCTACTTCATTGATAGTACCATCCCCACCTGCAGCCAGCACAATTTGATATCTTTTTCTGACAGCATTCCTGGCTAGCACCGTTGCATCTCCTTCACTTTTTGTAATTGCATAGTCTGCCTTCAAAAAATATTTTTTCATTATGGATTTAATATCTTTAATGGATATTTTATAACCCTTGCCAACCAGTTCTCTTTTTTCTCCAGCATGAGGATTAAATATGATAAGAATTTTATTTTTCTTTTTCATTTTATTAATTAATTTTCAATAAGTATAAATCTTAATTATAAAAATCATTGAGTAATATTCAAATAGAAATGTATTAATATGCTATGTTGAATATACCTTGATATATGCCAGAATCATAAACTAAAAACTGTAGGAGCAATTTCAATTAAACTTTAGACGTATATGACCAATGAAACTAGAATAATTTATATTAACATACATTAAAATTTAGTGATAAAAAAATCTTGAGAACCCACATAATCTAACTATAAGGAACCCTAAATCCCAAAGGAATGTTATCTACCTGCTTTGAAAACGACAAGTTTCAAAATTGATGGTAGTAAATAGCGTTTCTCCAGCATTAATAAACATCTTTCGTTAAAATTTACACTGTATTGTAGGGTTTTATATTATAAAATAATTTGAAAAATTAGATCAATAAAACTCTCCTTTGCGAATTTATATCGGGCGCCTATTTATATAAAGGATTGGCAATTGCCTTTTTGAATGCATCCAGTGAGGACTGATTTATATTTACTATCCAGTTTACATTCTCCTGTTTGCTTCTATCCTCATTATATATAACTACGGCTGATATTTTAGGGAAATTATACGGAATTTGTTTATTCAGCATATCTGTATACCATTCAGCCTTATTACCACCCACATTAGTAGTATTAACCTCTGCCAACATCAATGGTTTACCAGGAGCAATGGTGGTTAGTATATTATATGAACTGCCAAATACTCCACTAAAGCTTACCCAGGAACTCCATGATTGTGAAGTTCCCCAATTATACCCGTCCAATCCCAGCCAATCTACATAATTATTTCCTGGATAAATATCTTTATAGGGATAAATTGCCGTATTAGGAACATTAGGACAAAACACCCAAACAATATTTTTAACTCCCTCTGATTTGAAGATATTATGAATATGTCTCCAGGCAAGAATAAAATCCCTTTTCGTACTGCCGGTATATGCTATGCTCCACTGATTTTGCGGATTATTCATCTCCCATGCAAAGACTAAAAAAAAGGGCTGGTCTATTTTACTCAAATTTTTTCCAGCCGCCTTTAAAAACGTATCGCATTTTCCCTGTGCGATAGCAGAATATAAAGGCAATTTTGATGAAGGACATTGAGGGAAATAATAAGGATTGACATTTAGCATTGGCTCCCATCCAAACTTACGAATTGTAGAAAATTGTCTTATTAATACCGGATCCGATAGATACTGCCAGCCCAGATAATAATGTGCAATTGCCACTTTTTTGCCTATCATCGTTTCAAAATCCGTAAGTTTTTGTGGGTTTAACGTTTGAGTAGCCGGATTATAAAAACCCTGAGTCCATGCGCCTACCATCACTTGTCGTTTACTACCACTATTTTTATTTACAGATGAATAGTTATGCAAAGCGATTGCTATAATAAGAAATAATACTATTAATACGAACGAAGTTATGGCTAAATATTTCTTGTTTATAATCATCATTTAGTAATTAAAACTATTATACATACGGCTAAAAAATACTAACTCCATTTCCTGCAGATGCAGGAGGACAATCGTTATTTTTATTCGGATCATATTTTTTGAAATAATCGATGGCACTAGTTTTGTTAGTAATTTGATATTTGTCTTTGGTTTTATAGTTATATATTAATAGATTTTTATACGGATAAAATGATTTAAAAGTATATATTTCAGTAGCTATTCCATTATTTTTCACTTCTAGTCTTGGTGTAACTACATCGGCACGTATTGTCGGATCGTGATAGATAGTCTGTAACGCGCCTTTTAAATCCCATTGAGATTCAAACACAATACCGGGTCCATTATAAGGGCATATCCCATCCAGGATGATTGTACTGTTTTTAGGCAATTGAGTAAAATGTCTATGAATATCAGCCAAAACAGTTTTACTTCTATAATAAGCGCCTGTCCAAAAACCTGCCAAGGTGCTTATGACGATAAATCCGCCGGTGGCAATGATTGTTGTAGACATACAAAACAGCCAACGAACTAGTTCATCACTTCGTCCCAATCTGGCAATTAATCCTACGATTCCAATAAAAACAAATGCGACACCTATAGCTGCAGCAATAGTTACCCGATTATCTATACCCGTTGGTGAAAAACCTATTTCGTTAGTAGCAAGAAATATAGCATACCCAAAGTAAAAGACTATTATCCCTGCCAGTATTATACCCAGCATATAGCCTGAATTGGGTATTGGATTCTGTCTTGCAGAGGTAACATAGTATAAATAAAGAAATACTAACATGTATAAAATAGAAGCAATAACAAGTGTTTGTAAAGATGTATATTGAATAATCGATTTTATCCAGACGTAAGGAAGATGCGCTCCCAAACTAATAAAGTTGGTATGAAAAATGGAAGTGATTAGGTTCATACCAGCCGAAGTATAGTTAAATTTTCCAAGTCTGATTGTAGTTTTCATTTTAAATACAATCAGATAAGCTATTGCTATTAAGTTGATGGCGATAAAAACAGCAGGGCTCTCATCTTTAAACTTCTTTAATGACTGAACTGCTTTTTTTCTATTGGCATATATCCAAAATAGAAATATATTTACAGCAACTAATGGTAAAGCGACTTCATAGGACAAAATACTTAAAACCAAACTAACTACACTCATCAGTTGCCATAAATTTGAGTGTTTTGTTTTTAAGGCAAAGGCTTGAAGTCCGCAGAATAGGCTAATCAGGAAAAACATTAGACTAAGATTTACCTGAAATGCCGCATACCAGAAACGATCAGTGGAATAATTTGGTAAAAGACCATAAATAAGAGAAATAGATAAAGAGATTATTCTGGGTATTCCAAGTTTTCTTAAAACTGCGTATAGTACAACTACAGCAATCATAAACACTAAAGAATTTACAATCTGATAACCAAGAGGGTTTAATTTAAAAAAATAAAACAAAATAGCATCATAGATATTTTGTATAGGACGCATTAAAGTATTAGGTGTAGTGGCTGTTAGAAATAATCCAGGAAGAGTTTGATTACGAGAAAGTATAAAATTACCTAAAAATGACCAGTCATCGCTATAAAATCCTATTTTACTTACATATTCGAGGCAGGATATAGATATAACAACGATTAAGAATATTGTATCCTGAATACCCGCTTTAACCTGTAAACGATTTACAGGAAATAACCTGTAAACTGAACTGGAATAATTATTGAGTTTAACCATAGCCCTTGCCAAAAAGCTGCTTATAGGTACTGATAACATTAAGACAGCTGATAAAACAGCCCATGAGATCATAATAAGATTATCTCTATGGGTTAACGTAGAAGATGCAAGTCCACTAAATGCAATTCCAGCGAATGCATAATGGGGCAGAAATATTTTATTTGAAGTTTTAATATCTCCGTCTAATTTTCCTTTAGGAGTAACTTTATAAACTATCTGCTTACCCATTATTACATTTATAAAAGCTAAAAACCAGATTGGCCATGCAGCAATGCTTATTATCTTCCCGGCCAGCAATAATTCCCCTTGCTTGTGCCGATCAGTGTTAAAGCGCTGCAGCCATACTGACATTAGCCAACTAAGAACCAACACAACTGAATAAAATGTGAAAAATTGGAAGACATCCACGCTGGCAGTGCGCCAACCAAAAATAAAATAGAGACTTAGTAAAATAATACTTAATGCCATTATTACACCGGTAAAATAATGCTGCTGAAGCAGTAGATAATACATCGATTGACGTAATCCCAGTTTTTTTAAATATCTGGGTGTATGCTTGAGTAAGATATCTATACAACCATAAGCCCACCGGAATTGCTGACTAAAGTATGCCTCCCAGGAAGACGGACCTTCACCGAGAGCCAATATTTGCGGAACATAGATACTTTTAAAGCCGTTAGCATGAAGTTTCATGCCAGTTATCAAATCTTCAGTTATGTGTGCAGTATAATGATTAACTTTTTTAAATGCAGATACTCTTATGACATGGTTTGCCCCTATTAGAAGCGTCATCCCCATGCCACTTAACCCCCGTAAGACTACTCCATAGAAGTTATATTGCTGTTCGGAAGCACCTTTAGCCACAACTGATGAATTAGCATTCCCATAAACTTGAGGCGTACCTACAAATGCGACTCTTGGATTTCTAAAATATCCTAGTGTTTTAGTAAGGAAATCATGATGCGGAATAAAATCAGTGTCAATCTGCGCAACAAAATCATAATCATTGCCATAAGTATCATACCAGGAATTATGATTACCTCCTTTGGTCTTTGTATACTTTCCCCTTTTAGTGTTGAAGTTATCAATCCCCTGTCGGCTAAAATGTTTTACTCCGTATAACTTACATATATTTTTAACGTCTTGACTATTACCTTCGTCCAGTAACCACGTATCATGAGGATAACTTGCATTTACCATAGCTGGCAGACATTTATGTAATAATTCTATCGGCTCATTTTGCGGGACAATAGTAGTTATAAACGCAACCCTTCTATTAGGAATTGGCTTTTTTGCAGGATTATCTCTAATATTTGACGAGACACTCCAGGTCAGTACTTCCATTATAATTGGATGCCAGATTATATAACTGACAAGAATAAACAGAATTACATCAAAAAATCTGAATTTACCAGAAAAATTATGAGGAATATGAATTGGATCAAACCACCAGATGGCAAAAGCAAAAACAATGACCAACGAGATAGTTAATAAAATGCTTTGAATTATTTTATTAATCTTATATTTGCTTATTTTATGCATACTCTATTGAAAGGATAAAGAGAATTTATTGCTACATAACATTAGATCTTTAGCTTCTGTTCAGACTAAAATAGTTGCTTTAAAAGACAATTTTTATGTAAATAGATCAATTTTCAAGAAAAATGTAGTAAATTATTGCTCAGTCATTGATACATAACTGAGCAGTTTTTTTAGTCGTATTTATTTAAAGAGGCTTTACCTTAAACTAATCTGAGTAAGATTACAAGCTGAACATAAACATACTGATGCGTATCTCACAATTTATTTATATAAACATAACATAATTCTTACATATTTTTTGTATTAACTTTTATAATCAAAAATAGAGAGTGTAATTAAATAATCTGATAAATGATTTATGGAAAATATAAAAAGTGACAAGTATAAACATCATACTAAGCTTATAATTATTGTTTATTATTAATTATCTAGTGACAACTGTCACTGTTTATAAATTCCTTTTATGTTATTTTTCCAATGCAAATTATTATGAAATATTTCGTAATTACTGCGATAACTTTAGTTGCAATTTTCTTCTCAACACAAAAATCTATTGCTCAGGGCATTCATGCCCCAGGGGCAGGAATGTCAAATCCTTCTTTAAAAATGCAGAATCAGGGTTCCGGACTTGGTCTACAGAATAATTCCATATCTATATACCAGCAATCAGATACACCTATAATGGAGCGTGATAGGGCTATGGATCAGGATAGAACGAGACTAACATTACAACAACTTCTGCAAACTCAGCAAAATATATCAGGTATTGATCCGCAATTAGAAGCATTAGCTAATCAGCTTAATACATCTATGCAATCTACCATTAATGCTGAAAATAAAATCAGAGCTCGCAATTTTTTTGTCAGTTTCTTCTTTGGTGGTGATAAAACAACAGCACAGCAAATGCTACAAACCGTTTCGCAGAATCAGCAAAGGATTCGTCAAATGCAACAAATTGTTGATGATTGCCAATGTAACGAACAATTAAAGACAAGGTTGTATACTCAACTACAAACTATGACTGCTGATCAAGTTCGTTTGATGCAAATGGCAAAAGAAGAGTTAAATAGAAGAGGAATTTTCAGCTAACTTATACATAAATATCCAAAATTATTTAATGTACAATTCTTCTTCACCCTATCTATCTAATATAAAAATTGTTATCTGTTATCATTAAAAAGATAAACAAACCCGAACAGAGGTTATAAAAAACATAATTCTAATATCAGTAGATGAAAGGAACAAGCTTCTTAGTCCTCTTTTTATAATTTTCATATTCTGTTGGAAATTGTTTTAACATATGTTTTTCTTCTTTACCAAGACTATATATAAAATATAGTACAGAGCCAACGAAAAAGATCCAGAATATTACAAACACTAACGCGGAACCTAGCAATCCCAGAAGTATACCCGAATAAATAGGATGTCTTACATAGGCGTATGGACCGGATGTTACCAAACTAGGCTTCTGCTTTATTGCCATGGGCATACCCCAGTTCTTTCCTAGATTAACTCTTGCCCAGATCGCAAATGCTATCCCCATAACAGTAATACCAACACCAATCCAACCAAGAATATAATCCGACGAGACAAACAAATAGGACCTGAGGTGTTGAGCATAATTCTTAAATTGATTTTGAAACAAGTGAGTAAATATCGGAGTGTGAGCAAGGAATAAAAAGATCAATACAATTCCTAATCGCAAACTTATACTACTCAGAAATGTGGAACCTTTAATCGTTTTTTTTACTCCTATGGCAGCAAACAACCAATAAGTATAAAAAACTATCCAACATAATATTATAATTTCAATAAAAATAAACATATTCTGATTCTAACATTATTTTTTTTATAGCTAATAATGATTTGTTTTCAAATTGATATATTAAATAGATTATGAATACAATAGTAATCAGCCTATATTAGATACAAAAGTATAGTGAATATTTTATATTACTTTGATTCTTAAATATGGCATATTTGTCATTTTCAATTCATATTGTTTAGTTAAAAGAAGATATGCAATTAATAAAACAAATCTATTTGAAACCGTTTATACAATCAAAAATAATACCACTGATTAAATATATGAGGTCAAAAAAACTTGTTTTTGGCATAATCCTCTTTGTTGTGTTTTTGAGTGTTGGAGTATTCCTTATCTACAAAGCACAGCAAATATTTCCCACTATTCCGGTTCTATCAAACAATGCCTGGAATAGTCAAAAAGCTGAATACCTAGCAAGGAGTGTCTATCTTAATCCCACTGAGAGTGATATTCAAAAACTCACACAAGCCGGAAGTGTACAAAACGCAGTAAATATAATCTTTACCTCTCCTTCACAACAAGATGAGCAGCAATATAATCAAGGTCTACAACATCTTGCTAATAAGAAGAATTCATATAAGTCGCAAGTTACATATGAAGATACCCTTTATGCATATCAGTTAGTACACGATCCAGACCGTGTAAGACGTAAACTATATTATCTATGGGAGAACATTTTCTCAGTGGATGCTCCTGATAAAGGTAAAAAAATAACACTTAACGACGCTAAAATTCTTCATCAAATGCTTTACGACAATGCGTATGGGAATTATATCCAGCTGGTTAACAATGTAGAAAATAATTATGCTATGGCACAATACTTGGATTTGACAGCCTCAACTGCCAAAAATCCTAATGAGAATTTTGCAAGAGAGTTAATGCAGCTATTTCTAATCGGACCCTACACTCCGCTAGATCATAATAGAACAACACTTAATTATTCAGATCAGGATGTGAATAGTCTTGCATATATTCTAACTGGCTTTACCTCAAATAAAACCAACCATGCAATATACTTTGATGAAAAGAGGCACTATACTCACCTCAAACCATTCCTGGGACAGGAGTACAATGATCCACTAGGTGCAATTGATTATATCGTTCAACAAAGAAAAACTCAGGCAGGAGAATTTTTGGCAAATAAACTTCTGCAATATTATGTTAGCGACAATCCATCGGATCAGGACATTAGTACCTTTTCAAATATAATCATACAAAATAATTTTGAAATACTACCTTCACTCAAATGGCTTTTTGAGTCCAACTTGATGTATCAATCTAAATACATGTCAGAAGACAAATATAAAACACCAATGGATTTAGTTAGTTCTTACTATACAATTCTGTATGGCAACAATAACTACACGGTCATTCCTGATTCTCAAATCCTGACAGATCTGAATTTTAGGCCTTACAATCCGGGAAGTATTTTTGGTAGAGACGGGTTTAATAACAATATTCTTTTCTATTCGGGAACAATAATTAATAGATGGATTTCAGATTCTTATAAACTTCTGCATAATATACCCGCGCGGAATATTCCATCTATCTTTTCTCAACTTATTACGGATCCAAACTCCATTCACTCCCCATCAGATCTGATCAATGCTATTTCTATGAAGCTATATTTAGGCCGGGATCTTCCAGAATCGGTTAGGCAATCTTTAGAAAAATATCTTATTACTTCTGATACCGGGAAAAGAATTAATTTTAACATCAATAATTCTGTATACCTCCGCTCTAAATTACCTGAATTACTAAGTTTCATGATTATTCAACCCGAATTTTTAACTCAAAGTGGAAATATACAAGCAGTTAGTCTTCCATCAATAACCCAAGTTAATGGCGGAGAACAATCAAAACTCATCGTTGTACGCGTACGAGGTGGATGGGATTTTCAAGGTATTTGGGCAAACACGAGTGATCCGGCATATTTAACAAACAGAAAACAAATGGCACTAAACTCATCTAATGCGACATCTTTGGGTAATGGATATATGTTAAATAATGCTGCTAGTAGTTTACTTCCGCTTCTTCAAGCAAAACAAGCATTTCTTGTGTCATCTGTTGGTCTGCCGGACCATTCACGCGCTCACGATATTGCGGGTTTGCAAATGGAAACAGGAGATAGTCAAAATCAAAACGGTATTTTAGCTCAACTATCTCAGGCAGAACCTACGACTAATCTTATTACTCTGACCAACACTGCGCCAGTCATGACAAAAGGAGCACAGAGTCTACAGATCGGCTCAACTAGTCTAGTTCTCTACCCATCGGGTAAAAAACAAAATGTGAAGAGTCAAAATAATGCTGCATTAGAGAATAATTTAAAACAAATTTTGTCTAATAGACTATATCCTAAACCATTAGCCATCTACTACACACAAGCATTATTACTGGATAAATTAGCACAAGAGGATATTGCTCAGGGAGGTAGTGGCACACCTGGTGGCACAAATGCAACCCAAACTCCATTTTTAGAAAAACTTATTTCTAACAACATTGGGAATACATATTATCTTTATGCGGATAATAGTTATGATCATCATGCACATGAAGACGAGTTATTAAATAAAGATATTCAGACTTTATTTAATAATTTTGTTAATTTTTATAATGTTGAAAAGACAAATACAAAACTAACCATAGTCTTCTTTTCAGAATTCGGAAGGACAGATAAAATTAATGGGAGTAATGGGACAGATCATGGACAAGGTGGCGGTATGGTTATATTGAGTAATGTACTTAGTTTACCAGAAATCACAGGAACAATAACTCCTAGTAAAGATCCCCACAACTGGACTAATGTACAAGTGGACGAGAGAGATGTTTGGGCTACAATATTTAATAAGCTTTATGGTCTCCCACAAGATTCAATATTCGGAAGAAATACACCTCTTTCAACTTATCCTGTCGCCGTTGAGTAAAGAGTAACATAAGAGGCAAAATAATTATGTATTCATTAGTTTAATTAAAGTATTAAGCTTTTAAGAATTCAATAAGTAGTTCAAATCAATTTATGTCATTTGTTGCTAGCTAATTATCAATTCTTTCATTGTCAATTAAATAGAAACGCCCAACTCCAATAACCTCAACTGTTATAATATATGATATGCAACTTATCTTAATATACGGTGCTCCTGGAACTGGGAAATTAACAGTAGCAAAAGCTCTTTCTAAAAAGATAAATTTTACTTTATTTCATAATCATATTATTTTGAACGCTTTAAGTGAAGTATTTGGATATGATAGTGATATAAGAAGAACGCTTGAGAAAGAATTTCGCTTACGAATTATTGAAGAAGCAATAAAAGCAAATATAAATATAATATTAACAGGTGTAATTACAAGAGATAATGAAGAATTTTACAGAATAATAATAACAACTGTGTCGCATAATAATGGAGAATGTTTACTTGTTTATCTTTCTGTAAACAAAGATGTTCTGGAGAAACGCATTGAAGAAGATTCACGAAAAAAACTTAAAAAGATAAGTACTAAAAAGCGATTAGAGGAATGGTTGCGACAATATCCTGAATCTTTTGAGAAAATTGATTTTCCGAATCATTTCTCAGTTGATACTACAATAATGTCCCCTACTAAAGTAGCAGATAATATTATTAGATATTACAATTTGACATAAATGGGAGATGTGAATACCAGTGTGTTAATAATATTGCAATATTACAATTTAGAACTACTAGTTTTAGTAGGTTATGGATTAGATAAGTATCTACAAACTAAGACAGGAATTCAAGCTCTAGAACTTGCCTCTAGGAATAAATATCACTTAGCTAGGTAAAATAAATCTCTTAGTGATCTTTATTAATGTGACAATTTTTTTCATTAGCCTTGTTTTGGACAAGGGGTCATCATTTATTCTGACAAAAATAAATCTTCATCCGGAAATCTAAATAAAGGTTATTTGGACGACGTAAATGAATAGATCTATTTTCAATACTATTCGAGTAGAGAAAATTATAATCAGACCTATAATTATCTTTAATTCGGGAAAAGTGATAAAATATACTATCCTATATAACCCATTGGTGAATATAGGATGGCACTTTAACATTGATAATAGGAATAATTTTTCTCGAAAGGAAAGAGCAATGAAGCATCCTGAAGAATTCCACGTAAAGCGGGTATCAGTATTTACACCCGCTCAGGAGCGGGAATATACCTGGCTTGTGGTAATCTGGGCTATGGTAAACATTTATTTCTGGGGCTGGTGGTTCTGGCAGACGCCCTTTAGTTTAGGGCTTTATGTCATAGCTACTATCTGTATGATCTATACGATAACTGCCCTACCTACGTTCTATCTCTTCTACGTTGGGGCAATGAGTAAACCCCAAAGAATAGACGCGCAGGAGGCAATCACGGCAGGGGTTGTAAAACGCATTGCCATGATAACACTGCATGTTCCCGGTTCGGAGAACATGGAGATTGTAGAAAGACAACTTCGCGCTATGATCGCAGTTGAGATTCCACATGATTCGTGGATTCTCGTTGACAAATATCATGATGAAAAAATAAAACGTCTGGCTGAAGAACTGGGCGTTAAATATTTTTGCCGTCATGATAAAGATTATTGGGGTGAGACCCGCGTACACCACTGGAATCAGCCAGTTCCACCTTTTCAGGCCAAGACAAAGGCCGGAAATGTGAATGCGTGGATCGAAACCTATGGCGAGGATTACACGCATTTTGTTCAGCTGGACATAGATCATGTCCCCAAGCCTTTTTATTTACAAGAGACACTGGGATATTTTCTTGACCCGCGCGTCGCATGGGTACAAAGTCCCAGTGTATATGGGAACCTGAACAAGTGGACAGCTAGGGGGTCTGCCGAGCAGGAATTTGTCCTGCAGGGACCCCTTCAAATGGGGTTTTACGGTTTTTGCAAAACTCCGTTTATTATAGGATCGCACTGTGCATACAGCACAGAAGCGATCGTAAAGATAGGAGGTTTCGCGCCTACAAGGGCCGAAGATCATCTCGATACCGTAATTCTCGCCTCGCAAGGATATGAGGGAGTATTTGTACCTGATATCCTCGCAGTAGGTGATGGACCGGAGACATTCGAGACATACATCGCCCAGCAATTTGCCTGGGCGTATAGCATGATCCAGGTTTTGTTCAAGTATACCCCGCACCTTATGCGAAGGTATACTAAAAGACAAGCATTGCAGTTCTTGTTTGTCCAGACCTGGTATACACTATGGTCTGGAACAACATTTACACTATTTCTTCTCCCACCTGTTGTTTTAATAACTAACAGCGGGATTGCCAGGGTAAGCTTCTGGCAGTTTAGTTTACATCTGCTGCCAGTTGCACTGGTGAGCTTTCTTATTTGGGGGTGGAGCCGTGAATGGCATAAACCTCAAAACCTTAGTCTTAGTTGGCGGGGTGTAGTTTTGCACGTCGCCCGCTGGCCGGTGGTTTTGAGCGCCTTTATTCAGGTAATCCTGAGGGTGAAAAAACCCTATATGATTACCATAAAAGGCATGCATAGGGGAATGAACAGACCTTTCTCGTTCTTCACCCACGCTCCCTACCTACTCATTGCAGGTGCTTCGCTGGCATCCTGTTGGGAGTATATGCTCACCACTAATACCAGCCATGCGCAGGGCTATTTACTCTTCGCCTGGCAGGAGGCGGTAGTAATTCTCATAGTTTATCTGGTTGCGCTTAGCAACGAGATATTTGATATGAAAAAGGAAGGAGTTGATCTTATCAAATTACTGACCATAAGAGTGAAGCCTCTAATGGTCGCGTTGGTTTTTTTGATGTTCACACTGATCACATTTAGTGCATCAGCTGTACACATCATTTCAGCTGTTTTCAGCCTTTAGAAAGGAGCCTCTGATGAAGGGTTTGTTTATCCTCCTCGTTCTGGTCATTTTAGTTCCACTGCTGCCGGTTAAGGCAGCTAGCGGGATGGGGATTATAACTCTTCCAAGGACCAGGATGTTCCTGGGGGTTTACGACCCGGGGAACATCTTCGATAAAAAGAAGATGGATGTTGAGGAAGAGTTTGTCCCTTGGGACAAATCACCCCTTCCCTTTCTGGCCCAGGCAAGAAAAGAAGGGAGGTTTCCTCTGCTAACAGTGGAAGCCAAAGTCAGTGCAGACGGTGTGCAAAGTGTCTTGACCGACACTATCAAGGGTAAAAATGATCTACTGATCAAAAAACTGGCTCTTGAGATAAAGAGCCAGGCACCACAGCAAATCATGGTCAGGTTTTTCCATGAGATGGACCTGAGTGTCTATCCATGGGGAGATCAGAACCCCAAAATCTTCATTGCGGCGTGGCGACACGTCGTAAATGTATTCAAAGCTCTAGGGGTTGATAATATCTGGTGGGTATGGTCACCCGCCGGCAATCCCAACGCCCCGGAGTATTATCCGGGAAAGTCCTACGTATCCTTCGTAGGCTTGACGATCCTAGACTCCGCAGTCTGGGATATTTTATATGGAAACAGTAAACCATTAACCTTTAAACAAATCTTCAACCAGCGATACCAGCTGGTTAAGAGATTTGATAAACCTATTATCATTGCTGAATTTGGAGTCGCCCCGCCTAAGGGATTAACCCCAAGGCAGGGATACCAATATCAGGTAAATTGGATGTGGAAAGCTCGAGCGGATTTTACCGAGTTTCCACTCCTAGCGGGCGTTGTGTATTTCAACGCCATCAATGCCCCCTATCCGGGGGATAAAAAGTTTGGGCGACCTGACTGGAGAATATTCCCAGACATGATCTGGGATCCAGGCATGATGCCTGTACTAAAAGTCAAGTTGCCAGACTAGTTTAAATACTCTGAAAAGGCATCAGGGAGCAATCCTAATTTGCGATGTCCTTAGTAGGAGCCGCCGGCGTCGGTAACGCCATTAGTTAATTAATGCACCGCTTTACGGTGCAGCATGTGCAGCTTTGCACGAATCCCAGGCGATTGAGCCGGGGGGGAATGCATCGCTTAAACGGGCTGCGATACCGAGGCGGTGCTTTTCCTTTAAAACAGGAATACTTATCTTTTTACGCTGATAGAGTAAAATATCTGAAACTGTCACTTCTTCAGATTGTATTTTAGTAAAAATAATTCATTTAAAACTCTCAGGAGAATATAGGTTATACCAAACAAAAAATTTATCTCTTTAATAATAACTGTCGCAGACACCGCATAGATAATAGACTTATAAATATAATTAGACAAGGCAGTTGCTTTCCTGGAGGCTTTAGGCGCAATAAACAAACTCCAGAAAATTATCAGGCCTGCAAAAAGACATACATCCAGAATATTCTGCAATATTTTATCTGAAGATAAAGGTACAGCACTAAATCCAAACCTAATAAACGCTACTATCTCTTGAAAAAAAGCTAACGCCAGTAAAACTGAGGCCATTGAGTTATCCTTTATCTTATAACAGTAAGAGTTTTATTTAATATACATTGCCATTTCGATACGATCAATGTATTCATTACTATACAAACGGTAAAAAATACCCCGGTTTGATTACATCCAAGAAGATTAAATTACACTACGATTTAGGTAGTTGTAACCTCAAATTGATAAAAAAGATTAGTAGCAAGCCTAAGATATATACTACTAATGTTTTTGCAGATAAACATGGTAATTTTGTTCGAGCAAATTTGCTATTGTAAAAAATGTTATGTATACTTTTGTCGCATGTTTCGTCGATCAAAACATCATCTGAAATTAGTTACTAAGTTACCCGCTCAACGCAGCTTGTTGCAACGCATAGGACAAAATTTAATCAATACCATGGCACCACCCACTCCAAAAGAGCCAACAGAGCTGACTTCATATATATCCAGAGTATTACAGGGTAAAGCCAATATTCCAAGCGTAGACATATATAGCCAAAATAATACCTTTTTGGAAAATGTGTCGTTTGACCCCAAAACAAGGACATGGTTAGCAGATATTCGCCTCACTGATCCACAAGGAGAAAATGCACAGATTAGAACCATAAGTGCCAGACAAGATACTACGGGAGATGTTCAAATGGGATGGTTTGATCGTGGTAAAATAGTCCCAATATCCTCAGAACATCATAGACATGGCCGTGAACGGGAATAATCGGACGAAACCATAATCTATTAAGAATCAGTCAGCATACATTTGCAAATACACCATATCTAATCTAAAGTAAAAATATATTCGTTTGTTTGGGTATGTTTTGATATGCAAAAAGTTTTAAGCTCCATTTCCCAAATAACCAATCTTGTTACAAAGAATACTATGAAGCTTGCAGTATACCACATCCTCACTTACATTTTTTTTCTTTTTATATTTTTCTTCATTTTTCCAATATCAACTCAGGTATTTGCAGCCACAGCAACCTGGACTGATAACGGAGGAGATGGAAACTGGGGAACTTGCTCGAACTGGTCTGGTGGAACAGGAACAAATGGATGTCCTGGATCATCTGATACAGCAACATTTGGAAGTGCATCCACAGCAAACGTTAGTATTAATTCCACAGTCAATGTGGCTGGAATCAATATTACCTCAGCATATACCGGAACCATCTCACAAGGATCATCGACTGTGACGATTGGTTCCTCAAACTACTCACAAGCAGGAGGGACATATACAGGAGGAACTGGAACAATAACAATTAACGGCAGCTATACGCTTTCTGGAGGAACTTTTACATCCTCTTCTGATACAACAAACGGTTTATCTTTTACGGGTAATTTTACTATATCTGGATCAGCAACTTTTAATAATAATGCCGGAATAGTTATATTTGATGGTTCTACGCAAACTCTTTCCTGTAATAATATCGTATTTAATAAAGTAGTTATTAACCAAGGATATGGTGGAGGAATAATAAACGTTGGGAGTAATTGCAACCTTCCCCTTGGAGCCAACCCTACTGTGACCATAAACAGGAGTAGTGTTACCCTAAACGGTACATTAAGTGGCAGCGGCACATTGACATTGAGTACTTCATATGGTGACTATAACGGAACACTTACAATTAACAGTACGGGCAGTCTTTCTGGATTTAGTGGAATAACCATAGGAAGCGGTACACCGGGACTAACGATTGCCGGGGCTACAGCTGATTTCAGCAGCTATTCTCCTTTTTCAATCGGTTCGTTTACTCTCTCTTCAGGAACCTTTACTGGTCCTTCTTCCATGACCGTATACGGAGGGTTTTCAATTACGGGGGGTATATTTAACGCTCCTACAACATTAACCTTTATGTATGCCAATACAATATCATGTAATAATGTCTCATTTAACACAGTTGTTATCAGTATGGGAAACAATGCCTCTAATGGACTCGTACCATTAACAATTGAGAGTAATTGTAATCTACCATTAGGAAATAATCCAACCGTAATAATAAATCGATACGGATTAATACTCAATGGAACCCTGAGTGGAACGGGCACAATAACGTTTGGTAGTAATTTAAGCGATTATGACGGAACAATCACGTTTAATAGTGGTGGAGGATTATCAGGTTTTAATGGAGTAGCTGTGACTAATTATCCACCAACATTTACTTTTGCCGGGGCTACAGCTGATTTTAGCAGCTATTCCCCTTTTTCAATCGGTACATTAAACATAACATCTGGTACACTTACTGCTCCTTCATCCATGACCATAAATGGTGGCTTTTCAATTACTGGGGGTACATTTAATCCACCTGCAACTTTAACTTTTACTTATGCTGATACCCTATCATGTAATAATGTGTCGTTTAATACTGTAGTGATTAATTTGGGTGACAATCAAAGCAGTAACAAAGGCCCAATGATAGTTGAGGGTAATTGTAATCTACCTTTAGGTAATAATCCCACAGTAACGATAAACAGATATGGATTAACTCTTAATGGAACCCTGAGTGGAAGCGGTGCTTTAACTGTTGATAATAATAATACAGATAACACCGGTTCTCTTACCTTTAACAGTAGTGGTATATTATCAGGTTTCAGTGGCTTAACTATTACTGGAGGTCCACCATTTATCATCGGAGGAAATGTTACAGTACCTTCTTTAACTATTGCCTCAAATAGCTCAGTCTCAAATCCTGCGTCAGCATATACTCTTTCTATCACAGGTGCCCTTATTAATAGTGCTGGTACGACGTTTGGCGGAACAAATCTCACTACGAATTTTACCGGCTCCTTTGCGACACTTGGAGGAAATATCACTTCCTCTGGTCCATGCTCGGTTACAGCAGGAACATTAAGTCTTAATGGGAACAATCTTTCCTGTACTAATCTTACTGTTGCATCTAATGGGACACTGCAACTACAAGGTGGTGAATCAGTGACCACTCCCACACTCAATTCAGGATCAACTGTCAAATTTACCGGAACCAGCGGGACAAATAGTTACACTATCCCTTCCTGGAGTTATTCAGATTTAACAATCGATACAGGTGGAATGGGTACAAATACATTTAACGCCCCTTCTTCATTATCACTCGCAACGTTTACTCTTGCAAACGGCACCTTTGTCGCACCATCAGGATCACTCGTTCTCACTGGTAACTTCGTCCATAATGGTGGCACTTTCACCAATAACTCCGGAACAGTCTCACTTACAGGGACATCCCAACAGATCAGCGGTTCTACCACTTTCCACAATTTGTCCAAAACAGTGAGTAATACTGATACGCTTGCTTTTGGAGCAGGAGATACCCAGACAGTTTCCGGATTATTGACTCTACAAGGAGCTTCAGGTAACCTATTATCTCTTCGCTCAACTATAACGGGAACACAATGGAAGATAGATCCAATAGGGACAATTGTACTTTCTCATCTGAATATTAAAGATTCAGACAACATAGGATCAGTGATCAATCCGAACAATTACACAGATCTTGTCAACTCTGGCAACAATACCAACTGGCAATTTGACACTGCTTCCCCTACTATTAGCATCAACAGTGTGAGTTCATACACAACAAATACTACTCCAACTATTACCGGTACTGCAACAGATGGAGACGATACTGTTGCCTCAGTACAGTTTCAAATGGATAATATCAGTGGAAGTTGGACGACATGTTTGGCAACCGATAGTGACGGAAAGTTTGATCAAGCCTCTGTAACATTTTCTTGTACACCATCTAGTACTCTAAGTGATGGAAGTCATACAATGTATATACGAGCAACAGACAGCAATGGGAATACGACACCATCAAATGATTATTCCTCTGCTTCTTTTACAGTAGATACCACAGCACCTTCTGGTATCTCGCTTGACTCGCCGGGAGATGGTACTTATACCAACAATAGTAGACCAACGTATCGGTGGAAAGTAACATCTGATGCAACTAGTGGACTGTCCAAATACAAACTTGAAGTGGATTTGCCTGATGGCAATAATTTTGTCGTTGACAATATTCCTACCTCAGGTACAAGCGATATCACGTCAAATCCAGAATATACGGTACATTTTGACGGATTTATGACCAATGATCCAACACAAGAATATATTTCAGTGACAACAAACGACAGCAATAACTGGCCAACTGGCAGTAATGACGGGCAGTTAGAAGCGGGCAGCAATACCTGGAAAATTATTGCATATGATAATGCAGGCAATACCACCACTGCCTCACGAACAATTTATTACGACACAACTGCTCCAACGATTACCGGTTTTACCTCAGGCAATGTTGGAACAGATGGTTCCTACCAACTCGTAACTGACCCCACAACTCCCCTCACCGGAATAGTTTCAGATAATCTCATGCCAGACAAAATCACGTTTGCCATCTACAAACAGCAGCTATTACTTGGTCTTGTTACCTCCCAAAGTCTTTTTACCAATGAAACATATACCCTTCCTAATCCACATAATGATACCTCATTGACCTTCTTCTATTCTCCACAGCAAAAACTTACACCGGGATTCTATGAAATAGATGCAACTGCGAAAGATAAAGCAGGCAACATCTCAACAAAATCTACTCTATATCTTGAATATCAACTATCCGGATTCGGTACATTCAATATGCAGACAGGTACATTACCACAAGCTGCACTTACAACGACAGGAAATGAAGCGAAACAGGCAACATCCATTACTCCTACACCAATATCTATATCACAACCCCTTTCCATTCCGCACCTTGAACAAAGCGGACAGACAATCCGACAACAACAGGCTAATTTCTTTTCCGGACTAATAAGTGATATAACAATGTTTACTCTTAACGCCTCGTATTCCATTTCAAGCGCAACCACCACATTGGCAAATACAGCAAAAACATTCACTCGACATACGACAATAGTATTCCTTAAACCAATTACGTATGAAATTGGGGCAACGGAGCAAAGCGTCACGACTCATATTAAGCAAAATCAACAGAGGACAGCTTCAACCCTTGTAAAGACAGAAACTGCGATGGCACTCACCATTACTGCAATCCAACAACCAGTCAGCCATACAGGAAATTTTTTAGACCGTGTCAAGATTGGAGCTGCAACATTTTATGAGATTGTCTTTGATCCTATACCTACAACAATAACCAATGTTTCTATCGCAAAGATAAATAAGACAAATGCCACAATTACCTGGACGACTAACCAGTATGCAATAGGAAAAATTAATTATGGTGAGACACTATCCTATGGACGATCGGTAAATCTTACTGCCTACACAAAAGTTCATACAGCCAAGCTTACTCATCTCAGTCCTGGAAAGAAATATTATTTTGAAGTTATGGCACAAGGAAAAAATTATGTCTATGATTCCTACTATACATTTCAAACCAAACCATAATTTAGCAAAATACACTTGAGGCAAACAAGAAAACGAGATATGCTTAAAAAGAGTTATGAAAAAATTACATAGTATATTAAACAACAAAAAATACCTACAAAGTGTTTTGCTTTCAGCAACAACAATTTTAATTTTTGTTGTCACTAGACTACCCCATATGCAAACCCTCATTTTACTCTTGACAGGTATCATGCTTGTTATCCTTATATCTTATATATATATTGCCCGACAAATGAAACGAAAAAAAACACTTAGCTTTGTCTACCTAATTATACTGACAACACTTTTACTTGTCTTCTCGACTGGCTGGTATGTGTCTCCCTTTTTCTTTTTACTATATTTGCTCTCGATTAGTTTTACTTTTCTTTTCCCACCACTGGTGACGAGAACTTTTGTACTCACACTCTCGATTCTTCTTCTCCTCACAATCGGACAAGTAGATATCTGGTATGATCTATTCATCGTGCTTTCCATACTCGTGATCATACCACTGTATCATTATTTGCAAAAAGAATATTTGCTTATTAAAGAACAGACCAAATAGTTATATGCTCTGCATTTTCTTTCACTAACGATAAATTGTCATATTGTAAGAGTCACAGTCCCACCCAAGTAAGTGTACCATTACGTACAAAAAACCAGTCGAATAAAACAAAAGTAGAAGATGAGGATACTAGTAAGGTAAGGCTTGATTTAAATTAATCATCCCCTCCACCGCCGCCTTCTCCTCCCACATTTACACGATATCCCGGGTGTTGAATTTGTGGAGGTATCTGCGTTGCAGTTGGCAAAAATGTCGGTCCGGCACTGAGTACTGGCGAGATTGTTGCCTGTAAATTTGTAGGTGGGACACTCTTACTATTTGAAGATAGTGTATGAGTAACCGTCTGGAGAGAACTGAAAAAAATAATTAAAGCGAAGAGAATAAATAGCGCAATAATAAGTCTGTTGTTCATATCTTAATAAGTATAACATAGACTAGATATAGCCTGGGAAAAAATCCTTTTTAATATGTTTCGATGAAACTCCCATCCTTAAAAGCATTTCTTCATATCCTCTTACCATTGGATGGGGACCGGATAGGTAAAAATTGCATTCCTTAAAATCAGGCGCGGCCTCTTTTATCATTTCGGGTGTAACTCTTCCCACTTTACCTGGCCAATTTTTGGGAATTGTCTGTTCATCAGTTAAAGTTAAAACCGTTTTTACTCCGGCTTTTTTTGCTTCTTGCAAAACGTCTGTGTAGGCAATCTCTGAATAATTTTTATTGGCATATAAAAGAACAATTGAACGCATTTGATGAGTATCAATAAGGTATTTAATCATACTTCTAAATGGAGTTATTCCAATACCTCCAGCCATGAAAACAAGTTTAACTTTGGGATCACTCGGCAGAGTAAAATCTCCGGCCAGGTTTCCCGCAACGATCTGGCTTTTTGCGTCAAGGTTAAGAAGAGCTTTTTTGAAACTGCTGCCTTGAGGATAAAATTTTATACCCAAATGTATATTTTCTTCAGTGGGTGAAGAAGCAATTGTAAAGTATCTTCGGTTACCCCTACTATCCGGATCTTCATGGGGCATCGTCCATTCCATATATTGTCCGGGTAAGAAAGTAAAACGTCCTGTTGCTGTCGTAAACACAAAGTCAATAATATCCTGACCATATGATATCTTTTCTTTAATGCGCAAAAAAAGTTTTTGTTTTGGACTGACAAGATAGGAAAAAATATTGCCAGTTACAAGTGCTAGTTCAGGGGTTGAAAAAAGTGTTCCAAGGTGAATATGCGGCGAAAACAGAAAGCCAACCAGTCCTCCATAAAACATTCTCAAATCTTTTGTCGGAGGCGTTGTAAAGGGCTCCGTGAGCATTATAAAGGCAAAAAACAGCAATGACGAGGAAAGCAGGAGGGTTTTAAAAGTAGTGAGGATATTGGCACCATGATAAAGTGTAAAAAATGTTTCAGTGATAAATGCCACAAAAAAGAAAGTTAACACCATATCTTCTCTACGAATTTTTCTAACAATAGAAAGTCCAAAAATAACAACAAAGGGCATCATCACTGGTGTTCCAACCCACCAATTTGCTGAATCATTTAACCAAAGTGCAGTCAAGACAACTGCGATAGCAACTGGATTGAAAATATGTTTTCTATTAATTGCCAGTATGTATTTTGATGCCATTGCCAACACAGGCGCCCAGAAAAGAATCAACAGATCGTTCGTACTCCTAAACGGAGGAACAATGAGGGCAAGGATAAGAGCTGTAATGTATGCAGACTCAACATTTGTCGGAGCGTCAAATACTTTTGAGAATATACCGTTAGTAATAAGCGAAAGAAAAAGGATAAATGCAGTCGAAAACAGAATTGATCCGGGAGAATAAGGTAAAATACCCAAAAATCCAAATATTAATGCAATGACCAAAATCCCTATCAATTCATAGAGTACAAGACGATACATCGTAATTCTGTCAAGGATAGAATAAATAAATTTCAACATATTAGTGAGCTTGTGACAGCGCTGATGCAAGAGACTGTTGGAAAGCCTGGCTTGTATCAGATGCCCCGGATACAATGTCTACTGCCGCAGATTGGGCTTGAAGGGCTTCCTGCTTCAGGTATGGCATTGCCTGTGTATTAATAGCAATGGATGTACTTCTATCATTGGGGTATTGTAAAAAAATCACATCGACTATTCGTCCCCCACTAATGACGGCTTGAACTTGGATGTTGCCATAGAATGCATCTGCAACACTTCCTGTATATGTCCCATCTTTATACTGTCCATGCGGGGTAGAAGAGTTTGTTGAACCACCTGATTGTAGAGGGGTTGGGGTTGATTGAGAGGGAGGGTTTCCAGAACCGCTTGTGGGAGGAGTTGTCATAATATTGGTTGTATTTTGTTGTGGTTGTGGTGGGATATTTAAAGGAGTACTGTTTATATCTTCCTGTCTCAAAAGTCCATTTATAATAAAAAGTCCTACCACAAACATAGAAAGCAGTATTTTTTTCATAGAATTATAAATAAAGATTTAATATAATTATACAGTTTTTTCTAAAGTAGAGATATATTTCCCGTATTCTAAATGAAAATAAATTTAATAAACCAGCAGTGTCTTTCATTTTTCACACAATTTTTCGTTTCTCATAATGTGAAATTTACATGATGGCTATTTAAAACAGCACTAGCAACCGACTTTATGGATTTGTTCTTTATGGATCAATGTGGAGTCCAAGCTATTTGATTTCATAATTGAATTAAACAATAAGAATGCCTGCATGGCTAGTTTCTACTTTTTTTTCAATACGCTTTCAATTTCAAATATATATATTAAGGATTATGATACATCTTAGTATAATTTTGAAGAATTATGCTATATGTAAGAGCATACTCAGCTAACTTCTCCTTATCATAATTTTTTAATGTGTCGATCTTAGAAAGGATTTTTTGAATATATGGTTTCTCAAGTGATGGATTAATTTCATTTTTTCTCTTCAGTGCTTCATCTAAGAATCGAGAAGCCATAGTAACAGAATTTCTATGATATCCAATTGCTACTCGCATGAGATCCATTACTAAAGACTCCATTGCAATTTTATTATTCTTCATAGAATGGCCCCAAAAAAGAATTTTGTTAACTCCTCATATGCTTTTCTCAACTTTTCACTCTGTATCTCATTACTCCGATTATTCTGTGTCGGTCTTATATTAATAAAGGAATTAAAATCAATAGTTTTGGTTTCCAAATCAACACCTCCACCCCAAATATCTGCCTGAGCTGAGCCATTCTTCAAAAGAACCTCTTCAGATTCAAAATGCCTATCACAACCTGCTGAACAAATCTTCTTTTTTACATCAATAACCGTTTTAATATATGTATCAAATACTTCTTTTAATTTGATAATTTCTTGTGGGGTAAATGGCTCTTTTTTAGTAATAATCACAGATTTATTATATCAGAATATACATACGCGATTTTAAGATGGACTCTTAGTAAAAGTGAGAATTAAATAAAAACAATCTACCGAAATGGGGGTAACGCATATAAATGAAATAAATATTCCGTACACTGTGATATACTTACTTCATTAATCTTTCATTGAAAGTATAGAATGAGTACAAAATTATTTAAACGGATTCCTTTTTTTACTTCATTTAATACATTTTTTCTCTTCGCATCTGTTTTTGTAGTCTATCTATTTGTTTTCTTAGAACAATCCGCAAATTATCGATTAAATGACTCACTATTCGCATTTCTAGCAGGTACCTTATTTATACTGTATTTGCTTTTCAAAGGTAAATTGACACTCCCTTTAGTTACGACAATTACCCTCGCCCTATTTCTTGTATGGCAGCTAATCACACTCTTCTTTTCTCGTGATATTGGCGTATCTCTTTGGGCAACTGCTCCAATAATAGGAGTTATGATGCTTTTTTTGATGACATATTCAATTCTCTCGCAGGAAAAATCACGTTTGCATGATTTACATATATATATAGTTAGCTTGGGTGAATTACTCGTGGTTTATGATCTCGTAACTTTTTTACTTAACAACGGCATTGCTAATCATCAAGTCTTTGCAGGATCATTCCTCTGGCATAATCAAGCTGCCGGACTATTACTCTTTCTTATTCCCCTCACACTAGCGTTACTGATCCGAAGACAGACTAAACAAACACTTTTTCTTTTGAGTATTTTATTTATAATAAATGTGTTTGCTCTCATTCTCACATCATCCCGTGGTGGATGGATATCCTTAATTCTGGGTCTTTGCGTTTTCTTTATACTTACTTTCCGAAGTATGAGAAAATATGGCAAACTCCTTGCTATACTAACTACCATCATTTTCATACTCAGCGCGATTAGTATTCGAGGTACTCAGCTAACCCAACGACTGACAAGCATAGGAAATGAGCTTTCTTCGCAAACACAAGATGTAAGCGCCAAAACGAGAGTTGCCGTTTGGCAAGATGCATTGACCATGATTTCGGCTTCTCCTTTGGTAGGAATGGGAACTGGAACATTTGGAACGATGATGGAGACATATGAAACACAACCCTGGTTGTATTCAGCCAACGCCCATGATTATTTTCTTGAAATTGCAGTAGATAATGGAATACCTGCCCTGATATTTTTCCTAATTTTTTTGGCAAGCATCATATTACCGACTCAGAAAACCGCTATTCATTTTTTTAATAAAGCTCAGGATAATAGTGTGTTCGCAGGGTTCTTAGCAGCCTGGATTGGTGCGCTCGCTCACACGCTCATTGATATAGATTGGTCACGAATTTCTCTTTTATTACTTTTCTGGCTTTGTTGTGCTGCTCTTCTATCACTATGCAAAACATCCAAGTTTGTAGTAGAAGAAAAAGGCAAAATTTATTTAGCTTATGTTGCAGTATTATTATTTCTATTCATAACGACATTAGGAATCTTGAGTGCATCGAATTTTAACCAGGCAGCACAAGCATCAAACATAACTGAACAACAAAATTATTTGGCAGCTGCGATACAATTTGACCCTTATGATGAGAAATACTATTTCAATCAAGCCCTGCTTCTGATCAATCAGGGGAAATGGACAGATGCGAGAGCACAACTGGTTCTGGCAAAAAAAATAAACAGCAGTGATAGCGACATCTACTATTTGTTAGGTTATTCCTATTGTCAACAACGGCAAGAAAGTCTTTGTCAAACTTACATCAAAAAAGCGATCAGTATTTCTCCATATAAAGATCCAACGTATTATATTTTACTGGCGAAATCATACTTGATGACTAACAATCAGATGGCTGTAAGAAAGCTTTTATCTCATGCAATTACCTACTCTTTTCCTATAAATGAAAATTTTCGGATGTACAAATATCTATATGATTATACCGGCCTGACAAAAAATCTGAAAAGTCTCTATCTCCTTCTCGCCACTCTTGATGTACAAGGTGGTAATACCACCGCCTCTCGCCATCTGCTCGCCATCTCAAAAACACTCTAAATTCTTCTAGTACTAAACAGTAGTTTATGCATAAAATGATAGATGAAGCATCGGCACCTATCTCCTTGAAAAACAAATACTATAATTATCCAATTTAGGCATCTTTGGCTCAGTCGCCACAGAAGACTTTTTCGCTTCCGAGGGAGTCGTCTGAGAAAATGTATCACTTCTTTCTACAGCCGTCTGTACTTTATCTTTCAATTCCACATCACCAGGTCCAAATTTGATTCACTCATACTTTCACCTCTTTTTCTATATGCTACTTAGCTAAAATCCAGAATAGTAAACAAATACTCTGAGACTATAATTCCTGGATCCAAAATCATAGGTTACTCTCATTCACAAACACATTGTTTGTTATATTAATTTAAAAACGGATTAGTAGATCCAATTCAAGACCAAATAAAATTAGCCTCTAATGATGGAAAGTATTTTTCTGACAGTTTCCGAAATATTTGCATTGTATCTGCTCCTTATATGAATTACGTATATATCACCCAATATTCCCCAACCAATTTCCCGCTATTTGGTAAATTTATAATAATAGGCAACTATATTTACATCACATCAACTATTTTTACTTCAAGAGCAAGATTATGTATAATATGGCAGTTATATATGGAAAAAGACAAGTTAGAATTAATAGCCTTAAATACTTTCCGACAAATGAAAGCAACAGCAGATAGCCGAGATGTGTCAATGCATCGAGCAGCAATCGACGCGGTAGATATTTTAGCGAAAGCTGAACAAAATATAACAAGAATACAAGCAAAAAATCCTATTGATTTGACTCCGGAAGCTATCACTAATTATCAACCCACGACTGTTAAACGAGTAATATCAACATCATTAGATCGATTTACCAGATATAAGAATCGAACTTCGGAATTTGCAGCATTGTCGGTTTTTGCAGGCGCTACAGCGGGTGTTTTTGTTAGTGCGCCTGATCTTTCATCGCATGTTATAGCCACAGCTGTTATTAGTGGATATGGCATTAATACTATAGCGACATGCATTAGAACCAGAATAAAGGGATATAGAGATAAGTAAGTTTCTCTAAAGTAAACTGATGATTTTTTGAATAAGAGATAAATTAAGACACAACTTACATTGCGACCAAGATACTCATAAAAGAGCTGGGAATTCCCACAATTTGTGAAACCACCATTGCCAAGATTATCAAAAGAAGACATTTCACTTTTGAAGCCAAAGTCTACCCACAGAAACAGAAAGACAGTTTCAAGAACCTGCAAGTACGAAAATCTCCCAAGGTGAAAACCCCTGGATTTATTGAGATGGATTCAGTCGTTGTGTATGTTAACTTTGAGAAACATTTGTTTATGTGTGTAATTGATATTTACGCTAAATTTGCCCAAGTGACCTATGTTCCAAATCTGTCATCAGCAACAGCCAGAGAGGTGTTTAAAAGCTTTCAGAAAGCAAACCCAACACCAATTCATACCATGCAAACTGATAATGGCTCTGAGTTTCTTAAATCATTTAAGAGTATCTAGTGGAACAGAAAATTAAACACCAATTCATTTATCACAGAATGCCAAAGATCAATGGTTTCATTGAGAGGTTCAATAGAACCATACAGAAAGAGTTTATCCTAAGAAGTAACGAAATCTATTATGGACCAAGACGCATTTGCAAAAAAGATTACAGAGTATTTATACTGATATAACTAACAAAGGCCACATACGTCACTTAAATACATGTCGCATATGAACTTTATTCAAACCCTCCGTACGAAAAGTACGTGACCTATACAAGAGCTATCGTTTAACCAATATTTATAGTATAATGTATATAATGCATAAATCATTTTATGTAAGCGGATTTTTATACCATCAACCTTCTCAACAAATTCTCTTGCAACAAATTTCCTCTTTACAAAATCATTTATCGCAATGGTTTTTATTTGGAGAATCATATAAACAGGGAGCTTACGCTGAGAAAATATTTCAAAATATAATTTATCAACAACTAGGACTGGAGATTAAAAATATAAACTCGGTATATTCTTATGAAAATGATAATGCAAATTATAGTATTTTTTATTCAGAAATAAAAAAATTATCTGATTTTCCTGGCAAAAATGATCGTATATTTCAGTGGTTATCTTTTAAAAATATCCCCAAATTGCATATTTCAGCTCAAACCAAACATGATATTGTCATAGCACAACGTGTAATAGATTCTATTAATAGAAAAAATACAATAAACCAGACAAACCCGGAATAAAAAATATCTACTGTTTACTCAACAAAAGTAAGCGCTTTACCTCTTTTGCCCGCTCTTCCTGTTCTCCCAATTCTATGAATATAATCTTCATATGAAGATGGAGCATCATAGTTAATCACATGCGTTACATTTTCGATATCCAGACCGCGTGATGCCACATCAGTCGCAAGAAGAATATTAATCTCATCTCTTTTGAATTGCTGTAGCGCCCGTTGTCTTTGATTTTGACTTTTATTACCATGAATTGCAGCAACCCTAAAACCTCGTGTTGTTAAATTGTTAGTAAGTTTTTGAATACCCCATTTTGTTTTGCCGAAAATAATTACTTTATCAAATCCCGATTGCGCTAAAAGATCATGCAAAACATCTATCTTTGACATATTTTTAGATATTTTTACGATATCCTGATCGATAGTATTTAGTGTTTCCTGTTTCTTAACAGAAATACTAACGGGATTTTTAACAAACTTATGAAGAATTTTTTCCGTTTTATTATCAATAGTTGCGGAAAAAAATAAAGACTGACGAACTCTTGGCAGAAATGAAATTAGATATTCTATGTCATGAATAAACCCTATATCAACCATTCTATCAACCTCATCAAGAACCACATTTTGAAATAATTGTAAATTCAATATTTTTCGGTTAATCAAATCCTTCAATCTTCCCGGAGTTCCGATAACAAAATGCGGATTATGACGCAGTGCATATATCTGTCGCTTAACATCGGTACCCCCAACTAATGCGACTGTCTCCAGATTAGTTCCACTAGCAAATAAAACAAATTCATCCGCTATCTGTAATGCCAACTCACGCGTGGGAACTACAATGAGTACCCGCTGGCTTCTATCTAAAAACGCTTTATTGATAAGCGAAATAAGAAAAGCAGCTGTCTTACCAGATCCCGTATTGGCCATCGCTATAATATCTCGGCCCGCCATTATTTCAGGAATTGCTTTGGCCTGAATTTCGGTAGGACTGATATATCCATGCTGTAAAATATTTCTTTTTAATTTGTCAACGATATTGAATGAAACAAATTTAATACCCTCGGTCATATTCGTCATATTAGGTATACCTGCCTTAATATCGTCTACCTTTCTTATAAACACACTAGGATCAAGTCTTTTTTCCCCCGAATTAAAACCACGAAAAGACTTCTTATGTGAGGGATAATAAGAATCTCTGTTTTTAAAACGCTTATAGTTGTTTTTTCTGGATTTATACATAATTTAGACTATTTAGTTCAGATACGCACGCTCATATGTCTGCTTAGGAAATGATGTGATTTTATTAGGAATAAGATACAAGTGGATAAAAATGTATTAATAAGGTATCTTTTATCTTTTCAAAAAACTAAATCAAATATATAAGCAGATGTACGAGCGTACTATCTGCAACCAGGTACATAATATCACACATTACCGATGAAGTCAATAGTACTATAGGTTTTACTCAGGGTCATTGCATTCTCGATAGATCGAAAGCATAGAATGATGATAGGAGTTCTAGAAACGATTGCCACCCCTTACTGCAGAATAAATATTC